>NZ_JBHVUH010000063.1:0-1027 GCF_042884245.1 Streptomyces sp. NPDC058145 | reverse complement strand
TCGACGGCATTCGTGAGGCGGCGGTCACCGCCCGGACCGAACACGGCGAAACCGCGCTTTACGCCTATATCGAAGGACGGGAAAGCGATGACGTGCGGGCGGAGCTTGCGACACGCCTTCCGGCCTACATGATGCCGGCTCAGTTTATAGAGATGAGCGAATGGCCGGTCACGCCGAGCGGAAAGCTTGACCGCCGCGCACTGCCGGCTCCCGGCGGAGCGGCAGACAGACGGGCGTACACCGCCCCGCGGAACGTCACGGAAATGAAGCTTTGCGCCCTCTGGGAAGAGGTGCTGAAAAACGGCCCCGTCGGCATCCGGGATCACTTTTTTGAGCGGGGCGGCCATTCGTTAAAAGCGACGGCTCTCGTCTCCCGCATCGCCAAAGAGTTCGGTGTTCAGGTGCCGTTACAGGACATCTTCGCCCGGCCGACGGTGGAAGAGCTCGCTTCGGTTATTCAGGACTTGGAAGAGAGCCCGTATGAAGCGATTCAGCCTGCGCAAAAACAGGACACCTACCCGGTGTCTTCGGCGCAGAAACGGATGTATGTGCTCCAACAGCTTGAAGACGGCGGTGTCGGCTACAATATGCCGGCTGTGCTGGAACTGACGGGCCCGCTTGACCGCGGCCGGCTGGAGGAGACGTTCCGGCAGCTTGTGGAGCGGCATGAGTCGCTCAGAACGTCCTTTGAAACGGGGCCTGACGGCGAACCGGTGCAGCGCATCCATGACAGCGTACCGTTTCAGCTGGATGAGGCCGAGTCAGCTGACGCATTCGTCCGGCCGTTTTGTCTGGAGGAAGCGCCGCTCTTCCGTGCGGCCCTCGTGAAAGAATCGGATGAACGTCATCTTTTATTAACGGATATGCATCATATTATTTCTGACGGTGTGTCCGTCAACACCTTGATTAAAGAATTCGGCGAGCTGTACGCAGGCCGTTCGCTTGCGCCGATGCGCCTTCAATATAAAGACTATGCCGTCTGGCAGCGGTCGTTTCAGGAGAAGGAAGGATTTCAGAAGCAGGAAGC
>NZ_JBHVUH010000062.1:752-1268 GCF_042884245.1 Streptomyces sp. NPDC058145 | reverse complement strand
CCTCTAAATCTATAATGATTTGCTCCAACATATCATTGAAAAGCTTATGTCTAAAACCTTTCGGTTGCTTCTTGGCCAACTTATCGAGCCGTTCCTTCAAATCATTTCTAGCATAAAAATTTATTTTCGTATGAGTATCTTCCATCTTCGACCCGTTTCTCGTCCGATATGGGCCTCTTTTTTTGTTTTTTTGACCTTTTACACCCGAAGACGTTAAAACCTCTCTATCGGCCTCTAAATGTGTTTTAAACTCATTTTCCAAAATAGTCCCTTCTTTCATGAGTGTATTTCATTCTAAACATAATTACGGCCGGCTACGCTGTTGCGCTGCCGGCCATATAAACGTAGACATGTAGACGTGTCTACTTAATTCATTTATTAGACAGCTTTTTCAACATGGTTTGATACATTGCTTTTTCATCTTCGGTCAATGTTTCCTGGAGAAGCTGCTCCGGCACACCGCGGAACGGACCGATACGGACCAGGTCCAGGGCGTCCATCTCCACCGCGTTCCAT
>NZ_JBHVUH010000062.1:0-742 GCF_042884245.1 Streptomyces sp. NPDC058145 | reverse complement strand
ACCGATCATGCTGATCTCGCGGAACTTTAATTGTTCCCCTCTTGTCTTTATTTTTCTTTACACTCTGCGTCCACTCATTGCCCCTCGTTGTCTTGTTCCGATGTGGTCTCTCCAAAAGGCCCATCATATCCCATCCTCTCTAACATTTCTTTTGCAAGACGCTTATACATATACAATGCGTCTTTATCATGACGATCATTATCAGTAATCCCTTTTCGAGTAAATGTTTTAATCCTCCGCCGGTGATAAATAGCGCTCTTCATGAGATATTCGCCGTATTCTTCTTTTGCGCGGTTAAAAACACTTATATCACTAGGACTTCTCGATTCGATCAGCAAGGGGATGACTCCCAGTAAATCAATATCCGTTTCATAAGCATGTATCATTTCCTGTAGGTACGGAATGAATTGCTGTGTGGCTTTAAAGCTCCAATCCTGTGTTTGCATGACAAGCGCTGCATAATCCGCAGCAACAACCGCATTATTCGTAAAATCGGAAATCGTTGGCGGTGTATCAATGAAAATAAAATCATAATCATTGCGCAATGGCTCAATCAAATGATCTAAAAGATAAGCTCGAGATTTTATGTTTCCCTTTACTGTGTCATTCAAAAAAATAGGTAAACCAACTAAATCCAAGTCGCTTGGAATCAAATCCAAATTTTCAAAGGTAGGAACGATACAATTCGTAATATCTCCGGCTTTGATCCCTTCGTATAGTGATCTTTCAAAATCTTCAATTC
>NZ_JBHVUH010000061.1:0-1455 GCF_042884245.1 Streptomyces sp. NPDC058145 | reverse complement strand
CGGTAGTGGTCGAGCCACTTCGCGTTGTTGAAGCTCACCGCCGCGGTGACGCGGCCCCGGTAGCCGTATGCGGCCACGAAGCGGTGGTCGGCCACCGATCCCTGGGTGACGATCACCTCGTCGGCGAAGGTCGGCACGCCGACGGACTTGATGTTGACGCCGAACTGGATCGACCAGAACAGCGGGATGGACAGGTGGGGCCAGCGCTCCGCCTGGCCGCTGACCATGTTGTGCGCCGCGACCTCGGCCTGTTCCACGGCGTTGGCCCAGTGCTCCAGCGAGATGAGCCGGTACTCGTAGACCGGGTTCGGGCAGCGCGCCACGTCCCCGGCGGCGAAGATGTCGTCGGTGATCAGGCCGTCGAGGGTGAGGGCACGGCAGCCCGTGTCGCAGGCGATGCCCCAGACGCCGGCCGCCAGTCCCGAGCCCCGCAGCCACTCGGTGTTGCGGATGCCTCCGAGCGCCACGACGGCCACGTCGGCGTCGACCGTGCTGCCGTCGTCGAAGTGAGCGCGGCGGAAGTGCCCTTCCGCGTCGCCCTCCAGCCGGGTGACCTTGACGCCGCAGCGCAGGTCGACGCCGTGGGCGCGCTGCAGGTCCGATGCCACCTCACCGATCATGGCGCCGAGTGCCCCGACCAGCGGGGCCGGCGCGAGTTCGGCGACGGTGACCGGGATGTCCCGCTCGCGGCAGATGGAGGCGATCTCGGAGCCGGTGAACCCGGCACCGATGACCAGCACGCGGGAGGGCCCGGCGGCCAGGGCCCGCTGCAGTCCCTCGGCGTGCTCACGCGTACGCACGACGAACACGCCGTCCAGGGCCGCCTCGCTCTCGACGAACCAGGGCCGGGCCCGTACCCCGGTGGAGATCAGTACCCGGTCGAAGGGAATCTCACGTCCGTCGGCGAGACACACGTGGTTGGCCGCCAGGTCCAGCCCGCTCGCGGGCACGCCCAGCAGCCACTGCGCATTGATGTCACGGCGGCGCGGCAGCTTGGTGCCGTCGGCCGGGACCCACCCGGTCAGTACCTGCTTGGACAGGGGCGGGCGGTCGTAGGGCTCGCCCAGCTCGTCACCGATCATGGTCAACGAGCCCGTGAAACCCTCGTCGCGCAGGGTCTCCGCGGCCCGCAGACCCGCCAGTGACGCCCCGACGACCACGATGCGGCCGTCACGCTTGAACGCTCGCAGGGTATCGGCGCTGGTCATGACGTCGACGCCTCCACCGGTACGTCCCGTCCCTCCAGCTGATCGACCAGAATCGCCTGGACCGGGCAGGCCGCCGCGGCACGCAGCACCTGATCGCGCCGGGCGTCATCCGGGTTCGGGTCGTACATCAGCGCTTCCTCGCCGTGCATCCGGAACGCGTCCGGAGCGAGGAACGCGCACTGCGCATAGCCTTCACATCGGGAAAGGTCCACGACAATTCTCATCCCGACCTCCACAGGGACTGCGA
>NZ_JBHVUH010000060.1:0-2304 GCF_042884245.1 Streptomyces sp. NPDC058145 | reverse complement strand
GCCCGAGCTCCCGCAGGGACCGAGGCCCGTGGGACGAGCTGGTGCCGCGAACAGCTACTGAGACATCCCACGCAGGTAACGCGTCAAGCGGCTTGTGCCGGGAGGTCTCCTCCAGGCCGGTCGGGAAAGGCCTTCTCCTCGTTGTAGTACTCGCCATGTTGGAGGCAGTGGAAGAGCATCCCCATGAAGCGGTTGAAGAGGTTGCGCTGGGCGGCGATGTGGCGGTCACCTGCTTCTTTGCGACGGTCGTAGTGGGCTCTGGCGCCCGGGGAGGCGGTCAGGGAGGCAAAGGCCCAGACATAGCCGACAGCGGCCAGCCGCTGGTTCTTGACCCGGCGGGCCATCACCGTGCAGCTTTTGCCGCTCGCCCGGGTGACCGGTGCACTGCCGGCGTATGCCTTCATCGCTCCGGCGGTCGTGAAACGAGCCCGGTCATCGCCGATCTCGGCCAGGACCCGGGCCCCGGTGAGGGACCCCAGGCCCGGAAAGCTGGAGACGATCGGGGCGTCCGGATGCTGCTCGAAAGTCTCCCTTGTGGCGGCTTCGAGCTGGTCGGCATTGGTGCAGGCTGCTTCCAGCTGACGCAGCAAGGCGGTGGCCTGCCGGCCGAAGGCATCCTCGACCTGCGGTGGTTGGTGGAGGTACTCGCGGTGGAGGACTTCGTGGAGCCGGTCGGCTTCGGCTTCGATGCCGCGCAGGCGTCCAGCCTGTTTGAGCAGTGACTGCAGACGTCGGCGTGTGAGGCGGGCCGCCGCTGCAGGCGTCGGCGCCGCGGCCAGGATGGTCCGGGCTTCGGGCGAGCAGATGCCCTCTCGTTTGTCAGCGAAGGCGGCAAGGATTGCAGGGTAGAACTCACGCAGCTGAGAGCGGAGTTTGTTGTGGGCCTGGACACGGTCCCAGACAGCGTCCTGCTGAGCTCGTGCCAGCACCGCAATCGCCTGGGCCAGCTCGGAATCCTTTGGCAGAGGCCGGTGGGCGGCCATGTCCGTGCGCAGGATGTTCGCCAGGGCAGCAGCGTCGATGGCGTCCGACTTCTTCCTCGCGACTGAGTGACGGTCTCGATAGCGGGCCACAGCCAGCGGATTGATCGCGAACACTGGGCGTCCCGTTGCACGCAAACAGGCGACCAGTAGTCCCCGGGACGTCTCGATCGCGACCGGGATCGGGTGATCCTTGCTGTCTCCGTGCTCGGTCAGCAGAGCCGTGAGCTGGGTGAATCCAGCAGCATCGTCGCTGATTCGCAGCTTGGCGAGCCGTGTTCCGCCGGCGTTGACGAGTGCGACATCGTGGTGGTCTTCTGCCCAGTCCACCCCGCAGAACACCGACACTGGTAACCCTACGATTTCCATCATGTTCTCCCTGGTGATCCGCTGTTTCTGCAGGCCAGAGCCTGTGCAGGGTGCGCGTGCTCCCTAATGGAAGTGCTCGAGGCACAACATCCCACCAGCCGTT
Organism: Streptomyces sp. NPDC058145; assembly: GCF_042884245.1. NCBI lineage: Bacteria > Bacillati > Actinomycetota > Actinomycetes > Kitasatosporales > Streptomycetaceae > Streptomyces > Streptomyces sp. NPDC058145. The sequence goes on along the minus strand of NZ_JBHVUH010000060.1, from coordinate 852 downwards.
CGCAACCCCAGCGAACTGCACGGTCCTTCGTCTTCGTGAGAGCTCTAAGGCTCGCGACGCGATGAAAGGTGCTCCGTGCGGTTGGCTCAGGCCACGACCATCGAAGCGCCCGGTGGGAACCGCCTGGTGACGTGATCTGAACTGGGCCTGCTGAGACCTATTCGGAAGGCTTTTGTCCTCGAGAGATGCTGCTGTGCTCGCGAAGATGGGAGGCTGCGAACGGTTCCGGCCGGAACCAGATCGCTCTCAGTAGAGGACTTCCTGCCCAGGTGGCGGACGAGATCTTCGTCCTGACCGGAACCGCTGCTGAAGCGAGCCTCGCGGTCTGTCGAAAGAGCTCTCACTCCGGATTCGGATAGCGATGACTCGCTTCGCCGCCCATTAGGTGGCGGACCGGCCAGAAGGGCTGAGTCCTGGGATTAGGTCGCTGCGTGGCCCGCATGAGCTCGTGACCAGCAAGATCAGTACGACGGAGGGGAAAGACTTGATCTACTGCGGCATCGACTGGGCCGAACGCACGCACGACGTCGCCCTGGTCGACGACAGCGGCCAGTTACTGGCCAAACGGCACATCACCGACGACGCCGCCGGCTACAAGATCCTGCTGGACCTGCTCGCCGAATACGGCGACACCGAGGAGAACCCGGTCCCGGTCGCGATCGAGACCTCCCGCGGCCTGCTCGTCGCAGTGCTACGGGCGGGCAAGCGGCAGGTTTTCGCCATCAACCCGATGGCCGCCGCCCGCTACCGTGACCGGCACAGCGTCTCGCGCAAGAAGTCCGACCCCGGAGACGCCCTGGTGCTGGCCAACATCCTGCGCACCGACATGCACGCCCACCGGCCAGTGCCGCA
>NZ_JBHVUH010000059.1:0-2348 GCF_042884245.1 Streptomyces sp. NPDC058145 | reverse complement strand
GTCCAGTAATTCGCCGGATTTGTTGTAATCCTCTGTCATGAGCTTATAACGAGAGTCAATCAGGTTGAAGTACAGTAATACGGTTTGATTCTCTTTCATGTTTGGAAACGTGTTTTCGATCTCTTCCCTCATGGCTGCGGCTTTAGAAAAGTCATGTTGTTTGATGATTTTGTACCAATCGTTTATGGCTTGTCCGACTTCTTCGAATGCTATTGTACTCAACTTTCACCAATCCTTTCTTAATTCTTTATAACTGCAAGAAATGTAAACATTTGTATTCCGAATTATCTCAGACTGTTAAATGAATGTGAAGAATTTTCCGAAAAGTTAACCGGAGATAGAAATGTCACTGACTGGATGTGTTGACTGCGTGTTGAAAGAAAAGGTCATGTGTTGACTGTGTGGAGGTTCATGTGTTGGTCAGGTGGAGACGTGCGGCTTGTTAAAGATATTGAATATCTAAAATAATGCGCGGCTGCAGGACCGATTTTTTGAAAAAAAATCTCCCCCTACGGGGGAAGAATGGTTTTGATCTTAGGTTTTGGGTTTTAAAAAAAGACCGGCAATTCTGCCGGCCTTTTTTGCGATTTTGACGGAGTCGAAATCGGGTCTTTTCTTATCTTGATACTATATAGAAACAACAAGATTTTTAAAAAACAGGTTCAGCCCTTGTCTGTCAAGGCTTTAAAGTGTTTTTGACAGATAAAAACTCCTTCTGCTATTATTAGGTTGTCGAAGCCAAATAATAGAACGCTAGATTACTAGCACAGAAAGGAGTTTTTTTCGTTTGAATTCAGTTGAACATAATTATAACATCCTTGAGGATAAGACCGCAACAGGTAAAAAGCGGGATTGGAAAGGGAAAAAAAGACGGACGAATCTTATGGCGGAGCACTATGAAGCTTTACAGAACAAAACAGGTATACCTTACTATGGCAAAAAAGCTGAGAAATTGTGTAGTTGTGCGGAATGTCTTTCGTTTAAAAGAGACCCGGAGACGGGCAAACTAAAGTTGTATCAAGCTCAGTTTTGCAAAGTGAGGTTATGCCCGATGTGTGCCTGGCGCAGGTCGTTAAAAATTGCTTATCACAATAAATTGATCGTAGAAGAAGCTAATCGTCAGTATGGATGCGGATGGATTTTTCTCACGTTGACCGTTCGAAATGTTAAAGGTGACAGTCTGAAACCTTCGATTTCGGACATGATGAAAGGGTTTAATCGACTTATGAAATACAAAAGGGTCGATACAGCGGTACTTGGCTATTTTAGAGCTTTAGAGATTACTAAAAATCATGAAGAAGATACATATCATCCGCATTTTCATGTGTTATTGCCTGTAAAGAAAAGTTATTTCGGCAAAAATTATATCAAGCAGACGGAATGGACAAGCCTTTGGAAAAAGGCGATGAAATTGGATTACACCCCAATTGTTGATATTCGTCGGGTGAAAGGTAAAGCCAAGATTGACGCTGAACAGATTGAAAACGACGTGCGGGAAGCGATGATGGAGCAAAAAGCTGTTCTTGAAATTTCTAAGTATCCAGTCAAGGATACGGATGTTGTGCGCGGCAATAAGGTGACGGAAGACAATCTGAACACGGTGTTTTATTTGGATGATGCGCTGGCAGCCCGTAGGTTAATCGGATACGGCGGTATTTTGAAGGAGATACATAAAGAGCTGAATCTTGGTGATGCGGAGGACGGCGATCTGGTCAAGATTGAGGAAGAAGATGACGAGGTTGCGAATGGCGCATTTGAGGTCATGGCTTACTGGCATCCTGGCATTAAGAACTACATAATCAAATAGAAAAGCAGATTCCCTTGTGGAATCTGCTATTTTCCTTTTGGAAGAGTGTAATAAAGAACGACGCTTAAAACCAAAAAGATGATAGGAATGATAACTAAATTGCTGGCGAGCAGACTTTGATCAATCGTGCTTTCTTCTGTATCGACTGTTGAAGCAATCAGTATCACGTCTTTGAGACGGTCAAACACTTGAAGCAAAAAAAAGGAAAAAAGACTTAAAAACAATGAGATGACCGAGTATTTAATACGCACAATTACACACTTCCTCCTATTTTTTTGAAAAATTTTCTGAATTTCCAGTCAATTACATGTATAATAGCATGGAATGCCAAAATAAAGAAGGAGGATTTATGCTTTGAAAGTAGGACAAAGGAAGCGTTTTAAAGGGCTGTTTAGCAAATTGTTGGTGCTGAGTTTGGTTTTTGTTTTGGCTTTACCGATTTACTCAATATCTGCATCGGCTTCAGAATCAATTGACACCGAGAATGTACATCCTGAATTCGATGGAGCTACTGAGGGGAGTGTTCTTCAGCAAGCTGTAT
>NZ_JBHVUH010000058.1:0-2465 GCF_042884245.1 Streptomyces sp. NPDC058145 | reverse complement strand
GGTTCTGGTCCAACTTCTGTGGACCGGTGACGCTCAGTACCGATGGGGGTGTCGGTACGAGGGTCGATAATGCCGGTCATGGCAGATCGCAGTCCGGTTCTCCGGATCGTCACCTCGGCGGCGCGGGAGTCCCTGAAGCCGCTCGGCCTGGCCCAGCGTGGGCGGTCGCGGCTGTGGATTGATGATCACGCGTGGTGGCTGGGGGTTGTGGAGTTCGCCCCGCCACGGACTGCCGGCAGCGGTCTGCAGGTCGGTGCGATGTGGCTGTGGCACGACGTGGACCACCTAGCTTTCCATGTGGACGCAGTCCGGGTCGGCTCCGAATCGTTCCGCACCGAGGACCAGTTCACACCGCTGGCACTCGAACTCAGCCGACAGGCGGCTGCGAACGTGACCGCGCTGAGGGAGAAGTTCCCAGCTCTGCCGGACGTCGCCCGATACCTGACATCCCGACCAGTGCGCCGGGGATTCCTCTGGGACGGCTTCGACGCCGGCATCGCGGCCGCCCTGGCCGGTGACCCGGACACGGCCCGCGATCACTTCGAGCGAGTCCTTCGAGAGGACCCGCTGGCCCCGTGGATGGTCGACGCCCAGGAGAAGACACGTGAGCTGCACGCGCTCGCGGCAGATCGCGACGCCGTGACTGCCTGGGTCGCCCGGGCCGTCCATTCATGCCGGAGCAAGCTGGGCCTGGATCCCGTGCCGCTCGCGATGAGCTGAACCGACCCGTTCGTCGAGCGACAGCTCTGCGGTCAGGACAGTAAGACGCGCTTCCGCAACAGGTCGAAGCCGGCCCGGCCATACATCTGCCGCTTGATTATTTTGATCCGGTTGACGTGGCCTTCGACGACGCCGGAGCTCCACGGCAGCGTCAGGCCGGCGGTGACTGCGGCGAGATCGCGTTCGAGGCCGTTGACGAAGGTGTGGAGGCTGGGCAGGTCGTCGGCGCGGACGGCCTTGATCCATTGCGGTAGCTGGTCGCCCTGGAGCTGGGTGAGCATCTTTCCGAACACGCGGACGTGCCCGGTGAGAGCATCCAGTTCGGGGCAGCCTGCGAGGACGACTTTGAGCTTCAGGCGCTCGCTCTCCGGCAGGGTGTCGGGGTGAGTCAGGATCCAGCTGGTGACCGTGCGTGGGGACGGCGGACGGGCTGCCGGTGCCGTCGGGGATGTGCGGAACGGCTGGAGGTAGGCGCGGACGGCGCCGTAGCCGCCGGTGTAGCCGTGCGTCTTGATCTCCTCCCAGAGGGTCCAGGCGTTCGTGCAGCCCTCGGCCCACCGCTCGTGCAGATAGGGCTTGAAGTCGTCGAGCTTGGTCCTGCGGTTCTGCCACTGCCCCTGGAACAGGTCCTCCGGCCTCGCGGCGTCGGCCAGCCGTTGGACGGTGCGGTAGGTCATGCTGAGCTGTCGCTGGATCGAGCGTCGGCTGTGGCCGGCGGCCAGCAGAGCGTGGACGGTGGCGTGCTTGGCGCGGGTGCGGTCGGCGAACCGGTGCCCGGTAGGCCACGGCGTCCCGCTCTCGGCCGGTGCCGACGCCTTCTCCGACACTGGCTCGGCGGAGGTTGCGCGGAGGCACGGGCGGTGGCGGGAGACGCACCGTTCGGCCGCTTCGCCGAGGTTGCGCCAGAGGTGAAACCGGTCCGCGATCTGGACTGCGGTGGGTGCCCCAATCCTGGCGCCCTCAGCGAAGAACGGCGCACGGTCACGGCATACGACCTCGATCCCCGGGCGTTCGGCCAGCCAGGAGGCGACCGTGCCCGCTTCACGATCCCGCAGCAGGTCAACCGGCCTGTGGGTCTCAACGTCGACCAGCACGGTCCCATAGACACGGCCCTTGCGCATCGCGTACTCGTCGACGCCGACCACCCGCGGGACCTGTAGCTGGGGTTCTGGGAGGGCGTTGACCAGCCGCAAGACCGTGTTCCGGCTGACCGTCGCCCCGAAGACATCGGCCAGCCGGGCACCGGCGCGACCGGCCAGGGCGAGACCTACCTCGGCCAGGACTGACCGCATTCGTTCGGTCCGCTGGCTGTATCGCCGGGTCAGGCCCGCGACCTGTTCGACGAACGTCCGCCGCCCGCAGGCGATGTCTTCGCACGTGAAGCGCCGGACACGAAGCCGCAGCACCACCCGCCGTCCCGATACGGGAAGGTCAGCAGGAAACCGCAGGTAAGAGCCGTGCACCCGCTCCGACCAGCTTGCGCAGCCTGGGCACCGAGCTCCGGCCGTCCGGCATCTGACACCGACTCGGATTACCTCGCCATCATCCTGCACCGACTCCACCCTGATCCCCGGATCCGCGAGGAAGAGCAGCTCTTCCAGCCGGAGCAATACCTCGCCCACAGCCCAGCACCATCAGGCCGACCGCGGTCGGCACCGGCAGTTTCTAGACGATCTCGCGAGACCTACCAGCAAGACCCACGATCACAGGGAGTAGGCACACCACAGAAGTTGGACCAGAACCCG
>NZ_JBHVUH010000057.1:0-2712 GCF_042884245.1 Streptomyces sp. NPDC058145 | reverse complement strand
GACAACGCAGCGAACTCCGCCGCTGCGCGGCTCGCGCCGAGGACGAGCCAACCCCTCCCTGAAGACAGGGGCCTGCGCTCAAGAACTCCGGTCACGGACCACCGGAATGCCCTCGTTCCCATAGTCGGTGCCTGCCTCCCGGCCATGCTACGGCGCGTGCCAACCTGGGGAATTACGTGCCCTGGGGAATTTCGAAAGGGTCCACAGCATGGTCGCCGCCGCGAGATGCCGCGCGCCGCGCCGGACGAGAGGGGCAGCCTGCGGCAGCAGGGCGATGGCCGTGTGCTCAGTGCCGCGTCACGGCCGTATTCCGGGGGTGGTGGCACCAGCCGCCTGGGCTTGGGCATGGGTTTGGTCGGCGTGGGCCTGGTCGTGTCCACCGGTGCGCGCGCGGTCGGGGGCGGGTGGGGTGGCGGGGCGGGCCATGGCGCGCTGCAGTCGAGTGCTGATGTACTCCGCGTCCAGGACCGTGCCGGGGCCGTCGATCTCTTCGAGGGCGGCGCGCGCCCGGGTCAGCAGGTCGGCGTCGGTGTCGGCTCCTGCGGTGGTGGGCCGGTCGGTGGGAGGCGGCTGGCGGCGCTGGTAGCTGATCTGGCCGTCCAGGGCCTGGCGGGCGCGGTCGGGGGTGCCGAAGGCCTCGATGACGCGGCGCTGGGTCTGGGCGGCTGCCACGGGAGCGAGCTCGGTGGGCAGGGCGGCGGAGGGCTGAACGGGGTAGGCGAGGCGTCCGAGCGCGTCGTGCCAGAGGTGCAGCTGGCCTTCCCGGGCGGCGAGGTAGGCGGTCGTGGCGTGCAGGAGTTCGGGGGCGGCGACGTAGGTGCTGCTGTCGTCGGCCGTGGTCGCCGCGTGCTGGACTCGAAGGGCGTTGAGGGCGTCCTGCGCGGTGGCCGAGTTTCGGCGCCAGGCGGCGGCCGGGCCACTGGTCTGCAGGGGCCGGGACGGGATCGGGAAGGCGTCCAGGAGTTGCTGTGCCTCCCCCTCCCGCCCCGAGCAGGCGGCGGCGGTGTAGGCGCGCACGACGTCACGGGCCTGGGCCAGCTGCGTGGCACGCTCCTCGTCCAGCGCGGGCGCGCCCGCGCTCCCGCTGTCGATGCCGCGCTCGCGGTCGCGTAGGTAGTCGGTGACGTCTGGCTCGAGGACAGCCCGCAGTCGCTGGGCGTGCACGTCGCGCAGGGCGATCTGGTCGAGCAGCCAGCCAGCGCTCTCCCCCAGTGCCGGCACGTCACCGGACAGTGCCTCCAGCGCCTTGTAGTCCTCGACGAGGTTGCCGCGGGGCCGATCGGTGTCCTGAAGCCGGTCCAGGAGTTCCGCCACCTGCCGGGTGGTGGTGACGATCAGGTCCTCGGTGGCCGCGTCGGCGTGGCCGGCGTCGTCGACCTCGCCGGCGCGCGCCAGGCTCCGCGACAGCACCGGCGGGGGCGGGGAGGGCGAGTAGTCCCGCATGTGGCAGGCCCAGGCGGCGGCCGCGGCGACCCAGCCGAGCTCCCGTCCCTGCGCTGTTTCGGCGCTGCGCCGGTACAGCCAGCTGCTCAGCCAGCCGGTGATCTGCGCGCGGTCGGTGGACGGATCGCGCAGCAGGCTCGCGGCCAGTTCGCCGGGGGTGTACTCGTGCCGCATGCCGCGGTAGTCGGCGCCGATGATCGCCAACTGTCGGCGTCCGTCATCCAGGAGCAGCCACCGGCGCAGCGCCTCCTCCGCGCCACTATCCACTTCCTGCACCGCCACACGGTCGGGCCTGGCACCGAAGCGGGTGACGCCGGTTAGCCCCACGCCGGGTGCCTGCGCCGTCGGCCAGTTGACCGGATCGCTGCCCGCGGTCAACTGAACCAGGGCGTACGCGTCCGGCCCCGCCTCGGCGAGCCAGGTACTCAAGTCGTCGGGAAGAGAGGAGGAGGTGGTGTACTCGCTCATCGCGTGACCTTCTGCTCGGCACCGGGACGCCGCGCAGCTTCGAGGGAGGGCGGCTGACGGCAGCATGCCCGCGCCCCGGCTGCCGGCCGGCCGGGTCGGCGGCCCCGTCCCCCCACGCGGAAGCAGGCGGGGGAGCATCACGGAAGACGTCCCGCACGGCGGGAGGCGAGAGACGAAGCGGACGGCCCGCTACAGGCCCGGCAGGTGTGCGAGGCAATGGACCTGCCGATCGCACCCAACACCGTCAACAACACCCGCCTGAAGCTCAAGCGGCTCGCCGAGCGCGGGATCCTGGTCGAGACCGAGCAGGGCTTGTTCACCCAGCCGCGGCCGTAACCGCCAGGCGACCTTTGACCCTACCGATACCTACAACAAGCCCAACTCTCCTCAACACACCACCAACAACTCCAGCTCAATTCCCTGACCACCCTCCCCGAGCCACTCCACCCAGCCTCTCAGCGAACCAACAACACACCAGGCCAGCCGCTGCCCCGTACACCAACAAGCCCCCCTCCGAGCGTCAAAGGACCCGGAGCGAGCCGCCGTACGCGCGGCGCAGCTCACCGCGATCGACCCGGACTGGGACTGCCCATGGCCCTTGGACTGGCAACGCCACTACCGCGTCCTCGCCGACCTGGTCGACGCCGACGGCCACCTGCCCGACATCGCGCCCGGCGTACTCGTGACTCCTTCCCCTCATGAATGAGGGGCTTCTCGCTATGCTGGGTGTCGCGACGGACCAGCCCGGCCCGTAGAACGTTCAGGGCGCCCACCGTGTCCGCGTGCGCGCTGTGGCCGCAC
>NZ_JBHVUH010000056.1:0-2726 GCF_042884245.1 Streptomyces sp. NPDC058145 | reverse complement strand
CTCACAGCGGCCTTCCCGGCCTCGATGTCACTCGTCACGTCAGTCATCAACTGTCGCTTCCAGCTCGGGAGTTACACCACTCACCGTACAGACCCGCCCCTTGGAGCCCGGCACCGAGGAGGAGCGGCTCTCCCAGCAGGAGCACGCCAAGGACTACCCCCGCCATGCCGTCGAGTGGCTGCTGGGCGAGGCCGGGCTCACCGCCGCCGACGTCCACGCGGTCGCCTACAACGTCAGCCCGCCCACCACCTCGCCGAGTCCCCGGCAGCCCTGCGCCCAGCGCTGTGGCCGACGACACGCGACCGGGCGCTGCCGAGGGCTCGCGGCTTCGCCAAGGTGGCGCTGCGCACCCAGCTCAGCAACCGCGCCCTCGGCCCGGCGGTTCCCCGCCGCCCGCGCTCCCCCGTCCTGGATCACCCGGCCCACCAACTGGCGGCTTTTGCCGCCGGACGACCGCGTGGGGCGTTGTCCGGGTCACGGGGGCGGCCTGTGTGCGTGCGGGAGCGTGCCGAAGGGGCGGTGCCCCGCGGCGGCAGCAGCCCCGGCGCCGCGAGGGTGGCGCGAGTATCGACCAGTAGGTATGGACGGCCGAGAGCTGCGCGTCGCTTTTTCACCTGGTCGCTACCGAGGCGGTCGGCCCACCCCTCCTTGACACTCACGCGCCCTCCACCCCATCCAAGATGCCGTCACTATCCGGTCATTCCCCTGCCGGTCAGTAGACACGGAACTCAGTGAATGGAACGCTCCTTACAGAGCGCGGTCGGTTCACACGCCGCGCAGGCCGTCAGCCCCTGCTCCGGCCCTCCTCGCCGCTCGAACGCCACACCGGAAGGCGCCCGACGGCGTTCTTCACACGAGCCACATCTGCACCAGTAGGAGGTCATCGCATCAGCCGAGGCCTCCCCTCCCTCGCCGAGAGGAGTGCACCGATGAACGTCCGAACCAACCCGGCGCCACTCGCCGTCGTCCTCGCCACGGCCGTAGCACTCGCCGCACCCACAGCCAAGGCCGTCGCGACGCCAGCAGCCGCCGGACCGACGGAGTTCACTGTGGACACCACGACCGACGCGGTCGACTCCGACCCGTCGGACGGCCTGTGCCGCACCGCGTCGGGCGCCTGCAGCCTGCGCGCCGCGGTGATGGCCGCCAACGCCCGCCAGGGCAGCACCATCGCACTGCCTCCGGGCCGCTACCAGCTGACCATCCCCCCCAATCCCCGCCTGATCATCGGAGACCACCCCGACCCGACCACGGGTGACCTGAACGTCACCGCGCCCACCACGATCCGCGGCTCCGGCGCACGGACGACCGTCATCGACGCCAACCACCTGGACCGCGCCTTCCGCATGCAGGCGGACACCCGGCTGACCGACCTGACCATCACCGGGGGAACGGCGAAGGAGCGCGAACTGCCCATCACCGACACCGGTGGTGGCGGCATCGCCAACGGACACCGCATGACGCTGCGCCGGGTCGCCGTGACCGGGAACTCCGCGGGCTACGGCGGTGGCATCTTCAACATCCCCGGCTCACACCTGGATCTGATCGACAGCACCGTCAGCGGGAATGTCGCGGGAGAGGCCGGGGGCATCAGGTTCGACGACACCGGCACCGTGACCAACTCGACGGTCGCCGACAACCGCGTGACGAACCCAGGCGACCGCCCCGGCAGCCTCGCCGGCTACGGCGGCGGGATCGACATCCGCGGCCGGGGACCCGTGGAAATTCTCAACTCGACAATTTTCGGCAACAGTTCGAGCGATGGCGGAGGCGGAATCAACATCGCCCCCGCATACCTCGACAGCCTGCCCTCCCCGATCCCCGACGTCGTCGATCTGCCGCTGGGGCGACTGACGTTGCGCAACTCCGTCGTCGCCGGCAATACCGTCGACGGCACGGCGGCCAACTGCAAGAAGGCCTTCGCCACCATCGCCTCGGAGGGCCACAACATCGACGGTGACGGCAGTTGCCGACTCACCGCCGCGGGCGACCTGCCCAGCCGTGCGCCGCTGATCGGCCCGCTCGCCGACAACGGCGGCCCCACGGACACTGCCGCACTGCTGCCGGGAAGCCCCGCCCTGGACGCGGCGGCCGACTGCCCGGCCACCGATCAGCGGGGTGTCGCCCGCCCCCAGGGCGCCGCCTGCGACATCGGCGCCTACGAGCACACGCCACAACGACACCGCTCGCACCGGCACCAGGAGATGCGATGAGATCGCCGAGCCTGCGCAACACCCTGGCACGCGCCGTGATCGCGGCTTTAGCCCTGCTGCTGTCCTCCCTCGCCGTTCCCCCGCCCATGGCCCGGGCCGATGCCGCTCACGACTCCCTGGTCGTGCGCACCGACCGCGGTTGGGTGCGCGGCGCGGCCCGCCGCGACGGCGGCCGGCCTCTCCCGGTGCTGGTGTGGCTGCACGGCGGCGGCAACGCCTACGGCGCCGGCAGCGACTACGACGGCTCGATGCTGGCCGCGCGCGGCGTGGTCGTGGTGACCGTCAACTACCGCCTGGGAGCACTGGGGTTCCTCGCCCATCCCGCTCTGTTGTCGGAGAGCGAGGACCACGCCTCCGGCGACTACGGCTTGGTGACTCCTCCCCCTCATGAATGAGGGGGCTTCTCGCTATGCTGGGTGTCGCGACGGACCAGCCCGGCCCGTAGAACGTTCAGGGCGCCCACCGTGTCCGCGTGCGCGCTGTGGCCGCACGAAACGCAGTGGAACTTCTCCT
>NZ_JBHVUH010000055.1:0-2970 GCF_042884245.1 Streptomyces sp. NPDC058145 | reverse complement strand
GCTAACGCATGGGAAAACCTTGGGCTTTGCCCAAACCCACAAGGGGAAATGATTCCCCCTTGATCCCCCCAATAAAAACTCCCCCAACCCCCTCAATTTTGAGGGGACTCCCTCGCCGGTCGGCAGGAATCGAATGGGATTCGATTCAATGCCAAGAGGGTTCGGGTGTGGTGAGTCTGTCAATCGACTTTCGCGGCATATCCTCATTTCGCTATCGCTCATTCCGGTATTCCACGATTCTATTGACAGACGCCACGTGTCGCTTTCTCCTTCAAGCGCCCACCAGAACAAAATAAAAAAAGATACAGAAAAAGATACAGAAGAATCTTCTGTATCTCTTGTATCTCAATCCTTTTCTGTCGTTTTATGTCGATTATTTTAACTCTCCTGTTTCTCTATCAATATCGCCCCGACCATATTTCCGTTCTTGATAAACGGCATCAAAATACAGTCTAATCAATCCAGTATGCGAACGTAAAACAGAATTGATAATCTTCATGCTGGGTAAGTTATATTCTTCCCCACGAACCCTTACAAACCTTCTTAATTCACGAATATTAGCCAGTCCATGTTCATCAATCAAATCACAAAGATCATTCAGCATGTCGTCTTTTTCTTCAACATCAAGCGTTATGTATCTATCAATATCAAAATTGTTTAGTAGTTTAATATCTTTCTTGTCATATACATGCTTGTTTTTAGCGATAGCGTCTTTTGATTCGTGCGTTAAATATAAATACATATTTTCCATGCTTTGAACTACAATTTGCACCATGGAAACACTTTTATTACCCAATGCTCGTTGTATTCTTTTACGGACACTATCAGCAGTAACAGGATTTTTCGCCACATAAATCACATGATAATGGGCTTTTTTATATTTTTGTCCCTCAACTTTACTTAAATCTTTATCATGAAGTGGGCTAATCGCAATAGGAACACCGAGCGATTCCAATTTCGTTTCCCAATCTTCGGGTATGCTTTCAGGGTACAACAGAAACGTAAAGTATCTTGCCTTATCTTTAGCCATAATGTTATAATCACCCTAACAGAAACAAAGGAATTCCAAAAAGCGAACTCTTCCAGGGGGTCGCTTTTTTTGTGTTCATTTCTGCCCTTTCTTGTATTCTTCCAAAACTACTGTAATCATCGCAGACTTACTCAAACCCTTCTCTTTGCACAACTCCTCTAAATAAGCGTGAACACTTTCTGACATAGTGATTGTAAATCTCTTTTTATTTGTCATATCGTTCTCCTTTTTGCATGTTAAAAATAATATAACAAAGTGGTGTAATTTTTGCAATAAAATACACAAAAAATATGTAAAAGGCAAAATGTCGCTCAAAATGTCGCCGAAATGTCGCTCAAATGTCGCAAGCTTCAAACCCTTGTGGCTCTAGGGTTTGAATGGCTTTTTCTCTCAATTTGGCACTCGGCACTTAAAGGGGGGGTCGTAGTAGCCCCCCCTTTTTCCTCTCTCACCCCAAAAAATCCAAGTTCAAAAAACCAAAAAAAGCACCTTTTTCAGGTGCTTTTTATCTTTCAAGACCATTTTCTCTTTCACGACGCTTTTCAACCCTGTTTAAACGCTCAAATTCGCCCTCAGGGGCTTTTTCTTTAATTTTGCCTACCAAATCATTAAAAAGGCTCTTAAACGTCTTTAAATCGTTTGTACGGGCTTTTAAAAATTCTTTGGTGCTTTTATATATCAAACCAATTTCACGCTTTAAATCGCTTATATGGCTTTTTAATTTGCTATTCTCTCGAAGCAACTGCATATTTTCCTGTCTTAATTTTTTATTTGAATTGGCTTCTGTTTCCCACTCTTTATAAATCACTCTAAGCTTTTGACCCAAAGCTTTATTTTCCTTTGCTAAATCGGTGTTCAATATTTTTTCCATCTTGCCTTTTAGCTGTTTATTTTCTTTGGCAGCATGAACCAAATTTTTAAAGTCTTGTTCGGGAACAATCACATTTCCAGTCGGTGTCTTTTTCAACTCTTTTTTGGGAATCCCAAAAAGATTCTTTTCCTCGCTCTTAACCTCGATTTGCTGAAATTCCCTTTTGGCCCGAACTTTAATTTCATCTGGAACTTTTTCATTGAGGGCGAGCAATTCATTTTTCTTCTCCTGGAGATTTTTTTCTAGAAAATCAATTTCTTTTTCCAGCGTCTGCTTTTTGAATTCCCTCGTTTCCAAATGCTCACGAGTAGAACCTTTTTCTCCACGCTCCAAATCAAAGCCAAGCTTTTGCATATGCTCGGGAAACTTATCTTGCAACCAAAGCAATTCTTGACGATTGAACACATTTTTCCCTTGCAGTTTTCCATCACGCATTGGCACAACGCCAACATGCATATGGGGCGTTTTTTCGTCCATATGTACCGTTGCATAAGCAATATTTTGCTCGCCATAGCGTTCGGAAAATAATTTATAACTTTCCTCAAAAAATCGTTTTTGTTCTGTAGGATCCAGACGGTCAAAAAAATTTTTGTCAGATGTCACGAGCAACTCGTTTACAAGCACCGCATCTTTCCGAGTTTTTCTCGTACCTGTTTTTTGCGATTCAATGATTTCTTTGACATGCTGGTTATAATCAATTTTCCCATCATGGACCAAATCATAATTTTCATGGGAACGCTCTTTATCAATATCCGAATTCGTCCTGCTTTCTCTTTCACGCTGATTATGAAACTGAATTCCTTTCAAATCATGCGCCTTCATTTTCTGCATTCGGACGACCGCATAACTCATAAAATCAGCTCCGTTTCGGGGTCAGTTTTTCGGCAACACTTCCATGTAAAGTATAACACACTATACTTTACATTCGTAAAGTGTGTGCTCTGCGAGGCTTTTTCGGCTACCCGCCGAACCATGCTAACGCATGGGAAAACCTTGGGCTTTGCCCAAACCCACAAGGGGAAATGATTCCCCCTTGATCCCCCCAATAAAAACTCCCCCAACCCCCTCA
>NZ_JBHVUH010000054.1:0-4231 GCF_042884245.1 Streptomyces sp. NPDC058145 | reverse complement strand
CGGGAGTCCTCCCGGACGGGGCGGTCGTCGATGAAGCAGGAACCCCAGCGGGCGACCGCTGGAATCCCCCGCCTTTAGGCGGGGGAGGAAGTCAAGGCTGATGAACAATCACCAGGGCACGGGCGTTCCGTCCCAGGAGAAGAAGCCACCGGTGGGACCGTCGTCCGGAAGCAAGGTCAGGTGAACGGCGCCCTGCGCGGCCTCGGCCGGGCCGCCGCCGGCAGCGGCCCGGGGGTTGAGATCAGTGGCCCGCAGGCCGGGGGCGAGCGAGTTGACCTTGAAGCCGTCCTCGGCCAGCGTCTGGGCGTAGAAGACGGTGAGGGCGTTGAGGGCGGCCTTGGACGACCGGTAGGCGGCAGCGCCCCCGCTTCCCGGGGTGAACTGCGGGTTGGGATGTGTGCTCCACGTCAGCGATGCGGTGCCACTGGAGATGTTGACGATGCGCGGGTGCGGGGACGGCTCAGGGCGGGCAGGAAGGCGTTGGTCACCGCCACCACTCCGAACACGTTGGTCTCGTACGTGTGCCGGAATTCTTCGACGCCGGTGTCAGCCGGTGGGGCGAGTGACGGTGAGATGCCGGCGTTGTTGACCAGCATGTCCAGGCGTTCCACCTGGGCCGCGGCCTGTGCGATGCCATCGGGATCCGTCACGTCGAGAACAAGCAGCCGGGCGCCGGTACCGATCTCCTCGACGGCCCGCTGTCCGCGCCCCGGTTCGCCGGCGCCCACGTACACGGTGAGGCCCTCGGCCGCGAGTAGCCGGGCGATGTGCTTGCCGATGCCCTTGTTGGCACCGGTGGCCAGAGCTGTGCGATCGTTCATACCGCGGTGTGCCTTCGCCCGGACGGCACGGCGGCCCGGGACCTCGATGTCGAACTGAGTCAGAGGGTGCACGCAAGCAACTGGTTCAGCATGAAGAGTCGGCGTCGGCAGGACTCCATGCCGGACAATGCTCCCAGGCCGGTCGCGCCTGATCAGCGAACGATCCGCAGCGTGCTGGCCCGGCTGGCTGTCAGTGCCGTAGGCCAGGATCCCCTCATGACCAGCCTGGACGAACTGCCCCCGTACCGACGCGCACAGTTGCTGTGGGGGCTTTTCAGGGGGTCGCGTTCGTGGAGGACCTGGTCCGCGAGGCCGAGCAGCAGCCCTGTCACCTGCCGTCTCCCCCGCCCTGGCCGCCGGGTAAAACCTTCGCGGTGCCGGGAGACGACGGCCGGTTCCACCTCGAACGGGCGGGTCTGATGCTGTGCGGGGAGACGGAGGCCCGGCGCCTGGAGCCACCGTCAGCACTGCGATTGGATCGAGCGGGAGCACGGGCCGCAGGAATGGAAAGGTGGCCGCCTGGACGATGCCGATTCGGTGGTTTGGGGCTCCCTCGTCGCCGAGTGGCCGGTACGACCGACCGGCCCGGCTGTCGATCCGGGCACCGTCGACCGGCCGGACCGCTGCCGCGGCGGGCGGTATGAGCTGATGCACCTGTGGCCGCCGCGTCCGGCCCGGACGGCGTCCATCCGGCGCCTGCGTGCCGCGTTGGTCGACGCGCTCGGCGCCGACTGCCACGGGTGCGGCCTGTATCCGGGGGCGATGGTCGATCATGACCACCAGACGGGCCAGGTGAGAGGGCTTCTGTGTGCCTTCTGCAATCGGGTGATGGAGGAGTGCCCGCACCTCACCGGCTGCCCCGGGGCCGACTATCTGCTCGTGCCTCCGGCGGCCGGGCTGCGCCTCGTCTACCCGGCCAGCCAGCAATGGCGGCCCAAGGAAGCCACACGTCAGCGGGTGATCGAGCAACTCGGGTTCGATCCCTTCGCGAGGGGCTGCACCCGCCCTCGTAGACGCTGGAATGGACCATGCAGCCGGCCCGGCAGCCACATGCGAAGGCTCCGCTGGAGGCGCGGCCACGCCGGGTGTCAGCGTGCCCGGGCACGGGCGTGGTGGTGCGTGCAGCCGGTGGAGCATGACGCGGCAGTACTCGGACGGTGGCCGATGCTGGTCCTCGTCGATGACCGACGGTGTGGATGCCGTCGGCTGGTCTACCACCAGTTGTTGAGGTCGTGGCGCACCCAACCCTTGACGCCCTTGTTGGCGCCGGAGGTGACCTTGATGTAGTCCCAGGCGTCCTTCGAGGAGTCCCGGTAGCAGTAGATGTAGGTGCGGGTGCCCTTGGACAGGACTCCCTTCGAGGAGTACCTGGTGGACGGACCGCTGCGCAGGTTCACGCCGTTGGTGTTGATGTGCCCGTTGAGGTAGTACCAGGCCGAGTTGCAGCCGCTGGAGTCGACGGCGGACGCGGTGGGCGCGATCGCCAGCGCGCCGCCGACCAGGGCCAGGGTGGTCGCCGCGAGCACCGCACCTCGCCGGAAGCGGGAGCGGGGACGGGTCTGGGTCGTGGTGGACATCGAGGTCTCCTTGCTGAGGCACCGGTGCTGACGAGGGCGCCGCCGGCCACCTGTCGAGGCGGCAGGGTTGAGACGGCCCGCCGCCGATGCTGCGGGCTGGCCGGACGCGACAGGCCGTGCAGGCCGGGAGCCTCCCAAGGGCCGGGGCAGCGACCTGATGAGCCGTCCCCGCAGGCGGGAAGAAGAAGTCGGACAGGCGGTTCCGGTGACGTGCTGGCGCCGAGGGCCGCCGGGCAGCCGGACGCAGCCCCGACTGGCGGGCCAGCGGTCTGTGGGGGCATGTGGTGGCGCGCGGCGGCACCCCCGAAGTGGGGGTGCCGCCGCGGTGTCGGTGCGGGCCGTCCGCCGCGGGCAGGGGCTCGGTCCTTCGCGGGGCCGGTGACGGTGTCTGTCGTCACCTGGACACGGCGAAGCCGTCGCGGACCCACCCCCACGTTCCGGATGCCAGACCGCTCTTGGAGCGGTGGCTGAGCTTGGTGTACAGCCAGGCCTGGGGATGGGCGGCGGTGCCCTTGCGCACGCCGCAGTAGGCGACGTACGTGTCGCCCTTGTAGAGCAATCCCTTGGAGGCGTAGCCGGTGCCCGGGCCGGTGCGGAAGTTGACCCCGTTGACGGTCACCGTGGAGGTCTCGCGGGTGACGTTGTAGTGGCACGCCGATGAGCCGACGGCCGAGGCGGTGGGTGCGGCGACCGCTGCCGCACCGGCGAGGAGGGTGACGGCGGTCGCGAGGGTGGCAACGCGCCGACCGGCTGTCGACGGGGTTCGCGTACGGTGCATCGCGGTTTCTCCTTGATCAGCGAGGTGCCAGCGCCCGTCGCCTGGAGCGTGCATCCGACTGCGGGCCCGGCGCTGGCAGGTCGCTGCATCCTGCGCGCCGCGATCGGCTGCCGCCCGGCCCAAGGCCCCTCGCTCCCGCGTGCCGAGTTCGTGACGTGCCCTGCCCTCCCCGGACGCGGGATCGGACGGGCAGAAGTGGCGTAACGAGTCAAGATCGCGCGTTGCCGTTCGGCGGCAGACGCAGCGGTCGTTGTGCGCTGCTTGCTGTCCCCTGCGGCCTGGCGGCTACGGGATGGGACGACACGTGATGGCCGATGGGTGAGACCGGTTGGCTCGCCGTACCTGGCAGGTCGAGTCGAGCGCGGTCGTCAGTGGCGTTGCGGAACTGGTGTCGCAGCGCTACGGCGAAACGGCCCCAGCTATCGCCCGAAAAAGCGCCCGAAGAACCCCACCGGCAAGCCCGACAGAGCAATCGCCTAGCACGCGGCGAAGAGGACGGCGAGGGTGCCTGCTGGGTCGTGAAGCGAGCGGGCACCATCAGTAACGACGCGATGTGTTCCAGGATCGACGGGATCTACCTTTGCCCAGCTCGGCGAGCCGATGCCCATCTCGACTTCCAGGCCGGAGGCCGTGGAATAGCGTCGCTCTGTGATCGCTCTCCACGACTGGGCACGGATCAGCTGGCCCAGCCCGAGCTCGGTGGCCCAGGCATCGCTGTTGAGATAACGGGACTCGTCTGTGGTGAGCAGGACGAGGTCGACGTCGGAGTCGGGTCGGGCAGCGTTGCGGGCGCAAGAGCCCACCAGGAGCAGACCGCCGACGTCTTCGCGATCCTTAGCCCAGCGGGTGATGCGATCGATGACCTCGTCGATCTCTTCGATCCGCTCCGGCTCCGGCAGGCAGGCGATGCTGCCTGACTTTGACGTCCTCCCCCTCGTGAACGAGGGGGGTTCCCCTATGAGGGGGTTGGGCCGGTCGCCCGGCTTTCAGGTTCCTGCTTCACGGACCGCCTGGCGGCGAGGTCTCCACAGGCTGACACGGGCTGCCCGCCCGCG
>NZ_JBHVUH010000053.1:0-5203 GCF_042884245.1 Streptomyces sp. NPDC058145 | reverse complement strand
ACACAGTGGACGCGAGCAACTGAGGACAAGCCCTCGGCCTATTAGTACCGGTCACCTCCACCAGTTACCTGGCTTCCAGATCCGGCCTATCAACCCAGTCGTCTACTGGGAGCCTTACCCCATCTAGTGGGTGGGAGTCCTCATCTCGAAGCAGGCTTCCCGCTTAGATGCTTTCAGCGGTTATCCCTCCCGAACGTAGCCAACCAGCCATGCCCTTGGCAGGACAACTGGCACACCAGAGGTTCGTCCGTCCCGGTCCTCTCGTACTAGGGACAGCCCTTCTCAAGACTCCTGCGCGCGCAGCGGATAGGGACCGAACTGTCTCACGACGTTCTAAACCCAGCTCGCGTACCGCTTTAATGGGCGAACAGCCCAACCCTTGGGACCGACTCCAGCCCCAGGATGCGACGAGCCGACATCGAGGTGCCAAACCATCCCGTCGATATGGACTCTTGGGGAAGATCAGCCTGTTATCCCCGGGGTACCTTTTATCCGTTGAGCGACGGCGCTTCCACAAGCCACCGCCGGATCACTAGTCCCGACTTTCGTCCCTGCTCGACCCGTCGGTCTCACAGTCAAGCTCCCTTGTGCACTTACACTCAACACCTGATTGCCAACCAGGCTGAGGGAACCTTTGGGCGCCTCCGTTACTCTTTAGGAGGCAACCGCCCCAGTTAAACTACCCATCAGACACTGTCCCTGATCCGGATCACGGACCCAGGTTAGACATCCAGCACGACCAGACTGGTATTTCAACGACGACTCCACCCACACTGGCGTGTGAGTTTCAAAGTCTCCCAGCTATCCTACACAAGCCGAACCGAACACCAATATCAAACTGTAGTAAAGGTCCCGGGGTCTTTCCGTCCTGCTGCGCGAAACGAGCATCTTTACTCGTAGTGCAATTTCACCGGGCCTATGGTTGAGACAGTCGAGAAGTCGTTACGCCATTCGTGCAGGTCGGAACTTACCCGACAAGGAATTTCGCTACCTTAGGATGGTTATAGTTACCACCGCCGTTTACTGGCGCTTAAGTTCTCAGCTTCGCCCTGACGAATCAGAGCTAACCGGTCCCCTTAACGTTCCAGCACCGGGCAGGCGTCAGTCCGTATACATCGCCTTACGGCTTCGCACGGACCTGTGTTTTTAGTAAACAGTCGCTTCTCGCTGGTCTCTGCGGCCACCCCCAGCTCACGGAGTAAATCCGATCACCGAGTGTGGCCCCCCTTCTCCCGAAGTTACGGGGGCATTTTGCCGAGTTCCTTAACCATAGTTCACCCGAACGCCTCGGTATTCTCTACCTGACCACCTGAGTCGGTTTAGGGTACGGGCCGCCATGAAACTCGCTAGAGGCTTTTCTCGACAGCATAGGATCATCCACTTCGCCACAATCGGCTCGGCATCAGGTCTCAGACACATGAGCGGCGGATTTGCCTACCACTCGTCCTACACCCTTACCCCGGGACAACCACCGCCCGGGATGGACTACCTTCCTGCGTCACCCCATCACTCACCTACTAACCGCTTGGTTCGGCGGCTCCACCACTCCCCTCAACTCCGAAGAGATCAGGGCGGCTTCACGGCCTTAGCATCACGATGCTCGATGTTTGACGCTTCACAGCGGGTACCGGAATATCAACCGGTTATCCATCGACTACGCCTGTCGGCCTCGCCTTAGGTCCCGACTTACCCTGGGCAGATCAGCTTGACCCAGGAACCCTTAGTCAATCGGCGCAAACGTTTCTCACGTTTGTATCGCTACTCATGCCTGCATTCTCACTCGTCAACCGTCCACGACTACCTTCCAGTGCCGCTTCACCCGGCAGACGACGCTCCCCTACCCATCACAGCCGGCGTTGGCCGTATATGCTGCAATGACACGACTTCGGCGGTACGCTTGAGCCCCGCTACATTGTCGGCGCGGAATCACTAGACCAGTGAGCTATTACGCACTCTTTCAAGGGTGGCTGCTTCTAAGCCAACCTCCTGGTTGTCTGTGCGACTCCACATCCTTTCCCACTTAGCGTACGCTTAGGGGCCTTAGTCGATGCTCTGGGCTGTTTCCCTCTCGACCATGGAGCTTATCCCCCACAGTCTCACTGCCGCGCTCTCACTTACCGGCATTCGGAGTTTGGCTAAGGTCAGTAACCCGGTAGGGCCCATCGCCTATCCAGTGCTCTACCTCCGGCAAGAAACACACGACGCTGCACCTAAATGCATTTCGGGGAGAACCAGCTATCACGGAGTTTGATTGGCCTTTCACCCCTAACCACAGGTCATCCCCCAGGTTTTCAACCCTGGTGGGTTCGGTCCTCCACGAAGTCTTACCTCCGCTTCAACCTGCCCATGGCTAGATCACTCCGCTTCGGGTCTTGAGCGTGCTACTGAAACGCCCTATTCGGACTCGCTTTCGCTACGGCTTCCCCACTCGGGTTAACCTCGCAACACACCGCAAACTCGCAGGCTCATTCTTCAAAAGGCACGCAGTCACGAGATACGTGCAAGCACGTATCCGACGCTCCCACGGCTTGTAGGCACACGGTTTCAGGTACTATTTCACTCCGCTCCCGCGGTACTTTTCACCATTCCCTCACGGTACTATCCGCTATCGGTCACCAGGGAATATTTAGGCTTAGCGGGTGGTCCCGCCAGATTCACACGGGATTTCTCGGGCCCCGTGCTACTTGGGTGTCTCTCAAACGAGCCGCTGATGTTTCGACTACGGGGGTCTTACCCTCTACGCCGGACCTTTCGCATGTCCTTCGTCTACATCAACGGTTTCTGACTCGTCCTGTCGCCGGCAGACGACAGAAGAGAGATCCCACAACCCCGCATGCGCAACCCCTGCCGGGTCTCACACGCATACGGTTTGGCCTCATCCGGTTTCGCTCGCCACTACTCCCGGAATCACGGTTGTTTTCTCTTCCTGAGGGTACTGAGATGTTTCACTTCCCCTCGTTCCCTCCACACTGCCTATGTGTTCAGCAGCGGGTGACAGCCCATGACGACTGCCGGGTTTCCCCATTCGGAAACCCCCGGATCAAAGCCTGGTTGACGGCTCCCCGGGGACTATCGTGGCCTCCCACGTCCTTCATCGGTTCCTGGTGCCAAGGCATCCACCGTGCGCCCTTAAAAACTTGGCCACAGATGCTCGCGTCCACTGTGCAGTTCTCAAACAACGACCAGCCACCCATCACCCCCGGAAAAGTCCGGAGTTCACTGGGGCCGGCGACTGAGGAGAAGTTCATTCCCTCAGACACCCAACAGCGTGCCCGACCGTGTCCCGTCCGAAGATCATGCGTTCCACGCTCTTGCGAGCAGTACTGGCAGCCTCCGACCCGTGAATCCGGTCGAATAATCAACGTTCCACCCATGAGCAACCAGCATCAGACATTCGCTGATGTACTGGCCTCTGACCGGGCAAGCCCGGTAAGAAGTGCTCCTTAGAAAGGAGGTGATCCAGCCGCACCTTCCGGTACGGCTACCTTGTTACGACTTCGTCCCAATCGCTAGTCCCACCTTCGACAGCTCCCTCCCACAAGGGGTTGGGCCACCGGCTTCGGGTGTTACCAACTTTCGTGACGTGACGGGCGGTGTGTACAAGGCCCGGGAACGTATTCACCGCAGCAATGCTGATCTGCGATTACTAGCAACTCCGACTTCATGGGGTCGAGTTGCAGACCCCAATCCGAACTGAGACCGGCTTTTTGAGATTCGCTCCACCTCACGGTTTCGCAGCTCATTGTACCGGCCATTGTAGCACGTGTGCAGCCCAAGACATAAGGGGCATGATGACTTGACGTCGTCCCCACCTTCCTCCGAGTTGACCCCGGCGGTCTCCTGTGAGTCCCCATCACCCCGAAGGGCATGCTGGCAACACAGGACAAGGGTTGCGCTCGTTGCGGGACTTAACCCAACATCTCACGACACGAGCTGACGACAGCCATGCACCACCTGTACACCGACCACAAGGGGGGCACTATCTCTAATGCTTTCCGGTGTATGTCAAGCCTTGGTAAGGTTCTTCGCGTTGCGTCGAATTAAGCCACATGCTCCGCTGCTTGTGCGGGCCCCCGTCAATTCCTTTGAGTTTTAGCCTTGCGGCCGTACTCCCCAGGCGGGGAACTTAATGCGTTAGCTGCGGCACCGACGACGTGGAATGTCGCCAACACCTAGTTCCCACCGTTTACGGCGTGGACTACCAGGGTATCTAATCCTGTTCGCTCCCCACGCTTTCGCTCCTCAGCGTCAGTAATGGCCCAGAGATCCGCCTTCGCCACCGGTGTTCCTCCTGATATCTGCGCATTTCACCGCTACACCAGGAATTCCGATCTCCCCTACCACACTCTAGCTAGCCCGTATCGAATGCAGACCCGGGGTTAAGCCCCGGGCTTTCACACCCGACGTGACAAGCCGCCTACGAGCTCTTTACGCCCAATAATTCCGGACAACGCTTGCGCCCTACGTATTACCGCGGCTGCTGGCACGTAGTTAGCCGGCGCTTCTTCTGCAGGTACCGTCACTTTCGCTTCTTCCCTGCTGAAAGAGGTTTACAACCCGAAGGCCGTCATCCCTCACGCGGCGTCGCTGCATCAGGCTTTCGCCCATTGTGCAATATTCCCCACTGCTGCCTCCCGTAGGAGTCTGGGCCGTGTCTCAGTCCCAGTGTGGCCGGTCGCCCTCTCAGGCCGGCTACCCGTCGTCGCCTTGGTGAGCCATTACCTCACCAACAAGCTGATAGGCCGCGGGCTCATCCTTCACCGCCGGAGCTTTCGACCCCCGCAGATGCCTGCAGGAGTGATATCCGGTATTAGACCCCGTTTCCAGGGCTTGTCCCAGAGTGAAGGGCAGATTGCCCACGTGTTACTCACCCGTTCGCCACTAATCCACCCCGAAGGGCTTCATCGTTCGACTTGCATGTGTTAAGCACGCCGCCAGCGTTCGTCCTGAGCCAGGATCAAACTCTCCGTGAATGTTTACCGGTAATCCGGTTGAACACCACGAGAGCGGTGCGAGAGGAGGAATAATCCTCCCGCACACAGCGTCCTCGCTGTGTTTTTCAAAGGAACCTCGTCCCAGCAGAAGCTGGAGACGGGGTATCAACATATCTGGCGTTGATTTTTGGCACGCTGTTGAGTTCTCAAGGAACGGTCGCTTCCTTTGTACTCACCCTCTCGGGCTTTCCTCCGGGCGCTTCCCTTCG
>NZ_JBHVUH010000052.1:0-5376 GCF_042884245.1 Streptomyces sp. NPDC058145 | reverse complement strand
TGTCGTAGGCCGCGAGCGCCTTGTCCCGGACCTGGTCCACGACCTGCTCGAACGACCGGTCGCCCGACAGGTCGACCCGCAGCACCCAGTTGTTGACGAAGAAGCCGATCAGATCGTTGAGGTCCTCGTCCGTGCGGCCCGCGATCGGTGAACCCATGACGACGTCCTCGCCGGCGCCCAGCTTGGACAGCAGGAGGGCGTAGGCGGCTTGCAGCACCATGGGCACGGTCGCGTTGTGCTTGCGTGCCAATGCCTCGATGCCGGACGCCAGTTCCGGCGCAACGGTGAACTCGACGGTCTCGCCGCGGTGGCTTCGGTGCAGGGGGCGCTGCCGGTCCGTGGGCAGGGTCAGGGGCTGCGGGGAGCCGGTCAGTTCCCGGCGCCAGTAGGCGACCTGCGCGGCCGCGATGCTCTCCGGGTCGTCCAGCTCGCCCAGCAGTTCCTGCTGCCACAGCGTGTAGTCGGCGTACTGGACGGGCAGCGGCTCCCACTCGGGTTCCTGGCCCTGCGCCCGGAACACGTACGCCGTCGTCAGGTCGCGGGCCAGCGGCGCCATCGACGCGGCGTCTCCGGCTATGTGGTGCATCAGGATGACCAGGACGTACTCCTGCGGTCCGACCGCGAGCAGGGTCACCCGGATCGGGATCTCGGACTCCAGCGCGAACCGGTGCGCCATCGTCTGCGCGATCGCGTCCGCCACCTGCTCCTCGGTGACCGCCCGCGTCGGGACCTCGATCGACACGTCCTGCGGCGACAGGATCCGCTGGAACGCCACGCCCCGCTCGTCCTCGCCGATCACCGTGCGCAGACTCTCGTGCCGCAGCACCACGTCACGCACGGCGAGGGCCATCACACCGGCGTCCACATCGGCCCGCAGGCGAAGGACCACCGGCTGGTTGTACGTCACCGACGGACCCTCGAACCGGTACAGGAACCACAGCCGGCTCTGCGCGAACGACAACGGGATCATGACATTACCTCTCGAGGTTCGATGGGCGCCGGCGCAGTCGGCTCGGGCCCTGTCGTTGCCTGGCTACGGCTGTTCGGTCACCGGCGCGGACACCGGCGGTGCGGATGCGGCCGGTGCGGCGCGGTCCGGTTCGGTGCGGGCCGGTTCGGTGCGGGCCGGTTCGGCGGAACGGGCCGTCGGGCGGTCGTCGACGTGCCCGACGTGGACCAGTTCGCCGGTTCGCAGGCGGCGGACCAGGTCCCCGGTGCGGTACATCCGGCCACCGGCCGGGTCGAACGGGTTGGCCACGAAGCGGGCCGCCGTCCGGCCGGGAGCGCCCAGGTACCCGCGGCCGAGGCCGGGGCCGGCGAGGTACAGCTCGCCCGTGACCCGCGGCGGGACCGGTGCGAACCCAGGGCCCAGCACCAGCGCCTGCACGTCCGGCAGTGGCAGGCCCAGCGGGGGGTGTCCGGTGCCGGTCCACTCTTCGGTGTGCGGGATCGCCAGGGTCGTGGCGGTTCCGGTCTCCGGGTGCCCGTACCAGTGGAGGACCCGTGTTTCCGGCAGCTCGGCCCTCACCTTGGCGACCAGCTCGGCCGGCAGTGGCTCACCGGAGAACAGGACGGTGTCGACGTCCTGCGTCGCACCGCCCGGCCTCGCGGTGAAGCGGGAGGGCCGGGTGCTGAGGACGGTCCTGGTCCAGGGGCCGCCCGGGCGGGTGCCGACCGGGTCCTCGGTGAGGTCGAGGGTGGCGCCCGTGGACAGCGCGGTGAACGCCTGCACCGTCCGTATGTCGATGCTCGCCGACGGGCCGGCCATGAGCCGCACGCCCGGTCCCATGCCGAGCTGGGCGGTCAGCCGTGCCACGACAGCGGTGACGTTGTGGTGGGTGATCCCCGTACCGCCGAGCGACGCGTGGTTCGACGCCGGCGTACCGGCGACATGGGCCAGGTGCTTCGGCCGCAGCGGCCGGCGCCGGTCCGCGTCGACCGGCGCGCGCTCCACTCCCGCCCGAGGCTCGTCCAGGTACAGGTACGGGACCGGCGGCTCCGGGAGGACGGCCGCGGATTCGCGCACGGCCAGAACGGCCACCGGGTCGGCATCGTTCACCGCGCCGACATCGGCCGGCAGACCGACGACACGGCTCGCGTCGGTCCGCAGGGGCAGGTACACACCCCCGGCGTCGGTCTCCAGGGGCAGGTACACGCCTCCTGCCTTGGCCACCGCGAGCAGCGCCACCACCGACTCCACCGATCGCCGCGCGGACGCGGTCACAGCCACCGGGCGGTCGGAACCGGCACCGTGCTCGATCAGCTCGAAGGCCAGCGCGTTGGCACGTGCGTCCAGCTCGGCGTAGGTCAGCGACCGGCTGCCGTCGAGCACGGCCACCGCGTCGGGCGACGCGGCCACCGCGGCCTCGAACAGACCGGGCAGCAGGGACGGATCGTGCACCACCGCTCCACGTGGCGCTGCCGTTGCCTTCGCGGGTCGTTTCTGTCGTTTCTGCTCCAGCAGTTCGCGTTCGTCGGCGGTGAGCACCTCCACCGTGGCGACGGGGACGTCCGGGTCGGCGATGATCTGTTCGAGCACCCGTAGATACCGCTCCGCCATGCGCTCGACGGCCGTCGATTCGAACACACCGCGCTGGTACTGGAGCGAGATCCGCAGCGGCTCGGGCGCCGCCATCAGCGTCATGGCGTAGTGCGTGCCCGTCGAGTACCGGAATCGGCTGATCGTCACACCGGAGTCGGACAGCGCCTGTGCGCCCGCGCCGTCCCACGGGTAGGACTCGAAGACCACGACGCTGTCGAACAGGGTGCGCAGTCCGGTGCCCTCCTGGATCTCGGCCAGGCTGTGGTGGTGATGGTCGAGCAGTCCGGTCTGCCGACCCTGCAGGTCCGTCATGACCTTGGCGAGCGAGTCACCGGGGTTGTAGTGGGCCCGGACCGGCAGCGTGTTGATGAACAGGCCGAGCATCTCGTCCACGCCCGCCAGTTGCGGCGGCCGGCCGGAGACCGTCATGCCGAACAGCACGTCGTTACGGGCGGTCAGCTGACCGAGCAGGATCGCCCACGCGCCCTGCACGACCGTGTTGATCGTCACGCCCATGTCGGCGGCACGGCGCACCAGTTCCCGCGCCCCCTCGGGGGACAGCCCGACCTCGGCCCGGCCGATGCCCCCGGCCGTGTCGGCGGCCCGCGCCTGTGGTGCCAGCAGGGTCGGTTCGGTTACGCCCGCGAGCTCCTCGGCCCAGGCCCGCGCGGACACGCCACGGTCCTGCCGTGACCGCCAGACCAGGAAGTCACGGTAGTTCCGGGGCCGGGGCAGCGCCGAGGCGTCCCCGCGGTCCTCGTAGAGCCCGATGAGGTCCCGCAGGACCAGCGGCAGCGACCAGCCGTCGAACATCAGGTGGTGGCTGGTCACGATCAGCTCGAAGCCGCGCTCGGCCATCCGGATCAGCGTGAGCCGGAACAGCGGTGCCATCTCCGGATCGAAGTGCCTACGGGAGTCCGCCGCCAGCAACTCCTCCAGTCTGTTACCGCGTTCGTCTTCGGCCACGTCCCGCAGATCGATCTCCGCCCAGGGCAGCTCGACCCGGTCGGGAACGACCTGCACCGCTGCGCCGTCCGCCACGAAGTCGAAGGCCACGCGCAGGTTTGGATACCGGTCCAACAGCGCCTGTCCGGCGGCCCGCATACGGTCCGCCTCCACCGGGCCGTCCAGGCGCAGTGTGAACTGCATCTGGTAGGGGTCGTACGCCTGCCCGGCCAGCATGGCGTGGAACAGCAGCCCGGACTGCATGGGCGTCAACGGCCAGACGTCCACCGGACTGCGGTCCCGGTGCCGCGCCTCCATGGTCTCGATCTCCGCCTGGCTCAGCGAGACCAGTGCGAGGTCCGAAGGCGTGAGCCCACCGGCACCGTCGGCGGCGGCATGCCGGGCGAGACCGGTCAGCGCTTCCACCCACAGATCGGCGAGCTGCTGGGCGTCCTCGCGTGCCAGCACTCCGGACGCGTACGTGAACAGCGCGCTGAGGAGGGGGCCTTGAGTCGAGTCGGTGACGACCGCGTTGATGTCGAGGGCGTGCGCGACGGGCATGTCGGCGTCGAACTCGGCGGACACGTCCTCGAACAGGGAGACCGGCGTCCAGGCCTGGTCCCCCTTGCCGACGGGTGTGCCGGTGTCGCCGGTGAACCGGCCGAGGTAGTTGAAGCCGATCTGTCCGGTGGCCAGTTGGGCCAGGGTGGTGGCGGTGTCGGGGTTGAGGTGGCGGAGCAGGCCGTAGCCGATGCCCTTGTCGGGGACGGCCCGCAATTGTTCCTTCACCGCCTTGACGGCCCGGTCGGCGGCGAGTCCGCCGGCGAAGGCGTCGTCCAGGTCGATTCCGGCGACGTCGGCCCGGACCGGGTAGAGGGTGGTGAACCAGCCGACGGTGCGGGAGAGGTCCGCGCCGGGAACGGCGTCCTCCTCACGGCCGTGGCCCTCCATGTTCACCAGTACCGAGTGTTCCGAACCGCCCCGGGCAGCCCGCCGCCACGCGGCGACGGCCAGCGCCACCCCGGCCAGCAGAGCGTCGTCGGGACCGCAGTGGAACACCTCCGGCAGCCGCGTCAGCAGCGTCTCGGTCACCTCGGCGGACAACCGCACCCGCACCCGGTCCACCGTGGCCGTCGTGTCCAGCGTCGGGTTCAGGGGCCTGGTACCAAGCACCGGATCCGGCTGGGCCAGCACGTCACGCCAGTGGTCGAGTTCGGCTACGCGTTCCGGTCGGCGGGCCTCCTCGACCAAGGCGGCACTCCAGCGGCGCACCGAAGTGCCGATCTCGGGCAGCACCGGCGCCCGGCCTTCCCGCACGGCGGACCAAGCCTGCACGAAGTCCGGGACGAGGATGCGCCAGGAGACTCCGTCGACGACGAGGTGGTGGGCTACCACGAGGAGGCGGCCGGTGCCGGTGCCGTTGCCGGTCGGGGTGAACCAGACGAACTGCAGCATGGTTCCGGAGGCGGGGTCGAGCCGGTCCAGGGCCCGGTCCAACTCGGCCGAGATCAGGGCGCCCCAGGCCTTCTCGTCGGTGACGCCATTGCATGCGACGCGATGCAACAGAGTCGATATGTCGATGGAGCCCGGCTCGCCGGTGATGAGCTTCGGCGCGTCGTCGCCATGGCCGCGGACCAGGTGGGAGCGCCACATGTCGTGCCGGTCCACGACCGTCGAGAGCGTGGCGACGAGCGCGTCGTGGTCGATGCCGGTGGGCAGGTCCAGCACCATCCACTGCGCATAACGGCCGTAGGAGCCCTCACGGTCGAGCATCCAGTGGGCGATCGGCAGCAACTCGGATTCACCGACACCGCCGCCCTGGAGTTCCTCCAGCACGGGGCGGTCCTCGGCTCCGCCGTTCGCAGCGGCCAGTAGCGCCAGACCGGACA
>NZ_JBHVUH010000051.1:0-5441 GCF_042884245.1 Streptomyces sp. NPDC058145 | reverse complement strand
GGCTAAGACCGACCGGCAGTAGGCGTGCTGGGCATGCCCAGCACGCCTACTGCCGGTCGGTCTAAATAGCCCCGTTCACCGGGCTGAGCCTGCGTGCCTTTGGGAAGCTGGTAACCGTGCTGCGGCGCGAGGGTGCGGACGCAATCCGCAAGGGGCGACCGTGGGGCCTGTGCCGGGAGGACCGGGCGCTGCTGGTCGCGGCGTACTGGCGCGCCGACTTGATGAGCGCGCCAGCTCGCTCCGCTGTTCGGGGTTTCCAAGTCCACGGCGGATTGTGTGATCGACCATCTCGGTCCCATGCTCGCGCTTCAGCATGCAAGCGGTTCGCCAAGAGCGCCGTGCTCATCGTGGACGGCACCTGGTGCCCACCCGCGACCACACCCTCGCCGAGCAGTCGAAGAACTCCGCTACTCCACGAACCACCAGGTCGTCATCGACGCCCGCATCCGGCTCGTCGTCGTGGTCGGCCGATCGCTTCCCGGCAACCGCAATGACTGCGAAGCCTGGGAGGAGTCCGGGGCCAATGCCGCCGTCGGCAACACCACGACGATCGCCGACGGCGGCCACCCGGGCACCGGCCTCGTGATGCCTCACCGGCGTCGCAAGGGCGAGGAACTGCCACAGTGGAAGCGAGCGGTTCGGCGGGAGAGGGTGACGATCTGAGCGGCGGTGAAGAAGAGTCGCAATCGCAGGCGGCGCGGTTCCGCCGTCGGGCCTTGCCGGTGAGGGCGAGCTTGGACAACCAGTGTGCTCCGCGGCGCGGCCTGCGCCGCTGATCACCGGAGGCCATGCCATTCGGTCGCAGAACCCGCACCATAGGCCTGGGACCGGAACCGGCAGGGGGTTACTCGTGACGTCGAAACGGGGCGCTTCACCCGTACTATCACTGCACCAGGGCACATTGCGGCCGTAACGCCATCCCTGGCCCGCTTCAACAGCTCGCCAGAGTCACGTCCCGGCCGCCGACCAAGGAGACAATCATGTCTGAAGGCACGGCGTCAGCAACCGCGTTGACCTCGCAGTACATCAGTCAGGTGGCCAGTGACCTCGAGAACAACGTCAAGGAGCAGGAGCGCGTTGCTGCGGAACTCGGCGCACTGCAGGAGCAGTTGACTGCACTCCAGCACGACCATGGAGTACTGGTGAGCATGCAGCAGGCGCTCGGTGTCCCCACTCCGATCACTGCACCTTCCAACGTCGACAGCGCCGTGGTGCCTTCGCCCAGGAACAAGGCCACTGCCGCGTCCGGTGCTCGGCGACCGGCAAAGACGGCCGCGGTGAAGTCACCCAAGGGCAAGGAGCAGCCCAGTGCGAAGGCCGTGGCCAGGAAGTCGGTCGCGCGAAAGGGGACCCATCCGACCCTGGTCGATCTCATCCACCGTCACCTCACCGAGCAGAACGAACCCCGTTCCGCGGCAGAAGTGGCCAAGGCACTCAGCGATGCGCACCCCGACCGCAACATCTCGTCCAACGTCGTGCGCACCACCCTCGAAAACCTCGTTGCCAGGAGCCTGGTGCAGCGGAACAAGCAGGGCAGTTCTGTCTTCTACACCACTTCCTCCTCGCCGCAGCCGACAGCAGCGCCCAAGGAAGAGGCACAGCCCGACACTGACAAGTGAAGATAATGGGCTCAGCGCTCCGTGACTGCGTTCGCTGGCCGTGGGGCATCGATCAGTGCGTTTGAAGAGTAGAGAGCAGGTGTCCACGAGCCGGTGAACTAGTGATGGAGCGGTGAGCGGCTACGGCGGCACTTGGCCCAACGGAGCACTTCTGACGCACAGCTGTGGGTTGCGCACGGTCCGGCTGAAGCATCTGCCCACAGCGCACTTCCCTCTCGAAGGCGGTCAGTCATCCGGGTTCGTGGAGAACTTTGGCCCTGCGGAGGCTGTCGAAGCTGCATCAGAGCATCTGCTGGCTCTGGTGAATGCTCACGGTGATGAGCTGCGCCGCGGCTTCGGCATCCACCGCGATCAGGATCTGCAGGCGACTGGCGGGGTCAATCCTGAGCCTTCTCCTCCCGGGACTGTGGCGCAGGTGCATCGTTTGTGCCAGGCCGGCCGCTTCGGTGAGCGGCCTCTTGCCGGCTTGTATCCCGGCGAGACGGCGGCTCCTCTGCGTGAGCGCCTTGCGGGATTCCGGTCTGGCAGTGCTGGCTGTCCGTAACCCCGTGAGGCGCCGGTCCGGTCGTGAGCGGCTTGGCATGGATCCTTCTCCCGCCTGGGCGTGAAAGCGTGCACTGGCTGCTGAAGTCGGCCGCCGGACCGCCTTCGCCCCCCCTCCCGACCAGGTCGCCGCGCATATGGCGACGGACCTGTGGGACGCGGAACGCATGGCGGCAGTTCTCCTCGGTGAGACCGAAACGCTCATGAGTGCAGACGACTTGACGAGTCGAGTCGGAGTTCTGTCGATGGAATACGTCCTACCCGAGCGGCTGGCCAGCGTGCCTACCGACAAGATCGTGGAGCAGGACGAAGTTGACGCCGCCGCAACCGTCATCGCGGTCCCGGTCGCCGAGAACGCCGCACTCCGCGATCAACTCGCGAGAAGATCAGCCGTGGTGGTCCCTCTCGATCGCGGGCACGCAGTGGGAGCATGACCACTGGCATCGTGCCAACGACTGACGGCTCGAGGCATGGCAGCGCAAGCACATTTCATGCGCCGGCAGGCCCGCGGGGAGGGTCGGACCGGATTTTGGCGGTAGTGGGCTGAGGGCTGTGTTCGGTGCAGGCGTTCATGCGTTCGTCCAACGGTGGTTTGCCGGAAGGGACCGCGGCGGTGCCGCACTGTCCCGTGCAGCCGTGGCGAGCTGTTGGTGCTGGTGCTCTCGCGCTTGGCAGTCAGGAGGCCTGGACTTGGTCGAAGAGGGCGAGGGCTTCGGCGGGGTCCGGGCTCACAAGGCGTTCCAGACCGGCCGTCGTGATCTTCGCCCACCTGCCGGCCCGTGCCCACATCCGTTCCTCGAAGGCGCGGACGGCCTCGTCCAGATCTCCAGGGCCGGTGGCGATGGACTCGGCGAGTTCGGCGCCTTCCAGCATCGCGAGATTCGCGCCCGCCCCCAACGGGGGCATCAGGTGGGCGGCGTCGCCCAGTAGCGTCACCCCGGAGACGGGGGTCCAGGTGTGGGACACGGGCAGGACGTAGAGGGGGCGGTGGACGAAAGCGGTGCCGTGGCGAAGGAGGTCGAGGACGGGAGCGGCCCAGCCGTCGAACAGAGCCAGCAGGCTCGATCGCACGGCCTCGACGTCGGCCAGGTCCAGGTTCGCGTGCCAGTCCAGCGGCGCGCGGAACTGGGCGTACACCTTGACCTGGCCGCCGCTGTTGCGCTGGGCGACGAGAGCTCGGTTCACGCCGTACACAGCCACGGAACCGTCGCCGATCAACCGGGCGAGGTCAGGGTGGCGGGTGTCGACGTCGTCCAGGGAGGTCTCGACCGAGGTGACGCCGGTGTAGTGCGGCGTCACCGACGAGACTGCCGGGCGGATCCGGGACCAGGCGCCGTCCGCGCCGACTACGAGATCGAACGTCTCCTGTCGCCCATCCCTCCAGGTGCGGAGCGGTATCCGATACCACCGTCGCGGACCAGGTCTTCGACCTCGCCATGATCGCGCAGGACTCCTGGGCGCATCAGGCCGTCGCGGGCGCGGCCGGCCCCGCGTCTGCCCGTGAGATCGAGGCAGCGCTTGAGCCCGTCGGCGCGGCCGGAGCCATCGAGTTGATGACCGACCTGTCGACCTTCGATCTCGTCTACTCGCGAAGCCTGCTCCGGGACCGTGATCACGCGAAGTGGGCGGCCACCCGGGGGGGGCGAAGCTGCTTGGTCCTGGCACCAGTTGGGTTACGAACATGGAGGGCATGGGCAACGGCCGCGGGTGGACGCCCGTCACCCGACAGGCATCGATGTCGTCGTTGCCGGAACCAACAGCGAGCAGTTCGCGAAGACTGCTCGCGCTGGGTGACGACTAGCGGGAGCAGGGCCCCTTACCTGGGCTGATGGCCGACCCGGCCGGATAATCAGCTATGGCTCAGGTCGCTCGCAGTGGGAGCATGCGCGTCATGCACTCCTGGGATTCTCTGACGATCGCCGAACAGACACTTATGCGTCGTGCCATCTCGGGGTACTCCCTGGCCGGGATGGTCCAGAACTACGGCGTGGCACTGCGCTGGGCCGGTGCTGCACAGGCTCCGCCCCTGCGCAGCCTCACCGAGGACGAGCAACGCGCCCTGGTCCCGCAGCTCGCTGGCGTGGCCCTCGATCTCGCCGAACGCGGGCTGCTGACCGTCCACGAGGGAGAGAGCCACCGCGCCGTCGCCCCTGTCCTGGTGACAGGTCCCGAACTCCACGAGGTCCTCACCGATCCGACCAACTGGCTGTGGACCGCCCGCCCCAGCCGCCGCTTCAGCCTCGCCGCCCCGCCGCCCGTGCGCGAGCACTGGTTCGACGGCGCACATCCGACTGCAGACACCAGCGCGCTTCCCACCTGGGACGAGCTGAGCGTTGAGGAACGCGAAGTCCTGGTCTGCGCGGCCGAGTCGAGCGGCATGCTCACGGGGGCGTTCGGCATCTGGGAGGATCCGCCGGACGACCTGGACAGCGCCGAGCGCCTTGCCTGGGTGGACCGGCAACTCGCCGCGCTGCTGCCCTTCGTCCGCAAAGGCTGGATCGAGGTCCAGCACTGCCCCGACGAGCACAGCGATGCCTTCACCGTGATCCCCCTCGACGGACTCCGTACTGCCCTCACGGATGCCGCCATCCGCTACGAAGGCGACGAATGGGGCATTGGCGTCGGCTGTATTTTCACCTACGCGGGACTGGCGGTCTGGCGCGGTGGGTGGAGCAGCGAATGGGGACGCCGCCTCAACTTCGACTGATCCCTGCCCGCCGCCGCACCGCAGTCAGCGCCGTCCACCCCTGTCCCACGACACCCAGCACGGCGCCCCGGCAGGAGCCGGCAGCGCGACACGCCCGGACACTCCTGGGCGCCGAGATTGTTGACCACTACTTTTAGCAAGTCGCCTGCGAGCGGCCCCGTCGGTCCGTGAACTGGGCAGTTCTGATAAGCAGGCGTATTCGTGGACGCACCGCCACCCAAGTCGCCCCGCAGACCGACCACTTGGCCAGTCCTTCGCCGTCCAGTTCGGCCGCCATCCGCTTCCTCTCGGCGCGACCGCCTCCACTGCCTGGCCCGACACACCGCGACACAGAACACCGCGTCGGGCCGCGCTCCCGGCCTCAGCCGTTCACCACAGCCCCCGCACACCCGCTCTTCGGCCCGCCCGGCGTCCTCGGACACCACGTCGGCGTGGAGCCAGAGGCTACCCACCAAGCCGGTTCAGGAACAGGCACTCAGAGGTCGTTTTTCTCTTGAGTGTGGTGCTCTGGGGTGCTTTGTTCTGCCTGCCGACGTGCTGCTGCTGAGGCTGTGGTGGCGCTTCTGCGTGGT
>NZ_JBHVUH010000050.1:0-6219 GCF_042884245.1 Streptomyces sp. NPDC058145 | reverse complement strand
CCCGCCCCGGGGGGGGGGCCGGGGGCCCCCCCGCCCGGGGGCGGCGCCCCCCCCCCCCCCCCCCCCGGGGGGGGGGGGGGGGGGGGGCCGCGGGCCCCCCCCCCCCCCCACCCGTCGAAGGGGCGGAGCCCCTGGTGACGGGACGGGTAGGGGCGGCGGGGGCGAGAACCCTACGCCGGCCGCAGCCACACCGTCGCCAGGGGCGGCAGCGTCAGCCTGATGCTCGCCGGATGGCCGTGCCAGGCCTGCGGCTCCGGCTTGACCGCATCCGGAGTGGTGACATCACTCCCGCCGTACCGCCCCGCATCACTGTTCAGCACCTCCACCCACGCCGGAACGTCCTCCGGCACACCGATCCGGTAGTCGTGCCGCACCACCGGCGCCAGATGGGACACCGAGAGCAGCGGATTCCCCTCGGCGTCGAGACGCAGGAACGCGAAGACGTTGTCCTCCACGGCGTCGCCGGTGACCCACTGGAAGCCGGCCGGATCGGTGTCCCGCTGCCACAGGGCCGGTGTGGTCCGGTAGTTGGCGTTCAGGTCCCGCACCAGGTTCCGCACGCCCCGGTGGTCGCCCTCGGCGCCGTAGGACGGGTCGAGCAGCCACCAGTCGGGGCCGTGCGCCTCGGACCACTCGGCTCCCTGCGCGAACTCCTGCCCCATGAAGAGCAGTTGCTTGCCCGGGTGTGCCCACATGAAGCCGAGGTAGGCCCGCAGGTTGGCGCGCTGCTGCCACCAGTCGCCCGGCATCTTCGACACCAGCGAGCGCTTGCCGTGCACCACCTCGTCGTGGGAGATGGGCAGCACGTAGTTCTCGCTGTACGCGTACACCATCGAGAAGGTCATCTCGTGATGGTGGTAGCTGCGGTGCACCGGCTCATGGCTCATGTACTGCAGCGAGTCGTGCATCCAGCCCATGTTCCACTTCAGCCCGAAGCCCAGGCCGCCGAAGCCGCTCGGGCCGCGGTGGTGGGTGGGGCGGGTGACGCCGTCCCACGCCGTCGACTCCTCCGCGATGGTCACCACCCCCGGGCAGCGCCGGTAGACCGTGGCGTTCATCTCCTGCAGGAACGCGACCGCGTCCAGGTTCTCCCGGCCGCCGTGCTCGTTCGGCGTCCACTGACCGGGCTCGCGCGAGTAGTCGAGGTAGAGCATCGAGGCGACGGCGTCCACGCGCAGTCCGTCGATGTGGAACTCCTCGCACCAGTACACCGCGTTCGCCACCAGGAAGTTGCGCACCTCGCGCCGGCCGAAGTCGAACTCCAGGGTGCCCCAGTCGGGGTGGGCGGCGCGCAGCGGGTCGTGGTGCTCGTACAGGGGCCGTCCGTCGAACTCCGCCAGCGCCCACGCGTCGCGCGGGAAGTGCGCCGGGACCCAGTCCATCAGGACGCCGATGCCCGCCTGGTGCAACCGGTCCACCAGGTACTTGAAGTCGTCCGGGGTGCCGAGGCGCGCCGTGGGCGCGTAGAAACCGGTGACCTGGTAGCCCCAGGAACCGCCGAACGGGTGCTCGGCGACCGGCATCAGCTCCACATGGGTGAAGCCCATCTCCGTCACGTAGGCGGGGAGCTGCTCGGCGAGCTGCCGGTAGGTCAGACCCGGGCGCCAGGAGGGCAGATGGACCTCGTACACGGAGAACGGCGCCTCGTGGACCGGGGTGCCTGCACGCCGCTCCAGCCACTGCGCGTCCTCCCACTCGTGGCGCGAGGCGTGCACGACGGATGAGGTCGCCGGCGGGACCTCGGTGCGACGGGCCATCGGGTCGGCCCGCAGGGTGCGCGAGCCGTCCGGGCGGGTGATCTCGAACTTGTACAGCTCGCCCTCGCCGACACCCGGCACGAACAGCTCCCAGACGCCCGAGGAGCCGAGCGAGCGCATCGGGAAGGCCCCGGCGTCCCAGAAGTTGAAGGTCCCGGCGACCCGGACGCCCCGCGCGTTCGGCGCCCACACCGAGAACCGGGTGCCCGTCACCCCCTCGTGCGTCGTGATGTGTGCGCCGAGCGCCCGCCACAGCTGCTCGTGCCGGCCCTCGCCGATCAGGTGCAGGTCCAGCTCGCCCAGCGTGGGCAGGAAGCGGTAGGCGTCCTCCGTCTCGTGGACGGAACCGTCGTAGGTGACGAGCAGCCGGTAGGCGGGGACGTCGGTCAGCGGGAGCAGCCCGGAGAAGAAGCCGTCACCGTCGTCGTGCAACTCCGTCCGCAGGTCCCCGGAGACCACGGTGACCGCCTGGGCGTAGGGGCGGAAGGCCCGGAAGGCGACACCGCCGGGGACCGGATGGGCGCCGAGCACGGAGTGCGGGGCGTGGTGCGTGCCGTGCAGCAGCCGCTCGCGGTCACCGGCGTCGATCGCGGGGGAGACCGCCACCTCCGCCGGACCCGGCCGGTCCGGCGGTTCGGGCCTGCGGGCGGCCGGGATCGCGGCCCTGTCGCTCCTTGCCCTGTCCGTCCTGCTCCTGTCCGTCTTGCTCTTGCCTGACTTGTTCTTCGAGGTGGCTGGCTTCTTGGACGTCACGGACGGTTCTCCCGGGCGAGGGTCGGGTCGGACGCGGCGAGGCGGCGGACCGCCGCGAGGGGCACGGGCAGCCACTCGGGGCGGTGGCGGGCCTCGTAGACGACTTCGTAGACGGCCTTGTCGGTCTCGTAGGCCCGCAGCAGCACCGGGTCGGTGCGCGGATCGCGGCCCGCCACCTCCGCGTACCCGGAGCAGTAGGCGGACCGGCAGCGTCGCGCCCAGTCCGGCGCGGGCGGGTTCGCCGAATGGGCGGCGTAGTCGAAGGAGCGCAGCATTCCGGCGACGTCCCGCACCGGCGGATGCGGCATGCGCCGCTCGGCCAGCGGCCGGGCCGGCTCGCCCTCGAAGTCGATCAGCGACCAGGCTGCCCCATCGCTCGACGCGTGGGCGGTATCCCCGGACGGTGAGCGCAGGCACTGGCCGAGGTGCAGATCGCCGTGGACGCGCTGGGCGGTCCAGGTGTGCCCCTCGGCGGCCAGCTCCGCCAGCGCCGCGAAGGCGGAACGCAGCCCGTGCTCGTACGGCAGCAGCGCCGGCACCGCCCGCACCGCCGCCTCCAGCCGCTCGGTCATGCCGTGCACCAGCAGCCGGAGCTGGGCCTGGCCCAGGGTGACCGTCGGCAGGGCGCGCGCCAGCGCGGTGTGCACCTCGGCGGTCGCCCGGCCGAGCGCCCGCGCCTCGGCGACGAAGTCCTCGCCCTTGGCCAGTTCGCGCAGCGCCAGCTCCCAGCCGTCGTCCGCGCCGTTCAGGAACGGCTGGAGCACGGCCAGGACGTACGGCTCCGGGTCCGGCCCGGCGAGCAGCCACGCCGTCGGCGCGGGCACCCGGTCGCAGCCCTCGCCGGCCAGGGCGAGCGGTATCTCCAGGTCGGGATTGACCCCCGGGACCACCCGGCGCAGCAGCTTCAGGATGAACGTATCTCCGTACACGATCGACGAGTTGGACTGCTCGGCGGTCATCAGCCGGGGTACGAGGCCGTCCCGGATCTCCTGGTGCGGGTCCCGTTCGAACCGCAGCCCGCCGATGCGCGCCCGGGTGCGCAGGGCCTCCAGGAGCACCTCGGCGGGCCGGGGGTCGTACAGGGCCTCGTACACCGTGCGTCCGGCGAGCGGCCCCTGCTCCACATGCCCGATCAGCGCGAGCGCCAGCCGGGGCGGCAGCGCCTCGCGCACACCTATCAGCAGCTGGTAGCAGTCGCCGGGGTGCGGTTGCGCGCCCAGCACGGGCGGCTGGTGGACACGCAGCAGCAGGTGGTAGAGGCCCAGCCGGCCGTCCGGGGGCAGCAGTTCGGTGACGGCCACCTGGGTGAACCCGGTGACCGGACGTCCCTTGCCCGCGAACCAGCGCTGCCTGGGCAGCCACTCGCGCAGCAGCGGATCGAGCGATGTGAGGAGGTGGCCGGTCGTGCGGTCGGTGCCGAAGGGGGTGACCGTTTCCGCCATGGGCGTCACGTTCCTTTCCCCGGATCGTCGGGGTGTGAGTGTTGCGTGCCCAGGGTGGGGCGGTGGAAACCGCCGACCGCCCCACCCGGTGGGACTACGCCGCGTCCCGGCGCAGCCGGAACCAGTAGAAGCCGTGGCCCGCGAGGGTCAGCAAGTACGGCAGTTCACCGATGGCCGGGAACCGCACCCCGCCGAACAGCTCGACCGGATGGCGTCCGGTGAACTGCCTGAGGTCCAGTTCCGTGGGCTGTGCGAACCGCGAGAAGTTGTGCACGCACAGCACCAGGTCGTCCTCGTACTCGCGCAGGAAGGCGATCACCGCCGGGTTCGAGGACTGCAGCTCGGTGTAGGACCCGAGGCCGAAGGCGGGGTTCTGCTTGCGGATCTCGATCATGCGGCGGGTGAAGTGCAGCAGCGACGAGGGCGACGACATGGACGCCTCGACGTTGGTGACCTGGTAGCCGTAGACCGGGTCCATGATGGTGGGCAGGAAGAGGCGCCCCGGATCGGACGACGAGAAGCCCGCGTTGCGGTCGGGGGTCCACTGCATGGGGGTGCGGACGGCGTCGCGGTCGCCGAGCCAGATGTTGTCGCCCATGCCGATCTCGTCGCCGTAGTACAGGATCGGCGAGCCGGGCAGGGACAGCAGCAGGGCGGTGAACAGCTCGATCTGGTTGCGGTCGTTGTCGAGCAGGGGGGCGAGGCGGCGGCGGATGCCGATGTTGGCGCGCATCCGCGGGTCCTTGGCGTACTCGGCCCACATGTAGTCGCGTTCCTCGTCGGTGACCATCTCCAGGGTCAGCTCGTCGTGATTGCGCAGGAAGATGCCCCACTGGCAGTTCGACGGGATCGAGGGGGTCTTGGCGAGGATCTCGGAGACCGGGTAACGGGACTCGCGGCGTACGGCCATGAAGATGCGCGGCATGACGGGGAAGTGGAACGCCATGTGGCACTCGTCGCCGCCGGAGGCGTAGTCGCCGAAGTAG
The DNA here is from genome assembly GCF_042884245.1 of Streptomyces sp. NPDC058145. Classification (NCBI taxonomy): domain Bacteria; kingdom Bacillati; phylum Actinomycetota; class Actinomycetes; order Kitasatosporales; family Streptomycetaceae; genus Streptomyces; species Streptomyces sp. NPDC058145. The sequence goes on along the minus strand of NZ_JBHVUH010000050.1, from coordinate 1,281 downwards.
TCGACCACGTCCTCGGGCCACTGGTTGGCCTCCGCCAGCAGGACCGTGTCGGGGTACTGGGCGTCGATCTCCTTGCGGACCCGCCTCAGGAACTGGTGCGTCGCCGGCAGGTTCTCGCAGTTGGTGCCCTCCTGCTGGTACAGGTACGGCACGGCGTCCAGGCGGAACCCGTCGATACCGAGGTCCAGCCAGAACTTCAGCGCGGAGATCATCTCCTCCTGCACGGCCGGGTTCTCGTAGTTCAGATCCGGCTGGTGCGAGAAGAAGCGGTGCCAGTAGTACTGCTTGCGTACGGGGTCGTACGTCCAGTTGGAGGCCTCGGTGTCGACGAAGATGATCCGGGCGTCCTGGTACTGCTTGTCGTCGTCGGCCCAGACGTAGTAGTCCCCGTACGGCCCGTCCGGGTCCCTCCTCGACTCCTGGAACCACGGGTGCTGGTCGCTGGTGTGGTTCATGACGAAGTCGATGATGACGCGCATGCCGCGCTGGTGCGCGGAGTCCACGAACTCCACGAAGTCGGCGAGGTCACCGAACTCGGGCAGTACGGCGGTGTAGTCGGAGACGTCGTAACCGCCGTCCCGCAGAGGGGACTTGAAGAAGGGCGGCAGCCAGAGGCAGTCGACGCCCAGCCACTGGAGGTAGTCGAGCTTGGCGGTCAGGCCCTTGAGGTCGCCGATGCCGTCACCGTCGCTGTCCTGGAAGGAGCGGACCAGGACCTCGTAGAAGACGGCGCTCTTGAACCAATCCGGATGCCGGTCCTTGGCGGGAGTGTCCTCGAAGGTGTCCGGGACCGGCTCGTTGACGATCATATGGTGGGTGACCCTCCGGTCGGCGGGGTGGACGGTCGCAGAACCTGGCTGTGCTCACCCGGTGGACGTTCCTCGAACTCCCGGCCGACGGCCAGCACATGGGCGCCCCCGGGACCGAGGCGTACATAGCCGGCCCTGCCCCAGTGATAGGTGTCGCCGGTGAGCAGGTCGCGCACCGGCGTCGACTCGTGCCATTCCAGGCCGAGTTGCGGCATGTCCAACGAGACCGTGGCTTCCTGGGTGTGGTGGGGGTCGAGGTTGGCGACCACCAGAACCGTGTTCGATCCGCTCCGCTTCGAGTAGGCGATCACCGCGTCCTTGTCGGCGTGGTGGAAGTGGAGGTCGCGCAGCTGCCGCAGGGCCGGGTTCGCCCGCCTGATGGTGTTGAGCCGGGTGATGAGGGGGGCGATGGTGCGGCCCTCGCGTGCGGCGGCTTCCCAGTCCCGGTGTTTGAGCTGGTACTTCTCGGAGT
>NZ_JBHVUH010000049.1:0-9067 GCF_042884245.1 Streptomyces sp. NPDC058145 | reverse complement strand
CCGACCGAACGGACGCTGAACCGAGCACTCGCCCAGGCCCGCGCTCCTGTCGAACGAGGCGTCGCCCGCCTGAAGTCCTGGCGGATCTTCCGCCAGAGCCGCTGCAGCCCGAACCGCATGACGGACATCGCCGCCGCGGTCCTCACCCTGGAGGGGCAACGCTGAAAAGGCTCATTGTTTGACATGGAGCTGACTCTGTCCGCCCCCAGTCCCTCGCAAGGGGACCCAGAGTTGGGACCAGGTGGACCAGGACTCCTGAGCTGGCGAGTTGAGACCCTAGACACCTCTCTACGGCACGGGAGCCCTTGTCCGTTGCCTACGGTCCGGTCGTCACCCATCCGAGGCCACCCTGAAAACCCTCACTAATCGACAGATCCCTGGAGCCTGTCGGCACCGCGGCATAGAGTACGAATGGGTCGTCACCGAAGTTCCACGAGACTCGGGACACCCTCGTCTGATTCGGAGGGCCTGGTACCGGGCCGCATTGTTTGGAGAGGTGTGACCTCTAGGTGTCGGTGGACCGGGTTGACGTTTTGGTCATCGCCACATTGCAGGAGGAGTTAGCAGAGGCGAAGGCTGCGGGCCTCGCCGGGGTATCTGGCGACCCTGGGGTGGCGCGGTGGGAGGAGCGCGGCGCGGGGGGATCGGCCCCGTACTGGTGGGGTGAGTACTGTCGAGAGGACGGCCGACGCTTATCGGTGGCGTTGGCACGATCGACGCACATGGGCAGCCGGGAAACGGCGCCAATTGTGAACACGTTGACCCATCTGTTACAGCCCAGATGCCTGGCTATGTGCGGGGTGTGCGCGGGTAACCCTGACGACATGGCTCTCGGGGATGTCGTGGTAGCCGACCCGGTCTACGAATGGGACGAGGGCAAGCAATCCCCGGCGGGGCTGAAAGGTGACAATCGGCAGTTCCGGCTGGACCACCGTTGGCTTCACGCGGTGCAGGACTTCACTCCCAGAGGGCTGCCTAGTTACCGCCCGGCCGACGATGAGGACGCGTTGCTGTGGCTGTTGGAACGGTTGTACCGGGGCCAGGATCCGCGGAGCCATCCCGCGCGTCGTCGGTATTTCCCGGAAGGCACATGGAGGGCGCGGCTGCAGCAATGGGAACAAGGAGAATTGATCGGCCGTGCCCAAACCGGGTTGGAGTTGACCGACCAAGGTGCCGAGTTGGTGCAGGGGTGGTTGTACGACGATGTGGATGGGCCACGGCGTCTGCCGTTCGAGGCGGTGGCGGCCCCGATGGCGTCGGGGAGCGCGGTGGTCGCCGATCCCAGGCTGTGGGCCCGGTTGCAGCGCATGGGGGTGCGAAAGATCGCTGCGGTGGAGATGGAGGCCGCTACCGTCGCCACGGTGGCGCACCAGCATCGGGTGCCGTACTGCCTGATCGCCAAGGGCGTCATGGATCACGCCGACAGCAACAAGGATGATCGGTACAAGCGGTTTGCGGCCCGCGCCTCGGCCGAGGTGTTGTACGCCTTGCTTGCCCAGTTGCTGCCCACCACCGAAGCGGACAGCAATGGCCAAGTCCCGTCGATCGCACCCTTCGCCCGGATCGACGATGCCGATATCTACGGCGACGGCGACCCGGCGACCATCGCCTTGCAGCGTGACGAGTACGGCGCCGCCACAACCGCCCCACTGCCCGAGTTCCACGAGGTCATCGACTACCTGAGCACGCGCCGCATCGCCCGCGTCTCAGGGGAGTCGGGCACGGGAAAGACCACGATGGCGGCCATGGTCGGACGTGACGCCGCCCGGGTCGAGGCGGCCTTCTACGTCGACCTGGCGAGTCTCAACGCGCCGTTCAGCGTCACCGACACGGCTCTGCTGCTCGACCGCCTCACCACCCTCGACGAGCCGGGCAGACTGCTCATCGTTGACAACACACGCCTCGATGGACGTCTGGAACGGACCATCGTCAATCACTGGCTGGCCACCTGCGGTCGCGGTTTCATGCTGCTGCTCTCCCGGCGCGACGAGCACGACAACCGCGTGCCGACCGTAAGGCTCACCGTCAGCGACAGGTCGCTGCTTGCCGTGTGGCGTCGGACAGATGCCTTCGCCCATGCCGCCCTGGCCCTGCCGTCGGACGGCGCTCTCATGAGATGGAAGGAGACGTTCCCCGACCTGGTGACGTTCGCACTCGCGATGCGCGGAAGCATCGGTCGGCTGGCGGCCGGCGCAACCACGCTTTCCCAGCAGGACGCCGTCACCTTCATCCGGTCGCGCTATCTCACCGGCCGCAGCGCCGAAGAGGAAGAGAACCTGCGCCGCCTGGCCACGGCCGGACGGTACGAGTTCGGCCTGAACCCCGGCTCGCTTGTCTCCAACGGCCTGTCGAAGCTCGTTATGGAAGGTCTCATCCACTCCCGCAAGCGCTACTACACCCTGGGGCATCCGGCTGTGGCGCGGCTGCTGCTGCGCGCGCTAGGCGTATCGACCGACTCCGCGGAGCTGAAGCAGATCGCGGTCACCGATCCTTATGTCGCCTGCGGGATCGCCTCGCGACTCGTCCAGGCCGGACGCCGCACCGACGCCGCGCGGCTACTCGCCCACCTGGTCGAGAACGGCATCATCCGCAAGGACATCCTCGCGGATTCGTCCAATCTGTCCAACCTGTCGCGGACGACACGCCAGCTCGTCTCCCTCGGTGTCGCGCAGCTCTCGGACATCGACCACCAGCTTTCATTGGAGCAGGAGCTCCTCGCCACCAAGGTCCAGCAGTCTTCACCGCCGGACGTCATGCACTTCTTGCAGTTCCTCAAGCTGCTACCACGAACTACCGCCTTGTTCAGCACGCTGCTCAAGCAGCCAGCGGTACGGCAGGAGTTCATAGCCTGGTCTTACGACGCGCCGGTCTGGTCCTTGCTGAACGTCGGGATGGCCGCCCGCCGGTTCGACGACGAGTTGAGCAGGAAGCTGCTCGCCATCCTCTTCAACGTCCGGGCCGCCGACGTGGCGGAGAAAATGAGCCGGGCCAGCTCATCCGAGCTGGGTAGCTGCTTTCGGGCCAGCGAGATCGCGGAGCGGCACGCCGAGTTCGTCGCCGTCATGTCGGAGCGGGTCGGCGCGTCGATCCCCGAGGTGGTGCGCCACTGCATACGCCGGGGACCTGGCGAGGTGATCAGTTACCACGCCTTCCTGCAGCGGAGACGCCCGGAGCTGGCGACGGCGTTCCGGGACCGGCTCGCGAGCGCTGAAACCTGGCCCGAACTCGGCGACGCGCTCGCCAACAGACACGTCGGGCTTCTGGTTCACCTGTTGGCGTGGGCGGACACCCACGGGCAGGCCGATCTGAGCGGGCACCTCGAGGAGGTCATCGGCGACCGCCTGCGAGGCGACACGCTCGCTTGGGATCTGCCACTGCTCACCGCGAACGACTTCGCCGCCATCTTCTCGGCGGCCGGCAACTCCCGGACGCTCAGCGGAGCGCTCCCGGCGGTGCGCCAGTGTCTGGGCGAGCACCTGGACATCGTGGCGCGGAACACCCTCGCGCGCGGGTTGGATCAGTATGTGTGTCTGTCCAATGTCCTTGCCTTTCATGCGGCAGAGCTGGCGTCGGACTTCCGTCGTCAGCTGCTGAGCGTCGAGCTCCGTGAGCTTGCCGTAGCGCAGGAGCGGCGCGCGCCCGTGCACGTGGTTGAGTCCGTCCGCAGGTGGACCGCGCTCGAGCCCTCTGCCCCGAAGGAATTCCTCCAGGGAGGAGGGCTCGTCGCGGCCTCCGCCGACCAACGGGCGATCTCGCGCAAGGACATCGGCTTGGCCTGCCGCACCTCGGACGCCATCTTCGAGCTACGCGGTTTCGCCGGCAGCGAGGAATGTCGGGCCGCCCTGTCACCGTTCGGCCTCACCGCCCCAGCCGTCATCGGGCGGTACCTCGTCCTCGCCTCACGTCCAGCCTTCGCCGACCGGTCGGAGGCGCTCGCCGCGTTCGCCGGGCTGCCCCGGTATGAGCGTCACGTCGCGCTGGTCGGCGCGATCCGGATGGTCGGTACCCGTCCAGCGGACGAAAGGGCGTTCTGGGGCGCGCTGCTCTCCTCCACGGACGCCGTGCTCACTTCGCCGATCCAGCGTTCGCTGCTTGGGGCGAGTGCGGGTCGCGCGTTGGCCATCGCGAGAGGACTCGGCGGGGCCGAGCCCGGGGCGAAGGAATCCGTACCGAAGCTGTGCGCGACCATCGTCCGCGACTGGTACAGCGCGAGCGCGGTGGACCTGGCAACTCCGCACTTCGAGGGCATGTTGTACGCGTACGCGCGTGATCCGGGCAGCATGTTGCCACCGCTGCTGCCGTATCAGGCGGTCTCCATGGCACATACGCTCCGAGCGATGGGTCGTGTGAACGCGGAGCTGGAGTCGAAGCTGGTCACGGCGTTGCGGCGCGAGGTCATGCAGAACATGAGCGCCATCCACCGCCAACGATTCGCGGCTTGGGCCGATTACTCCGACATCGCCTCGGCCACGCTGGCTTGAGTAGGGTCCAGGGCATCCCCATCCTTGCCGACATGGCTTACATCGGCACGGGCGAGTGGGTCACCACCCACAAGCGCCGGCCGCCCAAAGGAGGCATCGCCCGCCTGAAGTGCTGGCGAATCTTCCGCCACGCCCGGTGCAGCCCGAACCGCATGACGTCAATCACCAAGGCCGTCCTCACCCTGGAGCGGCACCGCTGAAAAGGCTCATTGAAACTCCCGGCCAAAGTCGCTACACCGACCGCGTGGGCGGGTGCTGGCGTCGTCCCATGGTCACGACATCTGTCGGGATATAGCCCTGCGGCCTGATCACACTCATCATGAGCAGCATGCAGAGTGTCCAGGTGGGAGCAAGAACCGGCAAGACACGGGGATCACTTGGTGTGACCTCGGTCTCGTTCTTCGTGCAGGGGAGCGTTTTCGCGGGGATTTACCTCGCCGAGTTGATCACGGATGGTGACCGCTGGGGCCAGATGCTTGAGTCGGCTTTTGCCCTGCTGTTCCTAAGCTGGATTACTGGAGCCGTGCACGTCCACCGGACCAGGAAGGCAGAGAGGCAGAACAGGTAAGGGCCATAGGCACCGGGCGCCTGTGCGGTGCAGCAGCGATTTGCGCTGACGGAGTCGTGGGTTGGGTGCTGGTGATCACCTTTCTGTTGTTGGAGTGAGAGCCTCCGCGTTGGCGATGTGTCAAGCGACCCACTGATGTCTGACATCAACGGCTGACACCAACAGTGACGGACGGAGCCGGACGAAAGCGGCCCCGAGCGACCACCGCACCGCCGCCAGGCTGAGCCTTCCCTAGCTTCTAGGGGTGCCGTGATCGACCTGATAAGGATGAGGCCCAGCACCGCACGGCCGCGATGCGCCGCCCTCACTGATGGGTGGCGCATCGACGGCCCGACCGAGTCAATGCATGACGGTTTGCGGCAGCGGTGGCCGGACTCGCGGGAGCTGCTCGTGCTGGCCTGGACGCCTAGTTATCCCACTGCGGGATTGGCACGACGGTGGGCTCGTTCCGCCCCTCGCACCAGACCCGCAGTTCCCGGGGAACGGGGTGCTGCCACGCCCCAATGATCAGGAATTCTACGGACTCCCCGGCTCGCACCACGCCGTCTTGAGGGACTCGACGGGTTAGCCCAGTGGGGTGGTTACCGACGTCGACTCGTACTCCTACGGCGGTGTCGGTTCCCGTGTTACGCAGAACGAACTCGTTCTTACTGGGACGCTCCAGTTGCCAGGAGACGGTATTCGCATCGCGGGCAGCGAGGTCGGATATTCGTGCTTGAGCCTGAAGCGCGATCGGAAGCTGCTCTAGGAGCCGCTGAAGCCCCTCTTCGACTGCCAGGGCCCTACTTTCCGCAGCTTCCAGCTGGCCTCGGGCGATCACGTCAGACTGTGCTTGCGTCCTTTCCTGGCGCCGCTGCTGTCAGATGCTGTATGCCACGGCCAGGAGTGCGACCACTGAGCTGACCCACGTTGCTCCATCGCCCGGGTCGAGCGCCAAGGTCTTCATGACGGGACCCTAACGGTCAGTCCAAGATCCCCAAGGTCGTGTCCGGCCGGCAGTGCGGGCACGCCGGTACCTGCTGCCGGAGCGCATCGATGACCTCCCCCCGGGTGGCCGGTCTGCATCGCCCGCTCTTCCTCGCCGCGCAGCAGCCGCCCGCATGCACAGCGTCGACGTTTCGCCGGTTAAGGCCGTACTGGATCAACCGCTCCGGCTCCGGAGGACGCCGTTCCTCACCCTGCCGTCGCTCAGCCTCACGACGCTCCTCTTCTGCGATCCACCGATCGATCAGGGCGAGCTGCCGGTTGGCCTGCTGCTCCACCACTCGGCGAGCGAAACGCAGCATGTCGATACGCGTGAGCGGACGAGATTCGTTCACGTGTTCGATCGTATGCCGAGTGGGGCGACACAGCGTCGCCGGGTCCCAAGGGTGATCACACTTACCGCCCGGTCGGAGTACGGGTGATCCGCTGGGGGCTGAGTATCGACACCATCGAGAAGGCAGCGCTTGCCGACGTACTCAGCCGCTGCCCGAACGTCCCGGTCACCGTCACAACGGCGCGGTAACCGCGAGTGGAGGGGTGCAGTCGAATACCCAGCGGCTATTCGTTTTCCCCGCCGGGACTACGTGGGATCACAACCTGGACACAGTGCCTACACGTAGCCTCCACCGCATGCATGATGCACCTTCAGCACCAGAAAACCCTGGGGGGACCATGCATATCCGCACAGCCGCACTCGCCGGCTCCCTGGTCATCATCGCCGCCGCCACCGGATGCAGTGGCGGCGACGCCAAGCCGGCACCCACCGTCACGGTCACGAAGTCGACGACGGCCAAACCCAGCACCGATGACTCGCAGGCCACCGACGGCGTTCTGGAGATGGGCACCAAGAAGAACATCGACGACGATGCCAACGACGTCCACCTCACCGTGCAGGCCTTCGAATACCAGCAGCCCTACAAGGGACCGCAACCGCAGAAGCCCGCGGACTTCCAGGGTGGGGACATCTGGGCCACGATCAGCATCAAGGTCTGCAACATCAGCGGCCCCAACATAAACGTGAGCCCTACGCCGTGGTCGCTGGCATACGAAGACGGCACAAGCATCGAGGCCACAGGACTCTCCGGCGGTGACATGCCGAAGCCAGAATTCCCCATGGATAAGCCTGTCAAGGCAGGCCGCTGCGCAGCCGGGCTCGTCGCCTACCCGGTACCGAGCAGCAAGCGCCCTGAGCGCATCGTGTACGCACCGGACGGCACCGACCCCATCGAGTGGGCGGTGGCGAAGTCCTGATAGCGGACGGCGTCTTCAAAGCTCAGTGGGAAGACGCCCTCGGTCGCCTCGCTTACCCGACTACGGATTGAAATTGATGGAGCACGCTCCGTCATGACGGTGTGACCGTCGGCAAGATGCGCAGCGCTAGTTCCGGTTGACATCCACGGGTGACATCAACGGCACCGGACTCGGGCACACTCACGCGGCCCGGCACGTCCGGCCTAATCACCTGCTGACGCCTCTGGCTCCCGCTCAAATCGAACTCCTAGAGCGGGTGTCGCAGGTTCGAATCCTGCCGGGGCACCAGGTCAAAGGCCCGCCACCTACGGATTTCCGTAGGTGGGGGGCCTTTGACGGTAGTGGTTGACGGCAGTCGTGTCTCAGGCGGCGGGCAGACGGCGCTTGAGCAGCCGGTCCATGTGGCTGATCGCCTCCCGCTGGGTGTCGTACACAACGTGCGTGTACACGTCCATCGTGATGCTGATCTGGCTGTGCCCCAGGATTTCCATGATGACCCGTGGCGCGACGCTGGCCGCCGTCAGCAGCGTGGCGCAGCCATGCCGCGCGTCGTGCAGCCGGACCACCCGCAACCCTGCGTCAGCCGCCACCCGCGTGAAGGTCGCGGCGGAGGTCTCAACATGGATGGTGCTCACAGGTACGTTTCCATCCAATCGTCTATGCAAGATGCGCCAGGAGGGGTAGCGGCTGACAGTTAGCCGCCGAACGGGGCGTGAGGCACCTGGGCGGGGCCGAGCCCCAGCACCGCGTGGCGCGGTGGCCGGGGCGGGGCGGACATCTGGCAGGGACACGCCGCACCGCGCCGAACCGGAACCTGACGCACTGGTCACCCGCGCCGACCGACTTGTGCAGAACGTCAAAGTGCGACCCGCGGGTTTGTACACCTACGGCTCATGACGAGGCTCCGGGAGAACCCCCTACTCTGGCCTCATACGTCAGGCACTCCTGAACCCGGGTGCGACTGACGGCACTTGGGAATCCCCCGGAGCGTGAAAACGGCGTGCCAGGATGCCTGCACGGCGGCTGTCCGGCCCCTTACGTCATCACGATCCGACGCCACGACGCAGCACATCGGTCGCGCCTGCCCGCCCGGAATCCTCACCGGACGCCGGCGGGCAGGCCCCGATCCTCGGAAGGCCCGGCAATGACACTGCACATGGACGGCACAGCAGTCCTGATCCTGCTGGTCGCGACGGCGGCGGCGGCCGTGTACCGCCTCAGGGACCAGGCCGCGACGGGCGGCGGCCCGCATGCACGCGATCTCGTGGGGGCGATCTGCGTCTGGGGGACGGTGGTCGCCGCGTTGGTGGCCCTGTTCGCGTTCTCACCCCCGGCGCCGACGGACGGCGACTCACGGGCGCCGACGCAGACCACGTCCTCCGCCCCGTGAGTTCCGCGGGCCCGCTCGCCGGGGAACCACTGGCTCGTACGCGGCGGTGGCACCCGGGGCGGCCGCTCGTCAGCATGTCCGCCGTCCCCCGCGGCGTGTGCGCGTGCGGGCGACCTCGCGGGCGTCAGGCGTCGGCGGACCGAGCCGGTCGGCAGTCACGGAGGAGCCGATACGGGCTGCATACGGCCGGGGAGGGTCGACCGGGTCACGTATTGGCCGGCAGACACGGGGGGATCGCACGGACGAAGCCGGGCGTCACAGCGTCGTATCCCGCAGGGACCTCACTGCGAAACGACCTGTAAGAGGTCGTTTTTCTCTTGAGTGTGGTGCTCTGGGGTGCTTTGTTCTGCCTGCCGACGTGCTGCTGCTGAGGCTGTGGTGGCGCTTCTGCGT
>NZ_JBHVUH010000048.1:0-9240 GCF_042884245.1 Streptomyces sp. NPDC058145 | reverse complement strand
CGCCTCACCGGTGAGAACACCATCTCCTGGCGCGACCCGACATCACCGGAACAAGCCCGCATCACGGGATAAAACACCGGGATAAAACGACCTCTTAGCGCACGATCTGACATGGATGTTCCTCAACCCCCTTGTCCCCCGTGAGTTCGCGAAAACTCAAGGTGCTTCAGCGGGAACCCCAGGGTCTGACGCCCCGATGTGACGGGGTGGACCCGTGGGCTCGCGGTGAAGCCGCGGGTCGGCTTCACCTGGCAACCAAGCAAAGTCGAAACACCCCTCGAGTGGATCTTGTAAGGCGTTCCCGTTACGTAGGGCCGGGCTTGGTGAATGCCTGCCGGCTGTACGCGAGCAACTCACGTATCCCGGGGCTGTGCGCGCTCTTCCAGATCAGGGCGAGCACTGCGGGTGTATCGACGTCATCGATGGTGTGGGCGGTGAGTCGGTCACGGTAGCGCGCGGCCATGGAGTCGCTGAGGATGGCTACGGCGAGCCCGCGGGCGGCGAGATCGGCAATGGCGTCGGCGGCGCTGGCTTGAAGTGCGATCGTGGGTTGGAGGCTCTGTGCGGCGCAGGCCTGGTCGAATACCGTGCGCATGCCGGTGCCGCGCGGCATGCACACGATCGGGTGTACAACTAGGTCACGCAAGGTGACCCGTCGCTGTTTCGCCAAGGGGTGACCGGCCGGGACTGCCGCGACGAGCCGCTCGCTGATGATGGTCAGCGCGTCCAGCCCGTCGGGGGTGGCGGTTGCGGCCCCGATGAGTGCCAGGTCGATGGCGCTGGCGCGCACCTTCTCGATGAGCCGGTCGGAGCTGTCCTCCACCAGTGAGATCTCCACGCCGGGATGCGCTTGGTGAAACGTGGCGAGGGCGTCGAACAGCGGCGTGAGGGTGCAGCCGATGACCATTCCGACGGTGAGCCGACCGCGGATCAGGTCGGTCACCTCGCCCACCGCCTGGCCGACCGCCCCAGCGGCGGCGAGCGCGGAGCGGGCGTGTTCGAGCGCGGCCTTTCCCGCGACCGTGAGGGTGACGGTGCGGGCCGACCGGTCGAACAGCTCGGCGCCGAGTTCCCGTTCCAGCTGGCGGATCTGGGCGCTGACGCCGGACTGGCTGATGTGGACCCGTTCGGCCGCCCGGGTGAAGTTCCGTTCCTCGGCGACCGCGACGAAGTATTCCAGCTGCCTCAGATCCATGACTGCAGATTGTAGCTTGCAGAAGATCCATCTGTTGGACTTCTGATCAGGAGGAGGCGACGCTGGGAAGCGCCGAAGCCCGACGTCAGGAGGAATCCATGCCGGAGTACGAGAAGGCCATGCGCCCCGAAGACATCACCCGGTTGTTCGTCGAACGATCCAACGCCGGTGACGCGGCCGGGGTCGCCGCACTCTACGAAGAGGATGCGGTGATGGCCTATCCGCCCGGCGACCGGACGGTGGGCCGGGAGGCAATCCGTATGCTGTGGGAGAAGGTGCTGGCCGACCGTCCCCACTTCGAGCGGGAACAATCGCTGCCGACGCTGATCAGCGGCGACATCGCCCTCACCTCGACCCCGCCGAAGGACGGGGCTGGCGCCCGGGCACAGGTCGTCCGGCGTCAGCCGGACGGAAGCTGGCTGCGCCTGCTCGACCAGCCCGAGTTCACCCCGCCCACCCGCTGAGTTCCTCGCCCCCCGTGAGTTCGCGAACGGAAGACCGTTGAGGGTGGATCCGAGGGGTCGGTAGCCTGTTGTCTGGGGGTGCGCCGTCCGCGACCGGCTGCAAGCATGCAGGCCCCGTCCCCAGCTGAACCGGGCGGGTGTGACTGCACGGAGGCAAGCCGACGAAGAGGGATGCCATGAAAGCTGGTCGTGAGCCTCACTCCGTCCAACCCACCTACGCCCGCCCTCCCCCGACCAGAAAAATTCCCATGTCGGATACGCCAGACCCTCGCCGGTGCGCGCTGCTCACCATCGACGTCCAAGACGACTTCACCTCGGCGACGTAGCCGAGTGCTACCCCCGGAACCGACGAGTTGGTACCCGCCATCGCGGAAATCGCCAGGGGGTTCCGGGCCCGCGCACTCCCGGTGGTTCACGTCGTCCGGCTCTACAAGGCGGATGGGTCCAACGCTGAGCTCCGCCGGCGGACCCTGATCGCCTCGGGCGTGCCACTCGTGCGGCCCGGGACGGAGGGAAGCCAGCTACGGGAGGAGCTTTACCCGCCCCGGCCCTTCCGACTCGACCGCGAGACGCTGCTCGCCGGCCGACTGCAGCCCGTGGGCTCATGGGAGTGGGCGTTGTACAAGCCGCGATGGGGCGCATTCTATGAGACCGGCCTCGCCGAGCACCTGCGCTCCCTCGACATCGACACGGTGGCCGTCGTCGGCGCCAATTTTCCCAACTGCCGCCGGCGAAAATCACAGAGTGAACCTGGTGAGCCCAATCCTCGCCTCCACCAGCTGGCAGACCAAGGACGGCGGTTTCTTCCAGGCAGACTTCGCCATCGACTGGGAAACTCGGGGGTGACCTGCCCCGAACGGCGCGACCAGCAGCCGTTGGGCCGAAGACCGCTCCCAGGAGGGGGCAGCTGTGGTCCGAGCACAGTTCCCGCCGGCTGCCTGCCGTCCCTGCAAGACCCGGGAGCAGTGCACCCGCTCCAACGGTAAGTGGGACCTGGGCCGTCGGATCACCCTCCGCCCGCAAGCGGACTATGAGAGGCCGTTCTGAGCCGGTATGGCGGTTTTGCTATCGCCTGATCGTGTGGGTCTGGGCGGTTGGGGCTGGTCCTGCTGCTTGGTCCTGCTGGGCTGGTCGGGTGAGTGACCGCAAGCCCTACAAGAGCGACCTGTCCGATGAGAGGTGGGCGCTGATCGGGCCGATGATCTCGGCCTGGAAGGCCGACCACCCGTCGCCGACGGGGCATCAGGGCCGTTACGAGATGCGGGAGATCGTCAATGGCGGCGGAGATCCAGCAGGCTGGCAAGGTGCTGGGCAGCTGGAGTGAGGATGTGAACGTTCTCCTGCCCAGCGCGCTGGTTGCCTTGCGGCGTATTACCGGCGAGGTGGAGACCGCGTTCGCCGAGCTTTCGTGACCCGGGGCCGATCGCGCCTGCCGGCCGGGATGGAGAGAGCAGGCGCAATCCGGCCGCCCTGCTGGACATGGCGCGGCCGAGCACGTCCTCATCCACGACGGGTGCGACGCGCCCTGGCCGGGTGGGTGGCCTGGCAGGAAGATGGGCCTTCCCACCTGGTGGGAGGCCCATCGTGCGCGCCAGCTCACCGGTCGGCGTCACCTACCGCCACTCGTAGGGGGTGAGTGGCGGTGTCCGCGGTGGCGGCTCCAGGAGGCATCGTCGACGAAGCGGCCGCGGTCGTTGCGCAGGGTCGCGGTGTCGTGGTCGTTGTTCCACACGTACGCCCGCCGGTCCTGGAAGAGGTCGGTGCGGGTGTCGCGGCCGACACCGGTGTGGACGCGGACGGTTGCGCGGCCGTCCAGACGGATGTGGCGGAAGGTGTAAGTGTGGCCGTCCTCGTCCCTAAGGGTCCAGCCGTTCAGGTTCACCGATCGGCGGGTGGAATTGGTGATGTCCACCCACTCCTGGTTCAGCGAACGGTTGGAACGGTCGTCACGGCCGGGGGAGTCGTACTGCACCCTCGAGATGTACACCGCGGCGTGCGGCCCGGATGATGGTCGGCCGTTGAGGCCGGCAGCGCCACAGCACCCGCGGCGGCGGCGGTCATGCGTCGGACGGAAGAAGCAGCGGAACCTGGGTGCCCCTTCGTGCGCACTCCCCGACCCGGCCACAGCCTCTGAAGCCGCAGGCCAGCGGGTGCGTTGGGATGGTGGGCGACCGGTCGGCCGCACACCCACCCCCTGCGTCCCCACTGGTGACCCCGCGATGTGGCGAGACCGGCTACGAGGGTGTGAGTGGCAGGTCGTCCGTGTAGGCGTTGACCGGTGGGGAGATCGGTCTGGTGCCGTGGACGTCGAGGGCGGCTTCGGCGGCCCTCGTGCCCAGCATGCCGTTCGGATGCCAGGTGCCGGTCACCGCCAGCCAGGTGTTGGCGGGCGGGGCTTCGGTCCCGTACATCCGCACCTTCACGGACTGCGAGTCCGCCGCACAGCAGGTGAAGATGATCCGGGTCAGATACCAGCCGTCCCCCTGTCCGGCCGGGGTGACGAAGCCGGTCATCAGGATGGTGCGGCCCTTGATGGCCAGCGCGCGGTCCTGTCGGACGCGGGCGGTGAAATCCGTGAGGGTCATGGGCAGCGGTGAGGTCGCGGGCAGCGGAGCGAACTGCTTCTGCTCCTTGAGCGCCTTGCCGTTCGAGCGTGCCGCGGTATACGCGCCGAGGGCCGGCGGGGCGTAGAAGAGCAGACTCAGCGCGGGCAGGAACAGCAGCCAGGCGATGCGCGGTGCGCCAGAGTGACCGTGCCCGTCGTCGGCATGGTCACCCCGTCCCCTGTCGAGCACCGCCCCCGCCAAGCCGAGCAGCACCAGCAGGACGCCGGAGATGATCAGCAACGGACGCAGCCCCTCCTTGACGTACCGCAGGTAGAGGTCGGTGAGGACAGCGGAGTGCAGCAGGCCGGCGCCGGTCAGGACCAGGAGCGAGGCCTGTACGGGGCGTCTCACAGCAGCGCGTCTCCGATCAGTGCGCTGGCGGCGACCGCCACCACGGTGGTCGCGGTGGAAAAGCGCCAGGCGAACTCCCGCCCGAACGTCCCCGCCTGAAGCGCGATCAGCTTCAGGTCGACCATCGGCCCGACCACCATGAACGCGAGCCGCGCGGTCGGCGAGAACCCGGTCAACGATGCCGCGACGAAGGCGTCGGCCTCCGAGCACACTGCCAGTACCACAGCCAGTCCGGCCAGGAAGAGGATCGACCACCCGGGCGATCCGGAGAAGGTGTCGAGGACGGAGCGCGGCACGGTCACGTTGAAGGTGGCCGCCGCCATGGCACCGAGGACGAGGAAGCCCCCGGCGTGCAGGAGGTCGTGCTGGGAACCGAGCCGGAACTCGGTCCACCGGCTGTGACCGTGCCGGTGACCGGTGTGCCGGACGGTCGGCCGCAGCCATTCCCCCCGGCCCAGCCAGAGCCACAACCAGCCCATCACGGCGGCGGTCACAAGCGAGGCGAGCAGCCGGGCCACCACCATCGCAGGACTGCCGGGGAAGGCCACGGCGGTTGCGGTCAGCACCACCGGGTTGATCGCGGGCGCGGAGAGCAGAAAGGCGAAGGCGGCGGCCGGGGTGACACCCCGGCGGATCAGGCTGTTCGCTACCGGCACGGAGGCGCACTCGCAGCCGGGTAACACCACGCCTGCCACGCCGGCCACTGGAACCGCGAGCGAGGCTCGCTTCGGCAGCACCCGCGTGAACAGCTCTGCGGGCACGAACGCATTGATCGCGCCGGACAGAACCGTGCCCAGGAGGAGAAAGGGAAGCGCCTGAACAGTGATGGCAAGGCACACAGTGCGCCAGGCTTGGACGGCGGGATGACTGAGCCACTGGGCGCCCCAAGCCGCCGGACCCAGGACAGCCACACTCACGACCGCCAGGCTTCCGGCCGCCATTGGCCATGAGATTCGGCGACGTTGAGGCGTACGAACGGCTACTGCCGCCGCCCCTCCAACCGCATCAATCATTTCATCCGCTTTTGGCACTTTTACTCCAAATAATCGGATACGCGGCTGAAGATAGACGAGCGGGCCGTCCGGAGCCGCACCCACACGCCGCCATGACCAAATCATGGAATTTCAAACGAATTGCTACTTTAGGGATCCCGCCTCCGCCGGGCGGACGATGTCCGATGATGGGCGGGCCACGATCATGCTCCGTACGACGGCGCGCCAGGCACCGCTGCCTGCGCTCCGGGCGGCGGTGTTCGCGCTCGTCGGGACGGTGCTCGGGGTAAGTGCGCATTTGCTGATCACCGAGGGGCCGATGCCGCGACGGCAGTCCGCGCCGGCGACCACGGTGCTCTTCGCAGTGGGCCTGCCACCACCGCGACACCCGCGCTTGCTCGCCGCAGGGGTGGCGGTGGGCGGTGCCGTGCAGGTAGCGCTGCACCTGCGGCTCATGGCGGAACCTCCGAACGGAGTTTCGCGGCACACACCCAGGACGGTGCCGAAAATGCGGCCGGCGAAGAGGTTCATGATCCGGACACAGTGAGCAGAACGCTCGACCGTCCGGCGACGCCCGGGCTGAGTCCACGGCACAGCCGTTCCCGTACTCTTCCTCAGAGCCGCCGCGCAGGACCGGCTCCGGAGGGGGCACGGACAACCGCGAGGGAGACGGCATGGGAACCGCTGACCGGCAGAGCGCCGGAGACTGGAACCGGGTCGGCGACCCGCCCTCGCCCAGGGGTGATCGTGCGAGCGAATACGGCCGCGACTACGGATACGGGAATCCTCCTGAGTCGATACCTCACCCCGGCTACGCACCCGATGCCGACGCGGGCCACGTCCCCTCTCAGACGACAGGCCGCGGGCACGCACCCGTGACCGGTGCCGGACGTGGCTCCGGTCACGGCCCCGGAGCGGACGCCGCCGGTCACGGACACGCGCATACCCACAGCCACGGGCCCGCCACGCCGGTCTCCCGGCACCTGCGCAAGGTCATCGCGGCGATCCTGATCCCCTTCACAGCCGCGGTCGTGGTGGGGCTCGTGGTGCTGTGGCCGGGCGGCGCGCCGCCGCACAAGCGAACCGGCGTCGGTTTCGACCAGCAGACTCAGCAGGCGACGGTCACCAAAGTCGTCGAGGTGAACTGCAAGTCGGTGAACGCCTCCGGCGAGACCCCCACCGGCGACACCTCCACCGCCGAGGGCAACTCGGCGCAGCAAGAGGCGAACGGCACCTGCCACAAGGCCACGATCCGGGTCGACACCGGCAAGGACAAGGGCCGCACCTTCACCGAGATCGTGCAGCCCGACCAGACGCGACAACTACACCAGGGCGAGAAGGTCGTGACCGCCTACGAACCCTCCGCTCCCAGGGACCTGCAGTACTCAGTCGCCGACGTCAACCGCCGCTTCCCGATGGGCCTGCTCGCCGGCATCTTCGCACTCGCCGTCGTAGTGGTGGGTCGGCTGCGCGGCGTGATGGCGCTGGTCGCGCTCGCCATCAGCTTCATGGTGCTGAACTTCTTCGTCCTGCCCGCGGTCCTGCAGGGCTCGGATCCACTGCTCGTAGCGGTGGTCGGCTCGAGTGCCATCATGCTGATCGCGCTGTACATGTGCCACGGCCTGTCGGCCCGTACATCGGTGGCGGTGCTCGGCACCCTGCTCTCGCTCGCGCTGATCGGCATCCTGGGCTCTGCGTTCATCGGATGGGCCGCCCTCACCGGCAACACGGACGACAGCACCGGCCTGATCCACGGTCTCTATCCGAAGCTCGACATGAGCGGTCTGCTGCTCGCCGGCGTCATCATCGGCTCCCTCGGCGTGCTCGACGACGTCACGGTGACGCAGACATCGGCCGTCTGGGAGCTGCACGACGCCAACCCCACGATGGGCTGGCGCGGGCTGTACCGGGCAGGCATCCGCATCGGCCGCGACCACATCGCCTCCGTGGTCAACACCCTCGTCCTCGCCTACGCCGGCGCCGCACTGCCGCTGCTGCTCCTCTTCTCCATCGCCCAGAGCGGCGTGGGCACGGTCGCCAACAGCGAGCTGGTGGCAGAGGAGATCGTCCGCACACTGGTCGGCTCCATCGGTCTGGTCGCCTCGGTACCGGTCACGACGCTCTTGGCGGCCTTGGTGGTCGCAGCCGATCGCCCCGGCCCGGAGAGGGAAACGACAACCGCGGGAGTGGCAGCGGGCCGGGGCGGGCGTCGACGCAAGCGCTGAGAGCGGTCGCGCGCTGCCCTATGGGACGGGGCACAGACCGATGGCGGGGCTGCGGGCGGCCCGTCACGGAAAATGCTGCCCGAATGTCCGACGGGTGCAGAGCCAAGTACCTCCTCGCTCAGTGGCTCACAAGAGACAGAAGCACCCCAGATTCGCGCTTGCTCCTGCCTGCAGCTCGCCTTCTAGATCCTGTGGGAGCGGGCGGAGCTGCATGGTTCGGCCAGCGACGGGCCAGGTAGAGCTGGCGCGGCAGGACCGTCGTACCGCCGGAAGGCGGCGGCCCGGAGGGTCACGCCATCCAGAAGAACACGGCGGTCATCCGCTTGTCCTCAAGGGTGCTCCCGCAGTAGCCGGTCGCGGTGTGCATCAGGTTGGCGTGGTACAGCAGCAATCGGTTGTAGCGATGCGTCACGCGGACGTCCTCGGTGAACGAGTCCGGTGGCACGAACCGCGTGCCCAGTGCCTCGACCAGATTGTTGTGCGGCGCGGCGACGAGATTTCCGCCGAGCCGGCCGCCGGGCAGGCTCTGCCGGAAGAAGCTCGTGCCGCAGTCTTTGGGGGCGTTCGGGTTCAGATAGAGCACCGCCGCGTACCGGCACAGCGCACGGGAATCGGTGTGCGGCCGCGGCTCCCCCTCGTCCTTGCCCACGACTTGGATGCAGTTGTGGTTGAGGGTGCCGCCGTCCGGGGTTGCCTGTAGCCACAGCTCGCGCGCACCAGTCGCCTTGCACACCAACTTCTCGACGTGGGCCAGTTCACCCAGCTCCAGCCCCGGCATCGTCCGCATGCCCGGCCAGCTCTCCGAGGTGTACGGATGGCCCTTCACCCAGTCGTCCTTGGCGAGACACCGCTCCCTGATCGCATCCGGGTCGGGGAGCACCTGGTCAAAAACCCAGTAGTCGCGGTCGCGCGTGGGCTTGCGGTAGGGGAGGACCGGAAGCGCCGGGCTTCCCTGCGGACGTGACGGCATGCGGCCGAACATATGCCGCACTGCGTTTCCGGTCTCCATTGAAAGAGTCAACTCTCCTCCAACTCGCCTGACCCATAGGCCGTTTTCTCCAGATCATCGGCTCGTTGGTTGATGTGTGTCGTTGACTGACGCCCAGTGGGCCCGTCGGCCACCCACTTCCGCAGGCGGTTGTAAGCCCCTTTTCAGGAACCGAAGTGTTCGGGCACCGCATTGAGCCGTTGTTGCCGGATCGGACTCCGAAGCGGGGTGGCCGGTGGCGTGATCACCGGCGGGTGATCGACGCGATCGCGTTCAACTAGCGCACCGGGATGCCGTGGATGGCACGTGACTCCTCCCCCTCACGAATGAGGGGGCTTCTCGCTATGCTGGGTTGGCGTCGCGACGGACCAGCCCGGCCCGTAGAACGTTCAGGGCGCCCACCGTGTCCGCGTGCGCGC
>NZ_JBHVUH010000047.1:0-9838 GCF_042884245.1 Streptomyces sp. NPDC058145 | reverse complement strand
ACATCAGCGTCACTGAAGTCGGACGCAGCCTCACGGCCGACCCAGTCGGCGAGCGCCGCGGCCTGCTCGGTCAGCGCCTCCCGGGACTTGGCCGAAAGTACCCAGACACCACCGGTCGGACCCGACACATCAGCGGCAGGCAACTCGACGTCGGCGTCATCCTCAGGGGCTTGTTCGATGATGACGTGGGCGTTGGTGCCCGAGAGGCCGAACGACGACACACCCGCCCGCCGAGGACGGTCCACCACCGGCCACGCCCGCTCCGCCGTGAGCAGTTCCACCCAGCCCGCCGACCAGTCCACGTGCGACGAGGGTGCGTCCACGTGCAGCGTCCGCGGCAACACCCCCCGCCGCAGCGCCTCCACCATCTTGATCACACCGCCCACACCGGCAGCCGCCTGAGTGTGACCGACATTCGACTTCAGCGACCCCAGCCACAAAGGCTCGGACCCCACAGGCCGCTGCCCATACGTCGCCAGCAACGCCTGCGCCTCGATCGGATCACCCAGCACCGTGCCGGTGCCATGGGCCTCAACCACATCCACATCCGCCGCGGACAACCCAGCCGACGCCAGCGCCGCCCGGATCACCCGCTGCTGGGAAGGGCCGTTGGGAGCGGTCAGACCGTTGGAGGCGCCGTCCTGGTTCACCGCCGAACCCGCCACCACGGCGAGCACGGGATGCCGGTTACGACGCGCGTCCGAAAGCCGCTCCAGCAACAGCACACCGACACCCTCACCCCAGCCGGTGCCATCCGCTGCCTCCGCGAACGCCTTGCACCGGCCATCCACCGCAAGCCCCCGCTGCCGCGAGAACTCCACGAACGTCTCCGGCGTCGCCATCACCGTCACACCACCGGCCAACGCCAGATCACACTCACCCGCCCGCAACGCCTGCGCCGCAAGATGCAACGCCACCAACGACGACGAACACGCCGTATCCACCGACACCGCCGGGCCTTCCAGCCCCAGTGCATACGACACCCGGCCAGAAATGACGGAGCCCATGACACTGGTGCTGAAACCCTCGGCGCTGTCACCGGCCGCGTCGCCGAGCCGGCCGTAGTCCTGGGACATCACACCGGCGAAGACACCGGTCCGCGAGCCCCGCAGACCCTGCGGATCCACACCAGCGCGCTCGATCGCCTCCCAGCACACCTCCAGCAACAACCGCTGCTGCGGATCCATCGCCACCGCCTCACGCGGCGAAATACCGAAGAACCCCGCGTCAAAGCCCGCCACATCGGCCAGGAACCCACCCCGCCGCACATACGACTTCCCCGGAGCCTGCGGGTCCGGATCGAAGAGCTCCTCCACATCCCAGCCACGATCCGGCGGGAACTCACCGATGCCCTCTTCGCCGGACCGCACCAGCTCCCACAGAGCCTCCGGGGACGCCACACCGCCGGGATAGCGGCAGCCCATCCCCACCACAACGACCGGATCGGAGTTCCTGGCGAGCAGCCGCTCGTTCTCGGCCCGTACCGTCTCGATCTCGAGCAGAGAGTTGCGCAGTGCTTCGACCAGCTTCTCTTCCCGGGTCGTCATCAGATGTCACTCTTCCTGCTCTGAGAAAGGCCAAGTCCCATGTCGATCAGTGCGTCCACGTCCATCTCCTCGATGGACTCGCGCCGGTCCCCAGGCTCGGGTTCGCCCCCGGACCAGTCGCTCTCGGCTTCCGCGAGCTTCAGCAGGCGCTCGATGATCACCGAGTCGCCGGGGCGGCTGAGCGACACTGCTTGCAGAAGCCGCCGGACATCCGTCATGTGTGTCGGCGCTGTACTCGATTCGCCATCGCCCGGCATGAGTTGGTCGAGCAGGAAGCCCGCCAGCGCCTGCGGTGTCGGACAGTCGAACACAAGGGACGCGGGGAGAATCAGCCCGGTCGCGGTCTGAAGGCGGTTGCGGACATTGACCCCGCCGAGAGAGTCCAGGCCCAAGTCGCGGAACGCGGCCGTGGCTGCCACGGCTTCCGCGCTGCCGTGTCCCAGCACCGCCGCCACCGATGAGGACACCAGCTCGGTCAACAGCCGGCGCCGACCGGCCAAGTCGGTCTCGCGGAGCCGCTTCTCAAGCTGGGAGACACTTTCACCAGCCGCCGCTGTCCGCCGCACCGCGGGCACCATATCGGCGAGCATCGGCGCCAACTCACCTGCGCCGGCGAGACGGCGCAGGGCGGAACGGTCCCACCGCACACCGACCAGGTGAGCCACGCCGGCGGATATCGCCGCGTCGAACAACCCCACGGCCTGAACCGAACTCAACGGAAGCACACCACCGGTACGGAAGCGAGCCAGGGCTTCGTCGGCCAGCCCGGCACCCATGCCTCCAGCTTCGGCCCAGAGTCCCCAGGAGGTCGACTGTCCGGGCAGGCCGGATTGGCGTCGGTGTACGGCCAGTGCGTCGAGGAAGGCGTTCGCCGCGGCGTAGTTGGCCTGGCCCGGGCTGCCCAGCACCCCGGACAGCGACGAGACCACCGAGAACAGCGCCAGGTCCAGATCGCGGGTGGCCTCGTGCAGGTACCAGGCCGCGTCCGCCTTCGCCGCCAGGACCCGGTCGACGCGCTCCGGGGTCAGCGAACCGATCACACCGTCGTCCAGCACACCGGCCGCATGAACCACACCACGCAACTCGAAGCCGTCCGGCACCGAACCCACGAGATCCACTACCGCGGCACGGTCCGACACATCGCAGGCGACGACACGCACCGTGGCACCGGCGGCTTCGAGGTCCGCGACCAACTCCGGGACGCCGTCGGCCACGGCGCCCCGGCGAGAGGCCAGCACAACGCAGCCGGCCTGATGGGCCTCGACGAGGTGCCGGGCCAGGACACTGCCCACGCCGCCGGTCCCACCGGTGACGATCACGGCGCCGTCCGCACCGATCCCGGTGTCGACAGGGTCCGCCATGCCGGCACGGACGAGACGAGCGACGTGCGCCGCGCCGCCACGGACCACCAACTGCGGCTCGCCCAAGGCGGCCAGCTCCGCCGGAACACCCTCGGCCTCGGTGTCGATCAGGACGATCCGGCCCGGGTTCTCCGACTGCGCCGACCGCACCAACCCCCACACCGCCGAAGCCGCCACATCCGTAACATCATCGCCCGGGAGGCAGACCGCACCCCTGGTCAGCACCACAAGCGTCGAACTCTCACACCGAGGTGAGGCGAGGAAGGACTGCACCACCTCCAGCGCCCGATGCACGCCGTCGTGCATCGACGCCACCGCATCGGCACCGGGCTCCGAAACCCACTCCCACACCACAACAGGCGGCACGACCACGGCATCCGGATCCCAAGCGGCGTACGACACCGCATCCGCCGCCGGGACCGACACCTCCCGCCACGCCACCTCGAACAACCCATCCGGAGCCGAACTCACGACAGCGGCCGCTGCCAGAGCTTCCTGCGACATCGGCCGCGTCACGAGCGAGTCGACACTCAGCACCAAGGCACCGCTCTCGTCGACCACCTGCACCGAGGCCGCATCAGCACCCACCGGAGCAATCCGCACCCGCACCGACGAGGCACCCATCGCGTGCAGCGACGCGCCCTCCCACAGGAACGGAACCCGCGGCCCGCCTTCTTCGTCGGCCGAGGCCAGCAGCGGGGCGTGCACCACGGCATCCAGCAGCGCGGGATGGATGCCGAATCCCGCGACGTCCGTCCCGGCCGGGGCGCACACCTCGGCGAGCACTTCCTCGCCACGACGCCAAGCGGCGCGCACGCCCTGGAACACCGGCCCGTACGCATAGCCCTGTTTCGCTAGGCGCTGATAGGCAGCCTCGACATCGACGGCCTGTGCCCCGACCGGTGGCCACACCGGCTCCGACCAGGCATCGACGTCCCTGGTCCCAGCGGCAGCGAGCGTGCCCTGTGCGTGCAGTATCCACTGGCCGTCACCGGCGTCCGGACGCGAGTGGATCTCGACGGTACGAAGGGCGTCCCCCTCGGGCTCGCCTACGACGACGTGCACCTGGGCCCCGCCGCGCTCGGGGAGCAGAAGTGGAGCCGTCACCGCGAGCTCCCCCACCACAGGACACCCGACCTCGTCACCGGCCCGCACCGCCAGCTCCACCAACGCCGACGCCGGCACCATCACGTGGCCCAGGACATCGTGGTCAGCCAGCCACGGCTGGGCCGACCTCGACAGTTGCCCCGTCAACACCACCCCTGTCGAACCAGGCAGGGCCACCACCGCACCCAACATCGGATGCGCGATCGAGTTCAGTCCGGCGGACCGCACATCCGTCGCCTGCTTGGTCGGCGAGAGCCAGTACCGCTCACGCTGGAACGCGTACGTCGGCACGTCCACCAGCCGACCGCCCGCGCACCAGGGCCGCCACGACACCGGAACCCCGGACACGAACAACTGGCCAAGCCCGGAGATCAATGCCGTGGACTCCGGACCCCGGCGAGACAGCAACGGGACCACGGCCGGTACCTCGACACCCTCAGCCGCGTCCTCCAGCGTGCTCACCACGGCCGAGACCAGCGCGCCCGGCCCCAGTTCAGCAAATCGACAGACATTTTGACCGGCCAAGTACGTCACCGCGTCCGCGAAGCGCACCGCCTCCCGCGCATGCCGCACCCAGTACTCCGCCGACCCGAACCCGGCAGCAACATCAGCCGGCTCCCCGGTCACATTGGACACCAGCCCCACCCCAGCCGTCGGAGCCGACACCACCACCTCCGCCGCGACCCGCTCAAATTCCTCCAACACCGGCTCAAGCAACGGCGAATGAAACGCATGCGACACCGCCAACGAGCGAGTCCGACAACCAGCCCCCTCCAACTCAGCAGCGGCAGCATCGACCGCCGCCCGAGCACCGGAGATCACCACATTGCCCGGCGCATTGACCGCCGCGACCACCACCGGACCCAACTCCGGCGCCACCCGCGCCAAAACCCCCTCCACCAACTCCACCGAACCCGACACCGCGGTCATCACCCCGGCCCCGGCCTGCTGCATCACCCGACCACGCGCCACCACCAACCGCGCCGCATCCCCCAACGACAACATCCCCGCCACATGCGCGGCAGCGATCTCCCCCACCGAATGACCCACCACGAAGTCCGGGACCACGCCCCAAGATGTGACAACCCGGAAGAGCGCCACCTCAAGAGCGAACAACGCCGGCTGCGTGAACTCCGTCCGCTCCAACAACCCCGCATCCGAACCCCACACCACATCCAGCAACCGGTGATCCCACCACCGATCCACCACCCCAGCAACAACCTCCAACTCCCGAGCAAACCCCGGAACCGCCCCCGCCAACTCCCGACCCATCCCCAACCACTGCGCACCCTGACCCGGAAACACAAACGCCAACCCACCAGCCCGAACCGACCCGGCAACCACACCAGAGCCCTCCCGCCGCGCAGCAAGGTCGACAAGACCAGTCAAAAGCTCCTGGCGGTCCGCACCGAACACCACCGCCCGATGCTCGAACACCGAACGCCGAGACAAGGACAACGCCACATCACGATGGTCGGCTTCGGAACCACTGGCATCCAGCAGCCAGTCGGCCAGCACTGCGGCCTGGTCGGCCAGCGCATCCGATGACTTGGCCGACAACGTCCACACGCCGCCAACCGCAGCCGGCTCCGGTCGAACCGCCTCCACCTCAACACCGATGTCAGGGGCCTGTTCGATGATGACGTGGGCGTTGGTGCCCGAGAGGCCGAAGGAGGACACGCCCGCCCGTCGGGGGCGGTTCGGCTGCGGCCACGCGCGTTCCGCCGCGAGCAGTTCCACCCGGCCCGCGGTCCAGTCCACGTGCGACGAAGGTGCGTCCACGTGCAGCGTGCGGGGCAGCATGCCGTGCCGCAGCGCCTCGATCATCTTGATCACACCGCCCACACCGGCAGCCGCCTGCGTATGCCCCACGTTCGACTTCAGCGACCCCAGCCACAAAGGCTCGGAGCCCACAGGCCGCTGCCCATACGTCGCCAGCAGTGCCTGCGCCTCGATCGGATCACCCAGCACGGTCCCCGTACCGTGAGCCTCGACCACATCCACATCCGACGCGGACAACCCGGCCGACGCCAACGCCGCCCGGATCACCCGCTGCTGGGAAGGACCGTTGGGAGCGGTCAGACCGTTGGAGGCGCCGTCCTGGTTCACCGCCGAACCCGCCACCACCGCCAACACCGGATGCCCGCGACGACGCGCGTCCGACAACCGCTCCAGCAGCAACACCCCGACGCCTTCACCCCAGCCGGTCCCGTCCGCACCCTCCGCGAACGCCTTGCACCGGCCATCCACCGCAAGGCCCCGCTGCCGCGAGAACTCCACGAACGTCTCCGGCGTCGCCATCACCGTCACACCACCGGCCAACGCCAGATCACACTCACCCGCCCGCAACGCCTGCGCCGCAAGATGCAACGCCACCAACGACGACGAACACGCCGTATCCACCGACACAGCAGGACCCTCAAGCCCCAGCACATACGACACCCGACCCGACACCACAGAGCCCATCAGGCCGGTGCTGAAGCCCTCGGTGGCGTCACCGGCCGCGTCTCCGAGCTGGGCGTAGTCCTGGGACATCACACCGGCGAAGACACCGGTCCGCGAGCCCCGCAGACTCCCCGGATCCACACCAGCGCGCTCGATCGCCTCCCAGCACACCTCCAGCAACAACCGCTGCTGCGGATCCATCGCCACCGCCTCACGCGGCGAAATACCGAAGAACCCCGCGTCAAAGCCCGCCACATCGGCCAGGAACCCACCCCGCCGAACGTACGACTTCCCCGAAACCTGCGGGTCCGGATCGAAGAGCCCCTCCACATCCCAGCCACGGTCCGAGGGGAACTCACCGACACCCTCCCCACCCGAACGGACCAGGTCCCACAAACCCTCCGGAGACACCACCCCACCCGGATAGCGGCACCCCATCCCCACCACCACAACCGGATCCGAGTCCACCCCCGACGCCGCCGGGGAGGGGATCGCGGGAGCGACCGCCGCCGCTTCCGTGTCGCCTGGCAGCAACCGCTCGAGGAGGAAGTCCGCCAGTACCTGCGCGGTCGGATAGTCGAACACCAACGACGCGGGAAGGCTCAGCCCGGTCGCGGTCTGGAGGCGGTTGCGGACGTTGACACCGCCGAGGGAGTCCAGGCCCAGGTCCCGGAACGCGGCCGTGGCTGCGACGGCTTCCGCGCTGCCGTACCCCAGCACCGCCGCCACCGACGAGGACACCAGCTCGGTCAGCAACCTGCGCCGGCCGGCCGGATCGAGACCCCGCAGCCGGGACACCAACTGCGACACCGACTCCCCCGCCGCAGCCGTGCGCCGTATCGCGGGGACCAACTCGCCCAGCGCCGCAGGCAACTCACCAGCCACGGCCAGACGGCGCAGGACGGGAAGATCCCACCGCGTACCCACCACATGGCTCGCGCCGCCGGACATCGCCGCGTCGAACAACTCCACGGCCTGCGCGGAACTCAACGGCAGCACACCACCCGCTCGCAGCCGAGCCACAGCCTCGTCGGCCAGGCCGCCGCCCATACCGCCGGCCCCGGCCCACAGGCCCCAGGAGACCGACTGTCCCGCGAGTCCCAGACCGCGCCGGTGCACGGCCAGCCCGTCCAGGAAGGTGTTCGCCGCCGCGTAGTTGGCCTGGCCCGGGCTGCCCAGCACCCCGGACAGCGACGAGACCACCGAGAACAGCGCCAGCTCCAGATCGCGGGTGGCCTCGTGCAGGTACCAGGCCGCGTCCGCCTTCGCCGCCAGGACCCGGTCCAGCCGCTCGGGGGTCAGCGAACCGATCACACCGTCGTCCAGCACACCGGCCGCATGAACCACACCACGCAACTCGAAGCCGTCCGGCACCGAACCCACGAGATCCACTACCACGGCACGGTCCGACACATCGCAGGCCACGACACGCACCGTGGCACCGGCGGCTTCGAGATCAGCCACCAACTCGCCGACGCCCTCGGCAGCTTCGCCCCGACGAGACGCCAGTACGACACAACCCGCCCCGTGCGCCTCGACCAGGCGCCTTGCCAGCACACCGCCGACGCCACCTGTACCGCCGGTCACGATCACCGCGCCATCCATGCCGATCCCGGTCTCGACGGACTCCGCCGCACCGGCACGCACCAGACGCGCCGCGCGCACGACCCCGCCCCGCACCACCAGCTGCGGTTCGCTCAACTCCACCAACGCCGAGTCGACTTCACCATCGGTGTCCACCAGCACGATCCGGCCCGGGTTCTCCGACTGCGCCGACCGCACCAACCCCCACACCGCCGACGCCGCCACATCCGTGACCGCCTCACCCGGAAGGCCAACGGCCCCCCTGGTCACCACGACGAGCGTCGAACCCTCGTACTGGGGGGAGGCCAACCAGGACTGCAGTACTTCGAGCGCCTGATGCGCGCCGTCGTGCATCGAGGCCACCACATCGGCGCCGGCCTGGGAAGCCCACTCCCACACCACCACCGGCGGCACGGATTCTGCGTCCGGATCCCAACCGGCGTACGCCACCGCCTCCGCACCACTCTTCGGCACCGGGACCGGCGACCACACCATCTCGAACAGCCCGTCCGGGGCCGTGCTCGCCACCGCGGCCGCGGTCAGCGCTTCGGGTGACACCGGCCGCGTCACCAGCGTGCCGACCTCCAGCACCACGGCGCCGCTCTCGTCCGCTACCTGCACCGTCACGGCATCGGAACCGGCAGGCGCGATCCGGACCCGCACCGAAGAAGCACCGACCGCCCGCAACGACACGTTCTCGAAGAGGAAGGGAACCCGTACGACGTCCGCGTCCGAGCCTCCGTCCCGAGCGGTGAGGAGGGGGGCGTGGATCACCGCGTCCAGAAGCGCCGGGTGTATCCCGAACCCGCTCACATCCGTCCGGGAGGAAACACTCACCTCGGCGAAGAGCTCGCCGCCGCGTCGCCAGGCCGCGCGCACGCCACGAAACGCCGGCCCGTACCCGTAGCCCTGCTCCGCGAGTTCCCCGTAGGCGGTCTCCACGTCGACCGTCTCCGCCCCGACCGGCGGCCACACCGACTCCGGCCACTCCTGCTCGGCGGACCGGGCCGGAGCCAGCACGCCCTGCGTGTGCTGCACCCACCCCTGACCGTCGTCCGCCACGGCATCGGCGCGCGAGTGGATCTCCAGGTCCCGGAGCCCCGCCTCATCCGGCTCGCCTACGACGACGTGGACCTGGACGCCACCGCGCTCCGGGAGCAGCAACGGGGCCGTCATCGCCAGCTCCCGCACGACCGGGCACCCGACCTCGTCACCGGCCCGCACCGCCAGCTCCACCAACGCCGACGCCGGCACCATCACATGCCCGAACACCTCGTGATCAGCGAGCCACGGCTGCCCGGCCCTCGACAACTGTCCGGTCAGCACCACCTGGGACGCACCCGGCGAGGCCACCACCGCACCCAGCAACGGGTGTTCAGCCGTAACCAGCCCCGCGGACCGCACGTCCGTCGCCTGCGTGGTCGGCGTGAGCCAGTACCGTTCACGCTGGAACGCGTACGTCGGCACGTCCACCAGCCGACCGCCCGCGCACCAGGGCCGCCACGACACCGGAACCCCGGACACGAACAACTGACCAAGCCCTGAAACCAACGCAGCCGGCTCCGATACCCGTCGGCTCAGCAACGAGACGACCATCGGCACCTCCAGCGCCCCCGCGTCCTCCAGCGTGCTCACCACGGCCGAGACCAGCGCGCCCGGCCCCAGCTCCACGAACCGACTCACCCGCTGCTCGGCCAAGTACGTCACCGCGTCCGCGAAGCGCACCGCCTCCCGCGCATGCCGCACCCAGTACTCCGCCGACCCGAACCCGGCAGCAACATCAGCCGCCTCCCC
>NZ_JBHVUH010000046.1:0-7500 GCF_042884245.1 Streptomyces sp. NPDC058145 | reverse complement strand
CTCCAAAAAGGTTACCTCACCGACTTCGGGTGTTACAAACTCTCGTGGTGTGACGGGCGGTGTGTACAAGGCCCGGGAACGTATTCACCGCGGCATGCTGATCCGCGATTACTAGCGATTCCAGCTTCACGCAGTCGAGTTGCAGACTGCAATCCGAACTGAGAACAGATTTGTGGGATTGGCTTAACCTCGCGGTTTCGCTGCCCTTTGTTCTGTCCATTGTAGCACGTGTGTAGCCCAGGTCATAAGGGGCATGATGATTTGACGTCATCCCCACCTTCCTCCGGTTTGTCACCGGCAGTCACCTTAGAGTGCCCAACTGAATGCTGGCAACTAAGATCAAGGGTTGCGCTCGTTGCGGGACTTAACCCAACATCTCACGACACGAGCTGACGACAACCATGCACCACCTGTCACTCTGCCCCCGAAGGGGACGTCCTATCTCTAGGGTTGTCAGAGGATGTCAAGACCTGGTAAGGTTCTTCGCGTTGCTTCGAATTAAACCACATGCTCCACCGCTTGTGCGGGCCCCCGTCAATTCCTTTGAGTTTCAGCCTTGCGGCCGTACTCCCCAGGCGGAGTGCTTAATGCGTTAGCTGCAGCACTAAGGGGCGGAAACCCCCTAACACTTAGCACTCATCGTTTACGGCGTGGACTACCAGGGTATCTAATCCTGTTCGCTCCCCACGCTTTCGCTCCTCAGCGTCAGTTACAGACCAGAGAGTCGCCTTCGCCACTGGTGTTCCTCCACATCTCTACGCATTTCACCGCTACACGTGGAATTCCACTCTCCTCTTCTGCACTCAAGTTCCCCAGTTTCCAATGACCCTCCCCGGTTGAGCCGGGGGCTTTCACATCAGACTTAAGAAACCGCCTGCGAGCCCTTTACGCCCAATAATTCCGGACAACGCTTGCCACCTACGTATTACCGCGGCTGCTGGCACGTAGTTAGCCGTGGCTTTCTGGTTAGGTACCGTCAAGGTGCCGCCCTAGTTGAACGGCACTTGTTCTTCCCTAACAACAGAGCTTTACGACCCGAAGGCCTTCTTCGCTCACGCGGCGTTGCTCCGTCAGACTTTCGTCCATTGCGGAAGATTCCCTACTGCTGCCTCCCGTAGGAGTCTGGGCCGTGTCTCAGTCCCAGTGTGGCCGATCACCCTCTCAGGTCGGCTACGCATCGTGGCCTTGGTGAGCCATTACCTCACCAACTAGCTAATGCGCCGCGGGCCCATCTGTAAGTGACAGCCGAAACCGTCTTTCCATCTTTCCTCATGCGAGGAAAGAACGTATCCGGTATTAGCTCCGGTTTCCCGAAGTTATCCCAGTCTTACAGGCAGGTTGCCCACGTGTTACTCACCCGTCCGCCGCTAACTTCAGGGAGCAAGCTCCCATCCATTCGCTCGACTTGCATGTATTAGGCACGCCGCCAGCGTTCGTCCTGAGCCAGGATCAAACTCTCCGAAGAAATGTTTGACTTGCTCATTTGCTTTTAGAGTGTGTGCTCACTATTTTAAAACGTTGGCGCTTAGTTTTGTTCAGTTTTCAAAGAGCAATCACTTTAACAACTTAATCATCATATCACGAAGTTGAGTAGTTGTCAACTTCTGCGAAGAATGTTAGTTATTTTTAAAATCGCTATTTCTTAGCGACTACCTAATCTTACTACTATTTCAATAAGACGTCAATAGTTTTTTTCAAGAACATGTTCGATCTTGTTTTTACTGCTCTATCAATAATTTCTAAGATCAAAAATGCCTTGCTTGCTAAATAAGCAACTCCCTTATGATAAAAGAGTTTACACATGATGTCAATGATTTTTTTAGCAAGTTACTTTATGTATGATTCTGTAGACGACCGTACATTCATTTCCTTGATTTCATTGACTTCCTTCGTTTTTAATCCTTATAATGAAGATAAATACATAAAATCATACATTCAAGTATCCGTTTTATAAGGGCTCGCAACCTTTTCGGAACGTCTTGAAAAAGAAGGGGACACAATTATGAACCCTATTAAGAACGTGCAGCCCATTCGGAACCAGCAGCAGCTGGAAGATATGAAGTGGGCGCTTAAACGCCATTGTTCGGAACGTGATTACATTCTGTTTGTCCTTGGCTGTGAAACCGGGCTGCGAGTTGGAGATCTTTTACGACTCAAAACCAAACAGATTCTGAATTTGAAAGGAAAGTACACGAAGATACTGCGCATCAAAGAGGGAAAAACACAAAAAATCAGGGAGATGTACCTTGAAAACTGTTTTCAGGAAGTCTACGGCTATGCCGTCAATGTGGACAGTGAGTGGCTTTTTCCATCCCGGAAGGGGGACGGCGCCATCACGCCGACCCAGGCATACCGGCAGTTAAATAAGGCCGCCGACTTTGCTGGTGTCGACCATGTCGGCAACCATACCCTGCGGAAAACGTTCGGATACTGGTTTTACAAAGCGACAAAGGACATTGCGATGCTGCAGGGAATCCTGCACCATTCGGACCCTTCGATTACCCTGAGGTATATCGGCATCACAGAAGAAGAAACCAATAATGTCTTGAAAACCTTCAGTGTGTTTAAATAACGGTTCCGAACGAAGGAGCAGTCTTTGACTGTTCTTTTTTTTTACTTCCGAAAGACCCTCGTTATCAGACGTCCATAAAGGCTGTTTTTAGAGGTTTGAACTCCCTATCTTTATTTTCCTATTCGGAAAAAAATCAAACAGCTTAGAAAGGCAAATACAAAGCTTAAACAGCGTATTTTTTAAAAACCTCTTGGTGAATCATACACTTTTATGCCTGTTTTTCATTTTTCCTTTTCGGAACCCTCGAATCCTACATCTGTAGCTTTATCTACTTTCATTTTTCTCTTTTTCTTTTTCTAAAGCATTTATTTTCTCTTAACTCACATCTTGCCTGACTGTTCACATCAAGACAGAAAACTTTCCCTACCGGCCGGCGATATCTTTAGAGTGCCAGAAGACCTCAGCATTCCAAAAGGTACGTTGGCAGGGTGAGGTCTTCTGGCGTTTACGAAAAAGAATGAGCCGGCCGGTATCCTGAATATGTATAAGATCATGCTAGAAATAAGACAGAAATAAAGCCAGACATTGAATTCTTTATAATTTCTCTCTTTTTATCGCTCTATCAGAGGTGTAAAGACAGATCATTAAAACCTTTTAAAAAAATAATAGTCTTTAACCTTTGATACACAAATTAGTGTTTTGAACTTACTCTATCTTAAAGTTTTCAGAATTTTCACAACAAAAAACCCCCTGTTGTGTTTGTTTTACTAATATTGTTTTAATTGTTTTACATTGTTTTAATTGTTTTCGGAGGCCTCAAACCATTGGTATGACTGGCCTCAAGACCTCTAACTATAACATTTTTGGTGCGAACTATAACATTTTTGGTGCGAACTATAACATTTTTGGTGCGAACTATAACATTTTTGGTGCCTGAACTATAACATTTTTGGTGCGAACTATAACATTTTTGGTGCGAACTATAACATTTTTGGTGCGAATTATAACAAAAAAATCCTTTTGTTATCGATGGATTTTTGTCATAATGAAGAAGCTCGAAAGGGAGGAAATTGTGATGAAAATTTTAGAAAAAAACGAAACACAGAACAACCATTTGGTGACTAAGTCGAATATGCTCATTGAAGCAAATTATAAATTAGGCGTGGTAGAACAAAAAATCATCCTTTGTCTGGCGAGCCATATTACACCTGCAGATTCAGATTTCAAAACCTACACCCTGCCTATTCAGGAATTTTCAGATCTCCTAAGCTTAAAAGGAACACCCAAATATACAGAACTGAAGCAGATTACGAAGGATTTGATGAAGAAGGTATTTGAAGTGCGGATTAAAAAAAAGGTCATACAGGTTTCGTGGCTCAGCTATGTAGCGTATAACGAAACGGAAGGAACTGTAGACATAAGGTTTGATCCCTTCCTGCGGCCGTACCTGCTTCAGCTGAAAAGGGAATTCACAAGCTACAAACTTGAGAATGTGGTGAAGCTGAAAAGCTCCTACGCCATAAGGATATATGAATTACTGAAGCAATATGAAAGACTGAAGGAAAGATCCTTTTACCTGAAGGACCTGCGCAAAATGCTCGGGGCTGAGGATATCTATCCTGCATACGGAAACTTTAAGCAGCGTGTTCTTGTACCAGCCCAGAAGGAATTGAAGGCTAAAACGGATATATCCTTTGAAATAGAAGAAATCAGGACAGGACGAAGAGTGGATAAAATCAAATTTTTCATTACTTCAGGAAGCAATGGAAAACCTGATCAATTGGACCTGCTTCAAAATCATTTGCAGGAATTTGCCGATACGTTTATAGAGAAAGTGAAAAAACTCGGCTTAAAGATGGGGGTAAGGTTAACGGACGAAGTCATTCTTTCATGGGAAAAGCATGGACAGGACAATGTAATGAGCCTCCTGGAGAAAATACAGGACCGCAAGGACATCGAAAACCCCGTCGGATACATAACCAAGGTCTTAAAGGCAGCAAACAAGGATAATGATGAATCAGAAGACATCCTTATACGCTTAGTATCTGACTTCAGAAAATCAAAAGAAGTACTGCCTGCTTGGTATATACGGGAAAAGTCCATTGAAAAAATGGAGGAAGTACTGAAATTGGATCATGAATCAGCAGCAGTTACATTTGAAGAAATTAAAGAAGAATTATTTGAAGTTCTGCAAATTCAGGAGCCGGAGGCTGAAAGTGATTCAGTAGAGGAGCTAGAAAAGCGCAAGCGTAAGTTCGAAAAGCAACTTAAGAAATTAAAAAAAGGCACCCATTAATGAGTGCCTTTTTTAATTGGATGACAAAGGCATCGTATAAAATAAGAAGAAAACAACGTTAGAAGAAAGGAAGAAAAGAAGAAAAGAAGAAAACAACGTTAGAAGAAAAAAATAAAAGAAGAAAGGGTGATAAAGGGATGGCGATTACTATTACAATGGGAATTCAAAAGGGAGGCTGCGGAAAATCCACCACAACCGGCATTCTCGCGCACTTGTTGAGCAGAAATGGATATAGGGTCCTTGCAGTGGATATGGACTCACAGGGCAACCTTACAGAGCTTCTGTCTGAGCAGCCTTCAAATGAGTATATGGGCAAGTCCGTGCTGGAAGCGATGCAGGAAGATAATGTTGAGGGCTACATACTGAATATCAACGATCACCTCGATCTTCTGCCTGCCAACAACTTTTTGGCAACTTTCCCGCGCTGGCTGTATACGGGAAAAACATATAAAGGCGATACGATCCCTTTTAGCGGGAATCCAAGTTCTGTCTTAGATCATGCTTTGAAGTCCGTCAGGGACAGATACGATTTTATCGTTATTGATACTCCTCCCTCCTTAAGCGAACAGACAACAAATGCACTGTGTGCCAGTGAATACGTGGTTGTTTTATTCGAATGTTCAAATTGGTGCTATTCAGCTATCCCGAATTTCATGGATTCTATCCATGGAGCCAATGAATTCGGAAAGAGAAATACTCAGGCGATCGGCGTGCTGCGCACGATGAATGATGTAAGGCGAAGCGATGCCAAGGCCTTTAATGAACTAATTGCGGAAGATTACCCGGACCTGGTATTTGATACGGTGATTACCAGGAAGGCGCCTGTTGGCAGATTATCTCTGTATGGATTTAACCAGAACGCTGAACTGCGGCAGGCATTGGGACAATACGAAGGATTCTATAAGGAGTTGATCAGCCGTGTCGAAGGTAAATGACATCAAGAGTAAAATGCGCAGTCAAAAGCACATTAGCCCCAGTTTTGCCTTGAACGAAGAAGTATTACCGGAAGAAACCAAGGAACGTTTAAACAGTGGAAAAAAAGAAGAAAAGAAGAAAGACCGAAAACGGGTATCCTTCGATCTAAGAACGGACCTTCATAAAGAACTGAAAATGCAGTCGCTGCTTCAGGAAAAGAACATTTATCTATTGATCGAGGAAGCATTGGAACAGTATCTTAAATGAACACGATAAAAAAGAAATACCCGAATAACTGGGTATTTCTTTTTTATCAATCAAATGTATTTTGAATAGCTGCATCAAGTCCCTGTCCGGATTCTTTGATATAGCGTTTAGTCATATTTAAATCCTTATGGCCGACCAGCTTTGAGACGGTTTGAATCTCAATTCCTTTATCGATAAGATTCTGGCAAAAAGTATGTCTCAACTTGTGCGGGCTCACATCGTACTTGCTCAGCATATATTGAACCGCCCTCGGTGTCATACGCTGGTTAACACTGGATAAGAAGACTGCTTCATTCTCGGCCTTCAGAGAGTCTTTATAACGCTTAATATGCTCACTGGCAGCTCTTGATAGGGGGATAACCCGTTCAATCTCGCCTTTTGAATCCCGGATAAGAATAGATTCTCTTTCACCGTCTTTTTTTATATCGGTGTGATTTAATTCACAAAGCTCGGAGACCCGAATCCCGGTATGAAGAAGAACATAAACAATAGCAATGTTCCGCACATTTCCTTCGTCTTCCACTTCTTTTATTAGTGCTGACTGTTCAGCTGGCTCCAGTGACTCTGGTGGTTCATCCTTCTTTTCCTTGGCTTTGCGGTCAATGTTGGCCATAATCTCTGGTTTGTTAAGAAACCGGGAAAATACAGTGATGGCTGTATAATGCTTTTCGATTGTTCCGGCACTTTTATTGGAATCGTCCATATAATCAAGATAGGCCTGCACATGGGTCGATTCAATCTCTTCTATTTCTTCTTTCATCCATTGAAAAAATTGAGAGAGAACACCTACATATGTTTTAGCCGTACTGTCTGATTTATTTTGATCCATTAACCATTCAGCAAAAGAATGAAGGATTTGGTCAGTATTTCGGATTTCTTCTTTATTCATCAAAAATCCTCCCGCCTAGAGTTCATCCAAACGCTTCAGATGAAAAAATATACAAAAAAACCTTAGGAAAAATCCTAAGGTTTTTTTGAAAAGAGATAGGATTTTGAACCTGCATTCTTCGGGTTATGAATCCTAAAACTAGAAATTGCTTGGCGGCGTCCTACTCTCACAGGGGGAGAACCCCCAACTACCATCGGCGCTGAAGAGCTTAACTGCCGTGTTCGGAATGGGAACGGGTGTGACCTCTTCGCTATCGCCACCAAACTATGAGGAACGTTGTTCCTTCAAAACTAGATAATAGAAGAAGTAAATTCTGCACGTCATTTTGGTTAAGTCCTCGATCGATTAGTATCTGTCAGCTGCACGTGTCACCACGCTTCCACCTCAGACCTATCAACCTGATCATCTTTCAGGGATCTTACTAGCTTGCGCTATGGGAAATCTCATCTTGAGGGGGGCTTCATGCTTAGATGCTTTCAGCACTTATCCCGTCCGCACGTAGCTACCCAGCTATGCCTTTGGCAAGACAACTGGTACACCAGCGGTGCGTCCATCCCGGTCCTCTCGTACTAAGGACAGCTCCTCTCAAATTTCCTGCGCCCACGACGGATAGGGACCGAA
>NZ_JBHVUH010000045.1:0-13387 GCF_042884245.1 Streptomyces sp. NPDC058145 | reverse complement strand
GCTCAGCACGACGGCGGCGGCTGCCGCGGTGGTCAGCACGGTGACACGCGTGCGGCTCGGCTGCTTGGGTCGACGATGGGACGCCACGAGGGACGATCTCCTTCTTGTGAGTGATCACCCGTTCGGAGGTTCGAGCCCAGACCCTAGTGACCCAGTTGTGATCAGTTCAAATCCCCGCGGCAAAAAATCCGGTGACGCAACGCATTCTTTGCACACAACTCACGTGCGGTGATGCCCGATCGACACTACGTTGCGTGAAGATACGGCCAATTCGGGCATTGCATATGCGCGTTGCACCTTCAGGACAGTCGCTTCAGAAGTACCGCAGAGGCCACGGGACGGGCACCGGCGCGGGCGACCCCGTCGGCCACCTCCCGGTCGGTCGAGGCGACGATGACCGGACGGCCCGGCGGCTCGGCGCGCACGAGCTGACGGATCAGCTCGTCCGCCGTGACACCCGGCTTGGAGAACAGCACCCGCACCCCGCGCGGCGGCGCGAGCAGCACCGGCGCGGCCAGCTCGGCGCCGTCGAAGACACAGGTCACCTCGGCGCCGGTCTGCGCGGCGAGCGCCGAGAGCTGGCCCAGCAGGCGCAGCCGCTGCTTCTCCAGCGGCATCTGGGGATAGCCGGTCTTGGTGACGTTGTAGCCGTCGACCACCAGATGCGCCTGCGGCAGCGCCAGCAACTGGTCGAGGATCGCCGGGTCGTTCTCGGACAGTGCCCGGGCCGCGATGTCCTTCGGGGTCATCCGTCCCGGTTCGACCGCGTCCACGGTCTCGGCCGGGCGCACGGAGACCGGCGGCAGGGCGAGTTCACGCCGGAGCCCCTGGGCGGCGTCCAGCATGGTGTCCAGCAGCAGCCGCACCCGCATGTCCTCCACGCTGCGGCCCTCGCGGGCCGCCCGGCGGGTGGCCTCCAGCGCCGCCTCGACCTCGCCCAGGCGCGCCTTGAGCCGCCGGGACTCGCTCTCGGCGGCCGACAGCTGCGCGTGCCCCTCGGCGCGCAGGGCCTCGATCTCGCCCCGGACCTTGCGCAGCGCGGCCTCACCGCGCTTGACGTCGCTGAGCGCGGCACGCAGCTTGCGGTGCAGCGACTCCGCTTCCCGCTTCGCCGACTCCGCCTCGACGCGCAGCCGTTCGGTCTCGGCGCGGGTCTGCTCGCGGGCCTGGTCCAGCTCCGCGCGCAGCCGCTCGAGTTCGGCGCGGCTCTCCTCGTCGGCCCGCTCGGCGTCGGCGCGCTGCGCCTCCTCGCCGGCCGCGGTGACCAGCTTCACCCAGCCCGTGGCCCGCAGTACGTAGGCCGCGGCCGCCACATCGAGCGGGTCCGCGGCCGGGGGCGGTGAGCCGGAGTCGAGCGCGCCGGAGAGTTCCGGCTGCGCCTCTCTGAACTTCTCCCCGATCCGCTGCCGGAACAGCGCGTCGGTCTCCAGCGCCGCCGCCATCGCGTTGCCGGCGAACTTGGCCCGGCGATTGGGGGCGAACCGGGCGTACTGCCGCAACTGGGCGGGCAGTTCCGTCACGGTCAGCAGACCGAAGCCGTCCGAGACGATCTGCACGACCCGCCGGCGCACGCCGTCGGGCAGCGGACGGTCAAGCACCTCAGCGGTGCCGTCGCCCGGCCCCCCGCCTGCGGTCTCCACCATCCGTCACACCCCAATACCTCTACGGGACCCGCTCCGCTCAGGAGCCGGCGCCCGGCCTGTCCACGAGTTCCACCTGGTCCACCGCGTTGCACCAACGGCAACGGACCGACTCGATGGTCTCACTGACCACCTCGCGCTCCTCGACCGTCGGCTCGCCCGCGAGGTCGAGGTGAACGTACTCGACGACCTTCGACGAGCGGGTCACGTCGAAGCGGGTGAGGTTGCCGCAGAGGGCGCAGCGCCATCGTGTCGTGGCGGTCGGCAGGGGAACCGTCATCGTGACTGTTCGCTTCCTTCTCGGGTCGGTCCGCGCCGCTCCCCGACGCGTGTGGCTCGTAACCCTACGGCCTGCCGGTCGATCGCCGCCCGTCCGTCCACGGCGGCGAGGCGATCTGCCGGCTTACGTCCCGTTACGTCATGCTCTGTAGTCATGATCCGCACCTGGGGCCCGGCGGTCTGTGGAGCGTTCCGGGCGGTCCGGGGCGCCTCCGCGCCGATGACGTACGTCCTCCTCGTCCTGTGCACCCTGATCTTCGTGCTCGGCCCGGCCTCCGGCCTCACCCCGGCGTACGGCTCGGGCGGGGCGCTGTTCGCGGCGCAGCGGGCGTACTTCCGCCACTGGGGCGTGGTCCCGGCCGAGCTGTTCGACCCGTCGGTCCGGGCGGCCCTGACCCCGGCCACCGCCCTGTTCGTGCACGGCAGCTGGGTGCATCTGCTCGGCAACATGCTCTTCCTCTTCGTCTTCGGGCTGATGACCGAGGAACGGATGGGCCGGGTGGAGTTCACCCTCTTCTACGTCGGCTGCGGTTACCTGGCCCTGCTGGGCTACGCGGCCGCCAACGCCACCTCCGGGCAGTCGCTGGTGGGCGCCTCGGGGGCGATCTCGGCGGTCCTCGGAGCGTTCCTGTACCTGTTCCCGCGTGCCCGTGTGACCAGTCTCCTCCCCTTCCTGTTCTTCCTGCCCCTGCGCTTCCCGGCCTGGGTGGTGCTGCCCTTCTGGGCGGCCCTGCAGTGGCTCGCGGCGGGCCGCTCCGGCCAGGGCCCCGGGGTGGCCTACCTCGCCCACCTGATCGGCTTCGGCCTCGGCTTCGGCTACGCGTGGGTGCGCTACGGGCCGACTACTAGAGTGAAGTCCGCACCGGCCCCGGCGCCCGAGGGAGAGAACCTGCCGTGATCACCGCGATTGTCCTGATCAAGACCAGCGTGGACCGGATCCCCGAGATCGCGGAGCAGATCGCTTCGCTGGATTCCGTGAGCGAGGTTTTCTCCGTCACCGGCACCTACGACCTGATCGCCATGGTGCGGGTGCGGCAGCACGAGGACCTGGCCGACGTCATCCCGGGACGGATCAGCAAGATCCCCGGCGTGGAGGGCACCGACACGCACGTCGCGTTCCGCACGTACTCCCAGCACGACCTGGAGGCGGCGTTCGCGATCGGCCTCGACTCGTGAACGCCGCCGCCTAGCTCCGTGCGCCCGGCTCAGGCCTGGTCGCGCACCGGCACGCAGCGCCCGTCCTCGGCGCGGTAGCGCCACCGCGCGCCGTCGCGGACCAGTTCCCTCACCGCGTCGACGAAGCGCTCGACGTGCTCGTCGGGCGTGCCCGCCCCGAAGCTGACCCGGACGGCGTTCAGGGACTTCTCACCGGGCGCGGCCTCGGTCGCCCCGCACTCGCCCTGGGTCCGCGGGTCGCCGCCCAGCAGGGTGCGGACCAGCGGGTGGGCGCAGAACAGGCCGTCGCGGACGCCGATGCCGTACTCGGCGGAGAGCGCGGCGGCGAAGTGGGAGCTGTTCCAGCCCTCGACGACGAAGGAGAGCACGCCGACCCGCGGGGCGTCGTCACCGAAGAGGGAGAGCACCCTGACCTCCGGCACCTCGGCGAGACCCGCCCGGACCCGGGTGATCAGGTGCTGCTCGCGGGCCACGAGGGCGTCCCAGCCGGCCTCGGTGAGGGCCTTGCAGGCGGAGGCGATGGAGTAGGCGCCGATGACGTTCGGGGAGCCGGCCTCGTGGCGCGCGGCGCTCTCGTGCCACTCCACGTCCACTCCCCCGTCGGTGCGCCGGGCGACCCTGCGGCTGGCGCCGCCGCCCGCGAGGTACGGCTCGGCCGCGACCAGCCAGTCGGCCCGGCCGGCCAGCACGCCGGACCCGAAGGGCGCGTACAGCTTGTGACCGGAGAAGGCCACCCAGTCGACGTCCAGGTCCCGGACCGACACCGGGTGGTGCGGGGCCAGCTGGGCGGCGTCCAGGACGATCCGGGCCCCGTGCGCGTGGGCCGCGGCGGCCAGCTCGCGCACCGGCCACAGCTCCCCGGTGACGTTGGAGGCGCCGGTGACGCACACCAGGGCCGGGCCGTGCGGGTCGCGGTCGGCGAGGGCCCGCTCCAGGGTCTCCACGGCCCGCCGCGGGGTGCGCGGCGCGTCGAGGACGGTCACCCTCGCGTCCTGCCACGGCAGCAGGGCGGCGTGGTGCTCGGTCTCGAAGACGAAGACCTCGCAGCCGGCCGGGAGCGCGCGGGCGAGGAGGTTCAGGGAGTCGGTGGTCGACCGGGTGAAGACCACCTGGTCGCTCTCGCGGCAGTCGAGGAATCCGGCGACCGTCCGGCGGGCGTTCTCGAACAGGTCGGTGGAGAGCTGGGAGAGGTGGCCGGCACCGCGGTGGACGCTGCCGTAGTACGGCGCGTAGGCGGCGACGTCGTCCCAGACGCGCTGCAGGGCGGGGGCGCTGGCGGCGTAGTCCAGCGCGGCGTAGGTGACCTCGCCGCCCGTCACGAGCGGGACGGTGACGTCACACCCCAGAACGGGCAACTGGTCACAAATGGTGCGGGGGGCGGCAGCGGTGGAGACGGACATGGGTGCACTCCCGTGAGGCAGGCCGGTGACACCGTGCGAGCGGTACGGCTCGAAGCACGGCGGAAGGTGAAAAGGGGTACGCGGAGGCGGGGCTCTACGCCCTATCGCATTCGCTTGCTCACAGAAGGCTCCCTCGACGACCAGGACCCCTGGTCCCGCGCTCCTTCAGGAGCCGCGCGAGGGGTCCGCGCTTGCCGTGGACCTCGCTGCCCACGACCTGGTCCTCACCCGGGGCACCCCGCCACGGACGGAGGGTTGCCGGACAGCCGGCCGGGGCCGAATGGCTGTCACTCATGACCTGGTTCAGTATCCTGCCACACGATCTCCGATGCGCAAGGCGCGGTCCGCCATCCGGACCGCGCCCGCGTCGCACCCGGCGGGTGTCAGGCGTTGCTGGCCGCCACCCACCGCTCCAGCGTCCGCTTCGCCGCCCCGCTGTCGATCGACTCCGCCGCCCTCGCCATGCCCGCGCGCAGCTGCTCGGTGAGCGGCGCGTCGGCCGGATGCAGGGCGACCAGCGCCGCCGCCGAGTTCAGCAGCACCGTGTCCCGGACGGGGCCGTGCTCGCCGTCCAGCACGCGCCGGGCCACCTCCGCGTTGTACGAGGCGTCGGCGCCGCGCAGCGCCTCCACGGGGACCAGCTCGATGCCGACGTCCCGCGGGTCGAAGCGCTCCTCGGTGACCTTGCCGTCCCGGACCACCCACACCCGGGACGTGGCGGTGGTGGTCAGTTCGTCCAGGCCGTCGTCGCCCCGGAACACCAGGGCGGAGTTCCCGCGCTCGGCGAGGACCCCGGCCACGATCGGGGCCATGCGCGGATCGGCCACACCGACCGCCTGGGCGCGCACCTTGGCCGGGTTCGTCAGCGGGCCGAGCACGTTGAAGGTGGTACGGATGCCCAACTGGCCGCGGGCCGCCGCGACATGGCGCAGCGACGGGTGGAACTTCACCGCGAAGCAGATGGTGATGCCGGCCTCTTCGGCGACCTCGGCGACCCGTCGCGGGGTCAGGTGGAGATTGATGCCGAGCTTCTCCAGGACGTCGGAGGAGCCGGAGGCGGAGGACGCGGCGCGGTTGCCGTGCTTGACCACCTTCGTGCCGGTGCCGGCGACGACGATCGACGACATGGTGGAGATGTTCACCGTCTTCGCGCCGTCGCCGCCGGTGCCGACGATGTCGACGGCCGGCCCGGGCACCTCGATCACATTCGCGTGCTCGTACATGGTCCGCACGAGGCCGGTGATCTCCTGGACCGTCTCGCCCTTGGCGCGCAGCGCCACCATGAAGCCGGCGATCTGGGCGTCGGTAGCCTCGCCGCGCATGATGCGGTCCATCGCCCAGGCGGTCTCGTCGGCGGACAGATCCCGGCCGTCCAGCAGACCGTTCAGCAGGGCGGGCCAGGAACGGCCCGCCGCGGTGTCGCCTCCAGCGGGGGTCACAGCGCTCATAGCCGCTCCTGGGTGTCGTCGCAGAACAGTGTGTTCCCACCCTATCCAGCCCCGGACACGGCGAAGGGCCCCGTCCGCAACGCGGACGGAGCCCTTCGACTGTGGCGTGGCGACGCTCGGGGATCAGTGGTGGCCG
This sequence comes from Streptomyces sp. NPDC058145, assembly GCF_042884245.1. Classification (NCBI taxonomy): domain Bacteria; kingdom Bacillati; phylum Actinomycetota; class Actinomycetes; order Kitasatosporales; family Streptomycetaceae; genus Streptomyces; species Streptomyces sp. NPDC058145. The sequence continues at coordinate 7,308 of NZ_JBHVUH010000045.1, read as the reverse complement.
TGGCCGCTCGTGATCTCCCGGTACTCCTCGACGGTGGCCTTCGGGATCTGGTTGTCCTCGCCGAAGTAGGCGTTGCTGAGCTTGGCGCGCAGCTTCTCGGACCCCTTCACCCTGCGCTCGACACCGTTCTCGTCCACCGTCGGGCCGATCTCGGCCGGCTCGTACTGGTGGTGGGTGGTGAGGGTGTGCAACTGCTCCTGGCTGAGCGGCTCGTGGATCTCGATGAACTCACCGTGCGGCAGGCGCTTGATGATGCCCGTCTCGCGGCCGTGCAGCACCTTCTCGCGGTCCCGGCGCTGCAGGCCGAGGCAGATCCGCTTGGTGACGATGAAGGCGATGACCGGTCCGGCGAAGAAGGAGATCCGGACGAACCACGTGACCGCGTTGAGCGACAGCTGGAAGTGGGTGGCGAAGAGGTCGTTGCCACCGCCCACCAGGCCGACCATGTACACCGTGATCCAGGCGACACCGAACCCGGTGCGCGTCGGGGCGTTGCGCGGGCGGTCCAGGATGTGGTGCTCGCCCTTGTCCCCGGTGACCCAGGACTCGATGAACGGGTAGAGCGCGATCGCGGCGAGCACCAGGCCGAAGAGGACCAGCGGGATGAACACGCCCAGGACGAGCGTGTGACCCCAGAAGTTGATCTCCCAGCCCGGCATGTAGCGGACCAGACCCTCGGCGAAGCCCATGTACCAGTCGGGCTGGGCGCCCGTGGACACCTGGTCCGGACGGTAGGGGCCCATGGCCCAGATCGGGTTGATCTGGGTGACCGCGGCGATGGCCGCGATCACACCGAAGACCAGGAAGAAGAAGCCTCCGGCCTTGGCCATGTAGACCGGCAGCAGCGGCATGCCGACGACGTTCTTGTTGGTCTTTCCGGGACCCGCGAACTGCGTGTGCTTGTGGTAGAAGACCAGGATCAGGTGGCCCACCACCAGGCCGAGCATGATGCCCGGCAGCAGCAGGATGTGGATCGAGTAGAACCGGGCCACGAAGTCGTGGCCGGGGAACTCGCCGCCGAAGAGGAAGTACGAGATGTACGTGCCGACGATCGGCATGGACAGGATCGCGCCCTCGGTGAAGCGCACACCGGTGCCGGAGAGCAGGTCGTCCGGGAGCGAGTAACCGGTGAAGCCGGTGAACATGCCCAGGACGAACAGCAGGAAGCCGAACAGCCAGTTGATCTCACGCGGCTTGCGGAACGCGCCGGTGAAGAACACGCGCATCATGTGCACGAACATGCCGGCGAGGAAGATCAGCGCGGCCCAGTGGTGGATCTGCCGGATGAGCAGACCACCGCGCACGTCGAAGGAGATGTGCAGGGTCGAGCTGAAGGCCTCGGACATCAGCTGTCCCTGGAGCGGGACGTAGCTGCCGTGGTACTCCACCTCGTTCATCGACGGGTGGAAGAACAGCGTCAGATAGACACCGGTCAGGATGATGATGAGGAAGCTGTACAGGCAGACTTCACCCAACATGAACGACCAGTGGTCGGGGAAGATCTTGCGCATGTTGGACTTGGCCAGGGAGTAGATCCCGAGCCGTCCGTCGGCCCAGTCGGCGACCCGCTCGCCGGCCGGCGCCTTGCCGCGTCGTTCGTTGTTCTCGTTGGTGCTCATCCGCGCTCCCAGAATGCAGGACCGACGGGCTCCTCGAAGTCGCCGAGCGCCTGGAGGTAACCCTCGTCGTTCACGCCGATGCGGAGCTGCGGCAGGGCGTGACCGGCGGGGCCGAAGATCACTCGGGCACCGTCGGAGAGGTCGAAGGTGGACTGGTGGCACGGGCACAGGACGTGATGCGTCTGCTGCTCGTACAGCGAGATCGGGCAACCGACGTGGGTGCAGATCTTCGAGAAGGCGACGATGCCCTCGTGCGACCAGTCGAGCTCGCGCTTGTCCTTGATGTTGCCCGGCTGCAACCGGATGATCATCAGGGCGGCCTTGGCGATCTCGTTCTGGAAGTCCTCGTCGGTCTCCTCCAGGCCCTCGGGCCTGACGAAGGTGAGCGAACCGACCTGGATGTCCTCGGGACGCAGCGGCTGGTTCGTGTTCGTGTTGACGAGGAGCTTGCCCTTGGCCCACACGGTGTGCCGCAGCGAGGTGCCGGGCAGCGGGCCGAGGTCGCGCAGCAGGACGACGCCGGAGAGCGGCACCAGGGTGAGCGCGCCGAACATCGTGTTGCGGATCAGCTTGCGGCGGCCGAGCGCCGACTCCTTGGCGCCCTGCTTGAAGTCCGCGTGGACCTGCGCGCGGACCTCGGGCGGGGCCGCGATCGGGTGACGCTCGGCGGCGACCTCCACGTCGGACATCAGGGTGCGGGCCCAGTGGACCGCGCCCGCGCCGATGCAGAACAGCGCCGCGCCCAGGGTCAGGCCGAGCGCGAAGTTCAGCGCGCTGATGTGCCCGATCGGGAAGACGAAGACCGAGGTGTCGGGCGAGATCGTCACGTACGAGGCGATGAAGCCGACGGTGGCCAGCATCGAGAACGTGAACAGCAGGGCGACGACGCGCTCGGACCGCTTGGCGGCCCGCTCGTCGATGTCCTGGATCCGGTGCTCGTGGGGCGGCAGCCCCGGGTCCGCGAACGGGTTCGCCTCGTCCGCGACGCTCACGGCGCCGTGCGCGTGGTCCTGCTCTGCGGGCAGGTTCTCTTCTGGAATGTCTTGGCTACTCATGACTTCTTGGCCTTTGCGGTCCGGGCGGCGACCCACACGGCAACCGCGATCAGTGCGCCGAGACCGAAGATCCAGGCGAACAGACCCTCGGTGACCGGCCCGAGGCCGCCCAGCTCGAGGCCGCCCGGGTTGACCGTCTCGTCACCGTTGACCGCGTTCAGGTACGCGATGATGTCCTTCTTGTTCTTCTCCGACATCGTGGTGTCGGGGAAGGACGGCATGTTCTGCGGGCCGGTCTGCATGGCCTCGTACATGTGCTTGGGGTCCACACCCTCGAGGCTCGGCGCGTACTTGCCCTTGGTGAGGGCACCACCCTTGCCGGTGAAGTTGTGGCACTGCGCGCAGTTGGTGCGGAACAGCTCGCCACCCTTGGCGATGTCCGCGCCCTCCGGGCCGTACTGCTGCTTCGTCGGCACGTTCGGGCCGGCGCCCAGCGACGCGACGTACGCGGCGAGCTGGTCGATCTCGGCCTGGGTGTAGGTGACCTTCTTGCGCGGGAGCTGGGCCATCTGGGAGGTGGAGGCCGGCATACGGCCGGTGCCCACCTGGAAGTCGACGGCCGCGGCGCCCACGCCGACCAGACTCGGCCCGTCGGAGGAGCCCTTGCCACCGGTGCCGTGGCAGCTGGCGCAGCCGACCTCGTAGAGCTTCTTGCCCTCCTTGATGGTCAGGGACTGGGAGGTTTCATCGGCCTGTGCCTTGCTCGCGGGCGCGAACGCGGCGTACAGCCCCCCAGTGGCCGCCAGCGCGAGGAGTAGGACGACGACCGCCGCCAGCGGATGGCGTCGTCGTGAGGAGAGCTTTTTCACGGATTACCCCGGTGTCAGGATCTTCTGCGTCGATGCTGGATGTGCGGGAACGGTCCCGGCTACTTGATCAGGTAGATCGTGGCGAAGAGGCCGATCCAGACGACATCGACGAAGTGCCAGTAGTAGGACACGACGATGGCCGCGGTCGCCTGCTCGTGAGTGAACCTCTTCGCCGCGTAGGTGCGGCCGAGGACCAGCAGGAAGGCGATGAGTCCGCCCGTCACGTGCAGGCCGTGGAAGCCGGTGGTCAGGTAGAACACCGAGCCGTACGGGTCGGAGGACAGGGAGATCCCGTCCTTCTTCACCAGCTCCGTGTACTCGTAGATCTGACCGCCGATGAAGATCGCGCCCATGATGAAGGTGAGACTGAACCAGCCACGGAGCTTCTTCACGTCCCCGCGCTCGGCGGCGAAGACGCCGAGCTGACAGGTCAGCGAGGAGAGCACCAGGATCGTGGTGTTCGTGGCGGAGAAGGGCACGTTGAGTGCCTCCGCCATCTTCTTCCAGTGCGCCGGTCCGGTCACCGACCGGAGGGTGAAGTACATCGCGAAGAGGGCCGCGAAGAACATCAGCTCGGAACTCAGCCAGATGATGGTTCCGACGCTGGTGAGGTTCGGTCGATTGACCGACGGGTGCGCGTGCCCGGTTTCTACTGTCGTTGCTGTCGCCACGACCGACATTATGTCGGTCGCTTATCCCGCCCTCACTCCGGGGGGTGCCGTTCGGAGTGTCTTGCCCCGTCGAACCGGTGTTGACGTGGTGTTCATGGGAGTAGCATCCGCCTCGAACGGCCCGGTCCGTACGACGTCGACGTCTCGGAGGAAGCATGCAGCCGACCGCCACAGTGCTGGTGTACAGCGACGACTCCAACACCCGCGAACAGGTGCGGCTGGCCGCAGGGCGACGGCCCGCTCCGGACGTGCCGGTCGTGGAGTTCCTGGAGTGCGCGACGCCCGAGGCGGTGCTGCGCGAGCTGGACAAGGGCGGCATCGACGTGTGCGTGCTCGACGGCGAGGCCGTGCCGATGGGCGGCATGGGGGTGTGCCGGCAGATCAAGGACGAGGTGTTCAACTGCCCGCCCGTGCTGCTGCTGATGGGGCGGCCGCAGGATGCCTGGCTGGCCACCTGGAGCCGTGCGGACGCCGCTGTGACGCTGCCGGTGGAGCCGGTGGAGTTCGCCTCCGCCCTGGCCTCCCTGCTGCGCCGTAAGCGGCTGCTGGGCGTCTGACGGGCGGTCCGGGGGCGCGGGGCGGGCCGTACCGCCCCGCGCCCCGGGTCACAGGGCCACCGGCCGCAGCCTGGGGGCGTCGTGGGACGGTGCCGCGGTGTCCGGTGTGCCGGCCGTCAGGGCGCTGCCCGTGCGCCACTTGTTCCAGTCGAGGTTCCAGTCCCCGAAGCCGTTGCCGAAGGCCTCCATCGGGTCACCGTTGGAGTTGATCACCTTGACGATGTCACCCGGATGGACGTTGTCGAAGAACCACTCGGCATTGGACGTGCTCATCCCCGTGCAGCCGTGGCTGACGTTGGCGGAGCCCTGGGAGCCGACCGACCAGGGCGCGGCGTGCACGTACTCACCGGACCAGGTGACCCGGGTGGCGTAGTAGACCGGCAGGTCGTACGAGTCGGAGCTGCCCTCGGCGATGCCGACGGTGGTACCGCGCATCCGTACGAGGTACTGCTTCTCCAGGACGACCTTGACCCCGTTGCGGGTCTCGAAGCCGGGCTTGCCCGTGGTGACCGGGATCTGCTCGACCTCCTGCCCGTTCTTGTAGTACGTCAGCTGGTGCGTCGAGGCGTCCGTGACGGCCTCGATCCGGTCACCGGTTGTGATCTTCAACGCCTTCGCCTTGCCGCCCCAGAGCCGGTCGCTGATCTTCACGCCCTCCAGGTTGCTGTGCACCTGGATAGTGGTGTGGGCGGCCCAGTAGTCCTTGGGGCGGAAGTGGAGTTCCTTGTTGCTGACCCAGTACCAGGAGCCCTGCACGGCCGGCACGGAGTCCACACGCAGGCCGCGCTCCACGACGGCCCGCTGCGCCTTGTCCTTGACCTCGCGGTCGAGTTGGGCGGTGATGGGCTGTCCGACGCCGTAGACGCCCGACTCGGGCCCGAACGTGACGTTCAGCCGCTGCTTGCTGGTGGGCTTGCTGGTGTCGAAGGTGAGGACCTTGCGGCCGGGCGCCCCGTCGTCGTCCTCGGTGCTGACGCGGACCGTGTAATGGGCGTTCGCGGCCAGCGGGGAGATGCTGTGCCAGCGACTGCCGTCGGCGGCGAGTTCGCCCGCCACGAAGCGCCCTGTGGAGTCCTGGGCGGTGACGTCGGTGATCCGGCCCTCACCGCTCTCGGCGGTGATCTCCAGGGGCTTGTCCGGGTCGGCCCGCTTCCCCGCTTCGGTGGGGCCGTTGAAGGAGATCTGGCCCGCCGCGTCGTACGGACTGGCCGACAGGGGGTTGCCGTCCGAACCGCAGGAGGTGACGCCCGCGCCGAGGGCGATCACCAGCAACGCGCAGCTGACGACGGTGCGGGTCCGCGGAGTGTGATTCATATGATCACGCTATGAGATGGAGACCTGCTTGGCGCGGTACGTAAGTCGTTCGGGTGATGCGTCGTGGCAAAAGCAGGAGCCCGGACCCTCCTGACGGAGGATCCGGGCTCCTGGCGCGCTCGGCGCGGGCGTCACCGCGTCCTACTGGGTGCGGTTCTCACCGTGGTAGTACTCGAACACCCAGCCGAACAGGCCGATGGCGATGATCGGCGCGGCGAAGTAGATCAGCCACCAGCCGACCGCGATGCTGAGGAAGGCGATCGCGCCGCCGACGCCCAGCATGAGCGGCTGCCAGCTGTGCGGGCTGAAGAAGCCCAGCTCGCCCGCTTCGTCCGCGACATCGGCCTCCTTGTCGTCCTGGGCACCCGCGTCGACCCGCCGGGCGGTGAAGCCCAGGTAGAAGCCGATCATGATGGCCAGGCCGAAGGCCAGGAAGAGCGCCGTGGTGCCGGCCGGCTCCTTCGACCACACGCCGTACACGACGGCCATGATCAGGAGGAAGAAGCTCAGCCAGATGAACATCCGGCCCTGGATCTTCACTTGCCGGCCTCCTTCTCGCCCGCGATGGCGGTGCCGTGACCGGCGTGCTCGAGCTGCTCGAGCGCGGCGATCTCGGGGTGGTGCAGGTCGAACGCCGGGGATTCACTGCGGATCCGCGGCAGGGTGAGGAAGTTGTGCCGCGGCGGCGGGCAGGACGTCGCCCACTCGAGCGAACGGCCGTAGCCCCAGGGGTCGTCCACGCCGACCGGCTTGCCGTACTTGGCCGTCTTCCACACGTTGTAGAGGAACGGCAGGATCGACAGGCCCAGCAGGAACGAGCTGATGGTCGAGATCGTGTTCAGGGCGGTGAAGCCGTCGGCCGCCAGGTAGTCGGCGTACCGGCGCGGCATGCCCTCCACGCCCAGCCAGTGCTGGATCAGGAAGGTGCCGTGGAAGCCGATGAACAGCGTCCAGAAGGTGATCTTGCCGAGACGCTCGTCCAGCATCTTGCCGGTCATCTTCGGCCACCAGAAGTGGAAGCCGGAGAACATGGCGAAGACGACCGTACCGAAGACCACGTAGTGGAAGTGGGCCACCACGAAGTACGAGTCGGACACGTGGAAGTCCATCGGGGGCGAGGCCAGGATGACACCGGTCAGACCACCGAACGTGAAGGTGATCAGGAAGCCGACGGCCCAGAGCATCGGTGTCTCGAAGGACAGCGAACCCTTCCACATCGTGCCGATCCAGTTGAAGAACTTCACACCGGTCGGTACGGCGATCAGGAACGTCATGAAGGAGAA
>NZ_JBHVUH010000044.1:0-15646 GCF_042884245.1 Streptomyces sp. NPDC058145 | reverse complement strand
TCCTGCTGTGCGGCTTCGAGCTTCGCGGCGGCCTTCCGGCCGTGGTGCGGGTTGGCCACGAACTCGCCGTTGGAGTCGGCGAGGAAGTTGGCTATCAAACAGGGGCGCGGCCTGGCCACGCGTTACGACACGACCGCGACCATCTACCTCGCCGAACTCCACCTCGCCACCATCTTCATCTGGTCGGCAAGGTGATCCGAAGGGGAGGCGACAGTGCCAGGGAGCTAAGGAGAGCGGGCTGGTCCGGTCGTGCAGCGCTTGAGGAGGATCAGCCTGGTCTGGTGAGGAGTCCCGCAGAGTGGGCGGATGCCTAGCCCGCAGTCAGGCTTCGTCGATGCGGGGAGTTGACCTGCCAGCGATGGCCGCGCGCCACCGTAGTTGTGGAAGTAGTTGCGCATCTTCACGGTGAGACACCGAGGCATCGCGGCCGTATGGAAGGAGAAGGCACTTACCTTCGCACGACCCTGCCGGAGGTAGCTCACCCGTGGCCATCAGCAAAGCCGCCCCGCCCGGGCCGATTTCCCGGACTCGGCAACCACAGGCCGGCGGGGAGCCCGGCCGACGAGGCCAGGAGGGGTGGCACTTCAACTCCTCCCTCGCCCTGACCGTGCTCCTGCTCGTCGTTGTCCTCATGCAGGGCCCGATCCGCCGGGCGCTGGCCACCCCGGTGATGCAGAGCTGGATGACGGTGTTCGTCGCGATGGTGGTCCAAGCGCTGCCGTTTCTCGTCTTGGGCGCGCTGCTGTCGGCGGCGATCGCCGTTTTCGTACCGCCCTCGTTCTTCGCCCGTGCCCTGCCCGGCCGTACCGCCCTCGCCGTTCCGGTGGCCGGTGTGGCGGGTGCGGTACTGCCTGGCTGTGAGTGCGCGTCCGTGCCGGTGGCCGGCGCACTGGTGAGGCGGGGTGTCACACCGGCCGCGGCCCTCGCGTTCCTGCTGTCCGCCCCGGCGATCAACCCGATCGTCCTGACCGCCACGGCTGTCGCCTTCCCACACGACCCGCGGATGGTCCTGGCCCGCTTCCTGGCGAGTCTGCTGGTGGCCTGTGTGATGGGCTGGTTGTGGCAGCGCCTCGGCCGCACCGACTGGCTCCGCCTGCCAGCACAGATGGAGCACACCGGCCAGAGCAAGGGAGAGAGGTTCTGGGGGTCGGTCCGGCACGACACGATGCACGCGGGCGGCTTCCTGGTCCTCGGCGCAATGGCCGCGGCCACGCTGAAGACAGCGGCTCCGGCGAGCTGGCTGCGCGCGGCAGCCGGCAATCCGGTACTTGCGGTCCTGGCCCTGGCGGTCCTCGCCGTAGTGCTGTCGATCTGCTCGGAGGCGGACGCGTTCGTGGTGGCGTCGCTGACCCAGTTCTCACTGACGGCCAGACTGACGTTCCTGGTGGTCGGCCCGATGATCGACCTGAAGCTGTTCGCGATGCAGGCGGGCACCTTCGGCCGCGGCTTCGCGCTGCGCTTCGCCCCCACCACTTTCGCCCTCGCCATCGCGGGCGCGGTGCTGACCGGGACGGTGCTGCTGTGAACCGGCAGGCACAGGCGGCGGTCCTGCTCCTGATCGGCGTGGCCCTGCTGCACGCGGGCCTCACCGACCTGTACCTGCGCTACGTCAAGGGGGGCCTGCGCCCGCTGCTGCTGATGGCCGGGACACTCCTGGCCGTGACTGCGCTGGCGACGGCCTGGTACGAGTGGAGGCGCGCGCGTCGCAAGGAGCGAGGGGCCTGTACCGGTGACGAGACCCGGGAGCACGCTCACCGCGAGCCTCTCATGTCCTGGCTCCTCGTCCTCCCTCTCTTCGCTCTCATCCTCGTTGCCCCGCCGGCCCTGGGTTCCTACAGCGCGATGCGCGCCGGTACAGCCCTGCAGCCACCGTACGGCTATGCGAAACTCCCGACCGGTGACCCCGTACCGATCAGCCTGGTCGACTATGCAGGCCGCGCGTTCTACGACCACGGCCATTCCCTGGAAGGCCGCAGCGTGCGGATCACCGGATTCGTCGCCGTGGCCCGCTCGGGGACCCCCTACCTCGTCCGCATGGCCCTCAACTGCTGTGCCGCTGACGCCCAGCCGGTGAAAATCGGCCTTACCGGGAACATCCCGCCCGTCCTGCAGCCGAACGCATGGCTGGAGGTGACAGGCAGGTATACCGCGCAGCGGACCCGGGACCCTGTGAACAACGGCCCGATCCCCTTCCTCCAGGTCACCGAAGCCAGGCCGGCACCAACGCCCCACGACCCCTACGACGAAACGTGGAACAACTGAGCGACCAGACTGCCGGGCTTCTCGCCCATGCTGGTGATGAGCGTTTCGCAGCTCGCCAACCCTCTGCCGACGTTAGTCAGGCGGCGTCAGACCGACGCTGACCGGTTTGCGGACTCATGAGGTTTTCTTGCCTGCCGCCCTGTATCAGGCGCAGGTGACGGGAGCGGGCGTGGCGGGGCAGCTGCGCCCGCTGCGGGTCGGCCAGTCTTCGATGCGGTCCGTCCCGTACGGCGCCGAAGCCACCATCGGCAGCAGCAGGCAGGTATCGATGACCACGGTGTCGGCTCCCTGCCGGAAGCCGCGCGCCCTGCTGTTACAGGGGGCGGCGGCCGGCGATCGCGCCGCCGACACCAACGCCGGTGGTCCCTGACGGAGGCACGCAAGAACACGCCCGTCGGCGGGGAACTCACCGCCCTCCTCATCCGACTGCTCTCGGAGAACGGGCAGGAGGTGGGATGGACGGTCTGGATGTTCGGATGCGCAAGGTCGCCTGTCGGCATGGTCGTGTCGAGGCCGTGCGCGATGTGGATCTCGACATCGCGGCGGGCGAGCGGGTGGCGCTGACCGGCACCAACGGGTCGGGCAAGACCACGCTGATACGTGCCGTGCTGGGCCTGCACCGCCAGGCCGACGGGCAGATCCTGGTCGGCGGCCGGGACACCGGCACTGCGGCCGAGTGGGCCTGGCGGCGCCGGGCGTGTGCCTGGATTCCACAGAAACCCGCGGTGGGTCGGTTCCCCTTGCTGGCGGGCGAGCTGTTGGCCAGCAGCGGGGCGCCGACCGAAGCGATCGAGGGGGCGGAGAAGCTGGGCGTCGGCGCGCTCACCGGACGCCCGCTCCACACACTGTCCGGGGGCCAGCTCCAACGCATGTATCTGGCCCGCGCGGTCGGCTGTGTCGCCGCCGGCGCGGGGGTGCTGCTTACCGATGAGCCCACCGCCGCCCTCGACTTCGCCGGGCAGGAGGAGGCCGCCGACGTCCTGCTGTCGCTGCCAGTGACTGTCGTAGTGGTCACCCACGACCGGGCGCTGGCCGACCGCTGCGACCGCGTGCTGGAGATGGCCGCCGGCCGACTCAGGGAGGTCCGGTGAACAGCCTCGCCGCCGCCGACCTCGGGCAGATGCTCCAACTCGTACCCGTCCAGCGGGCCGGGTTCGCCCTGCTGCTGGCGGCTGCCGGCCTTCCGGTGATCGGTGTCGTGATCGTCGGGCTCGACATCATGCCGGTCCGGTTCGCCATGATGCACGTCGCGCTGCTCGGTATCGCTGTCGGCCTTCTGACCGGGCTGGATCCGATGCTGTGCGCGCTGGTCGCCTGCGCCCTGGCCGGCGCCGGGGTCGCGCCGCTCGCCCGCACCCCGGACGGTCTCTCCGGCGCGATGGGCCTGCTGATGAGCCTGGCGATAGCCGCCGCGCTGTTGGTCCTGGCCGTGTCCGGAGTCAACGCGCAGGGCGCGTTCGCGCTGCTGTGGGGCTCGATCCTGTCCGTGGGCACGTCCGACCTGTGGCTGCTGGGCGTGCTCGCCGTCGTCGTACCGGCCCTCTTCTGGTGGCGCCGCCGCGATCTCGCCCTCCTCCTCTACGACCGCGAACTCGCCCTCTCCTCCGGGGTGCGCGTCGATCTGCTCACCGTCCTGCTGCTCGTCCTCGTCGCGGTGTCCGTCGCCGGGGCCCTCAAGCTGACCGGCGCGCTGCTCGTCGACGCGCTCACCCTGCTGCCCGCGCTCGCCGCCCGGCGGCTGGGCACGTCCCTGAAGTCCATCACAGCCTGGGCGGTCGGTATCGGCGTCGCCGTGAACCTCACAGGGTTCGTCGTCGCGCTGAAGCTCGACTGGCCGCCCGGGCCCGTGCTCGTCCTGACCGCCGGGGCCCTCGTCCTGGTCGTCCATCTCATACCCGAACGGAGAATCCGCTCATGGCGCGCACCCGCGTCCGCATCGTCCGTGTCCCTTCCGTCCTCGCACTGAGCCTGAGCACCGCGCTCGCGCTGACCGCCACCGCCTGCGGCTCCGACAAGGCCGACAGCGGCGACAAGACCGCGAACAAGAACGGCAATGCCCCTGTCGTCGTGGTCACCACCACCTGGGAGGGCGCCCTCGCCAAGGCCGCCGGCGCCAAGGACGTGAAGGTCATCGTGCCGTCGTCCGTCCAGCACGCCCCGGACTACGACCCCAAGCCGTCCGACCTCGCGGCAGTGGCCGATGCCGACTTCGTGCTCTACGCGTCCTTCGAGCCGTACGCCAAGAAGATCAAGGACGCTGCCGGGTCGAGCGCGAAGATGGTCGGGGTCAACCTCGACAACGACGCGGACAAGGCGACTACCGAAGTCATTCGTCTGGGCAAGCTGTTCGGCACCCAGGACGCCGCCGCGAAGTGGGACACCTCCTTCAAGACCGAATACGGCACCCTGCAGAAGGAACTGAAGGCCGCGTGGCCGGGCGGCAAGGCGCCGGCAGTCGTCGCGCAGGTCTTCTCCGTCTGGTCGGCGAAGATGGCGGGCGCGGAGCTGCGCGGCACGTACGGCCCCCAGGCCGTGACCGCCAAGCAGCTGTCGGACCTCGAGAAGAAGAAGCCCGCGTACGTCTTCGACAACGTGCACATGACGACGGGTACGGTGCTGCCCGACTCGGGGGCCAAGCAGGTGGAGATCGTCAACTACCCGGGCAAGGACCTGGACCTGGTGGCGGTCTACAAGAACGCCGCGGAGATGATCAAGAGGGCGATGGTCTCCTCCTGATGGGCCTGTCGTGAGTGGCAGTGTCTGAACCTCGGCCGTGGTCATCCAGGGAGTCAGGCGACGACGCAGAGCGGGCCGGGAAGTGCTGAGGCTTCCCGGCCCGCTACTGGTTCGGTGACGATGTTCGTTCAGGTGTTCGCTGCCGCAGCGAATCGGGTGGCGACGTCTTCCCAGTTGACCAGGTCCCACAGCTTGGTGACGTAGTCGGGGCGGACGTTCTTGTACTGCAGGTAGTAGGCGTGTTCCCAGGCGTCGAAGACCAGCAGCGGGGTGCTGCCCTGGCCGACGTTGCCGTGGTGGTCGTAGACCTGCTCCACGATCAGCCGCTTGCCCAGGGGCTCCCAGGCGAGCACGCCCCAGCCGGAGCCCTGGACGGACGCGGTCGCGACGGTGAGCTGCTTCTTGAACTGCTCGAAGCCACCGAAGTGTTCGTCGATGGCGTCGGCGAGGGCGCCGTCGGGGCGGTCGCCGCCGTCCGGGGAGAGGTTCTGCCAGAAGATCGCGTGCAGGACGTGGCCGGAGAGGTTGAAGGCGAAGGTCTTCTCCAGCCCGACCAGTGAGGTGGGTGTGATTTGGTCCTTGTCGCGGACCTCGGCGATCTGTTCGAGGGTGTCGTTGGCGCCCTTGACGTAAGCGGCGTGGTGCTTGGCGTGGTGCAGTTCCAGGATCTGACCGGTGATGGCCGGCTCCAGCGCGGCGTAGTCGTAGGGCAGGTCGGGAAGCGCATAGGTGCCCATCAGGCACGTCCCCTTTCCGGGTGAGTGATCGTCCGGGGACAGCCTATGCCTCTATTGCGAATAAGTTGCAACAACAATAGAAATGCATCAGCATGATCTGTGGCGGGGTCGGCCCGTCAGTCTTCGGTGTCTGAGCGCCCTTCCGTCCGTCTGGCGCTTCCGTCCCGGAGAGTGATCGTCTTCTCACCCGGCGCCCGCCGGACCCCGGCCGACCCCGCTGTCGCGCGCATGGACGCGGTGATGAATCCTCTGGCAGGCGTCGCCGGCGGGTGCGACAGTGAGCTCAGAGCTGCTAACTTCGGACCGGTGCAGGCCAAGGTGATGGCCATGACTCTGAGAACGATCAGTCCTGCTCGGCTTCGCGGGATGTCGGCTGCCCGGTTCTGTAGGAGCTTCGGCGGGTGATCCGCCTGGTCATGAATGTGATCGCTGCCCAGGTGATCAGCGACTCGGAGTGCTGGACGAGCCGTTCGTAGTCCCCGCATGCCGACGGGCGTGCATGATCCAGGCCAGGGAACGCTCATCCACCCAGCGCCGGGGCAGGATCAGGAACCCGACGGCGTCCTTCGGCCGGCTGACCGTCTTCAGGGTCAGTCCGAGGTGCCTCTTCGCCCAGGTCACGAGCTATCCGGCATGGCCCGAGTCGGCCATGGTGCATCGGAGAAAACGACCTCTGAGGTGAGTGCGGGGCCGCCCGGGGATTCCGGGCGACCCGCTCTCGTGCGGTTACACGGCCTGTGTGAGGGAGTCCGCTGTCTGTTCGGTGCACCGCTTACGCAGCAGCGTCCGGTCCGGCTTTCCCGCCGGTGTGAGCGGCAGCTCGGAGACGATTAGCAGCTGTTCGGGGTGCTTGCGGCGCTCCAGGCCGCGCGCGTCCAGGTGTGCGCACAACTCCTTGAGCGTGGGGGTCTGCCCCCGCGACACGACGCAGGCGGCCAGCCGCTCGCCCATCAGCGGATCGGGTACGCCGACGCACACCACATCCCGTACGAGGGGATGTGCCGCCAGTTCGATCTCCACCTCGGCCGGGCTGATGTTGGCCCCGCCTCGGATGACGACGTCCTTCAGGCGCCCGACGATCCGCAGGCTTCCGTCCTCCTCGATGAGTCCGAGGTCGCCGGTGCGCACCCAGCCTTCGGCCGTGCGGTAGCGGGCGTCAAGGTCAGGGGCGGCGACATAGCACAGCGGGGTCATCGGGCCGCGGGCAACGATCTCACCGACGGAGCCGCGCGGCACCTCCTCCAGTTCGGGTGTGCCGGGAAGGACGATACGGATATCGGCGACGTGTGGGTCCGGATGGCCGGCGAGGACGCCGGGGCCCTCCCTGCGCAGGGGCTCGTCGGACAGCCCGGTGTGGCAGTTGACACCGTCGGCCGAGCCGTAGAGGTTCACGACCGGGCAGGCGAAAACCCGGCGGGCCTCCTCGGCCGTGGCCTCGTCCAGCGGTGAGCCGCCGACGATGACAGCCGTGGGAGGGATGAAAGCCGGGTGCTGCCCTTCGGCGATCCGGTCGAGCATCATCCGGATCATGGTCGGAACGCCCAGGACGTGGGTGGGCTCGTGCGCGGCGAGGGCGTCCAGGGCGGCCTCGGGTGTGAAGTGGTCGAGCAGGATGAGCGTTCCGCCGTGCCGGGCGAGCGTGACGGCGGTGCCGTTGCTGCCGAACGCGGACGCCAGCGGCACGAGGAAGAGGCAGCGCGGCGGCTGCCCGTCCGGCATGAGCGAGGCGAGGAAGTTGCCGCGGCCGCCGGCCAGTGCGTTGTGCGAGTACGCCACCATCTTCGGCTCGGCCTCGGAGCCGGAGGAGACGAGGATGCGGGCGGCCGAGTCGGGATGAGGCCGGGCCGGGACGAACGACTTGGGGTCGGTGCGCAGCAGCTCGGAGAAGGAGAGCGTCCCCTCAGGGGAGCCGGGCCCGGCGGCGATCACCGTGCGCAGGGCTGGGAGTTCGTCGGCGAGTGCGAGCAGGTCGGCTGCGTGCTGGTTGCCGCGGTGCTCGGTGGCGGCGATGACCGCGACCGCTTCCGACCTGCGCAGCAGCGAGGCCGCCTCGCGCCCGCCGCGGCCGACCGGGAAGGGCAGCGCGACGGCGCCCAGCGCGGCCAGCGCGAGGTCGGCGATGACGGCATTGCGTCCGCTGGGGAGTTGTATGCCGACCACGTCACCGATGCGTATGCCGAGCCCGGACAGACCGGCGGCCAGACATCGCGCTTTGCGGTCGAGGGTTGTGTAGCAGAGCCTGCCCTTGGCGTCGATGACCGCGGTGCGGTGCAGGTCGGCGATCTGACGGGACCGATAGAGGCTGTAGAGGTCCAGGTCGGGGCAGGTGCCGTCGACGGCCCAGGTGCGGCGCAGCTCGGCGGGCAGCAGGTCGTGCAGGTCCACGGTCATGCGAAGCTCCAGGGGTTGGGGACGGCGGGGGCGCCGTGCGCGTCGCGGTTGATCGGGCCGGAGGAGAGCAGGTCGGCGAGGTCGGTGACGACCGGGACGGCGGCCAGGCCACGGTTGCGCAGCCGCTCCAGCGCCTGCCCGGTGGAGAGGTCGTGCACGTCGTACGGGATTGCGGAGTGGTCGGCGAGGGCGATCCAGCCGTCAGTGGTGGGGAGCGGGTGGCGGAAGCCTGCCGGTCGGCGCGGGTCGAGACCCCGCGAGGCTCGGGCCCGGTTGGGTGCCGTGAGTACGTCGGCGGCGCCGAGCAGCGACGAGTCCACGCGGACCCCGTGTCCCGTGCGCTCTCGCAGCAGCAGCCCGGCAAGGATCGCCTCGGCACCAAGCAGGCCACCGAGTACGTCGAGCAGCGTCATCAGGGACGGCGCGGGCGCCTCGTCGGCGGGCCGTACGGCCTCGCCCACCCCGGTGCGGGCCTGCACCATGAAGTCCGTGCCCATGGGGGCGTCGGTCAGCCGGTCCGCCCAGCCGCTGGTGTACGCGTAGACGAGCGCGGGGTTGGCGGTCGTCAGGTGCTCGTGGTCGAGGCCGAGCTGGGCGGCCTTGCCCGGTGCCCAGTTGTGCAGGAACACGTCCGCGTCGGCGGCCATCTCGCGCAGCCGCTCCCGGTCCGCTGCGGACTTGATGTCCACCTCTACGGCCTTCTTGTCCCGGTTGAACGCCAGCCAGCGCGCCGAGACGCCCGAGCAGGCGGGCGGCATCCCGCGCAACGGGTCGCCGCCCGGCGGCTCGATCCGGATCACCTCCGCGCCCAGCAGGCCGAGGAGGTGGGCGGCGAGCGGGGCCTGGATGCGCCGCCCGGCTTCGAGAACGGTGAGTCCGGCGAGGGGCAGGTCGGCGTCGGTGGCCCTGCGGGGGGTGTACGCCGCCGCGCCGTGCGGGGTCAGCTCCCAGGGCGCGGCTCCGTCGTACTCGGTCGCCCTCACGGCAAGCGAGCGCAAGGGACACAGATCGGCGCCGGACACCTCGGCGGCGTACCGGATCCGCTCCCAAGAGTGCCCTCGCACCGCCTCGTGCAGGGCCTGTGGGAAGGGCGCGCAGGCCGTGGCGTACCGGAACTGGAAGGGACGCCACCCCCGGCGTATCGATTCTTCGTGGGCGTCGAGGGTGCGCCAGAAGGATGCCCACACGCCCGGGTCGAGCGTCTCCAGCTCGAAGACGACCCCGTCGGCCGAAGTGAACGGTGGGCCCCCGGGAGCGAGTTCGGCCGCCTCGTCCTCCTCCGCCCCGGCGGAGGCCAGGTACTGGGAGACGGTGAGCAGCCCGGCTCGCTCGGCGCTGACCTCGACCTCGGTGACGTGCCGGCCGCGCGCTCGCGCCAGCAGGCCGGCCAGCAGACCCTGCACGGTCAGGACACCGGTCGCGGTGGCGGCGTAGTCCACGGCGAGGCCGCGCGGGGCGCCGTCGCGGCGGCCGTGCACAGCCATCATGCCGGTGGCCGCCTGGGCGGTGGCCTCGTCGGTGGCGGTCTCGCCCCACGTGGTGCGGGCGGTGACGCCGCCGATGTCGCGTCCGGCGACGGTCAGCCGGCTGCCGGAACCGCCGTCGGTCTCGGCACCCAGCAGTCGCAGATGCTCCGCGACGAGGCCGTCCGCCGGGCCCGGCGGACCAGAACGTTCCGGACGAAGGCCGTCGAGTGGGCCGGCCGTCCGCGCGACGGCCGGTATGGCTGGAGTTGCCATGCCTCTCCTTTCCTGACGCGCGGGAACCCGGGGACGGTCGCCCCCGACCTGTTCCACGGAAGAGGGAGTCGGACGGCCGGCGGCCGGGGTTCCCGCGGACTTCGAGGAAAGTGACGGACACCCGCATGGAAGCCATCACCGGAACGCCCCAATGCCCGGCTGAAGCAGTGGAGGTGAGGGATCGCGTCGCCGAGTTCGTACGCGGACGGGTCGTCCCCTGCGAGCCCGTGCTGGACGCCGGAGGTTCGGAGGCCGCCGCCGTGATGCGCAGGCTCCAGGGCGAGGCGAAGGCCGAGGGACTGTGGGCGCTGCCGCTTCCCGCGGAGCTCGGTGGCCAAGGGCTGCCGCTGCGGTCGTACGCCCACATCGCCGAAGCCGAGGGCGCCAGCGACCACGGCACGGCCGCTCTCGGCTCGGCACCCCTCCTCGACGTGCTGATGCTGTGGCGGCACGGCAGCCCCACAGTCCGTGAGCGATACGCCGAGCGCCTTGTCGCCGGGGACATACGGGCCTGCTACGCCATGACCGAGCCCGAGACGCCCGGCACCGACCCCTTCCTCACCACCACGCGTGCCGTATCCGTAAAGGACGGCACGCGGCGGGTGAGCGGCCGCAAGTGGTTCACCAGTGGCGCTGCCGACTCCGATCTCGTCACGGTCCTCGCCCGCACGGACGGCACACCGCCGGACCGCGAGGGACTCTCGCTGCTCTTGGTGCCGACCCGCTCGCCGGGCTTCCGTGTCGTCCGCGAGCTGCCGGTGCTCGGCGCGGGCGGGCAGTGGGAGATCGAGCTGGACGGGGTCGTGGTCGACGGCGACCACCTGATCGGCGAGCGCGGCAAGGCGCTGGATGTCGCGGGCGAGCGGCTCCAGCTCGGTCGTACGCTGCGGTGTCTGCGCTGGCTGGGGCAGGCGGGGCGGGCCTTCGAGCTGATGCGCTCGCGTGCCATGACCCGTACCCGTTCCCGCGGCCCGCTCGGAGACCTCCAGCTCGTCCAGCGCCACGTCTTCGAGTCCCTGCTCGCCCTGCGCACCACCCGCCCGCTGGTGTACGAGGCCGTGGCACAGCTGGACGCCGGCCTCGACGCCCATGTGGAGGTCGGTCTCGCCAAGGTGGCAGCGGCTCGCACGCTCCAGGAGGTGGCCGACGCGGCGATTCAGGTGTACGGCGCGGCCGGCCTCGGCCCGGACACTGCCCTGCCCTCCCTGTTCCGCACCGGGAGGGCGGCCCGGATCCTCGACGGGCCGGACGAGCTGCACATCACTTCGGTCGCGCGACGGGTGCTCCGCACCACCTAGGCTTCATGGGGGCTGACCAGGCCGGTGAGTGCGGCAAGGGCGTAGGCAAGGAAGAAGTCTCCCCAGATCAGCTCGTGTCGAGTCGCCGTACCGGAGGCGAGGTCGTAGCAGCCGTTCAGGAGACGGCCGTCGGCCGAGAGATGGGCGTGGACCAACTTGTCGAGCAGTGCGGTAGCCCTGCCCCTGTGGCCGAGCTTGAGCAGCGCGACGGCGGTGATGGCGGCGGCGGACGTGTCGGGTGGGCTCTCCGGGTGCCCTTCGTCGGCCAGTGGTACGGCATGCGCGCCCGCCAAGTGGCGTATGGCGTCCTTGAGATCGTCGGCCTCAAGACGGTGTACGGCGTCGGCCACGGCTAGCAGCAGCCAGGCCCGGCCCCGGCTCCAGCCGTGTGGTGGATCGTCGCAGGGCGTCCAGCCTTCGGGGCGCTCGTACCGCCAGGACCAGCCGATGGCGTCCTTGTCGAGGCAGAGTTCGAGGTGGTGGCGCAGATGGGACTCGGCTGCCCGCTCGTCAACCGTGGCCAGCAAAGGCACCATGCCGGGAACGCCGTCCACGCGGGCCAGGAGGCGGGGGCCACCGAACGCCGAGCCCCAGGGAACCAGGCCGAGTTCACCGTCGTACGCGTGCCGACAGGCGTGGGCCGCCCGGTCTCGGAGGACGGCGGCCTCCGGGATGTCGGCGAGCGCGGCCCCGTACCAGAGGATCAGACCGCGCGTGGCTGTGTCGGCGTCCACCCAGTACGCGAGCCGATCGGTGCACCGCACCGCGGCCTCGCGGTCGCCCACGTCCCCCGTGTGCCGGGCGCGCAGCCACAGCAGCCCTGCCCAGAAGCCGCCCGTCCAAGCGCCCCGGCCGGTCGTCGTCCACCAGCCGGTGCAGGGATCCGCGAATAGCGGGAAGCGGTCGGCGGCTTGGGCGCTGGTGACTGCGGCCCGTTCGAGGACGGACTCCAGCGCGGTCCGGGCCCAGTCCGGAACCCCGGTTTCGCTGCGCGCCTGCGACGCCCTCATCGCGGTACGACCGAACGCCGCCGGTCCCGCACCGCCCACATCAGCGCCACCGCACATGCGCCTACGAACTCGCCCGCCACCAGCAGCCACCCCGTCCCGTATCGCCCGGCGTCCGCCAGCAGCCCAAACAGGGGCGGGCCGATCGCGAACCCGGCGAAGAAGCCGGCCGAGACCAGCGCCGAGTCCTGTCCGGCCCGGCCGGGCGCCGCACGCTGCATCACCAGGACCATGGAGACCGCGTTGGCCGACACAGCGAAGGTGCCGACGGCCACCGCCGCGACCCACGCGAGCGGATGCGCGTGCGCCGAGGCCGCCAGCAGCAGCGCGGCTCCCACCGCACCGGCGGCCAGACCGCCCGGCAGCCACACCGCCCGGCCCGGCTGCCCCGCCACCTTCGACCAGCCCACCCGCCCGGCGATGCCCGCTAGGCCCAGCACCGCCACCAGCGCAGCGGCCGCCGTCGGCCCGAGCCCGAGCCGCCGCGTGCCGTACAGCGCCATATATGTGTTCACCGACGCGATGCCGCAGCCCAGCAGCAGAGAGAAGACGGCCAGCCAGGCGATCATGCCGCGCGGGACCCACGCGGCGGGCGCGGCCTTCGGCGGTGGGTCGGCGGGCAAGCTGCGAGCCGCCCAGACGGCCGCCACCACGGCCGCCGCAGCCGCCGTCCACACCGCGCCCCGCCAGCCGGCCGCCCCGGCCAGCGCCGCCAGGGGCAGCCCGGCCGCGAACGCGCCCAGCTGCACCCCGGACTGCTTCATCCCGGTCACCGAGCCGCGTCGCTCCGCCGGTACGGCGGCCAGGATCGCCTTGTTCGTGGCGGGGTTCGCCAGCGCCTGAGGGAGCCCGCCCAGCGCGACCGCCGCCAGCAGGAACGCGGCGTCCGGCGCCGACCCGATCAGCGCCAGCGCCACCGCCGACACCAGCAGCAGCGCGACCAGACAGCGGCGCGGACCCAGCCGGTCCACCACACGCCCGCCCGTCGGCGAGAGCACGGCCGCGGCGCCAAAGCCGACGGTCGTCGTCAGCCCCAGCACGGTCGGCGACACCTTCAGGTCGTCCACGAGCCGCGGCCCGAGCGCGCCGAGCAGGAAGAGCTGCATCATCGAGAAGGCCATGGCGCAGGTCAGCAGTGCGGTCATGGCACCGGTCGGCTGCGCGGGGTCGCTCCGGCCCGCCGTCCGGACCGGACTCTGGGTTTGACTCTGATCCGCGGCCACCGCTCCTCTTCCCGCCCCGGACATCAGCGGGGCTTCGAGAGAAGTCGGGCACAACCACGGGCGAGTTCCCCCCTGTTGCTGTGGTCTGGATCACATGGCAGGGTGTGAGGGCGCGTCAGACCGATTTCCGTACCCACCGGTGACCATGGAAGCGCGGATGCGAGGATGGGGCCGCCATGACGACAGGGTGGTGTTCTCGCACGGTACGGGCCGCGGTGTTCGCGGCCGTCTGTGTGCTGCTCGCCGCCCTGGGCCACATCGTGATGTCCGGAACCGCGGTGCCCTGGTGGGCCCTGGCCGCGGGTGCCGTGGCGACCGGCGGTACGGCCTGGCGGCTGTCCGACCGAGAACGCGGGCCGCTACTCGTCGTCTCCATCACGGTGGCCGCCCAAGCCGTACTCCACTCGTCGTTCGCTCTCGCCCAGGCCGTCGTACTCCCGGCACCGTCCGGCGGCGCATCGCTGGCCCGGCAGTGGCTCACCTACCTCCTGTGCGGCCCGATGTCGTCGGGTCCGGGCGCGGAGCATCACGGCATGTCGGGGTCGATGAGTTCCATGGATCACGGCGCGGCGGCCATGCATCCCATGGCGGCCATGCACTCCATGGGCTCGATGGATCGCATGGGTGCGATGGACCACATGGGGTCCACGGCCTCCCTTGGTCATGACATGGGCGGAATGTCCGCAACCGGAATGCTCGCCGCCCACCTGCTGGCCACGCTGCTGTGCGGCCTGTGGCTGGCCCACGGCGAACGCGCCGCCTTCCGCATCCTGCGGGCCCTCACCGGCTGGCTCTCCGCACCGCTGAGCCTGCCGTTCCGGTTGCCCGCACCGCCGCACCGGCCGCGTGTCCGCGCCCGCCGAGCGACATCGGACCGGGCGCCGCGCCGCCTTCTCCTCTCCCACGCGATCACTTCTCGGGGTCCGCCCGCCGGGGTCGCTGTCGCCTGACGACGGCTGGTTCCCCGAGGCCCTTCTACCCACAGCCGTCGAGCCGTCGGTTCTCCGCCTCGGGCACCGGCCGCGCGCTCCCGCGCCCGGCCGTCCACCCCTTCACCGGTTCCGCCGTGCTGCCCGCTGCCCTGCGGGGCGCGCCGGCCGGACACCGGATGCCTGATTCCCGAGAAGGACAGAACCCAGGTGATCACTCCTGCCCTGGCTCCATCGCGCGAACAGTCGAGAACGGACTCGAGAGAAGAGTCGATCACGGCCTGGGCGCTCGCCGCCCGCAACGGTGACCCCGATGCCATCGATCACTTCGTACGCGCCCTGCACCGAGACGTCCGCCACTACGTGACGTACCTCGGTGCCGACCCCCAGAGTGCCGACGACCTGACCCAGGACACCTTCCTGCGGGCACTGGGCAGCCTGCACCGGTTCGAAGGCCGCTCCTCAGCCCGCACCTGGCTGCTCTCCATCGCGCGCCGCGTGGTCGTCGACAACATGCGCTACCACTCCGCCCGCCCCCGTCTGTCGGACACGGACGACTGGGAGTCGGCCGCCGAACGCACCCAGCCTCGCGGCCTGCCCGGCTTCGACGACGGCGTCGTCCTGACCGAACTGCTGGACACGCTCCCCGACGACCGCCGCGAGGCGTTCGTCCTCACCCAGATGGTGGGACTTCCCTACGCGGAGGCGGCTCGCGTCAGCGACTGCCCGGTGGGCACGGTGCGCTCGCGGGTGGCCCGTGCCCGCACGTCGTTGATCGCGTGGCTGGATGATGCCGAGCATCTGGCACCGGTGGCCGCCGCGGCCTGACGGGTCGTACTGCGACGGCCCGGATCACCGACCGATCCGGGCCCCGACTCGCAAGGAAGGACAGAGTTGACCAGGTGGCGCGTGGGCCGCATGGCAGCATCGAATGCCATGAGAGTGTCCCCGGCGGTACGGATCGTGCGCGCGGCGGTGTTCGCCGTGCTGTGCGTGCTGCTCGCCGCCGGGGCGCATGTGCTGGCCACGGGCCAAGCGCCGCTGGTGTGGACGCAGGTCACCGCGTGCGTTCCGATCTTCGCGGCCGGCTGTCTGCTGGGAGGCCGCGAGCGGTCGCTGGTCGGCATCGGCGGGGTAACGCTGACCACCCAGGGCGGCCTACACCTCGTCTTCCACACCGCCCAACCGCACCACACCGCGATGGCCATGCATGCCATGCCCGGCATGAAGTTGACTTCCTCCCCCTCGTAAACGAGGGGGATTCCTACGGCTCGCGCCGTGGGGTTTCCTGCTTCGTCGCCGACCGCCCGCCCGGAGTACTCCG
>NZ_JBHVUH010000043.1:0-16440 GCF_042884245.1 Streptomyces sp. NPDC058145 | reverse complement strand
GAGAGGCGGCGCTGCTCGCCGTACCACGCGCGAGTGCGCTCCTCCAACGCCTTGTTGTACACGAGGCGGACGCAGCCGAACGTGCGGGACAGCTCCGCTGCCTGCTCATTCGTGGGGTAAAAGCGGTACTTGAACGCCCGCTTAACCTGCTGCGCCATACCTCACACTCTATCAGTTCCCGTGTGAGCGGCGGGTTCGGCCGGTGGCCATAGACGCCGAATCGCCCTGGCGGCGACTCGCCTCTCCCTGCCCCGCTACGCGGGAACTTCGTTTCCTCCCCGGCCTGAAAGCCGGGGTATCCACGAAGGAGACCCGATGACCGACATCCCTGCCCAGGGGAGCCGCACCTCTGGTAGCGGTGAACGCGCGCCGATCGGACGCCGCACGTTCATGGGGTATGTGCTGGCCGGCGCCACCCTGGCTGTCGCCGCCGAACTCCCGCTGGGCGCGCCCGCTCACGCGGCGGTGCCCTCCGTGCCGCAGATCCCGGAGCTGTACGACCTGGAGGACATGCAGACCGACGCCGCGCGGCCGACGTCCGCACTGATCAAGATCGTGCTGCACGAGGACGGCGCGGCGTCGTTCGAGCTGCCGCGCATGGAGGTCGGACAGGGCATCACCACCTCCACGGCGATGATCATCGCGGAGGAGCTCGACCTGCCCGTCGACAAGGTACGGGTGACGCTCGCACCGGCGCGTCCGGAGTTGCTGCTCAACCAGCTGACGGGCGGGTCGAACACCACGGTGTCGATGTTCACCCCGGTGCGGGTGGCCGCGGCGATTGCCCGCAAGGCGCTACTCGAAGCCGCGGCGATCGAACTCGGCTCGGTCGTGGGCCTGTTGGAGTCCAAGGCCGGGGTGATCTCGGCGCCGGACGGATCGTCGGTGTCGTACGGGGAGCTGGCGGTCAGAGCCGCGAGCAGCACGGTCAAGATGGTCGAGGCCGAGCTCAAGCCGGTCTCGGAGTTCTCGGTGATCGGCAAGCCGCACGGTCGTGACGACGCGCGGCTCGCGGTCACGGGGCAGAAGAAGTACGCGATGGATCTGCAGGTGCCGGACGCGCTGCCGACCATGGTGTGCCGGCCTCCGACGCTGAACGGGTCGCCGAAGTCGGTGCGCAACAAGGCGGAGGTGCTCGCGCTGCCGGGGGTCACGGACGTGGCCGTGGTCGACACCGGGGTCGCGGTGCGCGCGATAACGTTCGGGCAGTGCATCGACGCGGTGCGGGCGCTCCAAGTGGAGTGGGCGGCCGGTTCGGTGGAGGGTGAGTCCGACGAGACGATCCTAGCGCGGCTGCGGAAGGCCGAACTGCCGCTGGCGGTCCCGGACATCCCGCTGCTCGCCAAGACGGTGGAGGCGGACTTCACATTCATGTTCCGCAGCAGCGCGGCGCTGGAGCCGAACTGCGCGATCGCCGACGTCCGCATCGACCGGGCGACGGTGTGGGCGGGCCTGAAGTCACCGATCGTGGCGCAGGGCGACATCGCCAAGGCCGTCGGACTGCCGCAGACCGCAGTAACGGTCAACGTCATAACGGGTGGCGGCTCGTTCGGGCACAAACTCTTCGGCGACGCCGCGATCGAGGCCGCGAAGATCTCCAAAGCCATGGGCAAGCCGGTCAAGCTGATGTGGCACCGCGCGGACGAGCCCCGGCAGGGCCGCGTGCACCCCATGGCCACGTCCCGGATCCGGGCCACGTATCTGGCCGGACAGGTGCTCACCTTCGAGCAGCGGCACACGAGTGTGGTGACCGACTTCAGTCACGGGCTCGGCGAGATGATCACGGCGACGGCGGACCGGCTGCCCACCGGGCTCGGCGGGCTGGCGTTCTCGGAGACGATCTTCACGCTCACCCAGGAGCTGCCGTACAACTTCGGTGTCGTCACGCAACTGCTCAGCGAGACCGACTCCCGGTTCAACACCGGGAGCATGCGCAACATCTACTCCCCCGACGTAGCGTGCGCGAACGAGCTGGTCGTCGACCAGCTCGCGAAGAAGATGGGCAAGGACCCGCTCGAGTTCCGGCTCGCGTTCCTGAAGAACGCGCGGGTCAAGGCGGCGCTGAAGAAGGTCGCCGAGGTGGGTGACTGGGGCCGGTCGATGCCCGCGGGAACGGCCCAGGGCATCGCGATCCACAGCGAGTACAAGGGCGCGACCGCCGTGCTCGTCGAGATCGACTGCCGCCCTCAGACGGTGAACCGGAAGGTGCCGAACGGTGCGACCGGGCCACGCGTCACAAAGGCGGTCATCGCCGTCGACGCCGGACTCGTGATCAACCCCAAGGGGCTCGAGGCCCAGATGATGGGCGGCGTCTCGGACGGCATTGCGCTCGCTCTAACCAGCAGCCTGCACCTGCGCAACGGGCATTTCCTCGAGGCCAGCTGGGACAATTACTTCTACACCCGGCAGTGGAACGTCCCCACTGACTTCCAGTGCGTCGTGATGCCCTCCGACTCGCAGCAGCCCGGCGGCGCCGGCGAGGCGGGCGTGGCCGCGTCCGTGGCGGCGGTCGCGTGTGCCTACGCGCGGGCGACCGGCACGGTCCCGACGCGTTTCCCGGTCAACCACAGCACGGTCGACTTCGAGGTCAAGCCGTTCGTCCCGCCGGTCCCCCAGTCGCCGTCCGACGGCCTGAGCCACACCTTCTGAGGAGCCCACGTGAGCACCCACACCTTCATCCTCAACGGCAAGCCCGTCACCGTCGACGTCGACGACAGCGTCCGGCTGCTGTGGGTCCTGCGGGACGTGCTCGGCGTGACCGGCCCGAAGTACGGTTGCGGCATCAACGTCTGCAAGGCCTGCACGTCCCACGTCAACGGCAAGGCGTTCAACCCCTGCTCCGTCGAGGTCAAGGACATCGGCCCGGACGACGAGATCACCACGATCGAGGGCCTCGCCGACACCGTCGACGCCGACCTGCACCCCATGCAGGAGGCCTGGCTCGAGTACGACGTGGCACAGTGCGGCTACTGCCAGCCCGGACAGATCATGGCCGCCGTCGCCAAGGTCAGGCAGGCCAGGGCGGCCGGCCACGAGATCACCGACGCGGACCTCGACCAGATCCGCAACATCTGCCGCTGCGGCACCTACAACCGCATCCGGGAAGCGATCAAGGCGGGCGCGGAACGTATGTGAAGACGCGTCTGCACGTCTCAGGACCATCGACCAGGGAAAGGAGCACCGTGCTGGACCTGAGAGACCAGTTGCTCCGTTGGTACGAGGAGGGGCGGGCCTTCGCCGTCGCGACCGTGGTGGCGGTCCACGGGAGCGCTCCCCGGTCACCGGGTTCAGCGCTGGCCGTAGGTGTCGACAGGGCTGTCATCGGAAGTGCGTCCGGCAGTTGCGTGGAGGGCGCCGTGTACGACTTGTGCCAGGAAGCCCTGGCATCCGGCGCCTGCACGCTGGAGTCCTTTGGGTACTGACGCCTTCGCCATCGGCTTGGCCTGTGGAGGGTCCCTGGACGTCTTTGTTCAGCCCTTCCTGCCGGCCGAGCACCCGGAAATCATGGGGTCCCTGGCCTTGGCAGGTGCCACGGACCCGGTGACCGTGGCCCGGGTCGTCCGCGGGCCTGCCGAGCAAGTTGGCCAGGTCGTGTGCGTACGGGCGGACGGAACCAGCCGTCAGCAACTTCGCCCATCCGGTCCTGGAGGCAATGGCGGCACGCGCCGCTCGCTGGTTTCGCGGTAGTCGCACAGGCCCTGATCGCGCCATCGGCACTCGGTGACGGTCACGCAGGCGTGGGCGTCGAGGTCGGGCCAGTTGTCGGCGCCCGTGTGCAGGGCGTTGCCGCGGCCGCAAAACGGGCAGCGTCTGCGCTCGGCGCGGCTGCGTTTCGCGGCGCGCTGAGGTCCGCTTTTCTTGGTGCCCGGCTTCTCGGCCGGCGGTGCGGTGACCGGGAAGTTTGATGGTGGGGTAGGGCGTTGACTAGGCGGCCGACCGCCCACTGGTCGGCTGCGTCCGGATTGGCGAGCACGGCACGCAGGGTCGCTTCGAGGTCTTGCTGAACCGATTCCGACAGCGGGTGTCCGGCCTCGCGGGCGAGCTGCGCGGTCTGCCGGGACAGGGCGGATACGACACGGCGGCGCTGCGCGAAGAGATCCTTCAGTCCGTCGGCGTCCAGCGCACGGTAAGCCTCCCGCAGTGCCTGCCCCAGGTGAAGGAACTGCTGGCTCTCTTCCGGCTGGGAGCGCAGCAGAAGGTTCGCCGCCCAGGCTGCGAGGGTGGGGCGACGGGCGGCATGGATCCGGCGGGCATCGTCCACCCGGCCGGCTGCCTACGGGGATCTAAGTCCGTACGCCGACACCGAGGGCCGAGCGGGGGCTGTCGCCTGTCGCCGCGCTGTCTGGAGAAGCTCGCCGGGTATCTCGAGCAGGGACCGGCCGAGCACGGCTGGATTGGCGACCTGGGTGGAGGTAAAAGGGCCCGGGCGGCCTGCGGGGGCTACATCTGCTTCGAGGACGAGGCGGGCTTCACACGTCGGCCGCCCAAAGGACGCACCTGGGGCTGGCGGGGCCGCACCCCGGTCGTGACGGTGAGCGGGCGGCGCTCGGGGCGCCTGTCGGTGGCCGGGCTGATCGCCATGCGGCCCGGCTCCCGCACCCGGCTGTGTCACCGCCTGCGCACCCACCCCGCGGGCAAAGGCAAGCACCGCAGCATGGGCGAGCGTGACTTCATCGCATTGATCGACGGCGTCCACCAGCTCGTCAAGGCGCCGATCGTGCTGGTGTGGGACCGGCTCAACACCCACGTCTCCCACGCCATGCGTGAGCTGATCGCCGAACGTAAATGGCTGACGGTGTTCCTGCTGCCCGCGTACTCACCCGACCTCAATCCCGTCGAGGGCGTCTGGGCAAACGCCAAACGCAGCCAACCTCGCCGTTGTCGCCCTCGACCGCCTGGAAGCACTCGTCCGCAAGCTTCTCACACTGCGGAACGCCGAGCTTGAGACCCAGGAAGCCCGCTTGGTCGAGCAGCTCAGGCAGGCAGGGGCGAAGATCACCTCCTTCCCTCCACGAGGCCACTCCGCATGAGTGAGGCTGCGCTGCACTTCGCGGCGCCGGGCGGCGGTCGAAGAAGGGACGCTACCGAGGCGGGCGAGGGCAGGGCCTCCTGCCGAAGCAGTCGACTTGTGAGGAATCGCCTTTCATGCTGGGCTGGAAGGACGAGGAACGAATGCTCCGGCTAGGCAGCTAGGTTCTGCAGTGGACGCCCACCTTGCAACGCGAGCAACGATCCATACGGCGACCGGATGTCGATGGAAAGCTATGTTCCGCATCCGAGGAAACGACCCCACGGCGTTCGCGCCACTTGGTCTCGCTAACTATGGGACAAACTGGCCTCCACGCTCGTAGTCAGCGACGGAAAGGCTTGCTCCGCCCTCCGCAGCTTCCAGACAGCGCCCGATAGCAAACTGCTGCCGGGAGGTAATGGGCGATGGGTGGCCGCACCGTGGCGCATTGCCCGGTGAGGGCGTACGAGGGAGGCCCCGGAAGCCGACCCTAGCGAGCGAGCCGCCGGTTATGACCGACACCTGGAAGAAGATAGAGCCATGAGGTTGAAAAGGTGGATCTTTACGGCCATCACACTGATCGCAACAGTGGGACTCTTCTTTTCAGCTACGTCCATTACGGAAGCGGCAACTGTAAACCAGGGATCCCAAGAACAATATCTCAGCGAGACCGACCCGCTTAGCTCAGAATATGGTGTGGAGAATGGGTCTGCAGAGATCAATGGCGAGCAATATTCGCAGAGTGTAGCCATGCGTGCCGATAAGAGCTCTGTACCCTTTGGGGATGCTGAGTATAATTTGGGCCGCAAGTGGCATAGCTTCGATGCAACCATTGGTTTGCGTGACGATTCTCCGCGTGATGCTGCGCTGAAATTTGAGGTCTTTGCGGACGGGGAAAAGCTGCATGAGGAGCGCATGATGGTCGGAGAGTCAAGTGAGATTGCCCTCAAGGTTTCGGGCAAGCTCCGACTGACACTTAAAGTCTCCTACGACGCCTCTGAGGACATAGATGCCTACTGCTATGGGGTGTGGGGAAACGCTCGACTTAGCAATCCTTGAGCCCCCTTACCCTGAAAGCTCGGGCGGTCGAAGAGTGCCCGCGGCGGCCACTGCTTTGAGGTTTCGAATGGTGCTCAATCTCAGGCGAAGCTCCCTCTGGGGTAGAGGACGTGTTTGACATGGAGGGAAGCTTCCGGCGACGCATCGCATGGATTCTCGGCGCCTTCATCATTCTTGCAGGTGCGTCGGGCGAGGCCACGGCCTCGGTGCTCGCGCGGTCGGGATCCCAAGTTGCTGGCGAGGGTTGCCCCGTTCACTTCAGAGGATTGCCCGGAATGGTGGGCCCAGGCGAAAAAGACGGAAAAAGTATCATTGCGGATACATGGGATAATTTCCAACAGAGTCGGACCGCCGGCATGTCGCCCACTTCTCATGTTGTTGAATACCCAGCGATGAAGGTGACGGAATTGACGGACCTCGCTCGTGCGGGCCTTACAAATCCTCCCGAAGCGCTAAGAATTGCGGAGAGAAATTTCAACAGCTCGAATGTAGCAGGAATGGCCAGAATCGGGCTCGACATAGCTAAAACTCGCCAAAAGTGTAAGGCTACCCGCTTCGTCCTCGCCGGATACTCGCAGGGCGCATGGGTCATTGACCGATATCTGCGCTTCGCGAAGCCCGAAGTGCTTCGCAAGATTGATGCCGTGGCGCTATACGGGGATCCTCAATGGGAGCACGACGCCAAGGGGCGAGGACGGGCGCGCATACTTTCAAGATATTTTGAGACGTGGAAGTTGTCAGGCCAGTATCCCGGATTCAAGGATCGCGTGCAGAGTCTCTGTGCCAGTAAGGACCCTATCTGCGGAGAAGGGTATAAAGGAACCGACCTCATAGCTCAAGCGCGGGACGCTCAGACGTGTGCACAAAATTCAACGTGCCCGCACTACTTGTACGCGCCGACTGCCACCAAGCAAGGTGGTGACTTCCTGGCGGCGAGGGCGTCTCCGAAACCGTCGGCGCCGGAATTGACTGACTGGGAGAATCACACTTATGGCCTCACCTGCGATGACACTGTCGATAAGCCGGTCAAGGTGGCTGTCCGCAAGGGCGAAGGCGTCGCGAAGGGTAGCAGCCTAGGCGGGTATGACCGATGGGAGGTTGAGGTTCAGCAGATCGCCCACGGTAGCCTGCCGCGCCTCGGTAGCGTAACCGCTGTGCTGTTCTATTGCAGCCCGCAGCCGAGTAACTTCTCCCTGCAGGAACTTCGCGTTTACCGCAGCAAGGACGGTTCGGAGATCGGACGCACTCCAACGTTCGATGTCTCGGGACTGTCACCACGATATCAGCCGAAATCTTTGGCGATCGAAGATGGGCGTGTGGCGGCGGATGTAAAGTTCTACGGACCGGAAGATAGTCATGCGACGGGGCCATCCATACTCCGTCACGTCACCTGGACGTGGAACGGAACGCAGTTCGTAACGCATGGCGCCAGAAGCTAGCCACCGTGTTGACTTGAGCCACCAGCCCGTCACTGTTAACGGCATTGGGCCGGTCGAATTGGGCATGAGCCGAGCCCAGGTAGAAAAGGCGATCGGTGCACCAATTCCGGAAGGGCCTGGCGGTCCAGACTGCACGGACCTGCCTGTTGAGGGCGGGCCGGAAGGACTGCTGCTGCGTGTCACAGGTCAGTGCTCCCAGGAGCGAGCTCGAAGCGAGGCACCCATCGTCTGGAGACCCGGGCAGCGAAGACGCCGGTACCCGCGATGGCGTCCTGTTCACCGACGACATACGTTGCCCGGTGCACGTCGCCGACCTGGCCGCCGCCCTCCTGGAACTGGCCTCGTCAGGCGACGCGGCCGGCGTCCACCATCTCGCAGGGCCCGACGCTGTGAGCCGTCACGAACTCGGCATCCTCATCGCCAGGCGTGACGGCCTGGATGCCTCCCGGCTGCCCACGGGCCTGCGGGCCCACAGCACACTTCCCGGCGCCCTCGACGTTCGCCTCGACAGCCGGGCCACCCAGCGGAAGCTACGCACCACGCTGCGCGGTGCCCGCAACTTCTGCACCACACCAGCGTGACCGCCCAGCGCGACAACCAGCTTTGTTCACGGGACCCGGCCGGTCAGAAGTCCAGAGAACCAGGTGGCCACCGCTGCGGACGCATGGCTGGACAGGAAGTGACGCCGCGCCCGCTCGTCGGCATCTCCTGAAGCTGGTTTTTTGAATCTCATTCTCCTGCACCGGGACCTCGGGTTCCCGATCAACGCGGGTGATCTACCCAGGGACTCGTTCTTCGCTGTCGCCGCCTCGGCGAACCACTGGACGGCTAACAGAACGACGTTGATGTGCGCATTAGTATGTGCAGGTCAGAGGAGGGGAAGCATGGTCGCAGTCAGGCACACGTGCCCACATTGTGGACACGGCATAGGCCGACTGATGCACGTCAACGACGAGGGTGTTTCCAACTGCGCGCGTTGCCACAAGAGTGAGTGGTCGCGCCGGTTCGCGTTCCCTACGGATCCTCAGCAGGCGACGCGGGAGGTGCGGGAAGCGCGCCGTACAGAGATAAATGCCCGCCTCTCCGAACTGTTTTCACGCAACGCGCAGTCCACCCAGGCGAAGGCAACGCGCAGTCCATCCGAGTCAAGATCCCCGAACACATCCTGCTGCCCCCGCCACGTCGCCCGGAGATGGAGCGGGAGCGGGAGCGGCTTGTCACGCATGTCCGTGACGGGAAGCCCACCGAAACCAACGGTGCCCAGGACACGAGGGGCGTGAAAAGCGCCTCCTGGCCTACGGAGGCCTGGTGGTAGGGGTTGTGGTTTGCTTCGCGATCGGCGCGGAGGTCGCTGAAGGTGACCAGGTGAAGGCTCCATCCGCACAGCCCACGGTTGTCGTAACTGCCTCTTCCTCGGACGCGTCCTCCGTGTCTGCGTCGCCTTCACGGAAGTCAACTCCTGCGAAGCCGCTGAGCGACTACCAGCAGTGGAGCCTTGCAAGGGCTGTTGTGGACGCCCGCAAGCGCCACGTCAGGTCGGTGACATACACCGACATGAGCGATCTGAACCGTAGGCGCGTTCCCATATGCGGCAGACGCCGTCAACCTGCCCCTCCGCAGCCGCGATTCCTTGCTTCATCGAACCGCGAGTGGTCGACTGTTCGTCAGTGTCCATGGCTGTTGATGTCAGCAGTTGATGTCAGCGCACGCGGTGAAGCGGCCGAGATGCTGCTCGCCGCGGCGCGTTCCTGCTGTTGGCTGGGCCAGCGTGTCGTGCGGGACGTGATCAGCTCGCCGTCGGCGCCTTGACCACCGCGACAGGAAGCGTCGTTACGCCTCACCTGACGGAGGGCCTCATGGGGAACCTTGGTAACGGGTACCTCAATTCCACCTCAGAAGATCAGCGGAATCTTAGCTACCGCCATGCCCCTGACATACGGTCCATCTATCTGAACTGCCAAGAAGGCAGTCCCCACCAGAAGGATCCCCTGTGGATGCAGGCTTACGGCGTTATGTCTTACTCGCTTCGACAACGCTCGTACTGTGCACGGCGCTTACCGGTCCCGCGTTCGCGGCTGACGGGACGCCGGCGCCCTCGCCGTCCGTGACTGCTGAAGATGATGACTCGGTCATCAACACGGCACCGCCTAAGGAACCCGAGGAAGACGTCACGGAGATTCCCGCCGACGCCGTGGATGAACCTGTCAACGAGCCGGTCGAGGAACCCACATACACGGGCAAGCCGCAGCCTGGGGACTCCTCAAACGCAGTGGACTGCACTCCGGCCCATGCCGTGTACAAGGCAATATCCAAGGGCGGTCCAAAGGATCACCACAAGGCTGTTGGTCCTGTAAACTCGAACTACAACGGCACCTCCCGAACCGCCAAGTCGAGCTTCACCTCTGAGGTGACCGGCAAGGTAGGCGTAGCCGTCAGTGGTGAGCTGGAGGTCTCCGTCAAGGTGATGCTCGCTACGATCAGGGAAAAGTGGGCCGTGACCGTGTCAGCCGAACTCACCGCCAAACTCGGCAACAATATGACGGTCGACACCCCGCCACACAGGACTACGAACGCCAAGTACGGGGTCTACCGCCTGAAGGTCACGGGCGAGAGCTACATGCTCCACCAGAACTGCACGACTTCGGCAAAGCACAGAGTTGTCAGCTACACCCCCGTCAAGGTCGGATGGTACCTGTGGGAAAGCTGAGGTTTTTTGCAGTAGCCGGGGTAGCTGCGACGGTCGTCCTCTCCGGTTGCACCAGCAGTCAGGGCGACGGCAACTCGACGGCGCACAAGAGCCCCAGCTCCGCCGCTTCAGCATCGGCGAGCAAGGAGACGTCCAGGCGATCCGAGGAGATTCCCGGAGAGACCGTGACCAAAGCTCCGAACCCTATCGACGGGAAGGCTGTTGCTCGGGTCGCGAATGCACGCGGAAATAGGGAAATTGACATTCCAGGCGGGATCAAGGCCGGGGCGCTCTCCATTTCCGTGAACTGCAAAGGTCACGGAACCCTGACCGTCTTGGTAAAGCCCGTTGGCATGAGCTTTCCCCTGGAGTGCGTCGCAGGTGAGGTCAGCAGTACGTACAACGAGCTGCACCTGAAAACTGCCCGCGAACGCGGCACGGTGTACGTAACAGCTCCGTCACCCGTTCGATGGGCACTCACGGTCGGACGGTAGAGGGACAGCGCCCGGCAGTGTCACTGTCGGGCGCTGTCGCGAGTCCTCCTCGGCTCCACCGCGTTGCGATGCGCGATCCGCAAGCCCTAGCCAGGCCACCACAGGCAGATGCAACCGCTGCGTCATCGCCGGACTTGTAGTCCGGTTCGCCTCGGCAGCTGGACAGTGTGCTGGCAATGGCCAGCTGCTGGTGCCAAGACCAGCGGATCTGTGACGTTTTCAGTTCTGAAGACGGATGAGGCGTGCGACTCGTCGCCGGCCCCCCGCTCCCATGACGACTCGCCCTCGAAGGGCAGTTCTGGCTCGAGCTCGGGCGGAAGCACGTCGACGACTGCCGACTCGCCCGGATCGGACAGCTCCCCCACGACGGAGTTGTGCAGTATCCGATCCAGCGCCGGTAACTGCTATCACGCAGGCGAGTTCTGCCGGAACATCGACATGGGGGCGACCACCACGGACGCAGCAGGCCGCGAGACACCTGCGACTACGAGGCTGGCGCTAATCGGTGGCACTACTGACACGGCAACGCTGCCCGGGCGGGCTGCAGGTCCAGGGTTCCCCGGCTCCCGCCCGGCTGGCCCCGGTCGCGGCTCGCCATTCCGTAGCCTGACGCGCCACGCCCGTCGGCCCGCAGGGCCGTCTCCCTCACTCCTGGGAGCGGTCTTGGCATGGAAGCGACGTCTGCGTGCCCGGTCGAGCACAGACACCAGGGAGTCACCCGTGAAGCCGCCAGAGCAGAAGCGCGCCGTCCCGGTGAGCCAGCCGAGACCGCTCGCGCCGATGCCGACCGGCCAGGCCCGGATCCGTCGGGCGCAGGCGGAGCAGCGGCGGCCGCCGCCTGGCCGACCCGCAGCACCTGTACGAGGTGCTGGGGGCGTGCGTGCCCCAATTGAGCCGGCCCGCGCCACGCACTCCCTGAGCGGCGCCGGCTGGGCATGTCTCCCCTGTCGTGCCCGGCTGGCGCCTCCCCCTTCACCTCACGAGCCCCGCTTTCGGCGCCGGCGAGCCCAGGCGGTCCCTGGGCACGGAAACGCTCAGCGTGCCAGGACGACGGTGATCGGAGCATCGGCGCAGTTGCCGAGCACTTCGGACAGTGCGGTGTGTTCGGCGGTGTCGATGCTCAGGCCCCAGCGGGTCTTGTCGGCCACCCAGTCGGTGGCGTACTGGCAGCGGTAGGCGGTGGCGGGCGGCAGCCAGGTGGTGGGGTCCTGGTCGGCCTTGGACCGGTTCGAGGTGGCCGACACCGCGATCAGCGCGCGGTCGTCGCCGAGGTCGTTGGCGTAGGCCTCGCGCTCGGCGGCGGTCCAGGCGGAGGCGCCGGAGTCCCACGCCTCGGCGAGCGGGACCAAATGGTCGATGTCCAGACCGGACGGGCCGCTGATGTAGCGGCCGTCATACGCCGAGAACCACTCCCCTCCGGACAGGGCGCAGCGCGGGCCCTGCTCGGGGGCGATGACCGCTTCGGCCTTGAGGACCTCGGCACGGGTGTTGCAGCCGTCCTTGTCGGCGTCGATCCAGTGCTTGAACTTGGAGCGGTCGTAGCCGGTCCGGTCCTCCTCGCGCACCGGCAGCTGCGCGAGGGCGTCGCGCACGGGGAGGGTGACCGTCTCCCCCGGCGCGCGCACCTGCCGTGCGGCCGCCGCAGCACTGCGCGCGGCCGGTGTGTGGGCGGCGGCGGCCGCGTGGGCGGTGGTGGGGACGAGGATGGCGGCGAAAGCGGCGGCCGCGGCCGCGGTACGGGCAAGACGCATGGAGCGGCGGTCCCTTCGAAGATCCCGGACGGTTCGGGATCTTCGTAGCGGTCCGCCGAGGCGACGCGCCCGGGGCGTCGCGCCGCAGTCACCCGCATGGGCGGTAAGTCACATCACCGCGCGACGGCTGGGCCGCAGTGTCGCTGGTCCTGCTGCCTGCCGGGTGAGGCTCGCCATCGCCTGATCACACAGCTGGGCGTCGGCCCGTGTGCGCGGGCGGGCGGTGAGAAAGTGGGCGCATGTGCGGTCGATACGTCTCCACCCGGCGCCCGCAGGACTTGGCGCAGCTGTTCCACGTCGACGAGTGGCCGAACGCCGAGGCGCTCGCACCGAACTGGAACGTCGCTCCGACCGACGACGTCTGGGCCATTCTGGAGCGCACCCCTCGCGAGGACGGCGGTGCCGGTGCGCCCTCGGGGGAGTTGCGGCCGCTGCGCTGGGGTCTGGTGCCGTCCTGGGCGAAGGAGCCGGAGATCGGCGCGCGGATGATCAACGCCCGGGTGGAGACCGTGCACGAGAAGCCGGCGTTTCGCCGCGCGCTCGTCAAACGCCGCTGCCTGCTTCCCGCGGACGGCTTCTACGAGTGGATGCCGGGCAAGGACCCGGCCACCGGCAAGGCCCGCAAGCAGCCGTACTCCATCCACCCCGAAGACGACCAGGTGATGGCGCTCGCCGGGCTGTACGAGTACTGGCGCGACCCGGTCATCACCCAGGATGACGACCCGGCCGCCTGGCTGATGACCTGCACCATCATCACCACCGAGGCCACCGACGCGGCCGGCCACGTGCACCCGCGCATGTCGCTGGCGCTCACCGAGGACCACTACGAGGCCTGGCTCGACCCCACCCACCAAGACCCCAACCACCTGCGCGCTCTCCTCGGCCAGCCCGCCGACGGCCACCTTGAGGCCCGCCCGGTCTCCACGGCCGTCAACAACGTCCGCAACAACGGCCCCCAACTACTCGACCCGATCAGCCTGTAGCCGCAGTACGAGTGAATGGTCGGCGGGGCGGGCCGTCCCTCGGACGTTCGAAGTGCAAGCGACGGAAGCGACCGTAACTCCGACAATCGGCCGGGCACGGGCGGAACAACCGTCAGCAGCCGGGCACCCGACGTACCGGAACGTGAGCTGGACGACCAGCGACCAGGCATGGGCCGCGAGCACACGTCACAGCCCCGTCTGGTCGGCTCCCGAACGAGACTTCGGGAACTCGTCGCGGGCGTCCGGGAGTTGTCTTCTTGTAGTGATCCGCACCCAGGGAGCAGTCGTGAGTGAGCCGCAGGAGACACCGGACCCCTCCTACACCAAAGTCCAGTTGAACGGGCCGCCGGAGGCCGTCGCCCTGCTCATGGCTGCTCTGGGAGCTGTGGGGGAGATCATTTTTGATCACCGGGCCGCGCCTGATGTGCGGGGGGATGTGGCGTGCACGGCCCAGGTGGTCACCTACGGCGAGCTCCGGCCGGCCACAGTGTCGGGGAGGTCCGAGGCTGTCTTGCAGAGCGTGCTCGGCATCGATGTGGGCCGCTGGGCTGGGTCGGCCGGGCAGCCGGACGCGAAACGGCTGGAGGACTCTTCCGCTGCCGCGCTGGCCGGGCTGGAGGGCGTGCATGAGGCCCGCAGCCGGCTCGTCGCCGTCACATCCATGCCGGATGGCCGCTAGCGGTGTCCGCTGACGAGGGCGGCCTGCCCGATGAAGGACTGTCGCTGTGGCTGACCGACTACCGGATGGACGTCGGCGAGCCGTGGCAGGGACGCCGTCTGGTCGCTGTGGTCGGCCGGAGGGCCGCGGGGAACCTGGACTTCCACGTCCACCCCGACGGGCAGGCCCTGCGGGTGTGGATACTCGAGGTGTACCCCGGCTTCCAGCGGCGGGGCCTGGCGAGCGTGCTCATGGACGCCCTGTACGCGGCCTACCCGACCGCGTGGATCAATCACGGCACCCGCAGCCGCGACGGTGCCCACTGGTGGGACGGATATCGGGAACGCGATCCCCGGCGTAACGTGCACAACCGGCCGCCCGGCGAGTGGGCCGCCTACTTCGACCCGGTTGAGGTGGCCTCCGACAGGGCGCAGCTCGCGCACCGCAACGACCGCTACGGGCTCGACGGTCACCGTGATGCCGTCTACCGGTACGGGGAACGCGGCGAGCAGGAGGCCGACGACTATGTGTCGCTGTACCGTCCGGTGCAGGCCGCGATGCTGGATCCGGCAGCCCAGCCCCTGCATGGGGCCACGCGGCTGTTTCTGCCGCCCTCTTTGCACGCGCACGTCCACGACGAACGCCAGGCCGCCGCCTCGCGGGCTGAGGCGCTGCTGGAGTATCTCGGCCACGGCAATCTTCCACGCACCCGCTGGTACGGCACCCGGCAGCAGGCGTTCGAGGACGCCTACCACCAAGAAATCTTCGAGGGCAGCATCCCCGCCCGGGGCGCCACGCATGTGACGTTCACGCTGAACCAGCTGGACCGGGCCGCTGTCGCCTCCCACACCGTGACGCCCGCCCTGGTGGACTTCACCGCCGCCGCGGACATCCCGGTCGAGGTGGCGGAGGTTTCCTGGCGTGACGCGCAGCAGCCGCATCACACGCACACCGCCGCGTTCACACCCGCAGTCGAAGCCGCCATCGCGCCAGGCGTCCGGTGGCGTGCCAGCGCGGCATACACCGCCCGCTACGACGAGGCCGGCATCCTGCGCGCTCCTGCCGCATCGGAGACGTCTGCGGCCGGGGATGCCGAAATCGCCGAGCAGGTCCGCGCCATGGCCGACTGGCTCCTCGAGGAGCAGGCATCCCGCACCACGCCCCCGCGTCCACAGCACCAACCCCGGTCCCGGCCTGCTGCGCCTGCGCAGGATCCGATGTCCGCGGAGCACCGGACAGGCAGAGCACCAGGTCAGTAGGCGCTGCCGCTTTTTGCCTGGGGGTTACTGGCCGAGCCGTCACAGCACCCCACGGGGGCATGACGGAGCGTCAGTTCCTGGCCTGGTTCGCGGTGCGGGATCACGACAGCGTTCGCGGCTCGAGTATGTCCGGGAACGGTTCATCGGCCTAGGTGCTGGCAACCCGGGCGCGCCTGGCTGCGTCCATGACTGCACAGTGAGAGGGGAGCAGTGCCGTGTCGGATGGCTTAACGGACAAGGACAAGCCCGAAGTGGTGCCGCTGACGGCGTACCTGTGGGCGACGGTGATGACCGGCGGCGGCGCGTTCGCCCTGGTCCATGACAGCACGGGCTGGCATCGCTGGATCTATGTGCTGAGCCTTCTCGGCGGTCTGACTGGGGTTGGCGAGTGCGCGAAGAGGGCCCGCCAGGCCCGGGCCGCGCGCCTGCCCCAGCCATGGCTGCCACCGGCGCTTCTGGTTGCGTTCGCGGCGGTCGTGGTGGTGACCCTGGTCGTGCTGGCAGTGCGCTAGCGATAGACGATTGCCCTTGGGCGCTGTCTGTCAACGGCGTTGCCAGCGGGCCGCGCCGTACCGCACTCCGGCGACAAGACAGCGTGGTGAAGGGGCCACGGGCGGCTCAGAGCAGAGGTCAAGCTCTCGTGAGGTCAGCAGCAGTGGCCTCAGCGCGCTATGCCGCCTTGGAGGTGCGGGGCTCCACTGGCGGCGGGCCAGCACAACCCCGCACCGACATCCTAACGTTCGTGCCGGCGGCGTCAGCGTGTGATGCCCGAAGCCGGCCTGCGGTATCCGGTGACGGGCCGGGCGTGGGGCGCGCCCCGCCCCGAACGACTCGCCGGGGGGGCCGCCGCACCAGCGGGTATGGCCGCAGTGTTCGCCGTCGGTGCAGACCTGGCGTGGGCAGCAGCCGCAGGGCAGGCCCACTCGTGGGATGCCGGCCCTTAGGGGTCGGCGTCTGTTACCCCCACCGGTAGGTGTCCGCGGTGGCCCCCCAGGAGACGTCGTCGACTAAGAGGTCGTTTTTCTCTTGAGTGTGGTGCTCTGGGGTGCTTTGTTCTGCCTGCCGACGTGCTGCTGCTGAGGCTGTGGTGGCGCTTCTGCGTG
>NZ_JBHVUH010000042.1:0-16486 GCF_042884245.1 Streptomyces sp. NPDC058145 | reverse complement strand
GAGGCGGACGCAGCCGAACGTGCGGGACAGCTCTGCTGCCTGCTCGTTCGTGGGGTAAAAGCGGTACTTGAACGCCCGCTTGACCTGCTGCGTCACGCCTCACATTCTATCAGTTCCCGTGTGAGCGGCGGGTGTCGGCCGGTGCCATAGACGGCGAATCGCCCTGGCGGCGGTTCGCCTCTCCCTGCCCCGCTACGCGGGAGCTTCGTTTCCTCCCCGGCCTGAAGCCGGGGTATCCACGAAGGAGACCCGATGACGTGAAGTCGGCGGGCAGGGTAGCGCAGGGCGGTGGGGGAGAAGAAGGTGCGGAACGCCCCGGCGGTAGGGCCGTTAGACTCATCGACAGGCGGTCCCTCCCTCTTTCACAGGAAGAACCGGCGTGCCCAACACACTGCAGGAAATGATCAAGCACAAGCTGGACCAGCACGGCTGGTCCTACAGCGATGTAGCGCGCCGTGGTGGCATCTCCCGTTCGACGGTCCATCATCTGGCGACGTCGGAACGGCTGGCGCAGATGCCCCAGCAGACCACGGTGGAGGGCTTGGCCAGGGGACTGGGCATCCCGGTGGCGGCGGTGCAGCGGGCCGCCGCCGAGGCCGCGGGCGTCCACCTGTACCTCGAGGACGCGCCCGAGGCCGCGGATCCGGAGGTGGCGATCCTCATCGCGAGCGTGCACAAGCTGAGCCCGGCGGACCGCCGGCATGTGGCCGTCCTCGTCGAGTCCCTGCTGCACGCGAACGGCACCCCGTAGAAAAAGGGGTGCATGCCTCCCGGCCTTGCGCCGGGTGCCGTCACCTCGGGTGCGGCAGCGGATGCGGACGCGGGAGCGGGAGCGGTGCAAGTGTTCGTGCCGTGGTGATCCAGTCGATGACGGCGTGCACGGTGACGCAGTCGAGTTCGGCCAGTTTGAACACGGCCTGGACGTCAGCGGCGGCGAGGGGAACACACACCCGGTCCAACGCGCCGTACAGGCGCAGCCGGTGGGCATGGGCGGTGGACGTGTCCTGCCCGGGGTGGATGTCGGGCCTGAGACCGCCGCCGGCGATCCCAGATGCTGTCGTTTCCAATGTGTTCCGCCTTACGGGGTGGAAGGTTGCGCTGATGGGGCGGCCGCGGCCTGCCGGGCGAAACGGTCGAAGGTCTCGCTGAGCCGGCCCTCGGCCGACTGCCGGTCCGGCCAGGGGGACGGGCCGTGCAGGTCGCGGTGGACGGTGTCCCAGAAGACGCCGACGACCGCGTGGTCGTACCAGTCCGCGATGCTTGCGCGGACGGGCGCGCAATTCAGGGAGCCGGCCCGCTCGGTGAAGGAGCAGCCCAGCCAACTCTCGTACCCGGCCGGGGCGGCGGCTTCGGCGTGGTCGGCACGGGCGATGGCGGCCATGAGGGCGTGGTGAACGAGGGCGCGGTGTGCTGCCACGGCGGTGCTCCAGCCGATCAGGCAGCGCGATGCGGTGTCGAGGACGACCGCCGCGTACAGGGGACCCTGAAGCGTGGTGACGGCCAGCACGTCGACAACCCAGCGCCGGCCGGGCGCGCGGGCGCCTTCCGGCGGGGCCTGTACGTCAGGCCGTCCTGCCTGGCCGCGGATCCCGGCCCCCTTCATGACGGCCTCCACGGTGGTATGGCCGACGTCGATGCCGTAGCGGCGGCCGAGTTCCTGCCTCACCCTGCGGTATCCGTAGACGGAGCCGGACTCCTGATGGATGTCCAGGATCAGACGGGTCAGCCACGCCCGGCGCAGTGCGCGCGGGAAGGGGGTGCGGGCACGCCAGGCGTAGTACCCGGACTCCGAGACGCCCATGAGTGCGGCGAGGTGGCGTGCCGTGAAACCGTGCGACGCCAGGCCGTGGATCACCTCGTACCGTCTTTTGGGGGCATCATCTGCCGCAATGTGGCGATGACTTCGCGGCACAACAGCACTTCCCTCTCCAGCTCGCCGATGCGGGTGCGGGCCCGTGCCAGGTCCGCCCCGGACGAACCGGAGCGCCGCCAGCGGTACACGGTCTGCGCAGAGATGCCCAGTTGCCGCGCCACTTCCCTCGCCGGGCGCCCCTCCAAGGCCAGTTGCTCTGCGCGCGCCCGCAGTGCTGCGGGGTGAGGACTGCTCACTGGATCTGGATCCCACCTCTTCATGCCGCCTTCGAAGGACGGGCGATAAGGACCTTGCCCCGGGGAAACGGTTCACTGCCTGGCGTCTGCCTGGCGCCTGCTGGTTGACGCCGCCGGGCCCGCCGGCCGCCCGGCGTCCGAGGACCGACGCACCCCAACGGTGCCGTCCTTCGCTCAACGGGCGGGCGCCGCAGGGATCCTGGTACCGGCGGCAGGCAGTGTCCGTCCGGCGCCGGCACCGGCTGCCGACCGTGTCCACCACCCGGCAGGCCGTGTGCCTTCAATCCCCGCGGCGCCGCAGCCGCAGGGGCACGCCCCGAGGGGCCTGCCCCTGCGGCTGCGTCAGGGGCCGTGCTACTGCCGGACGCTGATGGCCTGGGAGGCCTGGGACTGGGCGACCGCGAACGGCGAGTACTGGTTCGCCGCCATCGACTCGTTGTGGGCGTCCACGTGCGCGATCTTCTTCGAGACGGTCGTCATCTTGGTGAAGCTGAACGAGAACTTGCCCAGCGCCTCGCGGCCGGGCAGCAGTTCGGCGGTCTCGGCCTCAAGCCAGTCGTTGTTCATGGGGATGCCTTTCAATGAAGGAAGGGATGTACGCGAAATCAGGAGCTTCCGCCAGGCGGCGAACACACCAACTGCCCGCCGCCGGCTGCGCTCCACCCCCGGTCGGCGCCGCCGGCCACCAGACCGGCGGCCACTGCAGGAGCCGCAGACCGGGCGCGACGGCGTCGCACGGATCCCGTACGGGAACTGTCACCCCGGGCGGCCGGGCCATGCGCTAACCCCGCCGTCCGGAGTCTCCGGACAATTCGTCCGGAGAGCGTGGACGGTAGCCGAAGGGGAACGGTCAACGCAAACCGCTTATATCCGACATCCGTTCAAAAGCGTGCGCCTGTTCCAATCCTCACTCCTGAACCTCAACCACCCGCCCCCCACTGCGCGTTGCGGCCGCCGCTCCCACCTGGGCGACGGCGCTGCGCAGGCGCGAGGGCGGCACCGGCCGG
This sequence comes from Streptomyces sp. NPDC058145, assembly GCF_042884245.1. Taxonomy (NCBI): domain Bacteria; kingdom Bacillati; phylum Actinomycetota; class Actinomycetes; order Kitasatosporales; family Streptomycetaceae; genus Streptomyces; species Streptomyces sp. NPDC058145. Next base: position 13,370 of record NZ_JBHVUH010000042.1, on the reverse strand, counting down.
GCCGGCCGCCCCCATGCCGAGGCTCGAGAACACTCCCGTCCCGGAACCAGCAGCCGCAGCCAGCCGCAGCCAGCCGCGGGCAGCGCCGGGAGGGCAGCGGCGGGAGGGCGGCGGCGGGAGGGCAGCGGCGGGAGGGCAGCGGTGGGCCCCGGCTTTGCCGCCTCTCGAAAGCGCCGAGGACGCCACCGCCGAAGTGCCCCTCCCGAAGCGCCGACCGGCATCCCCGGACGGTCGTCCCCGCTGTGTCGGACGGCGCGCCGCACCGCCCGGGAAGCGCCCCTGGCGCCCTCGCCCCTGCGCGGCCGCCGTGCGGCGGTCGGACGGCGACACGCCAAGCCCTGCGTGTCCTTCCACTCCTCGGGCAGCCGGCACGCATCTTTCGACGAGAAACGCACTCCACGAAAGTCAGGGCAATACCAGAAACCGTCTCGCCGGCTTCATCACAGGCCGCCCGACATTTTCTCATCACACGACTCCGAAAAACCCAGGCCAATTCTGACGGCGTATTAACACTGGCGGGCTCAACATGTCGCACCCTTACGAACCAGCCTGCACAGTGGGGGAGTTCACCTGGTCGGACGCCTTTGCCGAGCAGGGCGCGGATTTCCGAAAAGGGCACGGCGGCGCCGCTGAGCTGCCGTTTTCGATATCATGCCCGCATGCCCGATAAAATTGATGGCCACTCAGTCCGCAACGCGTCGCGAGGCCTTTGTGTAGCGTCTGGATCAGCGGCAGGGCTAAACCGGCCCTGGTGTTTGAAAGGAGATCAGGTGAAGACCATTGCTAAGGCAGTAGCGGGCACGCTTCTTGCGGCCGGCGCTGTCATGGCGCCTCTCTCGATGGAGGCATCCGCGGCCCCGGCGGCGGTCCACGCGACGGCAGTGGCGCCCTCGTTCCACCCGGGCAACCACCACGCCTACGGCTACCGCCAGTTCGATGACTGGCGGCGGGGCTGCGACGACGACCGCTACGACCGCTACGGCCGGTTCGACCGCGGGCATCACCGCAACCACTGCCGCTACGACCGCTGGGACCGCTGGGACGACTGGGGCCAGTACCGCTACGGCAACCACCACCGTGGCTCCAACTGGGACTGCGACTGACGTCGTCGGCCCCACACCCCATCCGAGCCGCCCGCGGTCAGCGCCCCTGACCGCGGGCGGCGGCCCGTGGACGTCGCCCCCGGCGTCCACGTCGTTCGCGAAGCGGCGCGCTTGCACGCCCCGCTCCACGGAGTGCGGCCGATCGGCGCACAGGAGGAGTGCGGGGGAGAGGGGCGGAGTCGGGGGGAAGCGTGCAGGCACCGCAATGACGTCGCCCGCCACGGGAGCCGTGGCAGGTCCTGGCAGGGAGATCGCATCAGCCTCCGCCGAAGCGGCGGAGAGCGGTCGCCGGCATGTGACGATAGGCGACCTCGACTCCTTCCAAACGCTGCGGCGGCGGGGCACGGATGGCCAGGGGGAATCGGGAACCGTGAATCAGCGTTGTCGAAGCATGGGCGATGCACCCCGGTACGGCCAGGACGGGCCCGGCCCGTCCGCCTTCTCGACCGCCCGCGCGCGCCTCGCGGCCGACCGCGCCGACACCCTGGCTCGGGCGGCCGCGCTGAGCCGCGACTTCGACGGGATCGTCGCGGCGAACGCCCTGGTCGCGGTGGACGACGAGCATGACCCCGAAGGGGGCACCACCGCCTTCGAGCGGGCCCACGTCGCCGCCCTGATGGCGCAGACGCGCGAGCACCTGGAAGAACTGGACCGGGCACTGGAACGGCTCGAACGGGGACAGTACGGGCAGTGCGAGGGCTGCGGCGCGGCGATTCCGCCCGAACGCCTGGAGGTCCGTCCGGCGGCGACCACCTGTGTCCGCTGCGCCGGGTCCGACCCGCGCCGTGCTTGACGCCAGCCGGTGCAGCGCCGGGTCGTGGGGAGCCCGCACAGCAGGGGCACGTCGATGCGCGATCTTCAGGACGTGTATCGAATGTGCAGGTCACAGCCACTAGGTCCACCGCCCCTTTCGCGGAGCGCATAGGCATCGCCGGATGCAGGACGAGTACCGCACAGTCGCCCGCCCGCCCGCCCGCGGGGGCGTGCGCGAGACCGAGGCCAATCGCTCCCGCTTCCCGTGCGCGCTCGCCCCGCGGCCACCGAGCAGGAGGCCCAGGACTTCATCGCGGCGGTCCGTAAGAAGCACACTCCAGATGCTGCTGCGCTGCGGCATGCGGTACGTCGTCGGCGTCGTCACCCGTTACTTCGGTGGCGTCAAGCCCCGGCGCGGCGGCCTGATCCGGGCGTACGGCGGATCCGGCGGCGAGGCCATCGACACCCTCGGCACGATCACCCGCCGCCGCTTTTGGCTGGCCACGGTGACCGTCGACCACCAGCTCGCGGGCACGGTCCAGAACGACCTGCGTGCCACCGGCCGCGAGGCCCGCGACGCCGAGCAGGGCACCATCGGGACCGGCCTCCCGGACGACTTCCGCGCCTGGCTCGCCGACGTCACGGCCGGGACGGCCGGCTTCCAGCTGGGCGGTCAGGCGTACGGGGATGCCTGACCGTCGTGGGGCGCGACCTTTAAGGAGTCACGCACCTGGGGAATGTCCGTCCCGCCCGAGAAGAGCGCGACGACGCCGGGGAGACCGGCCGCGAACGCCTCTTCCTTGACCACATGGTGGAAGACCAGAGTCCTGCGGAAGCCTTCCTGGGCGGTCGTCCACGACAACACGCGCATCCCGACCCTGCGCCGGTTGTACATGACGGCGACGCCGCGGCTGTGGCGGCTGGAGGAAGACACCGAGCAGGAGCGACCAGGGGTGCCGGGTGAGCTTGTGGCGTCGACGGGTGACGATCCGGCCGGGCCGTTCGGGGCACGGTGCTACACGCTGACGCTGTCCGAGGCGATCGATCGGGGGATCTGTACGCCGTACCAGGTGGTGTGCGTCGACGTCACCGACACCCACCTCCAGGCCGCCGTGCTCCTCGGAGCCGACGCGCGGTCCGAGGCCGTCCGCGGAGCCCGTCTCGGGCACACGCCAGGTAGCCGCCCGTGCGCAACGCCCACCGCGCGAAGCGACCGGGGCCGGTGTTGCATCCCGCCTCTTCAACTCTGTGATCGCTTGCTTGAGTGCAGCCTGTGTCGGAGATCGGCAACTGTGCAGAGCGCGCTCGTCCCATGCCTCTTGCTCCCCGCCACGTGAGACACTCCGACCGCCCAGAGGAAGAGGCAGCTCACGATGGCAGCGCACGCCCTCCGCCCCCACCAGCGAGAAGCCGTGGACGCGGTACTGCGTGCGCTCGAACTCACTATTCGATCGACGGTGCCTGAGCGGGGTCTGCGGACCCAGGTGGTCATGGCGACCGGCTCTGGCAAGACCCCTGGCGGCAGGGTGGCAGGGCGGGGCCGATGGTCGGGGTGTCTTCGCTCCGCGGTGACCAGGCCACCTTCCCGAGCACCACGCACGTGGGCGAGCTGGTCGCCTGGGTGCGCCCCTTAACCACGTCACCGTGTTCGCCACGTACGCGTCGCTCGGGCTGGGCACGCGCGAGCGCGCCCACGCTGCCGGCTTGCCGGGCTGGGACCTGATCGTGGTCGACGAGGCGCACCGGACCTCGGGCGGGATTGGCAAGCCCTCCGGCTGACCCTGCGAACTCGCCGTCCTCCGTGTGGCCGGCAGCGGGGGAGGCCGGCACGCCTGACGCCTTGTGGTTGCGGAGCGGCAGCGCGGGCGGGCGCCGGATTACCGGTGAGGGGCGTGTCTTCGGCAGGATGGGCGCATGACCGAGATCCGTACCCCCCGCCTCCTCCTGCGTACCTGGCACGACGACGACCTCGTGCCGATGGCGGACATCAACGCGGACCCACGGGTCATGCGCTGGATCGACGACGGCTCGGTGCGCGACCTGGAGCACACGGCCGAGGACATCGAGCGGTGGGAGGAGGAGTGGGACGAGGAGGGCTTCGGGCTCTTCGCCGTCGAGTTGCTGGCCTCGGGCGAGCTGATCGGCTTCACGGGACTGTCCGTGCCCGAGTTCCTGCCGGAGGTGATGCCCGCGGTGGCGATCAGCTGGCGGCTCGGCTCACAGTTCTGGGGCCAGGGATACGCGTCCGAAGCCGCGCACGCCACGCTGGAGTTCGCGCTCCAGGACCGCGGCCTGGACCGTGTCATCAGCATCAACCGGATGGGGGACAACGCCTCCGAGAACCTCATCCGCAAGCTCGGCATGGCGCCCGAGCGGGAGACGGCACACCCGGTGTACGGCTACCCACTGAGCGTTCACGCCATCGACCTCACCGAGTTCCAGGCGTGAACCGGCTGAGCCGGAGCGGGAGGAACCACCCGCTGAAACAGTTCCCACAGGTCCTGCGGCACCGTCCGCTCGACAAGCGAAGCAGTCACCACCCCAGACTGCCGCAAGATCACACCAAACGAAATGACGTCTGACCCGCGCCTCCCCTCACTCAGGTGAAAAGAACAATCCTCGGCTTGTGTCGGTGCAGTCGGTTGAAGGCGGCGAGACGGCTATGCTTCGGCGGCCCGCTGTCGGCTGCTAGAGGCTTCTTCTTCCGCGCCGGCGGCCTCGAAGCAAACGGCGGAGAGATCCCAGGCGGTCCTGGCTTCTTCCGGCTCCTGCACGGCTTCGAAGACCACGGCCAAGTTATGCAGCGCACGCCCGGTCTGATACGCGTCTGCGCACGACTCGTAGAGTGCGACCGCCTGGTGTGCGGCTTTCAGTGCCTCATAGCCTTGGCCGAGGGCCAGCTGCGCCGTCATCAGACCGGTCCACGCCCCGGCCTCCGCGTGAGGATCCTCCAGACAGACGTACCACTTCCTGGCTCGGGTGAAGGCGGTGACGGCTCCCTCGTACCGGTTCTGCGCCTGCAGTGTTGCACCCAAGCAGCACAAGCCGTGAACCCTGATGCTCCATGCACCCAACTCGGCCGCGAGCCCCAGGGCGCGGGTCAGGACCGTGACTGCCTCGTCCAGATGGTTCATCGTTTGTAGGAGGTCGCCGAGAGCGTTAAGGATCAGTGCTTCGCCCTGCCGGTCACCGGTCTGCACCGTGATGGCGAGTTGCCGCTCGAAAGCGTCGCGGGCTTCCTCCGGCCGGCCGAGTTGGGCGAGGGCGATGGCCACGTTTGCTTGTAGCTCAGGGGCGATCCGTAGAGCTTGAGCGTAGGCGCTGGCCGCTTCGTCGTGCCGTCCCAGGACACTCAGAGTGAGAGCGATGGCGGTCCACGCCGAGGCCTCATCCTCCGGATTGCATAACTGTTCATGCAGGACCTGTGCCCGGCGGAAGGCGTCGAGGGCTTCCTCGGACCTCAGAAGGCCGCGCAGCGCTTGGCCATGGGTGTCGGAGGCCATGGCTTCTTCCCTGAGCATCCCAAGCCTGCGGGCGGTCTCGCGCGCCGCCTCCGCCACCGCTGCCCAGACGACGAAGTGTCGTCGCATGGAGAGGTAGCTGTCCAGCGTGAACGCCATCCGTAGCGCGCCCTCGGCCTCCTCATCGTCCTCGCTGCTCATCCACAAGGTTGCACCCAGCAGACCCGACTGCTCGGCATCGAGCCAACTCAGCGCACCAGCGCGACCGCCCTCGAACCGGTGGGGGGCGTTGTCGGGCCGGCCGTGGAGGTACGCCTCAGCTGACAGCGTGCGCTTGAGGTAGTACGCGAGGAGCCGCTTGCGTGCCCTGCCCGCTTCCCGGCGTAGGTCCCGCTGCTCCTTGCTGCGTGCGCGGGCGTACAACTGCACCAGGTCGTGCATCTGCCAGTGCTCACCGTCTGCGGACATGCTGAGCAGGGAGGAGGCGGTCAGGTCCTCCAGAACCGGTTCAAGCCGCTCGGCCGGCAGTTCCGTGAGTTGTGACGCCACCGCGAGCCGGAAGCCCTCTCCCGGCGCCTCGCCCACCAGCCGGAAAACGCGCCCAGGTTCGGGCTCCAGACGCGCGTACATCACGTCGAGAACCGGCCTCAGAGCCAGCTTTTTGCCGTACTGGTCAACGCCACGAGCCTGCAGGGCACACACGCGGTCGGTGGCGACCCGCAGTTCGTCGACGAGGGTGTTGATCCGGCGTGGCCGACGACGGCGCAGGAGCGCCGCGACGATCAGCAGGGCCAGGGGCAGGCACCCGCACAACTCAGCGAGTGCGCGTGCGGCTTCCGGCTCTTGAGCTACGCGCTGGTCGGTGGCGTCCGTCATGTGCAACGACCGCTCGATGAGCAGACACGCCGAATCGATCGACAGTGCTGGAACGGTGTACTGCCTTACCGGGAGCGAGTCCAGGCTGTCCCGCGAGGTAACCAGAACCCGGTGTTGGCCCTCCTCGCCCGGCAGCAACGGCGCGATCTGCTCCGAACGAGAGGCGTTGTCCAGCACGATCACCATCGCGTCCCGGCGGCTGAGCTCGGCTCGATACAGCGCATACTGCTCCTGCGGAGCCGATGGCACATCCCGATCCGGCACGCCCAGCGAGCGCAACAGCGACAGCACGACCTGGTCAGCCACCATCGGCGGGTCATCGTATCCGCGCAGGTCTACAAAGAGCGCGCCGCCGGGAAACCAACCACGTCGGCGTGCTTCGTGGGCCACGTGCAACGCGAGCGCTGTCTTGCCGACCCCGCCCAGACCCGCGACGGCGGAGATAGCGATGGAAAGCGGCCCCTGAGTAGCAGCAGGATCAAGAGCACCTAGCAACTCGGTCGCCTGTTCCTCACGCCCAGTGAAGACCGCGGGCCTCGTCGGCAGGGTGGAGGAAACGGTCGGCGGCGCGGCTCCCTGTGGTTGCCCTACTGTCACGGAACCGTTGAACGTGTTGTTGTCGAAGGCGATGTAATCCCCGGCGATGTCGATGTAATCCCCGTTGCCCATTGCGTCCCCCGGCTCGCTCCCCGCATCCCATCGATCCACGCTGTACATACCCGGGCGGGGGCCGTCTGCCTCGTATGCCGGAAGTTCCTGCCCTACCGCGGGGGCGGTACCTCGACCGCGGTGACGGGCGGCTGACCGACACCAACAACTGCCATCAGGCCAGGGCCCGCGTTGCTACGGGCCCCGATCCTCGCTCGGGGTCATGCGCCGCCGACCGCCCACCTGCCGTCCTGCTCCGAAACTCAGCTTCCAAGGCTTGTGGTCGCCGGCGGTGCAGAGCGCCCAGAGCCGGACGGACTCACCGCGGTATTCCTCCTCCCGCCGCTGTGGCCCGTCGGGGTCGTCGTACCAGGACGGCCTCTGGAACTCGGGCCCGCGCAGGTGCACTGCCTGGCGGCTGAGCATGGTGCGGGTCAGGACCTTGCACGGCACACAAGTACGGAGGCCTGAAATCGCGTTGAAACCATCTGGATTGGACGGCCGTCGCCGCGGTGCGTCGGGCAGCTGCGGCACGGGTGCGGGCGCTGTCGACGGGATCGAGGCCGATCAGCTGGCGGTGCACGCGGCGGATCCGCAACGCCAGGTCGAGGTGGAGACGGGGGCGTTTGTCGCGGACTTCGGCGACGGTGCGGGGGTTGACGTCCAGGCGCTGGGCGAGTGTGGTGGCGGGCCATCCGGCACGTGCCAGGTCGGCCAGCAGCCGGGATGCTTCCGCGGAGCCGGTCAGGCCAGGGGCGCCGGGGGTGCGGCGGCCGGGGAGCGGGATGCCGAGTATGGCTTCGGCGGAGGTGTGGGCGATGTCCCGGGCCGTGGTGCCTTGTGCCGGGGGCCGCAGCACGCGGCGGACCAGGGTCACAGACAGGCCGGCCCGGTCGGCGATGTCCTGCGCGGACATGCCCTGCTCGCGCAGCCGGACCGCCCACCGTGCGGCCGGATAGGGCGAAACGCGCGCGGACAGACCGCGCAGGCGGTCCTGGTCGCGCTGGCGGCGGGCACGCAGTGCTGCCCGGCGGCACTCGGCGCGGGTGCAGCCGTAGTCGGCACACGATGCCTGGCCGTGTCGGACCGACGACCGCTGCGGCCGACGGTGCGGCGCGGCCGGCACGGCGACGGAAGCGGACTGCTCTCCAAGACGCTGCTGCGAGTTCGGTGTGCCGGCTCACGCTACGCGCCCCCACCGACAGAGCAGCCCTGCTGCGCACCGCGTGTGGTCTCCATGGGCCCGGACAGCGGGCGAAGAACTCGTTGTCGGTGGTGGCTGGAACGCTGTTCGGTATGAACGGCGATGAGCAGTTGCTGCGTGGCCGGGTCTACGGCTGCGACCACGACGACCCCAACCCCGGCCCACTCCCCGCACGGACCTACGCGACGCTCGTCGGCGGGCCCCTGGACGGTCTGCTGCTCGACATCACCGGCTGGACGGCGGAGGAGGTCAGCGGTGGTGTCGCCCTGTCGACTGAGCTGTCGCGGTGGCCCGGCGGCCGCGCCTTGTACGACCCCAGCGCCGGCGGGCCGCGCACACCGGGCCCGGGGATCGCCTGCCGCTTCCACTACTCCGGCGACACACCCTGACACCGGCCCGGCCACCGCGGTTGAAGAGGCGGACCTGCGCTGCGTGAGGAACGGGGCCGGGGAACCAGGCATGGCGCGCGGCGCCCGCGCATATGCCCCGTACCGCGCGGAAATAACTCCCACTTTGTGAGCTTGTCGGTCTGAGGTAAGGGCACCTGGTGGCCAGGAGGTTGATAACGATGGTTCCCCTGCTTCTGGTTCTTCTGCTGGCTCTGATCCTCTTCGGTGCGGGTTTCGCGCTGAAGGCGCTCTGGTGGATCGCGGTGATCGTGCTCGTCGTGTGGCTGCTGGGCTTCGTCGTCCGTACGGCGGACAGCGGCGGCCGCAAGGGCCGCTGGTACCGCTGGTAGCCGATGGACGCGAGGAGCGCGCCACGCGCGCGAGGTGAGTGGGGCCCGGCCGAATACGGCCGGGCCCCACTCGCGCAACAAGACTTTCCGTCCGGGCGGTTGGGAGGGATCGGGCGTATCGGGCGCACCGCAGGGTACGTGGGTGATGCACCGGCCCCGCAGGCCCAGCAGTGGAACCCTGCTCCTCCTGTCTGCGGGGCCGCTGCGCACGGTCCTCCTGCGCGACGTGCCGGCCGGACAGAGGCCAGCAGCCGGCAGCGGGGTCAGGACCGCACCAGGCAGTGCGGAGCGAGACGCGCGAGGGGCGAGGCCGGCAGCATGGTCGATGGCTTCCACGACGAAGGCGGCACGGTTGCACCGGGTGGTGGTGCGGCTGTTTGCCGGGCAGAGAGCCAACCTGGCGAAGAGCCGCACAGCTAAGCCCTAAGAGACGGCAGTTCCAGCGGGCTGGCCCGTCACGTCGCCTCGGCGAAGGCGGCATGAGCGGCAGTGACGTACGCGCACCGCACAGGTGCGCCGCCACAGGTCGCGCAGCGCGCCGGCCGCCGAGGGGCGTCCGTGTCCGTGCTGGTGCCCTTGAGGACGGCGAGCAGCGGGTTCAGCGCGGCCCGCGCCTCGGCCGAGGAGGCCGGCCGTCCTGGCCGGTCGAAGCCGTCGTCGACGAGCGCGACGAACGCCCCCCCCACAGCGCCAGCAACTCCCTGGATCTTTACCGCCGAGACTCTCGCGCGGCCGTCGCCCGGCTGTCAATGAGCCCGAGGGCAGCCGGGGTTCAGTCCGCCGGGGGAGCGACCGTGACGAGCAGGGTGTGTGTCACCTCCTCGTGCAGGGCGCCGTCCAGGCCGAGGGACACGGACCCGTCCGCCGTGATCGCGAACTCCAGCCGCACCGAGCCTTCCTGGAGGTGGAAGGGATCGTCCCCGGTCCGCGCCGACGCCGTCACGCGGCGGATCATCGCGATCGCGTCGACCAGGACGGCGTCCACCGTGCCGTACCGCAGCTCGTGCTGTTGCGCCAGGTCAGGAGGTACGAGGGTCATCTCGATGACATGGGTGTCCCGGCGGGACACCATGCGCCCGATCCTGAGTTTCATGCCGATGAACGGGAGCCGGAAGTTCAGGGAACCGCCGGCCGTCGCAGTGGCGAGGGCGTGCAGGGTGAGCCGCACCGAGGTGACACGCAGATCCCGCCCGGCCGCGATGGCCGACATGTTCGACTCCGTGACCGCCCGCTTGACGGCGGCCACCAGATCCTCGACGGGCACGCCGTCGTCGGTCACGTTCACGTTTCCTCGCATCGGACGGGGGAGGGGACGACTCGGGCGGGACTGAAGACGGCAGGGGCAGGGGCAGCGGCGGGGGCGGGGACGGGGGTGCAGACGATCGCGGCGGGATCGCCGTAGACCGTGTACGCCAGCCAGGTGGGGTCGGTCTCGTCGTGCCCGGCGTGGGAGCGGGCCCGGTGCACCGCCGTGCCCAGCGGCTCACCCGCCGAGAGGGAGGCGTAGAAGGCTTCCGCGAACCGCTGGGCGCTGTCGCTGCGCACCGCCCACAGCGTGCCCACGAAGGCGCCGGCGCCCGCGCCCATGAACTGCTGCGCCCAGCCGAGCATCCGGGTGTACTGCGGGACGGCTCCGGCCGCCCGGCAGGCGTTGATGAAGACGAGCGGACGGCCGTCCTGCAGGGCGCGGCGGGCGACGGCGCTGTTCAGGAGAGCGGGGACGAAGGGGCCGTCCGCCAGGAGGATCGACGAACCGCCGCCGGGGTCGAAGGTGTTGTGGCAGGTGAAGTGGAGCGGTCCCGTCGTGCCCGCGTCGATGACGGTGAGGACGCCGTCCAGCGTGTCGACGACGGTTCCGGTGCCGAGAATCCGGCGGATCGACTCGATCTCGCTGTCGCCGTTGACCGGGGCCCGCGCGGACACGACGTAGTGCGGTTCACCGATCGGCAGCGCGGACGAGCGGGGCCGGCCCAGGCTGTTGCGCAGGACCGGGAACTGCTGGACCAGGAACCCCTCGTCACGGCCCGGCGCGACGGGGTAGAGGAGTTCCCACGGGAGGACGTCGTGCTCGGACGCGACGCTGAACGCCGTGATGTGGTCGCGCAGTTGCCAGAACTGCTCCTTGATCGGGTCCGGCACCATCTCCGTCCACAGACCCACCCCCGTCTCCTTCATCCAGCGTCGGGCGTGGGCGCCGGAGTACTCCCCACGGCCCGCCGCCAGTCTCTGCAGCATGGCGTACGCGCGCTCCGCGGCCGCTTCCGGGGCGGCGGTGAGGGCCTGCGCGAGGACGGCGCCGTAGATGCACCGGTCGGAGATGAGACGGAACGTGTACTGGTCGCCGACCCGGTCCACGAGCAGCGTGACCTCGCCGGGGTGGGCGCGCATCTCGCCCATGTCGGCGGCGCTGGGCGGCTCCACCGCGTAGGGGCCGTCGCGCTCCACCGACACCTCCAGGCCGATCTCGGTGAGGAACGTCCCCCCGGCCCAGGCGCTGACCCGGACGCGGTGCAGGCCCGGTTCCCGGGTCAGGAACGCGAACCGCACCGGCGCGGGGGCACCGAAGGGCGGCACCAGCAGGGTGTGCTCCAGCGGGCCCTGGGGGTCCAGTCCGGCGGGCGCCCGCACGATGAGTGTCAACGGGGAGCCGTCGCGCGCCGGCCGGAACCCGGCCAGCGGGGCCGACACCCCGCCGTCGTCGTGATCCGCCCCGAACGGCACCCGCACGACCAGGCTGACCGGTTCGGACAGCCCGGCGTGGGAGGGCATCTGGGCCGACAGGTGGTGCGTGGCCGTCACGGGAGCGGTGTCGGGTTCCCGTACGGTCCCGGCCGGGGTCTCCTCGAACGCGGCGTCCGCGGGCGAGGCGTCGGCCACCCTGCCGTCCCCCGAGGCACTGACCGGACCGCCGCGAGTCGTCACCGTGTCCGAGGTGCCGCCAAGGGCGTGCTGCGCGAGAGCACCGCCCCAGCGGCGCCGGCCGTCCGCGGCGTCAGCGCGCGCCCACAATCGCACGGCCTCGGCCGTCCTGCCGGTCCGCGCGAGACGACCGGCCAGCACCCGCGTCGCCGTCACATCGTCGGTGGCGGCCATCTCCCGCAACTGCCACTCCACACCGGCGTCCGGGGCCCCGAACGCCGGAGCCGGCCGGGCGGCCAGGCGCGCGGCGCGGGAGGAGAGGACACGGTCGTCGAGCGCGTCCGCCGCCGCCCACCAGCGGACGGCCTCCTCCTGCACACCGAGACGGGCGAGGACGGCCGCGACCCGGCGGATGTGGTCCACGGCGCGCGCCCGAGCGGGCCCGTCCAGCTCCCGCCGGGACACCTGCGCACGCATGTTCTCGGGGGCGCGCCGCACCAGCGTCGCCACCGCCTCGACGTCATGGCGGTCGGCCAGCCGCCGCAGCCGCGCCTCGGCCTCGTCCGCGCGCCCGGCACGGTCGAGGACGGCGACGAGGTCCCACTCCCATGGCTCGCCGGCTGCGACGCCCCGGGCCAGCCAGACGACCGCTTCGTCGAGCCGCTCGGCGTCGTCGCCCTCGCGCAGCCGCCCGACGAGGTCGTGCAGGGCATGGAGATCACCGGCGGCGGCCATGTGCCGCAGCCGGTCCTCCGCCTCGGCCGACCGTCCGGCGCTGTCGAGGGCCGCGACGAGTTCCCGCTCCAGGGTGGCGCCCGCGTGCACGGCGAGCGTCAGCCAGTGGACGGCTTCGGCGAGCCGTTGGCCGCCGCTGCTGCGCACGAGGCGTTTCGCCAGGTTGCCCATGGCGGTCACGTCACCGCTCTCGGCCCGCCGGCGCAGCTGTCGTTCCAGTCTCCTGGCGCCCATGTGGTCCGCGAGTTGGTGCAGCGCGGTCTCGTCTCCGGCCGCGATCGCCTTCTCCCACCAGGCGACGGCCTCGTCGTGACGCCCGTCCTCGGCCAGCGCGGTGGCCAGCACCCGCATGGCGAAGGCGTCGCCCGCCGCGGCCAGCCGCCAGCGCCAGTCCTGTCCCTCTTGACCGGCCTTGCCGCCCGACACCCACCCTCACCCCACGCCGCATCGTCCCAACGGTTGACGGGACATCACAGTAGGGCGATCCGGGGCGAAGCACCGCCGATTCCCCCGAGAGGGGCGTCGATCACCGGCGCTTTGCGGTATCCGAGGGGGCGGGTCGGGAAAGGCGCGGCGGCTACGCGGCACCGCGGCTCGGCGGCCACGCCACCCAGCAGGCGACGGATCGTGGGACCTGCCGCGAGGACGGCACGGTCATGACTTCCACCCACCCGCGCAAGCGACCGTAGCGACGTCCCCCGCGGTCCGCAGCAGGGCACGGCCCTGCAGCGGATCCGCGACATCCTGTCACCCGCGCCTGCTCCCTGCACGGTCGAGTCCGCCCCGCCCGCGCCCACTGGTGGGACGAGCTCAGGGGCTGGTGACCGGAGTTCTTGAGCGCAGGCCCCTGTCTTCAGGGAGGGGTTGGCTCGTCCTCGGCGCGAACCGCGCAGCGGTGGAGTTCGCTGCGTTGTCAGTGGCCGCCGGTACGGTGATCACATCAACTGGAGGGGGTGTATTCATGCTGTCGGGTCGCAGATACCGGCTTGATG
>NZ_JBHVUH010000041.1:0-16823 GCF_042884245.1 Streptomyces sp. NPDC058145 | reverse complement strand
ATCACATACGCGAGATGATCCGGACGCACAGGACAGATCCGGTCGGCATCCGAAGGCGCACGGTCCACCACCGGCCGCTCATCATCGAGATACACCCGCGGCACACCCACCGCCGGCAACACCCCATCCGTCACCCGATCCGTCACCACCACCAACGGGTCCGCATCCGCGAGCACATACTCCAACCGCGGCCCCGGATACCGCGGATCCACCGGCAGATACGCACCACCCGCCTTCACCACCGCCAACAACCCCACCACCAGATCCACCGAACGCCCCGCCGCCACCGCGACCACCACATCCGGCCCGACCCCACACCCGATCAACTCAAACGCCAACGCATTCGCCCGAGCATCCAACTCCCCATACGACAAAGACACATCACCAGAAACCACCGCCACCGCACCAGGCGACCGCGCCACCCACCCCTCAAACACATCCGACAACAACGACTCACCCACCCCGAACCCCGAACCGTTCCACCCCTCCACCACCAACGACCGCTCCCCAACCCCCAACACATCCACACCCCGCACCGACACCCCCGGCACAGCCACCACCCACTCCAACACCCGCACAAACCGCGCCACCAACAACTCCGCCGCACCACGATCGAAGACATCAAGTGCGTACTCGAGACTTCCGTGCAGCCCGTCCCCGTCCGTCGTGTCGTCCTCGACGAGCCGGACGGTGAGGTCGAACTTCGACGTGTCGTTGGGGATCGGTTCGACCGTCACCTGGAGGTCCGGGGAGGTGGTGGCGGGCAGGACGTCCTTGTTCCAGACGAACGCGACCTGGAACAGGGGGTGGTAGGCCGTGGAGCGCTCGGGGTTGAGCAGCTCGACCAGCCGCTCGAAGGGGAGGTCCTGGTTGTCGTAGGCCGCGAGCGCCTTGTCCCGGACCTGGTCCACGACCTGCTCGAACGACCGGTCGCCCGACAGGTCGACCCGCAGCACCCAGTTGTTGGCGAAGTACCCGATGAGGTCGTTGAGGTCCTCGTCCGTGCGGCCCGCGATCGGTGAACCCATGACGACGTCCTCGCCGGCGCCCAGCCGGGACAGCAGGACGGCGAGCGCCGCCTGGAGCACGATCGGCGGTGTCGCGGCGTGCCGGTGGGCCAGCGCCTCCACCGCGGCGGACAGTTCCGGCGTGATGCGGAACTCGACGGTGTCGCCGCGGTAGCTCGGGCGTGGCGGTCGAGGCCGGTCGGTGGGCAGGGCCAGCGGTTGCGGCGAACCGGACAACTCCGCCCGCCAAAAGTCCAGTTGACGCGCCGCCAGGCTGTCGGGGTCGGAGACGTCTCCCAGCAGGTCCTGCTGCCACAGCGTGTAGTCGGCGTACTGGACGGGCAGCGGCTCCCACTCGGGGGCGGAGCCGGCCGTGCGTGCCTCATGGGCCGTCGCGAGGTCGCGGGCCAGAGGGGCGATGGACGCGCCGTCGCCGGCGATGTGGTGCATGAGCAGGACGAGCACGTACTCCTGCGGTCCGACCGTAAGCAGGGTCACCCGGATCGGGATCTCGGACTCCAGCGCGAACCGGTGCGCCACCGTCTGCGCGATCGCGTCCGCCACCTGGTCTTCCGTTACCGGATGCACGGGGACCTCGATCGACACGTCCTGCGGCGACAGGATCCGCTGGAACGCCACGCCCCGCTCGTCCTCGCCGATCACCGTGCGCAGACTCTCGTGCCGCAGCACCACGTCACGCACGGCGGCGGTCAGCACGTCCACGTCGAGCGCGCCGCGCAGCCGCAGGGCGACGGGCATGTTGTACGTGACCGACGGGCCCTCGAAGCGGTACAGGAACCACAGCCGGCTCTGCGCGAAGGACAGCGGCAGCCGCTCGGGGCGCGGGGCGGCCGCTACCCGGGGCCGGGCCTTCGCGGCCGAGTCGAGGTGCGCCGCGAACCGCGCCACCGTCGGATGGTCGAAGACGGCCCGGATCGGCACTTCCGCCCCGAAGGCCCGTCTGACCTTTCCGATCAGCCGGGTCGCGCGCAGCGAATGCCCGCCGAGGGCGAAGAAGTTGTCGTCGACGCCGATCCGTTCGACCTCCAGCACCTCGGCGAAGAGTTCGGTGAGGCGTACTTCCGTGGCCGACCGCGGGGCGTGGTAGTCGCCTCCGGTGAACACCGGTGCGGGCAGGGCGGCGCGGTCGACCTTGCCGTTCACCGTCAGGGGCAGGCGCTCCAGTTCGACGAAGGCCGCCGGGACCATGTACTCAGGGAGCCGCTCGGTGAGGAGGGCGCGGACCTGGGCGGCGAGGTCGTTCGTGGGGTGGGCCGGGTCCGGCACCAGGTAGGCCACCAGTTGTCTGGAGCCGTTCACGGCGTCGGTCGCGCGGGCCTGGACGACGGCCTGGGCGACGGCGGGGTGGCCGGTGAGCACGGCCTCGACCTCGCCCGGCTCGACGCGGAAGCCGCGCACCTTCACCTGGGCGTCGTTGCGGCCGACGTAGACGAGTTCGCCGGAGCGGGTCCAGCGGACCAGGTCGCCGGTGCGGTAGAGACGCCGGCCCTCACGGAACGGGTCCGCGACGAAGCGGGCGGCGGTGAGGCCGGGGCGGTCCAGGTAGCCGCGGGCCAGGCCGGCTCCGGCCAGGTGGAGTTCGCCGACCACGCCGGGCGGTACCGGGCGCAGGCCGCCGTCGAGGACGTAGGCGCGCATGTTGTCCAGCGGCCGGCCGATCGGCACGCCCGCTGAGAGGTCCTCGTCGTGGGTGAAGGCGTGGGTGACCGCGAAGGTCGTGGTCTCGGTGGGGCCGTAGCCGTTGATCACCTGGACGCCGGGGCAGTGCCGCCACAGTTGCCGCAGGGCGGCGACGGGCAGCGCGTCGCCACCCGCCCACAGCGCGGACAGGCCCGCGAGACAGGTCGGGTCCTGGTCGACGACGGTGGCGAACAGGCCTACCGACAGCCACAGTGCCGTCAGGGCGTGAGTGTCCACGAGTTCGCGCAGCGCCGGCGCGTCCAGGGCGTCGCGCGCGGGTGCCACGACGGCGCAGCCGCCCGTCAGCAGCGGGACCCAGATCTCGAAGGTGCTGGCGTCGAAGGCCGGGGAGGAGTGGACCAGTACGCGGTGCGCTCCGGCGAACCGGTGGTCGGTCGCGAGGGCGACGATGTCCTCGTGGGTGGTGACCACGCCCTTGGGCACACCCGTCGACCCGGAGGTGTACATGACGTAGGCGACGCCGGTCGCCCTGGACGGGCCGGCTGTCCCGGCCGTGGCCGCAGCGCCGTCCGAGGCCTCGAACTCGTCCAGGGTGCGTACCTCGACGCCGGTCCGCGGTACGGCGGCGGCGGACTCCGGTGTGGCGAGGACCAGGACCGGCCGGGCGTCGGCCAGAACGAACTCGAGGCGCTCGCGCGGGTATTCCACGTCGAACGGCAGGTATCCGGCGCCGGATTTGAGCACCGCGAGCTGGGCCACGATCAGGTCGGCCGAGCGCGGTACGGCGAGTGCCACCAGGGTCTCCGGTCCGGCGCCCCAGCGGGTCAGCGCCGCGGCGACGCGGTCCGAGCGGGCGTCCAGTTCCCGGTAGGTGAGGGTGGTGTCCGTCCCCGTCAGGGCGGGGGCGTCGGGGGTGCGGGCCACCTGGGCGGCGAACGCCTCGGGCACGGTGCGGGGTTCGGCCTCGCGCGCCGTGTCGTTCCAGTCCGTCAGTACGAGCCGCCGTTCGTCCGCGTCCAGGATCTCGACGCCGGTGAGCGCGTTCGCCGGGGTGGCCAGGACCTGTTCCAGGACCCGGACGAAGCGGGCGGTGAGCCGTTCGGCGGTGCTCCGGTCGAACAGGTCCCTCGCGTACTCCAGGAAGCCCCGGAATCCACCGCCGTCGGCCGCGGACAGCGTCAGGGTGAGGTCGAACTTGGCGACCTGGAGACCGTCGGCCATGTTCATGTGCGGTTCGAAGGTCACTCCGGGGGCGACCAGTTCGGGCCACAGGCCGTCGTGCCAGACGAACATCACCTGGAACAGCGGGTGGTAGGCGGTGGACCGTTCCGGGTTGAGCAGTTCCACCAGCCGTTCGAAGGGCAGGTCCTGGTGGGCGTAGGCGGCCAGCGCCTTGTCCCGGACGTCCTCGATCAGCTCCCTGAAGGACGAGTGCTGCGAGAGGTCGGCGCGCAGCACCCAGTTGTTGACGAAGAAGCCGATCAGGTTCTCGAGGTCGGTGTCCGTGCGGCCGGAGATCGGCGACCCGATCGTCACGTCGTCGCCGGCGCCGAGCCGGGACAGCAGCACCGCCAGCGCCGCCTGCAGCACGATCGGTGTGGTGGCGCCGTGCTCCCGCGCCAGCCGCTCCACCGCGTCGGCCAGTGCGGCGTCCACGGCGAACTCGACGGTGTCGCCCCGGTAGCTGGGCCGGGCGGGCCGCGGCCGGTCGGCGGGCAGCGCCAACGGCTGCGGGGCATCCGTCAACTCAGCGCGCCAGTGCTCCAGTTGCCGTGCCGCCAGGCTCCCGGGGTCGGACACCTCGCCCAGCAGGTCGCGCTGCCAGAGCGTGTAGTCCGCGTACTGCACGGGCAGCGGCGTCCAGGCCGGTGCGTGTCCGGCCGTGCGGGCCGTGTACGCCGCCACCAGGTCCTGGGTCAGCGGGGCCATCGAGGCGCCGTCACCGGCGATGTGGTGCATCACCAGCACCAGCACGTTCTCGCCCCGCCCGTCCCGCAGCAGGCAGGCGCGTACCGGTACGTCGGTGCGGAGGTCGAAGCGGTGCTCCAGCTCCCGGGCGATCACCGCGTCGATGCCGTCCGCCGTGACGGTACGGGTCACCAGGCCGGCGGTGACCTCGTGCGGCGGCAGGATCCGCTGGTGGGCGACGTGCTCCTCGTCCTCGTCGAACACGGTGCGCAGACTCTCGTGCCGCAGCACCACGTCCCGGAAGGCCGCCGCCAGCGCCTCCGCGTCGACGGTTCCGTGCAGTTGCAGGACGACGGGCAGGTTGTAGGTCGCCGACGGGCCCTCGAACCGGTACAGGAACCACAGCCGGCTCTGCGCGTACGACAGCGGCAGCCGCTCGGGGCGCGCCACCGGTTCGACCCGCGGCCGTACCGGCACGATGGACGCGCCGTCCGGCCCGGTCCCGATGCGCGGGAGCAGCCGGGCCACCGTGGGGTGGTCGAAGACCGCGCGGATCGGCACCTCGGTCCCGAAGGCCCGGCGCACCTTGCCGATCAGCCGCGCCGCCGCCAGCGAGTGCCCCCCGAGGGCGAAGAAGTCGTCGTCCAGGCCGACCCGTTCGACCTCCAGCACCTCGGCGAAGATACCCGCCAGCAGCTTCTCCTCCACCGATCCCGGCGCCCGGTACTCCCCGTCGGCGAGCACCGGGGCGGGCAGGGCTGTCCGGTCCAGCTTGCCGTTCACCGTCAACGGCAGCCTGTCCATGAGGACGAACGCCGCCGGCACCATGAACTCGGGCAGCCGTTCCGCCAGATACGCCCGCAGCCGATCGGCCACGGCGTCCTCGCTGTGAGCCACGGCCCCCTCGCCGTCGTTCCCGGCGCCCTCTACGACGACGTACGCGACCAGTTGCCTGGTCACCTCACCCCGGGCCCGGTCGCCGGTGCTGTCCCGCACGATCACCGCGGACCGGCTCACCTCCGGGTGTCCGGCGAGGACCGTTTCCACCTCGCCGGGCTCGATCCGGAAGCCGCGGATCTTCACCTGGTGGTCGGCCCGTCCGACGAACAGCAGCTCGCCGGACCTGCTCCAGCGCACCAGATCGCCGGACCGGTACATGCGCCCGCCGGCCGGGTCGAACGGGTCGGCCACGAACCGCGAGGCCGTCAGGTCCGGCCGCGACAGATAGCCGCGCGCCAGGCCCGCGCCCGCGATGTACAGCTCGCCCACCACACCGGGCGGCACCGGCACCAGGCCGGGGCCGAGGACGTACACCCGCACGTTGTCCATCGGCACCCCGATCGGCACGCCCGCGGACACGTCCTCGCCGGGCCGCACCTCGTGGGTGAGGCAGCAGGTCGTGATCTCGGACGGGCCGTAGGCGTTGCCGATCAGCGTGCCCGGGCAGTGGACGCGCATCTGTTCCACAGTGGTGACCGGCAGCACGTCGCCGCCGGTCCAGAGCTGGGACATGCCGGCCAGGCTCGTCGGGTCCTGCTCCACGACCGCCGCGAACAGACCGGTGGGCAGCAGTGTGCTCGACAGCCGCTGCCGGCCGATGAGTTCCCGCAGGGCCACCGCGTCGACGTTCCCCGGCGGCGCCACGACCACGCTGCCCCCGGTCAGCAGCGGGATCCAGATCTCCCAGGTGGCGGCGTCGAAGGACAGGGAGGAGTGCAGCAGCACCCGTTCCAGGCCGGCGAACCGCCGGTCGGTGGCGAGCGCCACCACGTCCTCGTGGGTGATCATCACGCCCTTGGGGCCGCCCGTGGACCCGGAGGTGTACATGACGTAGGCCAGGCCCGAGGGCGTGGCGGGGCCGCCGGGCGCCCGGGCCGGACCGGTGTCCTCGACGGTGCTCCCGGCCACTTCCTCGGCGGCTGCCGCCGCGACGCCCACGGACGCGTCCTCCGTGTCGTCCTCCGCGAGGTCCTCGGTGCCGTCGAGTTCGGTGAACGTGAGGGTGGTGACGGTGGTGTGTGCCAGTGCCGGTGCCGGTTCGGCGGCAGTGAGCACCAGGGCGGTACCGGTGAGCAGGGTCTCGATCCGCTCCGGCGGGTAGTCCAGGTTCACCGGTACGTAGGCGGCGCCGGCCTTCAGCGTGGCGAACATGGCCACCAGGAACTCCACCGAGGGCGCGAACGCCAGCGCCACCAGGTCCTCCCGCCGCACGCCGTGGCGTACGAGCCGGCGCGCCAGGCGGCTCGACCACGCGTCCAGCTCCGCGTAGGTCAGCGTCCGGTCGCCGGACACGATCGCCGGCGCCTGCGGGGTCCGTCGCACATGCCGGCCGAAGACGTCGAGGATGGTGCCCGGCACCGGAGGGCACGCGGTGTCGTTCCATTCCACCAGCACCCGCCGAGCCAGTGCCTCGTCCATCATCTCGACCAGGCTCACCGGCACGTACGGGTCGTCGACGACCGAGCGGACCAGGCCGAGCAACTGATCGAGGAAGAGGTCCAGGTCGGCCTCGCCGTACAGGGTGGCGTTGCCGTCGACGTAAACGGACATCCCGTGCCCGGGGCGCGCGTCACCGAGCACGGTGATCGTGAGGTCCTGGACGGCGCCGAACCGGATGGTGTCGATGTGGCCCCGGGCGTCACCGAAGTCCAGCGTGTCCACCCACGGGATGATGTTCAGGTTGTGCCCGAACACGTTGACACCGGCGTTGGAGACACCGATCGCGTTGCGGATGTCGGAGATCTGCATCAGCCCGTGCGTGGCGACGGCCCGCTGCTGGTTCGTCATGTCGTGGGCGATGTCGTGGAAGCTCGCGTCCACCGGCACCGACAGCCGCACCGGGACCAGCCCGGACATCAGCCCGGGCGAAGTGGCGCTCGCGCCCGACCGGTTGGCCCCGGCGACACAGAACACGAACTCCTGGAGCCCGCACATCCGGCCGTAGAACACTGCGGCCGCGCCCGAGAGCAGACCGCTGACCGACAGTCCGATCGACTCGGCGACCTGCTCCCACTCGGTCAGCTCGGCCCGCGAGACCACGGCGCTGCGGCGCACCATGTCGGACCGGTCCGAACTGCGTTCACCCGGCAGCAGGACCGGGGCGGGGAGATCGGAGAGATACTCCCGCCAGAACTCCTGGTCGGCCGCGAACTGTTCGGACGCCCGGTACCGGGAGTCCTCCTCGGCGATCACGCCCGCGTCCCCGAACGTCGCCTCCGGTGCCGGACGTCCCGCCCGCGCCGCCGCGTACAGCTCGGCGACCCGTGAGACGAGCATCGACATGCCGAACCCGTCGGTCACCAGGTGGTGGAAGCCCATGAACAGCCAGAAGCGCGACTCCGACAGCCGGATCGTGCCGGCCCGGAACAGGATGTCGCGGTCGAGGTCGAAGACGCGCGCAGCCAGGGTCTCCACGAGCGCCCGCGCCGCCGCCTCCGGGTCGGGCTCGGCACTCACGTCACTGTGGAACGGCGCCCACGCCCCGGCGTCGACGACGATCTGCCGCAGCCCGTCCTCGGTCTCGCGGAAGTTGACCCGGAGGCCTTCCGCCTCCTCCAGGAGGGTACGGAATACGGTGTCGAACAGCGCGACGTCCGGGACGCCCTCCACATCCGCCACGAGACTCGGGTTGTTGGGGATATCCGGCATCAAACGCTGTGCCAGCCACAGTTCCTTCTGCGCCGACGACATACCGAACGAACGCGAAGGATGCATCTCTACCCTCTCGGAAGTCGCGCGGCATCTCGGAACTCGCGTGGCATGACGCATTCACGGCCGCCGCCGTAATTTATGGCCGCCGGTTCGGCCCCATCAACCCTGAGCAACACCGCCCCGACCGCCCGCCGATGGCCATCGATGCCCCCTTGAGCTGCGACGACCGTGATTCACGGGCAATGAACGAGGGCCGGGTGCGGAAGCTCCGCACCCGGCCCAGAAGCACTGTCCGAAGAAGCCGGCCGGCCGACGCTCAGGTCGCTCCCGCGATCGACCGGATATGGGTCCTGACCGGTCGCGGTCCTCGATCGCCGTCGCCGGAAACGGCTGCTGGAATCAACTGCCGGAATCGGACGCCGGAATCAATTGCTGATGAAGGTGATGGGCGAGTTCCTCGGACGTCGGATTACTGTAGACGACCATCGCGGGCACGGCCAGGCCGGTCGCGCCGCGCAGCCGATTGCGCAGTTGGATGCCCCCGAGGGAATCCAGGCCCAGATGCTGAATGGGAACAGCGACGTCCACTTCATCGGCACGCTCATGGCCGAGCACGGCCGCCACCTGCGAGGTGACCAGGTCCAGCAGGAGCCGGCGCTGTTCCGCCGGATCGGCTGCACGCAACCGGGACGCCAACCGCGACGCCGACTCACCTCCCGCCACCTTCCGCCGCGCCTTCGGCACCAATTCGGTCAGCAACGGGGCCAGCTCCCCCACCCCGGCCAGGCGACGCAGCGCGGCCGAATCCCAGCGCACACCGACCGCGTGCGCGGCGCCCCCGGTCAGCGCGGCGTCGAACACCTCGAGGGCCTGCCCGGTGCCGAGGGCCAGCACACCCTGGCCCCGTTGACGTTCGACCCCTTCGGCACCTAGATGCCTGGTCATCGCGCTCTCGAGCGCCCAGAGTCCCCAGGAGGTCGACTGTCCGGGCAGGCCGGATTGGCGTCGGTGTACGGCCAGTGCGTCGAGGAAGGCGTTCGCCGCGGCGTAGTTGGCCTGGCCCGGGCCGCCGAGCACCCCGGACAGGGACGAGACGACGGAGAACAGCGTCAGCGGCAGATCCTTCGTGGCCTCGTGCAGGTACCAGGCCGCGTCCGCCTTCGCCGCCAGGACCCGGTCGACACGCTCCGGGGTGAGCGAGCCGATCACGCCGTCGTCCAGCACACCGGCGGCGTGGACCACGCCACGGAGCGGGAAACCATCGGGGATCGAGCGCAGCAGGTCCGGAATCGCGGAACGGTCCGAGACATCGCAGGCCACGACACGCACCGTGGCACCGGCGGCTTCGAGGTCCGCGACCAACTCCGGGACGCCGTCGGCCGCGGCGCCCCGGCGAGAGGCCAGCACAACACAGCCAGACTGATGGGCCGCTACGAGGTGCCGGGCCAGAACACTGCCGACACCGCCGGTCCCACCGGTGACGATCACCGCACCATCCGCACCGATCCCGGTGTCGACAGGGTCCTCCGCCATGCCGGCACGGACGAGACGAGCGACGTGCACCGTCCCACCGCGGATCACTAGCTGGGGCTCGTTGAGGCCGGCGAGCTCTGCCGGGATGCCTCGGGTGTCGGTGTTGGTGTCAGTGTCGCTGTCGGTGTCGGTGTCGGTGTCGGTGTCGGTGTCGGTGTCGATCAGGACGATCCGCCCCGGGTTCTCCGACTGCGCCGACCGCACCAACCCCCACACCGCCGAAGCTGCCACATCCGTAACCGCTTCGCCCGGGAGGCACACCGCACCCCTGGTCACCACCACAAGCGTCGAACTCTCACACCGAGGTGAGGCGAGGAAGGACTGCACCACCTCAAGCGCCCGATGCACGCCGTGATGCACGGCATCCACCACTTCGGCCTCAGAACCCGAAACCCACTCCCACACCACAACAGGCGGCACGACCACGGCATCCGGATCCCAAGCGGCGTACGACACCACACCCGCCGCCGGCACCGACACCTCCCGCCACACCACCTCGAACAACCCATCCGGAGCCGAACTCACGGCAGCGGCCGCCATGGCCCGTTTGGACACCGGCCGTGTGACCAGTGAATCCACGCTCAGCACCAGGGCACCGCTCTCGTCGGCCACCTGCACCGACACCGCGTCCGCCCCGGCCGGGGCGATCCGCACCCGTACCGAAGTGGCGCCCTCGGCGTGGAGGGTGACCCCTTCCCAGGCGAAGGGGACGCGCACCTCGTCCGTGCCCGTGTCACCGGCCCCGCGCGTCGTGCCGAGAAGCTGTGCGTGCACCACCGCGTCCAGCAGAGCGGGGTGGATGCCGAATCCGTTCGTGTCCACGCCGGACGGGAGGCTCACCTCGGCGAAGACTTCCGGACCGCGTCGCCAGGCCGCGCGTACGCCCCGGAACACCGGCCCGTACTCGTAGCCCTGCCCGGCCAGTTCCTCGTAGGCGCTGTCCACGACGACCGGTCGGGCGCCCAGCGGCGGCCAGCGCTTCAGTCCGAACGCCGGTGGTGCGGCGGGCGTTTCGGCGGTCACCACGGCCTGTGCGTGCAGTGTCCAGGGCCCGTCGGGGTCGTCCGCCCGGCGGGAGTGGAACGACACCAGGCGGTCACCGGACTGGTCCGCCTCGGCGACCGTGACGTTGAGCTGCACGCCACCGGTCGCCGGGAGCACCAGGGGCTGCTGGAGGGTCAGTTCGCGTACGACGGGGCAGCCGGACCGGTCTCCGGCGTGCAGCGCCAGCTCGACGAAGCCTGCGCCCGGCACGAGCTGGTGCCCGAACACCGAGTGGTCGGCCAGCCAGGTGTGGCTGCGCGGTGAAGTGAGGCCGGTGAGCAACATGCCGTCGAGGGCCGGCAGTTCCGCCACCGCGCCCAGCATGGGGTGCTCGGCCGCGGTCAGTCCGGCGGACCCGACGTCCGACGAGCGGGTGGACGCGGTCGGCCAGTAACGCCGGTGCTGGAACCGGTAGGTGGGCAGGTCGAGCCATCGGCCGTCCGCGTGGAAGGCCGACCAGTCCACGTGGCCGCCCGCAGTGTGCAGCGCGGCGGCGGAGCGTACGAACTGGTCGAGACCGCCGGCGTCGCGGCGCAGCGTGCCCACGATGGTCGCGGGTCCGGCGGACTCGCAGATCTCCTCCATGCCCACGGTCAGTACGGGGTGCGGACTGATCTCGACGAGGTGTCCGTGACCGTCGTGGAGGGCGGCACGGGTGGCGTCCTCGAAGCGCACGGTCTGCCGCACGCTCTCGTACCAGTAGGTGCCGGTCAGCGCGGCCGTGTCGAGGGCCGCGCCGGTCACGGTGGAGTAGTACGGGATCTTCGACGAGCGGGGCGTGACATCGGCCAGTGCCTTGAGCAGGCGTTCGCGCAGCGACTCCATCTGCGGTGAGTGCGAGGGATAGTCCACCGCGATGCGCCGATACCTGATCCCGGCGTCCTCGCAGTCGGCCAGGAAGGCGTCCACCTCGTCGTGGGCACCGGACACGACCGTCGTCGACGGGTTGTTCACCGCCGCCACGGCCAGCGTCTTCGCTCCCGTGATTCCCGCGCGGACGGCGGCGACCGGTGCCATGACCGAGACCATCGTGCCCGTACCGGCCACCTCGGTCAGGGCGATGGACCGCAGCAGCACGATGCGCGCCGCGTCCTGGAGGGTCAGGGCTCCGGCGACGTAGGCGGCGGCGATCTCTCCCTGCGAGTGGCCGATGACCGCGTCCGGCACGACCCCGAACGACCGCCAAAGCGCCGCCAGCGAGACCATGATCGCGAACAGCACCGGCTGGAGTATGTCGACGCGGTCGATGTCCGGGGTGCCCGGGGTGCCGTACAGGACGTCCAGGAGGGACCAGTCGACGAACTCGGTGAAGGCCTCGTCGCAATGGGTCATCTCCGCGGCGAAGGCCGGTGAGGAGTCCATGAGTTCCCGGCCCATCCCCAGCCACTGCGAGCCCTGACCGGGGAAGACGAACACCACACCGCCCGTGCCACCGGCTCCGCCGCGGGCGGAGCCGGTGACGACCCCGGGGTTCTCCCGCCGCGCGGCGAGGTCGGCGAGGCCGGTCAGGAGCTCCTGCCGGCCGGCGCCGATCACCACCGCCCGGTGGTCGAACGCCGAACGCCGGGAGAGGGAGAACGACACGTCGACGACCCGGGAGTCGGAGCCGTCCCGGCCGAGCCAGTCGGTGAGCACGGCAGCCTGGTCGGCCAGCGCTTCGGGGGTCTTGGCCGACAGGGGCCATACGCCGACGACGACGCCGCCGGGTTCCTCGTGGGGTTCCGCGTCCGGGGCAGCGCCGGTCTCCGGGGCTTGTTCGATGATGACGTGGGCGTTGGTGCCCGAGAGGCCGAACGAGGACACGCCCGCCCGTCGGGGGCGGTTCGGCTGCGGCCATGCGCGTTCCGCCGCGAGCAGTTCCACCCGGCCCGCGGTCCAGTCCACGTGCGACGAGGGTGCGTCCACGTGCAGCGTGCGGGGCAGCATGCCGTGCCGCAGCGCCTCGATCATCTTGATCACACCGCCCACACCGGCAGCAGCCTGAGTGTGACCGACATTCGACTTCAGCGACCCCAGCCACAAAGGCTCGGTATCCGCGGGCCGCTGCCCATACGTCGCCAGGAGCGCCTGCGCCTCGATCGGATCACCCAGCACCGTGCCGGTGCCATGGGCCTCGACCGCGTCGACGTCCGCCGCGGTCAACCCGGCCGACGCCAGCGCCGCCCGGATCACCCGCTGCTGGGAAGGGCCGTTGGGAGCGGTCAGACCGTTGGAGGCGCCGTCCTGGTTCACCGCCGAACCCGCCACCACGGCGAGCACGGGATGCCGGTTACGGCGGGCGTCCGAAAGCCGCTCCAGCAACAGCACACCGACGCCTTCACCCCAGCCGGTGCCATCCGCTGCCTCGGCGAACGCCTTGCACCGCCCGTCGACGGCCAGCCCCCGCTGCCGCGAGAACTCCACGAACGTCTCCGGCGTCGCCATCACCGTCACACCACCGGCCAACGCCAGATCACACTCACCCGCCCGCAACGCCTGCGCCGCAAGATGCAACGCCACCAACGACGACGAACACGCCGTATCCACCGTCACCGCCGGGCCTTCCAACCCGAGTGCATACGAGACCCGGCCGGACACCACCGATCCCATGACACCGGTGCTGAAGCCCTCGGTGTCGTCGGTCGCGCCGTCGGCGGCCCGGAGGTAGTCCTGCGACATCACACCGGCGAAGACACCGGTCCGCGAACCCCGCAGACCCTGCGGGTCGACCCCGGACCGCTCGATCGCCTCCCAGCACACCTCCAGCAACAACCGCTGCTGCGGATCCATCGCCACCGCCTCACGCGGCGAAATGCCGAAGAACCCCGCGTCAAAGCCGGCCACATCGGCAAGGAAACCGCCCCGGCCGACATACGACTTCCCCGATGCCTCGGGATCCGGGTCGAGCACCTCGTCCAGGTTCCAGCCCCGGTCGGTCGGGAACCCTCCGATGCCGTCCGCACCGCTCGACACCAGGCGCCAGAGATCCTCAGGCGATGCGACACCACCGGGATAGCGGCAGCCCATCCCGACGACCACGACGGGGTCCGATTCCGGGTCCGTTGCAGCCGTGGCGGGTGCCTGGATCGTACGGTCGGCGTGCGGTTCGGTGTCCTCCGGGAGCAGTCGTTCGAGGAGGAAGTCCGCCAGCGTCTGTGCGGTCGGGTAGTCGAACACCAGCGATGCGGGGAGGTTCAGGGCGGTGGCGGTCTGGAGGCGGTTGCGGACGTTGACACCGCCGAGGGAGTCGAGGCCGAGATCCTTGAACGCGGCTGTGGGTCCCACGGCGTCGGCACGGTCATGGCCCAGCACCGCCGCCACCGTGGAGCGCACCAGCTCGGTCAACAGCCGGCGCCGGCCGGCCGGATCGGTGCCGCGTAGCCGGGACACCAACTGCGGCACGGACTCCCCCGCCGCTGCGGTTCGCCGCACCGCCGGTATCAACTCCCGCAGCAAAGGCATCAGTTCGCCAGCAGCGGCCAGGCGGCGCAGTGTGGGCAGGTCCCAGCGAACGCCGACCAGGTGACTCGCACCGTCGGCAGTGGCCGCGTCGAACAGCTCTACCGCTTGATCGGGCGTCAAGGGCACTACGCCGCCCGCGCGAAGCTGCGCGAGCTCATCGGCACCGATCCGGCCACCCATGCCTCCGGCTTCGGCCCAGAGTCCCCAGGAGGTCGACTGTCCGGGCAGGCCGGATTGGCGTCGGTGTACGGCCAGTGCGTCGAGGAAGGCGTTCGCCGCGGCGTAGTTGGCCTGGCCCGGGCCGCCGAGTACCCCGGAGAGGGACGAGACGACGGAGAACAGCGTCAGCGGCAGATCCTTCGTGGCCTCGTGCAGGTACCAGGCCGCGTCCGCCTTCGCCGCCAGGACCCGGTCGACACGCTCCGGGGTGAGCGAGCCGATCACGCCGTCGTCGAGGACACCGGCGGCATGAACCACACCACGCAACTCGAAGCCGTCCGGCACCGAACCCACGAGGTCCACTACCGCGGCACGGTCCGACACGTCGCAGGCCACGACACGCACCGTGGCGCCGGCGGCTTCGAGTTCCGCGACCAACTCCGGTACGCCGTCGGCCGCGGCGCCCCGGCGAGAGGCCAGCACAACACAGCCGGACTGATGGGCCTCGACGAGGTGCCGGGCCAGGACACTCCCCACGCCGCCGGTCCCACCGGTGACGATCACCGCACCATCCGCACCGATCCCGGTGTCGACAGGGTCCTCCGCCATGCCGGCACGGACGAGACGAGCGACGTGCACCGT
This sequence comes from Streptomyces sp. NPDC058145, assembly GCF_042884245.1. Taxonomy (NCBI): domain Bacteria; kingdom Bacillati; phylum Actinomycetota; class Actinomycetes; order Kitasatosporales; family Streptomycetaceae; genus Streptomyces; species Streptomyces sp. NPDC058145. The sequence continues at coordinate 1,776 of NZ_JBHVUH010000041.1, read as the reverse complement.
CCCACCGCGGATCACTAGCTGGGGCTCGTTGAGGCCAGTGAGCTCTGCCGGGATGCCTTGGGTGTCGGTGTCGGTGTCAGTGTCGCTGTCGCTGTCGCTGTCGCTGTCGCTGTCGGTGTCGGTGTCGGTGTCGGTGTCGATCAGGACGATCCGCCCCGGGTTCTCCGACTGCGCCGACCGCACCAACCCCCACACCGCCGAAGCCGCCACATCCGTAACATCATCGCCCGGGAGGCACACCGCACCCCTGGTCACCACCACAAGCGTCGAACTCACACACCGAGGTGAGGCGAGGAAGGACTGCACCACCTCCAGCGCCCGATGCACGCCGTCGTGCATCGACGCCACCGCATCGGCACCGGGCTCCGAAACCCACTCCCACACCACCACCGGCGGCACGACCACGGCATCCGGATCCCAAGCGGCGTACGACACCACACCCGCCGCCGGGACCGACACCTCCCGCCACGCCACCTCGAACAACCCATCCGGAGCCGAACTCACGGCAGCGGCCGCTGCCAGAGCTTCCTGCGACATCGGCCGCGTCACGAGCGAGTCGACACTCAGCACCAAGGCACCGCTCTCGTCGACCACCTGCACCGAGGCCGCATCAGCACCCACCGGAGCAATCCGCACCCGCACCGACGAGGCACCCACCGCGTGCAGCGAGACCCCGTCGAACAGGAACGGAACCCGCACCTCGTCCACGCCCGAACGTGTAGCCGCAGCGGTGAGAAGGGGGGCGTGAACCACGGCGTCCAGGAGCGCCGGATGTATCCCGAACCCCGTGACGTCCGTGGCGGACGGCAGCTTCACCTCGGCGTAGATCTCGCTGCCGCGTCGCCAGGCCGCGCGCACACCGCGAAACGCAGGCCCGTATCCGTAGCCCTGTCCGGCCAGTCCCTCGTACGCCGCCCGGACATCGACCGCCAGCGCGCCGACCGGCGGCCACTCCGACTCAGGCCATGCGTTCTCGTCCCGGGCGCCGGGACTGGCGGGAGCGAGCGTGCCCTGTGCGTGCAGAACCCACTCACCGTCGCCGGTGTCGGGGCGGGAGTGGATCCTCACCTCACGGGTCCCGGCCGCCTCGGGCTCGCCTACGACGACGTGCACCTGGACCCCGCCGCGCTCGGGGAGCAGCAGCGGGGCGGTCGTCGCCAGCTCCCGCACCACCGGGCACCCGACCTCGTCACCGGCCCGCACCGCCAGCTCCAGCAGGACCGAGGCGGGCACCATCGCGAGGCCCGAGACATCGTGATCAGCGAGCCACGGCTGGGCCGACCTCGACAGTTGCCCCGTCAACAGCAGACTCGAAGAGTCCGGCAGCTTCACGACCGCGCCCAACATGGGGTGATCCGCCGGGGCCAGACCGGCTGCGCCGACGTCACCCTGCTGCTTGGTCGGCGTGAGCCAGTACCGTTCACGCTGGAACGCGTATGTCGGCACGTCCACCAGCCGACCGCCCGCACACCAGGGCCGCCACGACACCGGAACCCCGGACACGAACAACTGGCCAAGCCCGGAGATCAAGGCCGTGGACTCCGGACCCCGGCGAGACAGCAACGGGACCACAGACGGTACCTCGACACCCTCAGCCGCGTCCTCCAGCGTGCTCACCACGGCCGAGACCAGCGCGCCCGGCCCCAGCTCCACGAACCGACTCACCCGCTGCTCGGCCACATACGTCACCGCGTCCGCGAAGCGCACCGCCTCCCGCGCATGCCGCACCCAGTACTCCGCCGACCCGAACCCGGCAGCAACATCAGCCGCCTCCCC
>NZ_JBHVUH010000040.1:0-18270 GCF_042884245.1 Streptomyces sp. NPDC058145 | reverse complement strand
CAGCCCGTGTCAGCCTGTGGAGACCTCGCCGCCAGGCGGTCCGTGAAGCAGGAACCTGAAAGCCGGGCGACCGGCCCAACCCCCTCATAGGGGAATCCCCCTCGTTCACGAGGGGGAGGACGTCAATCCTGCGATGACGGCCTCGGCTGTCTCACGGGCGCACTGGCGAAGAGGCGGTATTCCGACGCTGCGCTATTCCTGCCCGCGTAGGCACCAGGCAGGGGGCACCTGCGTACGCGAGGCACGAGGACAGGCCCGATAAGAGCCATTTCGTCACCGGGAGAGTGATACCAATGGATTTGTGCTAGGTACGGATTCTCGCGTCGAGACGATGGCTGCGTTCGGCATGATCGGCCGCGACACCAAGGAGACGTCGAAGCATGTCCAAGCCTGTAGTCAACATCTGGGGCACCCCTCCGGGCGCTCAGCCCGCAGCCGCGAAAGTGGATCCCTGGCACACCAAGTGGGAGCTCCGCAACGGAACCGCCTGGGTCTTCTACAGCTCATCCCGCCAGACGAACGTCAGGCGGCCGGTGATCCTCGCCGACGGCTTTGCCATGGGAGGGAGCAACGGCTACGCGCTGTACGACGGCCTGGAGAAGGGGGGCTACCCGTTCATCTCCGCGCTGCGCGAGAACGGCTTCGACGTCATCCTCCTGGGCTTCAACGAACGCTCCGCATCCATCCTCGACAACGCCGACGTCGCGATCGAGTGCATCAGGAGGACGGTCGCCGACCGCGAAGGCAGCGCCATGCTGACGGTGGGCGGCTTCAGCATGGGAGGACTGGTCGCCCGCTACGCCCTGGCCAGCATGGAAATGCAGGGGGAGGACCACGAGACCTCCACCTACCTCTCCTACGACACCCCGCACACCGGGGCGTGGCTGCCCATCGGAGTCCAGGCATTCGCCCACTTCGTGAACCAAAACTGGGGTGACACCAACCCGCTCCTCAGCGTCTACTCCGACCTGGTCAACAGCCCGGCCGCACGCCAGATGCTGCGCTGGCACGTCGCAACCGGCACCGAGGCCACCCTCGATGTCGCCGCCAGCCAGGACCAGGAACGGACCGACTTCCTGGCAGCACTCCATCGGGTGGGCGACTGGCCCCGGCGCCCCCGCCTGCTCGGTGTCGCCAACGGAACGGGCACCGGCGACGGGAACCACATCCCCGCCGACGACACCGCGATGGCTGCCCTCGGACCGAAGGTGAACGCCCACCTCCGCACCCAGGGCCCCGGCAAACAGACCGTCGCCCAGATGGCGGAGGCGCGCCAGGCCGCCGTCTCGATCAACACCATCGGCTTCCCCGAACTCGACGGCGCTCCCGGCGGCCTCTTCCCCAAGGCCCCGCTCCTGCAAGACGCCGCCAACTTCGGCATGGCCGCCGTACTGGCCGCGGTGGTCAACGAGCGTCAGCCGGAACTCGCCCACAACACCTCCACCTTTGTTCCTACCGTCAGCGCCGTGGCGTCGGCCGACATCGACGACCAGACCGCCCTCTACACCAAGGTCGACCGCGAGAGCAGCGACCTCCACGACTTCCTCTGCGCCACTACCAACGAAGGCCACACCGTCATGACCAAAGAACTCGGCAAGTGGATCGTGGCCAAGCTCAAGGAAGCGTAACCACCGGCCAAGGACGCCTTCGGCGGACATGGGCCTCGCCTCAGCGCCACCAGGGCGAGGCCGCTGTCCCCTGCTGCGGCCTAGCGCGCTGCACCGCCCGCGCAATGTTGCATTCGCAGAAGGCTCCGATCTCCAGCAGGACGTCAACTACCGAGCACCGGTCGGCTCCGCCGACCTACCGACGGGTCGTCGCCGGGGTGCACACCTTGGTGAGTGTCGGTATTCGTGGGTTGCAGCATTCGCCCACTGGGTGAGCAGCCCCGTAGCCCGGCCCCGTCACGTCAGCGAGGACAAGTATTCGGACCAGTTCTCGCCGGCGAGCGTGGCCCAGCGTTCGGCTGTTTTGGGGTGGATGCCGAGCAGGTCGGCGATGACCATGGGCGGTAGGTCTACCAGGGCGTCCATCATGGCGGTGTTCCGAGCTGCGCGGGCGGGCAGACCGTGGTGTCTCAGGGTGTCGGCGAGGCCGAGGGGGTTACGCGGGCGGCCAGGGCTTTGGCCCGGCAGAAGGTACCTATGCCCGGCCGCGGTGCTGTGCCGGGGCGTGCTGTGCTGGAGCTGATCGTCGATGAGACGGGCGAGCTTCGGCGGGAGCACGAAGGGGTGCTGGTTGACGGCCAGGTAGGTGTGTTCCTGGTCGCGGCTGATGTGGTCCTCGGTGAGCTCGACGATGCGGGTCAGGGAAAGGGCGTAGAGACGGACGAGAGCAGCCGCGACGCGGATGTCCAAGGGCAACGCGGTGTCGTTGAAGCAGCGCAACAGCTCGTTGCGGGCCTCGTCTTCGGCTTGGAAGTGGCCAGGGAGTTGTGAGGCTGGGCGATCGATGGCCAGACCGGGCGGGCAGAGGCGTCGTGCGGTGCTCCAGCGGAGGAAGGGGATGGAACGGGAGCGCAGGGTTGGTCTGTCGGTTGCCCAGGTGTCCAGATGCGGCTGCTGGAGTCGACGGAGGGGCAGGTGCTGGGAGTCGAGCCAGTTCAGGAAGTCGATGGCGGCGAGCACGTTGCCGCAGTCGCCTTTGTGCGCGGCGTAGGTGTAACGGCCTCGGGCTGAGCGTCGGCGGGCGTCGCGGATGATGTGCCACTCGGCGAACGGACGAATGAGATGGGCGTGCCGGGCGGGGAGTTTGGCCACGGTCCGCGCGACCCAGTTGGTGAGCAGGGCGAGATTCTCATCGCGTGGCGGCAGGATGCCGGCGGTGACGAGCAACCCTCGCACGTAGGCGGTGGCAGCCCGTTGTGGCAGCGTGTCGAGGGATTCATGGTTCAGCGCTCCAGGATCGAGGGCCAGGCGTCCCAGGAGACGGGCGGTGGGACTTCGGCGCAGCCACTGCAGGACGCGGTAGGGGTTTTCCGCGCTGGTCAGGACGACGGCGAGGGGTTGGAGGGGCTGGGCCACGCTTGTGCCGTCTACGGAAAGCAGCTCGGTCACGCGGGCGGTCAGGGTGCAGCGAGGGCAGCGGTCGCCGGAGTAGAGGTCCGCTGGCTCACCGCAGGCAGAACAGCGCTCGACCAGTTCGTCGGGGAACGAGCACGCCTTGCACAGGAGGGTTCCCTCGGCCGTCTGACCTATCAGGATGCGTTGTCGACTGCACGATGCACACGGTGCAGGGGTCGACAGAGCTGCTCGGTAGCAGGAGTTGCATACCGGCCCTCGTGGCCAGAAGACCTTGACCTTCGCGACCTGGCCGCACAGGGCACAGGCGCACTCGTCGCGAGGGCGGCACGTGTCGCAGTGGAACGGGCCCAGGCCACCGTTGATGTGGTGGCCGGGGCGGACCCTTTCGCAGATGGCGCAGGTCTTCTCGTGCCGCTTGTAGCACCGGTCGCAGGTGTCCGGCCTGGAGCCGTCGGCCCGGGCGACGATGGGAACGATCTGCCGGCAGACCCCGCACAGGCGGGCAGGGCTGGAGTAGCAGCTGCCGCAGACCGGCCCGTCGGAGGTAAGTGCGTTGACCCGGCGCAGTCGTCCGCAACGGCAGCAGGTCTGAGTGTTCTTGGGAGCACAGGTTTGGCAGAGGCTGGTGCCGTCGGGCAGGCGCCGGTACGAGATCATCATCCGGCGGCAGTCGGCGCATTCCTCCTTGGCGTCCGGCTCCTTGTTCCTGCACGGATTACAGATGCCGCCCTCCGGTCGGCGGGCGTAGATGCTGGCCACTTTGCCGCAGCGGGCGCACGGTTTCTTGGCACGTCGGCCGGCGCAGCGTGCGCACAGTCGTCCCTCCGGTCCGTTGTTGGTGGGAAGAGGGTCGGTCCGTCCGCAGTCGCCACAGGCCACCAGGGTGACCTTGTCACCGTGCCCGGCGGCGGTGAGTGCGGCCAGCAAACGCACCACACAGGTCGGGCAGTCGCTGCTGGGCGTGCTCAGAGCGTCGGGCTTGTCGGACAGATAGCGCACCAGGCGGAAGGCATTCGCGCCACGCCATGCTCGAGCCTCCTCCGCCATGGCCTGCGCCTGTTCGGGGGCAAGGGAATCGCCCACCGCTGACCGCAGCAGTGTGACGATCTGCTCCTGGGCGGCGGCGAGTTCGGCGCGTAAGCGGATCTGGTCCGGTGTCAGCGGCCTCACGGCTGACCCGGGCGCCGGATCGTGGTACGCCGCTCCTTCAGCGGCAGTGGCTCGGCCTGTCCGTCCGCGGTCTTCTTGACCTGGGCGTTGACCACGTTCGGCTTGATGAGATCGTTCGGCGTGCACTCGAAGATGTCGCACAGCGCGACCAAGGTGTCCATGCTCATCCGCTGGGGCGGCTGTGTCACCAAGCGGTAGACCTGCTCACGCGACAGGGTCACGCCACGTTCCGCCAGGAGCGGCACCAGGTCCGAGGTCTGGAACATCTGGTGCTCGGCCATCGTGGCCCGCAGACACCACTCGTAGCCCATCTTCTTGATCATTTAAGGTCCCAGTCGTCACCCAGCCTGCGCTTCAGCGAAGCTTCCAGGAGCTGGTTCCGGTACTCGTCCGAGACGCCCATGTAAATGGCTGTCGTAGAAGCGTGGGAATGGCCCACCTGCTCTTGAACAAAGCGGGCAGGGTAGCCGAACTCGGTCAGATGCGTGATGTAGCTGTGGCGCAGGCAATGCAGATCGAGGTCTTCGTCGAGGCCGGCGTCCTGGCGTGCCGTCGCGAACGCCTCGTTGATCGAGCGGGGAGACATCCGTCCGACCCGCTCGGTTACCCACAAGGCCGGGTGTCGCTCTGGCGAGAGCCGCGGGCGAATCTCGTGCACCCACTCGTCGAGGACGTCGACCACCCAGTCCATCTCGGGCACCAGAAGCACGGTCCGTCGCTTTGGCGGCGTTCCCTTGGAGGACTTGCCGTACCGGACGGTCATGCTGCCGGCGGTCCCGAACTGCGGAACCTTCCTGTGCCGCCGCAGATCCACCAGGTCGACCTTCGAGGACTCGGTCCGCCGGGTGCCGTAGGCATAGATCGTCTTGAGCGCGGCGGCATCGCGTAGCGCGGTGAGTGTGCCCTTGCGGCCCTGCCCGTGAATGCGTCGAGGCCGGGCATCGGCGGCGTCGAACAGCGCCTGGACCTCATCGTAGGTCAGAGGACGGCGCCGGGGATCGCCCTCGTACTCCACCGAGTGCAGGACGGAGTTGCCTTCGTGGAAGATCACCTGCGGTGACAGGCCGAACCGTTCCTGGCAGGTCTCGACCCACCCGTACCGGCGGTCCAGCAGGTACTCCACGAACAGCTCGATCACCACCTCGTACGCCCGAGCCGTAGACAACTGGATCGGCTTGGCCCCGCTGCGAAGGTGGACGATGAACGCCTCGCCATCGGCGGGAGTCCACTGCCACGGGTACAACCCCGTGAACTCTTCGAACCGTTGGATCAGGCGCAGCCGGGGCTGGATTGTCGAAGCCTGGAGGAACCGCGCGGACTGCTGCCGAGCCCAACCGTCCTTCATTGCAGAGGAAACCGCTGGCTCCGGGTCCAGGAGGACAACGTTCGGGGCCAGGGCAAGACGCACCGAACCGGGTGCCTCAGCGACCATAGCCGTCGTTGTATCAAACGCATCATTGTTGCGTCCAGATCGAGCAGTGCTGGTCATCTGCCGAAGGCGGCTCAGGGCATCCCCGAGACAGCGTCTTTGATCAGTGGGAACGTTCGAGACAAGGCTCTACGAACTGTTGCAGCCAATGCAATTCATCCTGTTTCGTACCTTGATCCAGTCGCGGTGTCCGGGCCGGTACGGCTGGGCGAGACCTTTCACCACGACGCCCTCGATACCGGCGGCGCCCCAGGCGGGATCGAGCCAGTCCTCGGCAACGGCGCGGTCTGTGGTGGCTGGACAGAGGGTGAACGGGGATACGAGGAGGCCGTCCGCGAAGAGCCCCTCGAGGAGGGAGCGGCGCTCGCGGTACGGCAGGCCGATCAGCTCGGCGTCGGTCTCCAGGACGTCGAACACGATCAGATGGGCTGGACGGTCGACGGTCACCTCGGCCGCTCCCCGGCCACGGTGCCGCGCTCGTGCCTGCAGCGCCCCGAAGTGCAGTCGGCCGTTCTGGACGACAACGAGCTCACCGTCCAGGACGAGGGGCCGGCCGAGGGCGAGCGCCGCGGCAGCCAGGTCGGGGAAGGCCGGGGTGAGGTCGGCGCCGTTGCGGGACTGCAGGAACGCGTGGCCGGCACGAGTGAAGAGCAGCGCCCGGTAGCCGTCCGGCTTCTTCTCGAACGCCAGCCCGCCCGGCAACGCCCGGTCGGGGGGAAGCGCGGGCCAGGCTTGGGCGAGCATGGGCTCGATCGGTGGTGTGAGGGCCACAGCCCACATCTACGCGCAGGTCAGCAAGAGCGCACGCTGGAGCGCCTACTACTCCGAGTCGGGGCCTGCTTCCGGCCGCTCCGCCTCGAACTGTGCGACGTGCCAGCTGAGCAGCTTCCCGCTGGCATCCCCGAGCTGGTGGATCAGCACGCCAGCGTTGCGGAGCTGCTGCGGTGGGCCGATCACGCTGTGCCCGCCTCGACGGCGCGGACGTGGGAGTGGCTCTTACCCTGCCGGAGGAGTTCGCAAGGCAGGCTCCCGCGGCAGCATGGGCGGCGGACCTCGTCTGCGGACCAGGGCTGGAGCACGCCTGGCGTGTACTGTCCGCCGCGGATGAAGCGCACCAGGTCAGCGCGGCCTCGGCGCGCCTGTCGATCGGTGGGTCCGCGCTCGGAGCTTTGATCGTGGCTGCCGGTACCCGGCGCCAGATGTGGGGCCTGACGACCTCTCCCGTTCACGGCGCCATGTTCCTGGCTCAGCTGGGTGGCGTCCGCGCGGCACGGCGCCTTGCCCGCCGGCCATGTCCGCGGCGCCTGGCACGCCATGGACCCGGATGACGTCTTCCGGCTCCTGCGCCCGATGCGTCTGTACACCGCAAGAGAGCGAGCATCCTCTGATGCGGCTGCCCTGGGAGCATTCGAGGGTCGTCCGGGGTGGGCTGCCCAGCCACGGAGATCACCAGCCGGGCCGCCGGCGGAGAAGACCGCACCCAGCCCGGAGTAGATGATGTCTGGGCCCGGTATGTAGACGCCCGAGTCCGGATCCAAGACCTCCGGGCCAGGCCGGAAGATCTCCACGGTGTCCACCATGATCCGCGACATGATCGGCGCGAGGGCGGCCAGCGAAATGGGACTGCTCATGTGTTCGAGCCTAGGGCCGCGCGCGGACAGCCAGTACGGTGTCGGCACATGTCGATCAGGACCAGCAAGGAGCCCATGGCCTGGCGGCCGCCGGCCCACTGGCGCGAGCTGAGCGGCGATCAACGGCGCGCCCACCTGGAGCAGCAGGGCATACGGATTCCCCTATATCCGGCCGACTGGGACACCCTGGAACACGCCCAGAGAATGGCGTACCTGGCTTGGCGCGACCAGCTGCTCTTCGACACTCCCGAACGGCGGGGGCCCCTGGCCGGCGGATGCCGGCCAGGGGCCCTTTGACGACGGTCAGGCTATGCCGACCGGTCTACTGCGTCAGCCGTCGTTCTCCGCGGACGGGAGGTTGGCGCCGGGGACGTCCTTGGGCGCGTACATCTTCTTGTCACCCGGGTAGGGCTTGTTGAAGTCGTGGGTGTCGTACCAGGTGTAGCGGTCCATCTGCTCGTTGTTGGCGTAGTCCGGCACGGCGTTGTCACCGGTCAGACGCTGCTTGGAGAGCCACTTCTTCCACTCGTCGGCAAGCGGCTGCTGCGCCGCCGGGACGGCCGTCGTCGTGGGCGCGGGCGCCGCCGGGTTCTGCGGGGCGGGGGCGTCCGTACCGCAGCTGGGCGCCGGGTTCACGCCGAGGGTCAGCGAGGTCCGGTTGGCCACGGCGTTGAACGGCGTGAAGTCGGGCTTGTTCGTGAACGCGTCGGCCATCGGGGTGGCCGCGGTGTCCATCTGGTTCATCGGGTGGATGCCGAGGATCTGCTCGATGGTGCGGACCATCGTGACCTGCGAGTAGTAGTGGCTGTCGACCGTGCCGTGGTTGGCGTACGGGCTGATGATCTGGACCGGCGCGCGGTGGCCGTCGACGTGGTCCTTGCCGGCCTGGGAGTCGTCCTCGACGATGAAGATCGCCGAGTCCTTCCAGTACTTGCTGTGTGTGATCGTGTCGACCATGCGGCCGACCGCGAGGTCGTTGTCCGCGACCTGGGCGGCGGAGTTCGCCGGGCCACCGGTGTGGTCGTTGGAGTACCAGAACATGTTCAGGTCAGCAGGACCGTTCTTCTTGAAGTCCTGCTCCCAGATTTGCTCCTTGTAGACGTCCGGCACGCTGGTATCGAACTTCGGGAAGCCCTGTACCGAGACGTCGTTGAGCGAGGGGATCGCCGAGCCCGTCTTGATGGGGTACTTGGTCGGCGAGCCGGTCGCGGCCATGTCCTTGCTGTCGCAGTACAGGTTCTGCCAGCTCGCACCCGACGGCTTCTGCTCCAGCGTCTGGAACTCGCCGTAGTCCCTGACGGACTTCCCGGCCGCCTTCGCACCGGTCCAGATGAAGCCGGACTTCTGGTGGCCGAGAACGTCGTCCTCGGTGTCGTAGGAGCGCGTGTACTCACCGGCCGAGGACTCGGTGTACTCCGGGTTGTCCGCCTGGTTCAGCCAGTTGTGGCCCTCGGCGGAGTTCGTGCCCATGTCGTAGAAGTTGTCGTACAGGCCGAACTGCTTGGCCAGCGCGTGCTGGTTGGGCGTCACGTTCTCGCCGAACTGGGTCAGCGAGGAGTCGCCGTTACCCTGCGAGATGTCGCCGTAGACCTGGTCGTAGGTGCGGTTCTCCTTGACCAGGTAGAAGACGTGCTTGATCGTCGACGGGTCGCCGAGGCGCGCCGGGACCGGCACCGCGGGCACGTTGCCGTTGTTCCGGGACAGCTTGAGCGAGTCGCCGCTCCAGCCGTTCATCTGGAACACCTTGGGCGTGTACGACTTGATCTCGTCGTCGCTCGGCAGGGTGAACGTGGTCAGGCTGGACGTGGTGTCGTGAGTGCCATGCTTGGAGGGGTTACGGCGGGCGTCTATACCACGGGTGTTGGAGACGACGATCTTCCCACCGACCTGGGCGATCTCCGACGGGAAGTAATCGGTCGGGAGCAGGCCGACGTAGCGGGCGGGCGTCGCCGCACCCGAGTAGCGGTAGACCGCGACGGCGTTGGCGCGGCCCAGGGTCACCAGCAGACGGCCGTCGTCGGTGAGGGTGACGGCGTTGGGCTCGTAGCCGACCGAGGACTCGGCCCACGGCTGGGTGGAGATGGTCTGGACGACCTTGTCCGTCTTGCTGTCGATGACGGAGACGCTGTTGTCGGCGGTGTTGGTGACGAACAGAACGCCGTTCTTCGCGTACACGGCGGTCGGGTGCAGACCGACGACGATGGAGCCCACGGCGGCCGACGCGTCGACGGCGTTGATCACGCTGACGGTGCCGGTGGTGGAGGCGCCGGTCTCACGGTCGGCCGGCACCTGGGTGCCGTAGGAGTTGATGGTGGTCTCGCCGTCCTTGGCCGGACGGCCGCCCTCGTTGGAGACATACAGCTTGCCGCCGACCAGGGCCAGGCCGCGCGGGGCGGTGCCGGTGGTCCAAGTGGTCTTGACGGTGCCGGTGGCGGCGTCGATGGCGACGACCTTGTTCTGGCCGTTGACCGCGCCGTACACGGTGGAGCCGTCGGCGGAGAACACCGCGGCACCCACCAGGGCCTGGTGGCCGCTGACGGTCGGGATGTTCACGGCGACCGGGTTGGCCAGGGTGCCGTCGGCGTTGACGGTGAACTTGGTGTAACCGGTCGCCTGGCCCAGCCACAGCGACTTGCCGTCGGGCGAGTAGGTCGGGCCTTCCTGGCCCACGGAGCTGCTGCTGATGCGCAGGTCGTCGGCCGCGTTGGTGCCGATCTTCTGCGCGATCTTCCCGGTGGACAGGTCCATGATCACCAAGGCGGCGTCGCCGTCGGTGACCGAGGCGGCCAAGTGGCTGCCGTCCGGGCTGACCACCGACGACATGATCTTGCCGGAGTTGATGACCGTGCGGTCACCGTAGGGCTGGATGTACTGGTCGTCGGAGACGACCTGGCCGTGGTCGGTGACCTGGCCAACCTGCTGGGTGCCGAACTGTGCCGTCGAGGCGACCGCCGTGCCGGTGACACCGAGGGCGACCGCGATACCGGCGGTCACCATCATGGTCCGACGGCCAACGAGTCTGCCGAAGAGGTTGACCTGCTCCCTCTGCTGAACCCGGCGCTGTCGTGCAACCTGCATGGAACTATCCCTTCGAGGAGGTGTCGAGCAGTTCGACGTTGCCGTCGAACTGCCAGAGCGGATTCGGGGCGTCTCCGGTCGAAGTCCGCAGCAGGAAGTAGCCGTTCACTTCCTTGGGACCGTCGCCGTCGGCCACGAACCGCCCGTCTGAGGTGATGTCGATCTGGTAAATCGCCGTCCCCGTGACTGCGACGCCTGGCAGATGCCAACTGACGACACACCGCCAGTTGTTGCCTGCGCCCTCCTGTGCTCCCTTGCCCGCGCTTTTGGCGCATGTCGCCGTGGTGCGCAGTTGCGCCTCCGTGACGGCGGGGCGATGCAGTTGGTCGGTCTGCATGCGATAGAGGTGGGCGAAGGCCGTTGCGACGGAGCGCTGCACCTTGCCCTGCTCGATCCCGGAACCCATGGAAGTTGTGGATACGGCTACTGCCGCGACGCTGAGGGCGGTCAGCCCCACCAGCGGCAGCAGCCCGACGGTGAGCGCGTGGCGCCCGCAGCCGTCGTAGGCGAGATTGGTGAAGTCCCGCCGCTGGAACAGCACATAGGCCAGCACGGTCGCAAGGACCGCCCACGCCAGGCTGACCGCGACGGCGATCAGCAGCGGAGCAAGCTGCGTGGGGCTGGTGAACAGGCCGTTCCAGGAGATGAAGGCGTAACCCGGCAGTGCCAGGCGCACCGCCACAGGCAGGGGCAGCATCTGCGTGACCTGCATGATGATGGCGACGAGCGCGGGCAGCAGCAGCCCCATCGGAGAGCGGCCCAGCATGACGGACCCGAGCAGTCCGATTCCGGCGAGGGCCAGCGTCGGGGCGAGTACGCAGACCCAGGCGAGCAGGACCTTGACCGCGACGTCGTCCGGCGTCAGCAGGTGGCCGTCGAGGCCGACCAGCGGATGGTTGCCCACCGTCAGGAGGCCGCCGATCGCGCTGGAGCAGGCCAGCCCGGCGACGAGCACCAGGATGACGGTGAGGCTGGCCAATGCCTTCCCGGCGAAGATCCGTCGAGACGAGCGGACCGCCACGAACAGGTGGCGCCAGGTGCCCAGCCGGTCCTCGGAGGCGAACACATCGCCTGCGACCACCGACGTCAGCAACGGGAGCGCCCAGGTGCCCGCGAAACCGAGCGCCACCAGCGGCCCGGCCCACCCCGTGGCGTGCATCCAGCGCCCGAAGAGGGTGTCCACGGGGAGTGTGCTCTGCTGGCTCACGCCGGCGACGAAGACAGCGGGAACGATCCAGCAGGCGAGGACCAGCAGGCGGATCCGCCACTGGGAGACGAGCTTGACGAACTCGAAGCGACAGACGCGAGTGACGGGGACGCGACGGCCCCGGGTCACGGGCTCGTGCTCCTGTTCCGGGCTCTGGGTGAGGGCAGCGGTCATCGGCCGGCCTCCTGCTGCTCGGCGAGGGCGACAAACGCGGCTTCGAGCGGCGACACCACGGGAGTGAGCTCGCGGAGCGCGACGCCCTCCTCCACGAGCCGCACCACGAGGACGTCCAGGGCGGGCACCAGGGCGCGGACGACGAGCAGTTCGGCGTCCCGGCGTACCCCGGCGTCGTCGACGATGCGGATCCCGGGCGTGTCGTCGGCCATCCGGCGGGCGGCCTGCGGGTCGGAGGTGAGCAGCCGGTAGTCGAGTTCTCGGTTGTCGGCGGCCAGCTTGCTCAGCGGGCCGGAGAAGATGACGCGTCCGGTGGCGACGATGGTCACCTCGGAGCACAGCGCCTCGAGGTCGTCCATGTTGTGGCTCGAGAGGACGACGGCGGTCCCGTCGGCCGCGAGCCGGTTGAGGACACGGTGCAGGTGCTTCTTGCCTGCAGGATCGAGGCCGTTGGACGGTTCGTCGAGTACGAGCAGTCGGGGCTTGGTCAGCAGGGCGGCGGCGAGTCCGAGCCGCTGGCGCATGCCGAGGGAGAAGCCGCGGGTGCGGTCGTCGGCGACGCCGGTGAGGCCGACCTCGGCGAGTACGTCGTCGATTCCCGCAGAGCGCGCGTCGTGGCCGCGCAGTGCGGCCAGCGCGGCGAGGTTCTGCCGCGGGGTCAGTGACGGGTAGAGAGCAGGACCGTCCACGAAGCCGGCGACACCGTCGGGAGCGTCGAGTGCCCTCCCGACCGGCGTCCCCAGGACCTCGAGGCGGCCGCTGTCGGCAACCGCGAGTCCCAGCTGAAGACCGAGCAAGGTCGTCTTCCCGGCGCCGTTCGGTCCGACCAGGCCGTGGATCTGCCCCTGCGTCACATCGAGGTCGATGCCGTCGAGCGCGACGACGTCACCGAAACTCTTCGTGACGCCGCGAGCCCGGATTGCGAGGAGTTGTTCCATGGGTCCCTTCCTTACAAAAGCCTTAAGGACCCTAGGGACCGATCACGCTGCTCAGGGGATGGGGAGTTGAATGTTGATGGAACATAAAACGACTTGGCATTCGCGGCGTCGCCAACAGACCGGCGTCAACCGCGCTTCACCCAGCGGCTTTTGCGATTCCTTGATTAAAGGCGCCGGAGCAAATGTAGAAGTGGCGATCGCGAATGATATCCGTTACTAGGGGGTTGACTGAGAAGTAACCCCGGCTTCATGGATGGAGGAGTGTGGCGGGAGGATTAACGAGAAGTCAGTGAGCCTTTTCAGCGTTGCCTCTCCAGGGTGAGGACCGCGGCGGCGATGTCCGTCATGCGGTTCGGGCTGCAGCGGCTGTGGCGGAAGATCCGCCAGGACTTCAGGCGGGCGACGCCTCGTTCGACAGGAGCGCGGGCCTGGGCGAGTGCTCGGTTCAGCGTCCGTTCGGTCGGTGACAGTTCGCCGTTGGGCGGGCGGCGGATGGCGGTGGTGACCCAGGAGCCGGCGCCGATGTAGGCGCGGTCGGCGACGATCGGGACGCCCTGGCGTTCGCAGATTCGGGTGATGCGGTGGGTGCGTGCGGCGGTCAGATCGTGAGCGCGGCCCGGCAAGGCCGGCGAGATCCACAGAAGCTGGCCTTGGGGATCGGTGACGATTTGCACGTTCACGCCGTGGCGCCGGTGCTTGTGGGAGTAATCGGCGCGTCCGTCACCCAAGCGGTCGCACTCGCTGAGGGTGCCGTCCAGGAGCACGTAGCCTCGAACTTTCGTGATGGGCCGCCGACGAAGTCGGCGGCCCATCACGAAAGTTCGAGGCTAGATTCCTAGTCCGTTCTGCGAGACATTGAGGCGGATGGCCGAGGTGACGCGACGGTGGGGGTCTTGCGTTGGGTGATAGCTCAAATGAACCGATGATCACTGTCTACGTGCGACAGGCAGTCAGTGGCGAAGCGGAGGTCTCCCTCGAACCGCTCAAGGGGGTAGGTCCTATGCGGATCCCGCTTCCAAGCAACCCTGTCTTCCTGGATCAGCTCCGTGCGCGCGTCGATGGGGCTATTCGCGCAGTGACAGGAGAGTCAGACATTGGGCTTGCCAGCAAGGAGCTCAAGCGGCTCGCTCATGAGCTTCTGGGTAGAAGGAGATCGGCCCGGGCGGCTGCCAAGGCGGAACAGTGGCGTGACACGCCGTCGACGGCAGAACCCGTCTTGCCTCATCACCACGCTAGCGTTCGTACGCTTTCAGGCGGACTGCCGGGCTTGGGCAAGCGCCACTGCGGCCACGTTCTCATCGGGCTTTGAATCACCTGCCCCGGCCGGGGGCACCGGGAGTGGGTGGCATGACCTCTTCGTCCCGAAGCACTTGGGTGGGGGCGTTGCCTTTGGGCGAGCAATGCTCAGAACCTGTGGATCGGCTCGGTGAGGGCGCACCCTCCCGAGTGATCGATTCGAAGGTCACTGAGTAGGCCGGCGTGGCGCGTCGGCTGGGAGGGCACGCCCATGCTTACCGTAGTTGATGCCGCCGGAACGACGCCGAACGGCTTCCTGATCGACGAGATCGCCCGGGAGGGCGCCCGGCGGATGCTGGCTGCCGCGCTGGAAGCGGAGGTCAACGGCTATCTCGCTGACCTGGCCGACCAGCGTGACGAGCGTGGTCGCCGTCTGGTCGTGCGCAACGGTTTCCATGCAGAGCGGACGATAGCCACCTCGGCCGGGCCGGTGCAGGTCAAAGCGCCGCGAGTGAACGACCGGCGGATCGATGTCGAGACCGGGGAGCGTAAACGGTTCTCCTCGGCGGTCCTGCCGCCGTGGGCCCGCAAGACCCCGAAGATATCGGAGGTGCTGCCGCTGCTGTACCTGCACGGCCTGTCCACCGGCGACTTCGTCCCGGCACTGGAACAGTTCCTCGGGTCGGCCGCCGGGCTGTCGTCGGCGACCGTGTCGCGGCTGACCGCGCAATGGAGCGACGATCACAAAGCGTTCCAGAAACGGGACCTGTCGAAGACCGACTTCGTCTACGTGTGGGCCGACGGCGTGCACCTGAAGGTGCGCCTGGACGAGGCCAAGGCATGCGTGCTGGTCATGGTCGGCGTTCGAGCCGACGGCAGCAAGGAGCTGATAGCCCTGGACGAGGGCTACCGGGAGTCCGGCGAGTCCTGGGCGAACCTGCTGCGCGACTGCGCCCGGCGCGGCATGCGCGCCCCGGTACTGGCCATCGGCGACGGCGCGCTGGGCTTCTGGAAGGCGCTGCGCGAGGTGTTCCCCGAAACGCGCGAGCAGAGATGCTGGGTGCACAAAACGGCAAATGTCCTGGACGCTCTCCCGAAGTCGGCGCAGCCGGCGGCGAAGAACGCGATCGCAGACATCTACAATGCCGAGGACAAAGACCAGGCCAGGACCGCCGTCAGGGCGTTCGCGAAGCAGTATGGCGCGAAGTTCCCCAAGTCCGTGGCGAAGGTCGTCGACGACGAGGACGTGCTGCTGGCGTTCTACGACTACCCGGCCGAGTACTGGATCCACCTGCGTACCACGAACCCGATCGAGTCGACCTTCTCCACTGTGCGGCTGCGCACCAAGGTCACCCGTGGCGCCGGGTCGCGGTCGGCCGCTCTGGCGATGACGTTCAAGCTGATCGAGTCCGCCCAGGAACGCTGGCGCGCGGTCAATGCGCCGCACCTGGTCGCCCTCGTGCGAACCGGAGCCCGCTTCAAGCGCGGCGTCCTCGTCGAACGGGAGGACGCCAGCGCGGCCTGAGCCGCGTCCCGATCGCGGGATTCGACAGCCGCACGTTCGTGCCCGGCTTCACACCGAGGGTGTACCGCGTCCGAGCAGCCTGCTGAGCTCGTGGGCCAAGGCGACCGAGGCGTCGATCTCGACCTTGCGGATGGACACGCTCTCCACGAGGAAGCCGAACGGCATGCCGAGCTTGCGGCAGAAGGCGATCAGGTCCCGGGCGTTCGCCAAGCAGTGCTGGTATGACTCGGCCAGGGTGTCGTCCGCATGGCGCAGGGAGTTCTCCAGCCAGCGCGGGACGTCGACGCCGAGCCATTGGAGGAACGCCAGCGTCTTCACCGAGCCGCACACCGAAAGCGTGAACAGGACGGGCCTCGGTTCGAGGTCCCGCTCGCGGCAGGCGTAGTAGTAGTCGGAGACCATGCTTTTCGCCGCGTCGGCGCTGTAGATGACCTGCGAGATGAAGTATGCGCATCCGGCCACCTGCTTGGCGACGAGCCGCAGATGCTCCTCGGGGCGTTCGGTGATGGCCACGCCACCGAGCAGCAGGTCTGGGCGGACATCGCGGCGCAGGTCCTGCGCCTCGGACAGGCCGGTCCGCACCGCCTTCCCCTTCGAGGACGCGCCGACGAAGACGCCGAGCAGCCGGTCGGCGTCGGCCGTCCGCAGCCAAGTCCGCAGCTCCGTCTGGGAGTACTTGCCGACGCACCGGTAGACGACCACCGGGCGGTTCCACTTGCCGAGATAGTCCGCGTGGTACACGGCAGGGTCGATGGTCGGCAGGTACGGAAACGGCCGCTGCGCCGGATTACGGTCGCTCTCATCGTCGATGTCGTACAGCGCCAGACCGTCGACATCGAGGGACTCCAACCGTGCCAGGGTGGCTGCGGTGATCTCCCGGATCCGCTCGGGAGTGTTGCTCAGGCGGGGCGGCGTGATGCCGAACAACAGGACACCGCTGTCGGCATCGGCCACCCGGCTTCGTAGATCTGTGCCGTCGCTCTGGTTCGCCATGACGCGGAAGTTAGCAGCTCATCCGCCATACGGCAGGCGAGCACCACCCTGTGAGACCGGACTCGGTTCTGAACCAACTGACGTCCGGTCGCGCGGACAAGATCCACAGGATTTGACAATTGCTCGCCTTGGGCTGATGTAGCTCTCATCTGCTGCAACGGTCCGCAGACGTCCACGCTCGTCCGCCGCTGTTCGCCAGCGTCGTCACGCAGTTAGAAGCCGTTGCTCTATCGATCTTGGTGAGCGTGAGTTCGAGGTCGTCGACTCGGTCGGGTGATCTCTTGGCTGGCTGCGCATGAAGGTGGGGCCTCCCGCACAGCTCGTGGGTGTCGAATCCAGCCGAGCAACAGGAGGCCCCTGGTGCTGCAGTCTTCCGTGCCGACGCTGATGTCGTCCAACTCGACTTCCCTGACGTGTGATTGTCTCGCTCACCGGTTCGGGAACGCCGCAGACAGGCCGCACAGGCGTCCGAGGTATCCGTCGGACATGAGCGATGCGGAATTGGGCGGTTGTGCGGGACGCGATGCCGGTGCCGGGCTGGCTGGAGGGCCGCGGCGGGCAGCCTGAGGGCTACTGCCACCGGCAGATGGTGGACGCAGTGCGCTATCTCGTCGCGGGCGGCATCGCCTGGCGGGCGATGCCCGCGGACTTTCCCGCGTGGGACCGCGTCTACGCCTTCTTCCGGCGCTGGCGCGACAACGGCCTGACCTCCGAGTTCCACGACCGGTTGCGCGACCGTGTCCGCGGGGCCGCGGGCCGCGATCCGGAACCGACGGCCGGTGTCATCGACGCGCAGTCGGTCAGAGGAGCCGCGTCGGTGCCTGCCGCGACCAGGGGATTCGACGGCGGGAAGAAGGTCAACGGCCGCAAGCGGCACATCGTGGTGGACACCCTCGGACTGCTGCTGGCCGTGACGGTGACCGCGGCCTCGGTCACCGACCGGGACGCGGGCCTGACGCTGCTGGCCCGGCTGCACGAGCGGCACTGGCGCATCACGCGGGTGTGGGCCGACGGCGGCTACACCGGACAACTCGTCGACTTCACCCGCGAGGTCCTGCGCGTCGCATTTGACCGTGGTCAGACGCAGCGACAACACCAGCGGCTTCACCGTGCTCCCCAAAAGGTGGCTGGTGGAACGCACGTTCGGCCTGGCTGATGCAGCTCCCAGTGCGGCACCACCGAACCGGGCACCGCGGCCGTGACCTGCACCGGCCGTTCGCCGGCCACCACAGCCTGCGGGGTGTCCCCGGCCTTGCGGGGCTCACCCAGGACCTCGCCCACCGTCTCGCGGGCGATCACGAACCGCTCCCACACGGCCTCCGCCTCGCGCAGCTCGGCCTGCAGAGCCTCCACCCGCT
This sequence comes from Streptomyces sp. NPDC058145, assembly GCF_042884245.1. Lineage (NCBI taxonomy): Bacteria > Bacillati > Actinomycetota > Actinomycetes > Kitasatosporales > Streptomycetaceae > Streptomyces > Streptomyces sp. NPDC058145. Next base: position 508 of record NZ_JBHVUH010000040.1, on the reverse strand, counting down.
GCCGAGCGGCGCGTTCACGCTCCTCCAGCAACCCCATCACCGACGGCATCCCTGCACCTCCACCGAAGAGACGACACGACATCTCGTCCCTGCCGCCGAAACACCGCCCCTACACCTGACCAGCGGAAACGCGCCCGGGACTCTCGGAAAGACAACGGCTTCTTAGACCCTCACTTGGGACGCGGACCACCTGTGAGCCGCTGCGTGGGTTCAACGGGGAGCCCGCTGCTTGGGTCAGATGGCTATGCCATCAGCGCACGAGAAACCGTGCTGCCCGCGGGTGGCCATGACGCGTACCGTCGGTATGAATCGGGGGGTGGATGTCTGCGTTGTACTCACACGAGATGGTCCAGAACGAACTCACATAGGGACTCAGACCGCTGACCGAGGGTGTCGAGTGGTTCGAGGGCCTCTTAGAGGTCGTTTTATCCCGGTGTTTTATCCCGTGATGCGGGCTTGTTCCGGTGATGTCGGGTCGCGCCAGGAGATGGTGTTCTCACCGGTGAGG
>NZ_JBHVUH010000039.1:0-19098 GCF_042884245.1 Streptomyces sp. NPDC058145 | reverse complement strand
CGGCACCGGCAGTTTCTAGACGATCTCGCGAGACCTACCAGCAAGACCCACGATCACAGGGAGTAGGCACACCACAGAAGTTGGACCAGAACCCGTTCTCAAGGACAAAGCCACCCTCGGTCGGCTCCGTCGGCAGCGCTGCCCCCGCCCTGGCGTGGCACCCGGCCAGCGCCAGCGTCCGCCTACCAAAGCCGTGCCTTCCCAGCCATGACGGGGAACGCACGGCTGAGCCGACTGCACTATCGAGCGCACCACGGACGACTGACCTGGTGCCCGGGGTGCATCGCGCTGTCAGTGGTCGCTGCGACTGTGGGGACCATGACGCCCACCGTGGAGGCCGCACCCGACACACTGGTCGCGGCGCTGCGCATGCCCGTGTGGAACATCCTCACCCGGCGGGCAGACGGTATCCGTCGCGATCTGCCCCCGCGCCCCGAGACCACGGCGGAACGTCTCGCGTGGCTGCGCTCGCTGAACCCCGAGCAGGCTCGCCGTGCTGCTCTCCTCGATCACCTGGACGCCTTGCGTGGGCACGTCACCGGGTGCCCCGCCCTCGGCTATGCCGTCGACGACTCGATGCCCGATCCGGCCCTGCAGGAGGCAGAGGGGTTCAACCCGCGCCTCACTGCCCTCATTGCCGTCTACCGGGCCGCTTGTTCGGGTGGGTGAGCTGGTCAGGTTGGCTTGTCCATGGCAGGGCGGGTGACTTCTGGGCGGCCGGTGGAGGCCGCTTGGGGCCGACTTGGCTGCTCACGGTGGTGGGTTACAGGCTTTCGGCCCATGAGGGGACGGGGGTAGGTACTGTCCCCTCCACGATCACGACATGCAATGCCGGGCCGGACCGCGGGACATTCCCGTGCGCTCCCGGCGGGCCATCGCCGCCGGCGATACCGGCCTGGCGCCGGCTCAGTGCCCTTGGTGGCGCTCAGTCCTCGGCGACACGGATGATCGTACGGCCGGGGACGCGCTCCTTGGTGGTGAGGGTGTCGACCGCTTCGGCAAGCGGCCGGACGGCCCCGATCCGTACCCGCAGCCGGCCGTCTCGCAGACGCTCGGCGAGGTCGCCGAGGCGGTCGCGGTCGGGTTCCACCACGAAGAAGAGGGCCCGACCGTCCTCCGGGCGCGCGGTGGGCGGCTGGGCGATGGTGACGAGCGTGCCGCCGGCGCGTACCAGGGCGGCGGAGCGGTCGAGGATCTCGCCTCCGATCACGTCGAAGACAACGTCGACCTGACCGGTCTCCTCCCACCGGTCGGCCTCCAGGTCGAGGAACGCGTGAGCGCCCAGGTCGAGGACGGTGTCCCGGTCGGTGGAGCGGCCCGTGCCGATAACACGGGCTCCCGCTGCGCGGGCGAGCTGGACGGCGATCGAGCCGACTCCGCCCGCGGCGCCGTGGATCAGGACGGTTTGGCCGGCGGTGAGCCGGGCGTGGTCGAACAGGGCTTGCCACGCGGTCAGGCCGGAGACGGGCAGTGCTGCCGCCAGTGTGTGGTCGATGTCGGCGGGCAGCGGCGCGAGGTTACGGGCTTCCACGGCGACGTACTCGGCGAGCGCGCCGTCGCGGGTCCAGTCGGTCAGTCCGAACACGCGCTGACCGATGGTGAGGCCGGTCGTCCCGTAGCCGAGTTCCTTCACCACCCCCGAGACCTCGTGGCCCGGCACGCTGGGAGTGCGATCGCGGCCGGCGCGGTCGGTCCAGGGCGCGGGCCAGTCGAGCTCCCCGCGGGTGAAGCCGGCGGCGTGCACCCGCAGGACGACGTCGTTCTCGGCGGCGTGGGGAGGGGCCAGGTCCTCGAGGCTCAGCCCCGTGATCCCTGCCTCGCGATCCCGAACGGTTATGGCGCGCACGAGCGTTCCTTTCTTGCTGAGGATTTTCCTTATGCGTCTGCGGGCGAATTCATGCGGGGGGGGGATGCCTAGTGCGGGCGGCGGATAGGACGGGACGCGTCTGTATCAGCGCGATCGCCGGCATACGCTCGCGTCAGCGCGGCCACGGAGAGTCCATGATCCGCTGCACCATCGACGTGCGGCGGAAATCGGGGACGAAGTGCTCCAGGACGTCCGCGTTGACGGTCCCGTAGGTGGTGTCCGGTCGGTCCCTGAGGCCGTCGACGAATACCTGCAAGAATTCCTCTTTGAAATCACCGCGCGGATGAGCGGCGACGATCTCGTCCAGCCGGTCGCTCTCCAGTTTGTCCAGCCCCCAGCCGACCGCGTCGGTCAGCACGCCGAAGTTCGTGGCGGCGACCTCGGGTTCCATCCGGCCGGGGATCCCGGGCGTGGTGTGGAGTGCGATGGCCCGCCACACCACATCGGCCGCGTTCTCCGAGAATCCGCGGTCGAGCAGGAATTTCCGAGCGTGGTCGGCGCCGTCCAGTTCGAAACGCTGCTGCGTTGCGGAGAAGGGGAGCACAAGGCCCACGTCATGGAACATCGCCGAGATGTAAAGCAGCTCCGGATCGGGCCGCATATCGAACGCAGGCGCGTGGAGTGTGGCGAAGAGGAATACACGCCAGGAGTGGTGGAAGATCAGCGGACTGGTCCTGTCTTCAATGAATTCCGTGGCCTGTGCGACGGCCGACGTCTCGGGTATTTCCACGCCTGCGATGATGTCCGTCATGGTGACTGTGCTCTCCGATGCGATCTGTTACGAGTGGACCGTGTGTCCGTCCTCCACGTGCCGACCGCACGACCCCCGGCGCCGCCTCGGTCGTGCCATGAACCACTCGAATCCAGTCATCCCAGGATGGGCCAGTGAGCCCGGGCACGCATCGGGTGGCGATCCTCGTCCACGACGGCGTGAAGCCGCTGGACGTCCCCGGCCCTGCCGAGGTCTTCGGGGAGACGAATCTGCTCGGCGCCGACTACCGGATCGCCCTGGTGTCGGCGACGGGCATCGAGGTCACCTCCTCGATCGGACTGCGGATCGCCGTGGGTACCTCAAGGGTGCGCATGCCGGCGTACATCACCCGGCCTCCGGTGGGGGCGTTCGTCGCAGCCTTGGTGGTGATGTCTGCGGCGCGCACCAAGCCCGGGGAGTCGACCAGCTCGTCGCCGAGGATGCGTCGTAGGGAGGCCGCGCTGCCCCGCTCCCGCGCGGCGACGGAGGCCTCGGCCGGGATCGTCTCCCAGGCGCTGGGGATGTGCCGTGCGGCTTCCCCGTCGGCGAAGTTGTAGAAGGCCGCGTGCACGACTGGGGCCGACACCCGTCCCAGTGGTGCGGCGCGGCTGGCGAAGTAGCCGTCCCAGTAGGTGCCGTGGCCGAGTGCGGCCAGTTCCTCGGTCTTGGACGCGTTGGTCGAGACGGTGTGGCGCATCGCCCACCCGCTGGAACTGTCAGGGGCCGGACAGGAGGTGGAGCCCGTCGTCGTGCTCGGGTCGGACGGCCCGACCGACCTCGACCGAAGGATCCTCGCGCTCCTGCTGGCTGGCGTGACCGACTCGACGGCCGCGGTACGGCTGGGTCTGTCACCGCGCACGCTGCGACATGGCCTGCGCCACCTCATGGACCTGGCCGGAGTTCGGACCCGGATGCAGCTGGGCGGTCTCCGTGGCGCCTTCCTGTCGTGCCGCGCCGTTGAGTCCGACCGCGCCCATCAGGGAGCCGCCGAACCACGCCGCCAGTCCCAGATCGTGCAGGCTACGGATGACGGTATTGCGTCCGGACATGACTGTGCTCCTTCGGAGCAGAGACGAGCCGACGGAGAAGTCGGATCTCAGCCCACCCTCGCCCGGTCACGAGCGGGTCGCTATCGATGGTGACCCAGACGGGCTGAGAGATCATGAACTGACCGAGAAGGCGACTGCGGCGTGCGAGGCCAGGAGCCGGCCGACGGTCTCGCTGATGTCGGTGAAGGCGCCCGGTTCGCGGGAGTTGAGGCTCTGCGCGCGAGGCCGCGGGCCTTCACCAGCATGGGTGGTTCGACGCTGTGGCTGCCCACCGAATGGATACGCCACCGCCAGCGGGCGGTCATCGGAATCTGAGCCCGCCATCGGGTGCGGTGGGGCCATGCGTCGGGTACCCGGCCGGCGTAGCCCGGTGGGCACCAGTTCCCAACCCGCGAAAGGAGGCGTCATGACGCAGCATGTGCGGGACATCATGACCAGCCGTCTGGTGACTGTGGAGCCGCAGGCGTCGGTGACGGCGGTGGCGCAGCGGATGCGCGACGAAGACATCGGGATCGTGCTGATCACCGAGGGAGACGAACTGCGGGGCCTGGTCAGTGACCGCGACCTCGTGATACGTGCGCTCGCGGAAGGCGGCGACCCGGGCGAGAAGACCGTGGCTTCCGCCTGCAGCGAAGATCTTGTCACCATCACCCCGGACGAGGACGTCGACCGTGCGGTCGTGCTCATGCGTGAGCATTCCGTCCGCCGCCTTCCGGTCGTTGAGGAGGGCCACGCCGTGGGCATTGTCTCCATCGGCGACCTGGCGATCGAACGCGATGAACACTCGGCACTCGGCGACATCAGCGCCGCCAGGCCCAATCAGTAGGACAGCCCATATCGCGTGAGGAACGCCGCGAGGTTGTCGGCGACGTTCCTCACGCGTGAAGTCAGAGCCCGGTCCAGCTACCGGGCCTGGCTGCGTGAGCGGTGGTTTTCCGGCGAAGCCGTGTTGTGGTGGTGCGCAGATGCCTCCGCAACCTGCTTGAGCCCCCGGCTCGTGGCGCTGTCCCCGACCTTGGCGGGCTGTTCATGCACGTAACCCTGGAGGCGGCGGAAGTGGGAGAGTGGGAACCTGTCGCCGGCACCGGAGCGATATGACGTCGCGCTGGTGGGTTTCGCCAGGGGCAAGCCGGGCCCGGCCTCTACGTGCGCCTCGCGCTCCGGCGTCGTCTCGCTTGCCATGTCTGTGCCCACTGAAGGCCGCGCTGGTTGATCGGGCCGTGGCTGGGTCAGCCAGGCGATGGCTGCGCCGGTGAGAGCGACCGGCCATTCCATGACCCCGGCCGCAGCAAGCACTGCGGCCCCGGTATAGACCGCCATCCGGCGGCCTGCCGGAGAGACCGTGCCTATCCGGTCCAGCGCGCCGTCGGCGACCCTGCTCACCTGCTCGGCTCCGGGCAAGCGGTGGAGTGCAGAGGTGACCACGCGCGACGACTGCGAAAGATCCGACCAGCTCTTTCTGGCCTGGCTCATCGTGGACTCCCTCCTCTTGGCTTCAAAGGGGGCTCACTCCGGCTTCCCATTGTCACGGCCCATATGCGGCGTTGAGCAGGCCGGCTGCCTCCCGACACAAGCGTTGTCGGCTGCCCGGTGCCCCCGCGGCTGTTCCCAAGCGGGGCCATGCGCGGATACCTGTAGACGCGCTACCGCATGCCCGGGCCCCCACCAAGGCGTCGGCCTACGCCACGCGGTGGGCCTTCTGGTGAGCGACGCGCAGGCGGGTCTCGGCGAAAAGGTCGTCGCGGCCGGTGGACCGGCGGGCGTTGTCCGGAGGCCCTTCGCTCAGCTCCTTGAGTGCGGCGTCGGGTGCTGTGGCCGGGGTGAGAGGGAGGGTGATGTCGGCGCGAGGACGGGCTGAGCGACCGGTGAGACGGATCTTCGCCCTGGCGACGCCCGGCAGGGATACGGCCTCCGCCGCGATCGCGTCGCTGAGTGCGCCGCGGCTGAGCTCGAGGCCTTGCTGGGCACCGTATTCGCCGACAGGCACCTGGGAGGGATGGCGTCGGCGGAGCTGGGCGAGCAGCCACCACAGGGCGAGCAGCCCCAGGCATTCCGTCACCTCGCGAGCCGCATTTCGTCAGTTCCCCCTGAAGGGTCTCGGTGGGTTTTGTCGGCATGGCGTTCACTCTCGAAAGCTAGGAACTGGTGGTGAGCCCCATCCAACCGCCCCCCCGTCTACGTCAACTAGCCACCGCGAGGGCAGGTGCCGCTGGACGCTGACGGCGCAGGGGAGCGCAGGCCGCGAAATGGACAGCGGGTCGCGGTCGACGGCGCACGGCCCGGTGGGTGATCGAGCGGGACTCGTGTCCCGAGCCTGGGCGGCGCCGTTGACCATGAGGGTGAAAGGCACGCCGGTGCGCCGCGAGCTATCTGAAGAGTGATCGTCTGTGGAGGGGAGGGCGCCGTGCTCGGCAGTCGTACGTGGATCAAGGGGGAGCCGCGGCTGAAGCTACGCGTCGACTTGAGACGGGCGTACGACAAGGGCGCTTCCATCCGGGCACTCGCGGAGGGCTGCGGGCATTCCTACGGCTTCGTGTACCGCCTGCTCACCGAGGCCGGGACGACCTTGCGCACGCGGGGCGGCGACAACCGAGGCCGAGACGCTCGGTAAAGGAGGGGCTTGGCGGCTGGCATGCGTGGAGGTAGTCGGCACGACCCTGCCCTGACCGCAGCCGCGCAGAACGTAGTGCTCGTCGAGACGCTACGGTTCGCGGTCCCTCTGCACATAGATGGCCGGACCCGACCGCTTCCTGCTCACGCTCGCCCGGCAGTACGACCCGGCGCGGCACGGCGAGCTGAAGGTGCACTTCTACACCTTCGGCGGCCCGCGGACCACCTCCGAGTGGATCGCCCGCTTCCGGCGGGGCGACCGGCAGGGCTGACACGACCCCGCCCGCCGTGGGACACCTGGGGCGCGAGTTGTTCGACGGGTCGGCCACGGACCGGCGGGCCGATGGCCGGATCCGATCGGTGGGCGTCTGGCGCGGGCGGACGGTCGGAGTGCTGAAGGTCGCTGCTCGCTGCTCTTGCGCTGCTCATGCCAGAGCTCTATAACGTCTCCAGCAGGTATCGGCGGGGATGGCCGGAAATGGCAGTTGCCGCCGACCAGGGGGGATCCTCGGCTCCGCCGCGATCGGCATCAGTGCCCGCAGACCGACGGAGACCGAACCATGACCGACGACGCCTATCGTGCTGCCTTGACCCGGCTGGCCGTGGACCCGGACTTCCGGGCCGAACTCGACGGCGACACCGAAGAGGTGGCGCGAAGACTCGGCCTGACGCCCGCACAGGTTGCCGGCCTCCGCTCCCTCCGCGTGGAGTCCGGCACGGACGGGGGACCGGCCGCACTCGACCCACGACTGTCCAAGTCGTCCCTGTTCTTCGGCAGCGCGGCGCACGCGCTGGCGCACTACGACATCACGGCCGACCATGCCGTTCCGGCCGACCACGCCGCTCCGGCGGACCACGTCTCCGGCGAGCACGGTGCCGGTGGCGCGGGCTCCGACGGCCATGGGTCCGCCCCGATGGCTCCGATCGACGCCCAGGAGGGCGTGGGCGGACTGGATGTGCCCTCGACCGGCGCCCACAGTCTGCTCGGCGGTCCCCTGCTGGACAAGTCTCCGGCCGAAGTGAGCGGTGGACCGGGGGAGTTCGGCGGGTTCGGCGGGTTCGGCGAGTACGGGAACGAGGGGACGGGCGCCGACCTCGGCGGACTCGGTGGGCATGCCGGCGGGGGTGCCGAGGGGGGCTTCGGCGGGTTCGGTGGCGACGGCGGGTTCGGCGGAGCCGAAGGGGGCTTCGGCGGGTTCGGTGGCGCTACCGATGGTGGCTTCAGCGGTGCCGGCGGTGGGTTCGGCGGAGGCGAGGGCGGGTTCGGGGACGGCGGTCCGGCTTCCGGCGGGTTCGGTGACGGTGGGCTCGGCCATGGTGGCTTCGGCGATGGCGGATTCGGTGACGGTGGCCCCGGTGGCTGGGGTATCGGTTCCGGGGGGTTCGGTGGCCACGGCGGCTTCGGCAGTGCCGGTGGGGACGGCGGCTTCGGCGGTGGGGGCGGTGAAGGCGGCGGGGACGCCGGTCACTTCGGTCACGGAGGCATCTACGACCGCGACGGCGACGGCGGCGGCGACAGCGGTGGCGGTGGCGGTGAGGGCGGCGGCGACCCGGAGAACAGTAATCGTCCGAGCGGCGGTGGTGGTCACGGTGGCGGTGGTGAGGGTGGCGGCGGCGGTGAGGGCGGCGGCGACCCGGAGAACAGTAATCGTCCGAGCGGCGGTGGTGGTCACGGTGGCGGTGGTGAGGGTGGCGGCGGCGGTGAAGGTGGCGGCGACCCGGAGAACAGTAATCGTCCCAGTGGCGGTGGTGGTCACGGTGGCGGTGGTGAGGGTGGCGGCGGCGGTGAAGGTGGCGGCGCCCCGGAGAACAGCAACCGTCCCAGTGGCGGTGGTGGTCACGGTGGCGGTGGTGAGGGTGGCGGCGGCGGTGAGGGCGGCGGCGACCCGGAGAACAGCAACCGTCCGAGTGGCGGTGGTGGCCGCGAAGGCACCCTCGGCCGTGCCGGGACGACCGTGCGCGGCGGCATCGACCTGCCCGGCACCGGCGACATCGCCACCCACCTGTCGCCCTCCGCACCCGACGCGGACGGCGGCTTCAACGGCGGCACGTTCCTCAGCGGTTCCGGCGGGGGCTGAGCCACCGCATGCTCTGCCATGTCTGCCGCGTCCACGTGCGACGCGACTTCCCGTACTGCCTGCACTGCGGCACCCCGCGCCGGGGTGCCGCACCGACGGCGTACGCCGCGCCCCAGCTGCGCGGCCTCGACGAGCCCACCCTGCTCGTCCCGCTGACCGGCCCGGTCACCACGCTGGGCCGGGGCGAGGACAACGACGTCGTCCTGTCCGACGGCAGCGTCTCGCGCCGCCACGCCCGCGTCGTCCGTACCGGTGAGGGCTTCCGGATCGAGGACCTGGACTCCTTCAACGGCACCGCCGTCGGCGGCGTCGACCTGCACGGCGGCGCGGCCGGTCTGGCCGACGGCACCGAGCTGTCCGTCGGCGACGTACGCCTGGTGTTCGAGCAACCCCGCGACACCCGGATCGGCTCCCGCACGATGGTCGTCGGCACCCAGCTGACCCAACTCCCCACCGCCGGACAGGAGGAGGCACCGGAGGCGAACGGCCCGCTCACCGCGCGCCCCCGCCGGCGTTCCGGCTGGGCCCTGAAGCAGGTCCCCACCGAACGCGGCGCCCCTCGTTGGGTGCTCAGCAGCACACGCACCGGGCGCTATCTGGAACTGGACGAGCGTCAGGTCTTTCTGTGGCACGCCGTCGACGGCGAGAACACCGTACGGGACCTGCTGTTCGCCTACGCCGAGCGCTACGGCGAACTCGCCCTGCCCCGCATCGAGTCCGCGCTGGCCGCGTTCGCGGACGCCGGGCTGCTGCGCGGTCTGCCCGGCCGGCCGGAGGAGGAGCGGCCCGCGGGCTGGCGCCGCGCGGGGCGCGCGGTGTACCGGGCGCTGCTGAAGCTGGAGGTGTCCGTACCCGGCCTCGACCGGCTGGTGAGCCGGCTCTACCAGGCCTTCGGCTGGCGGCTGTTCACCCGTACCGGTGTGCTGCTCACCTGGCTGTCGGTGGCCGGCGGCCTCGTCGCGTTCTTCGCCGCCCAGGGCCACCACCACCTGCTGGACTTCGGCGGGGCGGGCGCCTGGGGCCCCGTGCTGCTGGCCGCCGGATACGTCACCGCCCTGCTCGTCCACGAACTGACGCACGCGCTGGCCGTGAAGTCGTACGGCCGCAAGGTCAGGCGCGGCGGTTTCCTGCTGATGATGGGCATGCCGTTCGCGTTCGTGGACACCAGCGACATGTGGTTCGGCACCCGCTGGTCACGGGTCGTGGTGGCGCTGTCCGGGCCGCTGTCCACGGCGGCGCTGGCCGGCTGGTGCGCCACGGGCGCGGCCCTGCTGCCCGCCGGACCCGCCTCGGCCGTCCTCTACCACCTGGCCTTCGGCCTCTACCTGAACACTCTCTACAACTTCAACCCCATGATGCCGCTGGACGGTTACCAGGCGCTGACCGACGCGCTGCGGGTGCCCCGGCTGCGCGAGGAGGCGAGCGCCTACTTCCGTACCGGCCTGTGGCGCGACCTGCGCGCGGGTCAGCGGCCAGGCGCTCGTCAGGCGGGCATGGCCGCCTACGGCCTCGCGGTCGTCGTGGGCACCTACGGCTTCCTCGCCCTGGCCCTGCTGGCCTGGCGCTCCCGGATCGGCGACCTGCTGGAGGGCCGGCTGGCCGAGCCGTGGACCACGGTGATCGAGGCGGCGGTCGCGGCCCTGGTCGCGTTTCCGGTGTGGGCCGCGCCCCTGCGCCGGCTGCTGCGCCGGGTACGGCGCCGGCGGGACGCGAAGGAACTGCCGCTGGGCTCCGCGATCGCCGCGCCCGCGGCGGGGACGGCATGACCGACGACGCCGGCTGGGTCGTACCCGGCTACCAGACCGTCCGCACGCTCGGCGAGGGAGCCGGCGGCCGGGTCGTCCTCGCCCGGAACACCACGACCGGCGTGCCCGTCGCCGTCAAGTACCTCAGCGAACGCCTGCGCGCGGACCGGGAGTTCCTGACCCGCTTCCGCGCCGAGGCCCGGCTGCTCGGCGAGCTGCGGCACCCGTGCGTGGTGCGGCTGTACGAGTACGTCGAGGCGCGTGCCGGCGCCGCGATCGTGATGGAGGCGGTGGACGGCGTCAGCCTGCGCCACCTGCTGCGCCGGCACGGGACGACCGGGCCCGAGGCAGCGCTCGTCCTGCTCAAGGGCTCCCTGTTCGGCCTGGGCGCGGCCCACGCGGCCGGAGTGGTGCACCGCGACTACAAGCCGGAGAACATCCTGGTCCGCGCCGACGGCACCAGCGCGCTCGCCGACTTCGGCATCGCCGTGCGCAGCGGCCGGGAGACCGAGGCCGCGGGCACGCCCGCCTACATGGCGCCGGAGCAGTGGGACGGCGAGGCCGCCGGTCCGGCCGCCGACGTCTACGCGGCCTCCGTCGTGTTCTTCGAGTGCCTGACCGGACGGCGGCCCTTCGCCGCCGACGACGTGACCGCGCTGCGTCTGCAGCACCTGCGCGCACCGGCCCCGCTGGACGACGTACCCGCGCCGGTGCGCGGGCTGCTGCGCACGGGCCTGGCGAAGGACCCGGCGCACCGGCCGGGCGTCGAGGCGTTCCTCGCCGACCTGGAGCGGTCCGCCACCGAGGCCTACGGCGCGGGCTGGGAGGAGCGCGGCCGCCGTCGGCTGGCCGAACTCGCCGCGCTGCTCGCCCTGTTGTTCCCGTTCAGCACGACCGCGACGTTCGAGGGCTCGGCCCGGGCCCTCACCCTGCTGGGCAGGCTGCGACGCGGCGGATGGAAGGTGGCGACCGGGGGCGTGGCCGCGCTGGTGGTCGTCGCGGGTGGAGCGACGTACGCGTCGGGCCGGCCGCACGACACGTCGACGACGGTGGCGAGCTCGACCCCCTCACCACTCAACTCAACCACTGCGAGCGGAACTTCACCCTCCGCGTCCAGCTCGCCGACCGGCGCACCGCCCACGACGGACGCCTCGCCTTCCAACTCCCCGTCGGACAGCCCGACCTCCTCGCCCACGCCGTCCACGGAGAGGACCGCACCGGCCGAGCCGCCGGCCACCGCCTCCCCGGACGCGGCCACCCCCGGCACGGTCACCATTACGATCGGCTCCTGGGAGCGCGGGCAGAAGCCGGGCACGCTGGTCGCGGCGGTGACGGTCGAGACGACGGGCACCGGACCGCTGACCGTCACCGCGGACTACTACGTCGACACACCCGCCGACCCGTACGGCTCCCAGTCCCAGTCCCTTTCCGGGAGCACCCGGTACGACCTGACCTTCGAGGCGGACTTCTCCAACCATCCGTGCCGGGGGAGCTGGGACGTCACGCTCAGCAGCGATCCGGCGGCCGCGAACGGTCCCCAGACGTCGTCCCTGGACGCACCGCCGTGTTGACACCGCCGGCACCGCTGACACCGCGCGACGAGAACGGATCGAGATGACGACAGCCACCACAGTGGCCGGCCGACCCCTGTCCGGCTGGTCACGGGACGCGCACCACGGCACCTGGTACGCCCTGCTCCCCGCGCGGCCCGGCGACCACGCCCTCGGTGCGCTGCGCGTCGACCGCGCCCTGCTCGCACCCGAGGGCACCCGCGAGCGCCTGGCCGCCGTCGTGCTCGCCACGGCGAGGCTCCGGCTGCCGGGACTGCTCGGCACGGTCGACCTCGTGGCCGAGGCCGGCGAGATCTGGCTGCTCACGGCCCGGCCCCCGGCCCCCGCGCTCGTGGACGTCCTGTCCGCCGACGGCCCACGCCCGGACGCGGGCAGCGCGGCCAGCGTCCTCAACGAGACTGCCCAGACCCTCCTCGCCCTGCACGCGGCAGGCCTGAGCCACGGCTCCCTCGGCCCGGACACGGTCCTCCTCACCCCTGACGGGATCGCCCTGCTGACCGAGGCGGGTCTGGGCACGGTGTTGGGCGACGCGGCGGCCCTACCGGCGTCGGACGGCCCGCCGCAGGCCCACCGTCAGGCCGTCGACACGGCCGCCTGGGCCGCCCTGGCCCGCACGCTCGGCACCGCCTGGACGCGGCCCGGAACTCCCGCCGCGGACCTGTTGGCCCGCTGCTCGGCGATCGCCGAGTCGGAGGGCCTGGCGGCGGCCCGGGCCGCGCTGGTGGCAGGGCGCGCGGCACTCCCGGCCGACATCCTGCACCGCACACCCCTCCGCGCGGCCACAGCCGCCGCGACCCCTCGACTCGCCCCTCCGCCAAACGCCCCGGCATCTCCCGCCGAGGCCGCCCCGGACGTCCCGGAGAGCGCCCACCCACCCAAGACGCCGACAGCCCCGGGCGCGGCGGCCCCGGACTTCCCGGCCCATTTGCCGAAGGCTTCGGCGCCTTCGGCCGTGGCGGCCCCCAAAGTCATGGAGGGTCCCCATCCGCCCAAGGCGTCGACAGCCCAGACCGCAGCGGCCCCGGCCCACCCGCCGAAGGCCCCGGCACCGTCGGCCGTGGCGGCCCCGGAAGTCCTGGAGGGGACCCGATCCCCCAAGGCACCGACAGCCCTGGCCGCAGCGCCTCCTGCCCCCCCGGCACACCCCCCGAAGGCCCCGGCACTGTCCGCCGCAGCGGCCCCCCATGCCTCGGCGCCGGCCCCACGGCCGAAGGCACCGGAACCATCCGCCCCGATGCGCCCCGAAGGCCCCGTTCCAGCGGCGGACCGGCACCCGGCACCGGCCGTGGCCGACTCCGCTGCACGTCAGGCCGCGTCCGAAGGCCCCGTTCCAGCGGCGGACCGGCACTCGGCACCGGCCGTGGCCGACTCCGCTGCACGTCAGGCCGCGTCCGAAGGCCCCGTTCCAGCGGCGGACCGGCACCCGGCACCGGCCGTGGCCGACTCCGCTGCACGCGAGGGCGTCCCCGGAAGTCCCGCGCCCGCACGTCCCCCGGCGGCCCACCCGTCGGCCGCGGCCGAGCAGCTCACCACCGTCGGCCGCGCCCACCGTCCCGCCGACCGGGACATCCGGGCCACCGTCCTCGGCAGGCGCAACCGCGTCGCCTCGCCGCCGGGAGCCGTAGCGGCCGGGGAGGACTCGGGCGAGATCCTGCTGCGGTTCGGGCCCGGAATTCCCGTCGAGGAGCACGACGACCTGCGCGCCCGTTGGCAGACAGCGACAACCGGGCCCCGGCGCCCCCGCCGCGGTCGCCGGGGCTGGATCGCCGGCACCGCCGTCCTGGCGATCGCCGCCGTCCTGCTCTGGCTGCTGCGCCCGGACCCCGCGCCGACGGTCCTCGCCGTGCGGGTCCAGGCCCCCGCGGGGCCGTTGCACTGCGGTCAGACGGCCGACCTGGTCGGTGTCGTCACCACCGACGGGCGCGGCGGCCCGGTCACGTACCGGTGGCTGCGGGCGGACGGCCAGGACTCGGGCGAGCTGGTCCGCACCGCTCACCGCGGCGAGCGCCGAGTACGGTTGCACCTGCGCTGGACGGTCCGCGGCCCGGGACGCTTCCGGGGGACCGCCCGCCTCAGCATCGCGCACCAGCGGACCGAGATGGAGGCGAAGGGGAGCTTCACCTACGCCTGTCCCTGAGGGCCGTGACCGCCGCGATGACCGGCCCCACCGCCAGCAGCGCCGCCAGTACGCCGTACCCGTACGTCAGGGTCGCCGCCGAAGCCACCGCCGCGACCACCAACGGCCCGCCCGCGTCACCCAGTTCGCGGCCCAGCTCCGCCGAGCCCATAGTCTGGCCGAGGCGCTCCGCGGGCGTGTCCGGGGCCAGGGCCGCGAAGCCCAGCGGGGTGATCAGGCCGGTGCCGGTGCCGGTGCCGATCAGCGTCGCGGCGCACGGCCACCGCACCCGACGGCGCCGAGCTCCGCGTATCCGTCGTCGCCGAGCATCGCGACGAAACAGCGCGAACCCAGACGACGCTTCTCCGCTACGAACGCCACCACGGTTCAGACAGCACCATCGAAGAACGCCCGTGGATTATGCATTGGTACACCCAGCAGCAGTTCGAGGAACTGGCCACCAGCGTCGGTCTGGCGGTGACCGCGGTCACCGACGCGGACGGCAAGCCAGCCCCTGCTGATGGCACCGACGTGCTGCACTTCCGGCTCCTGGCCACCTGACCGCCCCGCTTCCGAAATGGTCCGAGACGGCCAGGTCGGCCGGCGGCCCGGCGGTCCATAACGTGCGGCCCCGCCAGTCGGCGATGCCTACCGAACCAAATGAGATGACGTCTAACGAGTTGGTGCGTGATTGCGGGCGAGTCGTGTTTGGCCTGGTCGTGGCCGGTTTTCAGGGCGCCACGAACACGATGGCAGCCAGCACCTCCCGGTCACCGTGCCGCCGCCGGCCGCCGCCCTGAGGCCGCGACGGAGCCTCCGGGCCCACTCGTTGGAACAGCTCCCACAACTCATCCGGCACCAGCCGCTCCACCGCTCGGCGCCGCGATCGGTCCAGCCGCCGCCGGCCTCAGACGCTCGCCGCTCGTCCCGCCCCCGCCCGTCAGCCCTGGTCCCGAAACCACCTGCGGGCCCCACCCGGTCACGGCCCCACCTCGAGCGGCCCGGGCGCCCACGGGTGTGCCCGTGCCCGGTCGCCTTGTTACCGAATGCGGACAGACCCGGTGGAACAACACCCATTCCGGCGTCATCTCATGGGGTACAGCGAAACAGTCGATGCGGCCATCCCACCGTGCGGGAGCAGGGGGGGAGGTGCCACGTCCCGACCGACCATGGGGGAGTTCTCATCATGACCACGCACCGTGCCCGCCGTACCGCCCGCTCCGCCGCTCTGGCGGCCGTCACCGCCGCGCTGGCGCTGGGCCTGACCGCCTGCGGCGGCGACGGCTCGAAGGCGGCGGGCACAGGCCACGCCGCCGGCGCCACACAGAGCCACACCGCGTCCGACGGGCACGGCAACCACGGCGCGGAGCAGGCCGGCCGTGATGGTGACACCGACAAGGGGGCCCGCTCGGCGACCGCCTTGGGCGGGGCGGTCGAGATCGCGAGCACGAGCACGACGGCCGGCGTCCAGCAGTGCCGCGGAGACGAGATGCTGGTCACCGCGGTGCACCGGTTCGCCGGCCAGCCGGGCGACCACCTGCTGGTCACCGCGTCGAACAAGAACACCACACCGTGCTGGGTCACCTCGTACCCGGCCGTGAAGCTCGGCGGGGACGTCGACGGCGCCGCACTGCCGCACTCGAAGAAGGACGCCCCAGGCGGCGACAAGCGCATCACGCTCCGGCTCGGAGACAAGGCATACAGCGCGGTGAACCTGTTCGACTACGGCTCGAAGAACCACACGGCGCGCTCGTTCGCCCTCGCTCTGCGCGGCACGGACGGTCACGTCGGCCCCTTCTACTCGGTCGACGCCAAGGGCCGGAAGCCGCAGTTCAGCTGGAACGAGGCCGACGTGCTGAACTGGAACACCAAGAAGCCATACGACTTCTGACGGCTTGTCGGCCAGACCGCGGCCTGCGCCGGATCCACCGGCTTGGCCGGGCCAGGCCTCACTGCGACGCGCTGGAACTGGAGCTGCCCGCGCTCTCGGCCGCGCGGAGCAGCCGCGCGCCGATGCCGCACACCGCGTACACCTCGGCGAGGTCGACGTCGGAGCGCCAGTTGCGGGCGTCGATCAGCGGCAGCAAACCGGCGCCGTAGGTCGGCTCGATCGAGACCGGCAAGCTCGCCGACATCGTGCAACGGTGGTGTGCACAGGAAGCCTCCAGAGACGTGTGAATGGATGGGAAGGCTATCCCGGGCGGCGGTCCGGGTCTGCCAGCGCGCTCACACGAGGGGGCCGCACCGCCGGTCCGGCCCGTGCAGCGACGTGACCGTCCCAGCCCTCCGCAGAGGGCGAGCACCACGATGCCGATCACGTTCCAGCCAAGGGTCGCGTACTCAAGAGCAAAGCCGCGGCGCAGAAGCGTCTCGCGGGCGCTGTCATCAGCTCTGATCACCGCGAGATCCTCCCAAAAATCTCCCTGCCGGCCTGTGGCGAATCACAGCACAGCTGACTGCCTCCCGAACCGGTGAACACATGCTGTCCGTTCTCGGGTCCTCATGCGGCTCTGGCGGAACCGGCCGGGAGCCATGGACGGCCGGTCGGGAACGCCTCGTGAACCCCGGACCCCGTCGAAACCCTCGCCCTTCTCGACCAACTCCCGCCATCCAGACCGTCAAGACGCTGCCGCCACCACGCGGCGACGACGTGCGCCTGGCGTTCTGGCGGTCAGCAGGTGGCATTCAGCCGGAGTACATGCTGATTCAACGTCGTTTCACCACAGTTCCGCCTCGTGCCTACTTCACACTCACGCGTCGGCGTCGCCTCGGTATGTGCCGCGGCTTTGACGTTCTCAGGACTGGTGGCCACCGGGCTGCTTGCAGCTCAGCCCGCGGCGGCCGCCGACCCGGTCGGCTATCCAAACGTCCGCATCAACGAGGTCACCTCCTCCAACAACGACACCGTGGAGCTGTACAACACCGGCTCCACCGCGGTGAGCCTCAGCGGCTGGAAGATGTCCGACGACAGCTTCTCGCCGCAGTCGTTCACCCCGTCCGCCACCACGCTCACTGCCGGCGGGTTCGTCACCTTCAACTCGCCCAAGGGGCTCGGTGACTCGGACAAGCTGGTGATCTACACCGCCGGCGGCGCGGTGGTCGACCGCGCCGAGTGGGCCACCGACAAGGCGAAGCCGGCGATGGCGCGCTGCGGGGGCGACGGCACCGGCGCGTGGACGACCACGACCACCGCGACCACGTTCGGCGCCGCGAACGCCTCGGGCTGCCCGTCGTCCGTCCCGTCGGCGAGCCAGGTCCGGATCAACGAGGTCACCTCCGACGGCTCGGACACCGTGGAGTTGCACAACGGCGGAACAAGCGCGGTCAGCATCGGGTCGTGGAAGTACGTCGACAACGACACCACTCACTCCCCGGTCTCGATCTCGTCCTCCTCGCCGAGCGCGACGAGTATCCCGGCGGGCGGCTACGTCACGTTCAACTCCACGCTCGGTCTGGGCGACACCGACTCGCTGTTCCTCGCCGACGGCAACGGCAACTCCATCGACTCGGTGACCTGGGCCACCGACGGCGCCAAGCCGTCCGACGAGCGCTGCACGAACGGCACCGGCTGGTTCCAGACCTCCACGACCGCGACGCTCGGCAGCGCCAACTCCTGCTCCGGCGCCGGCGGCGGTGGCGGTGGCGGTGGCGGCGGTCAAACCGGTCATCTGCTGGGCGGCGGCGGCTCGCTCACCAGCGGCTGCACCCCTGAGGCGCCCTCCGGCACGGGCTCGACCCCGGCGGGCACGTCGGCGTGGCCGGGCGGGCTGGACGTCACGATCACCGACAACGTCTGCGCGTTCACCACGTCCACCGGCCCGGAGGGCCGCGACGTGAGCGGGCTGGCGTTCGATCCGGCGAACCCGTCGGTGCTGTGGGCCGCCAAGAACAAGAACTGGCTGTACAAGCTGGTCAAGAGCAACGGCAAATGGGTTCCGGACCCGTCGTGGAGCGCGACGGGCAAGCAGATCCGCTTCGCGGGCGGCTCGGGTCAGCCGGACTCCGAGGGGGTGACGGTCGGCGGCAACGGCCACATCTACGTGACGTCCGAGCGCGACAACGCCGACAACACGGTCCCCAAGGACACGATCATGGAGTTCGACCCGGCCGCGACCGGATCGGCGCTCACCCCCCTCCACCAGTGGGACATGACCTCACAGTTCCCCCAGCTCGCCACCGGCAGCAAGGACGACGCCAACCTCGGGTTCGAGGGCGTCGGCTACGTGCCCGACAGCTGGCTGACCGCGAACGGCTGGGTCGACCCGCTCACCGGCGCCGCCTACAACCCGGCGAACTATCCGCTGCACGGGTCGGGCCTGTACTTCGCCGGCCTGGAGTGGGACGGCACGCTGCACGTCTACGGCCTGAACTCCGACGGCACGTTCACCACGTTCGGGACCGTCGCGACCGGCAAGGCGTCCGTGATGGACGTGATGTTCGACGCCGGAACCCAGCGCATCGTCGCGACCTGCGACAACACCTGCGGTGAGACGCACACCTTCATGAAGGTCAACGCCGCCGGCACGATCGTGCCGGATGTGGCCTACACGAACCCGGCCGTCATGCCGATCGACAACCTGGAGGGCTTCGCGATCGCGCCCACGTCGACCTGCGTCAACGGATCGCGCGAAGCGGTCTGGAGCGACGACGGCATCCACGGCTTCGGCTCCGCAAGCTCCTCCTACGGACACGCCCTCTACAGCGGCACTTTCCCCTGCTGATCCCGGTGAGCCGGAGCCAGAACCGAAAAGGCTCCCAGCCCGCAGGCAACGACGAAGCTCCTGGCAGACGGCCTCATGACCGCCCACCGACTGCCAGGAGCCTCGCCGTACTCGTCTCCCGGCTGCCGGCCCGCTCATCGACCGGCTTCCCCGGGGCGCTCCCGCCAGTCGATGAATACTCCCGCCAGTCGGTGAACAACCGCTTGCCGACAGGGCGGGCAGCGTCGCCCCCGATCCGGCCAATCCGAGGGGCGTCTCATCCGGAAAGCCGTGATGCACGGAAGAGGAGATGAACACGTCGGACAGCGCGTTTCACGCACCACGAGGAGACGGTATGGCTGATTCCACCCATCGCGAAGTCGAGTCCGTATGGGACTACCCGCGGCCGCCCGCTGTGCTGCCGGACGACCGCCTCGTCCGTGTCGAGTGCGGTGGCCATGTGCTGGCCGAGACAAGACACTCGGTCCGGGTACTGGAGACCAGTCATCTGATTCTTTTCGTGGATACCCCCGCCTTTAGGTGGGGGAGGAAACGAAACTCCTGCGGAGCAGGGCAAGGAGCGGGGTTTCGCCCCCGGGGCGAAACCCCGT
>NZ_JBHVUH010000038.1:0-20230 GCF_042884245.1 Streptomyces sp. NPDC058145 | reverse complement strand
GCCGAGCAGCAGCGCGCCAACCGCTCCTCCAGCGACCGGGTGGACCTCGGCAACGACTCCTCCGCCTCCGGCCGGGCCGCCGCGGCCTTCTCCGCCGCGCAGAGCAAGATAGGCACGCCGTACGTCTACGGTGCCTCCGGTCCGTCCTCCTTCGACTGCTCGGGCCTGACCTCCTGGGCCTACGCCCAGGCCGGCGTCTCCATACCGCGCACCTCCGAGGCCCAGGCGAACTACGGCGCCCATCTGTCGCAGAGCCAGCTCCAGGTCGGCGACCTGGTGTTCTTCTACGGCGACCTGCACCACGTCGGCCTCTACGCCGGCAACGGCCAGGTGCTGCACGCCCCGCACACCGGCGCCGTGGTCCGCTACGAGGCGATCGGCAACATGCCGTTCCAGTTCGGCGTCCGCGTCTGACCCCGTCCCACGCCTGCTCCGGGGCGCCCGATCGGGCGAATCCCGAGTACCGCGACTGACTCCCCGCCCCGCCCTGACCTGCGTCAGCGGCGGGGTGCGGTGGTTGTGGGGGCGTTGACGGCCTTTGGTCGCCGTCCTTCCGCAGGGTTACTGTCTGCCGCGTTTCCCCGGCGCGGGGGTCTCCCCGTCCTCCGCGCCGGGGAGGCCGTTCCTGTCCGCCAGCAGAAGGACTGCCGTGGGTTCCCATCGCCGTCTCGCACCGTCCGGGTTCGACCGGGGCGCCTCGGCCGCCCTGTGCGCGTTGTCGGCGGCGGCCGCCGCCCTGGGGGCCGTACCGGCCGACGCGGCGCCGCACCGGAACACCCGCGCCGAGGTGGACCGCCTCTACGAGGAGGCCGAGAAGGCGACCCAGGCCTACGACAAGGCCGACGAGCGGGCCGACGCGCTGCGCCGCGAGGTCCGGGACGCGCAGGAGCACATCGCGCGCCGCCAGCAGCGCGTCAACACCATGCGGGAGCGGCTGGGTTCACTGGCCGGCGCCCAGTACCGCTCCGGCGGCCTCGACCCGGCCGTCGCCCTGATCCTGTCCGACGACCCGGACGACTACCTCGCCAGGGCCGCCACCCTCGACCGCATCGGCGTCCAGCAGGCCGGACAGCTCCGGGAGTTGCGCGTGGAGATGCGGCGACTCGCCCAGGAACGGGCCGAGGCCGCCGGGAAGCTCGCCGAGCTGGAGCGCGGCCGCATGGCCGTCGACACCCACAAGCGGATCGTGGAGCGCAAGCTCGCCCGGGCCCGGCAACTGCTCAACTCCCTGCCCGCCGGCGAACGCGCCGCCTACGACCGCGCCTCCCGCGGGGGCCGTGCCGATCTGCCCGGACTGCCGGAACTGGCCGGCGCCGTCGCCCACGACGCCCGCGCCGCGGCCGCCGTCGCCGCCGCCCGGTCCGCCCTCGGCCGCCCCTACGTGTGGGGTGCCAGCGGACCGTCCGGCTTCGACTGCTCGGGGCTGATGCAGTGGTCGTACGCCCAGGCCGGCGTCCATCTGCCGCGCACCTCCCAGGACCAGCGGCACGCCGGCCGGCAGGTCCCGCTGTCCCAGGCGCGCCCCGGCGACCTGGTCGTCTACCGCTCCGACGCCAGCCACGTGGGGATGTACGTCGGCAACGGCCGGGTGATCCACGCGCCCCACCCGGGCGCGCCGGTGCGCTACGACCCGGTCGGGATGATGCCGATCTCCTCCGTCACCCGTCCCTGACCTCGGACCACGCGCCGTACGATCGGCGGGTGACTGTTCGTGGACGGGCGCGGCGGACGTGGCGCGCCGCGGCGGCGGGGCTCTGCCTGCTGCTCCTGCCGCCCCTGGCCGGATGCGGCGGGCGGGCCGCGGCCGATCCGGTCACCGCTGAGGTGCAGCGGGTCCTCGACCGGCGGTCGGCGGCCCTGCTCGGGCACGACGAGACGGCCTTCGGCGCGACCGGCACCCGCACCGCCTACGTCCGGCTGCGTGCCCTGCCCCTGGCCTCCTGGGCGTACCGGGTGACGGCCCTGCACCGCGGCGGCCCCGGCGCCACCGCCGACGCCGAGCTGCGCTACCGGGTCGCCGGCTACGACAGGGCGCCGGTCAGCGTCCGCCGCACCCTCACCCTGCGCCGCACCGACGGCGGCCGGTGGTACGTCACCGGTGACCGGCCCGCCGGGAAGTCCGGGCAGCAGTTGTGGGACCAGGGTCCGGTCACCGCCGTCCGGGGCGCGCACAGCCTGGTCCTGGGGACCGGCCAGGGCGCCGCCGAGCTGCGCCGCTACGCCCGGCTCGCCGACCGCGCCGTACCGGCCGTCTCCGCGGCGTGGGGGACGGCCTGGACCCGGCGGCTCGTCGTCCTGGTCCCGCGGAGCCTCGCGGGCATGGCCGGACTGCTCGGCTCGCCCGCCTCGGGCTACCGGGGCATCGCCGCGGTCACCACCGGCGAGGCGGGGAGCCCGGGGAGCACGCCGGCGGACCGGGTGGTGGTCAACCCGGAGGCGTACGCGGTGCTGGGCGAGACCGGCAAGCAGGTGGTGCTCACCCACGAGACCACCCATGTGGCCACCCGGGCGCACACCACCGCCGCCACCCCGCTCTGGCTGTCCGAGGGGTACGCCGACTGGATCGGCTACCTCGGCACCGGCCGCACACCGTCCGAGGCCGCACCGGAACTGACCCGCGCGGTCCGGGACGGCAAGGTGCCGGCGGCCCTGCCCACCGACGGGGACTTCGCCTTCAGCGGTGACCCCGACCGCCTCGCACAGGCCTACGAGGGCGGCTGGCTGGCCTGCCGGATGATCGCCGCCCACTGGAACGAGAGCCGCCTCGACGCCTTCTACCGCGCCGTCGGCGCCCACGACAAGCGCGCCGGAGCCCTCGACGAGGCCCTGCGCAAGACCCTCGGCACCACCCCGAAGGCGTTCACCGCCCAGTGGCGCGACTACGTGCGCGATCAGCTGGGCTGAGCGAGCACCTCGATGGCCTCGCGCAGCCACGCGCGCTCCGCCTCGCCGGTGGCCCGGGCGACCCGCAGCATGCCCTGCCGGAACAGGTCCCCGCTGTCCTCCGCGCGCACCGGCTCGCCGTCCCGGTAGAAGAAGCTCGCCGGGGTCTCGAGGAACTCCAGGCGGCGGCGCAGCACCGCGGCCTGTTCGGCCGGGTCGGGCAGGTGCCGCAGGAAGGCCAGGACCGTGTTGAAGCGGACGTGGTCGGTGATCTCGGCCTGCTTGGGCCGGCGCAGCCGCTCCAGCAGCTCGGCGCGCCCCGTCCCGGTCAGGGACAGCATCCGGCGCGGGGCGGCGCTCGCGCCTTCCTCGGTGCGCTGGTCGAGCAGGCCGGCGGCGACGAGCCGGTTGATGGCCGGGTACAGGGCGCCGTCGCTGACCGGGCGGACATGGCCGCTCAGCGCCTTGATGCGCTCCTTCAGGTCGTAGCCGTGCAGGGGTTCCTCGGCGAGGAAGCCCAGGATCGACAGCTCCAGCACGCGGACTCCTCCTTGCAGTGACCGTGGAGACCATGTTACCTCTTATCGAGCTACCTCGTTTCGATGTAGCTCGATAAGAGGGGGTCCTCGTGAACGCCCACCGCGCACAACTCGTCTCGCTCGCCCGCCCCGTCTACTTCTCCCTGCTCGCCTCGGTGGCCTCGGGCATCATCAATACCGTCTGGGTCTCCCGGCTCGGGGGCGCCGCCGTGGCCGCCGTGGCCGTCGCCACCAACACCGAGAACCTGCTGCTCGGCGTCGCGCTGATCTTCGCCTCCGGTACGACGGTGCTGGTCGCCCACGCCAGGGGCGCCCGCGATCCGGGGGCCGTACGGGCCGCCGTCCGCGGTGGCTGGGCGCTGTGCGGGCTCATCACGCCGGTGGTCGTGGTGGGCGGGCTGCTGCTGCGCGAGCCGCTGGCCCGCCTGGTGCTCGGCGGAGCCGAGGGAGCGGCCCTGCGTCTCGCCACCGCCTACTTCGCGCTGTCCCTGCCCGGCATGGCCGTCTTCTTCGCCCAGCAACTCGTCGACGGCATCCTCAAGGGCGCCGGCGACACCCGCACCCCGATGCGGCTGGCCCTGCTCGCCAACGGGCTGATCCTCGTCTGCGACCCGCCGCTGATCCACCTCTACGGCGTCCGGGGCGCCGCCGCCTCCACGGTGCTGTGCCGCTGCGCCGCTCTGGCCGTGGGCCTGCGCGCGCTCGGCCGCAACGCCCTGCTGCGCACGGCGGCCCGGACCCGCCCGGCCCAGTCGGTGCCGGCCGCCCTGCGCCGCACTCTCGTCACCGGCCTGCCCATGTCCGCCGACTTCACCGTGCGGCAGGGCGGGGCGCTGGTGCTGGTGGCGATCGTGGCACGGCTCGGGGTCACGGCGGTGGCCGCGTACTCGATCGCGTACAAGGTCATGTACGTAGCCACCATGGCCTTCTACTCGGTACGACAGGCCGCCGCGATCCACACCGCGCACACCCGGGGCGCCGGCCGGGACTCGCGCCGGGAGATCGGCCGGCAGGCGGTGCTGGTGTCCGGCGGGCTGGGCTTCGGCGCCGCCGTCGTGTTCGCCGCCACCGCTCCTTGGATCATGGCCGCCTTCGGAGCCGAACCCGAGGTCGCCCGTCACGGCGTGCTCTTCCTGCGCTGCGTCGGCCCGTACCTGCTGCTGATGGCCTGCTTCATCGCGCTCGGCGGGGCTTTCGAGGGCAGCGGGGGAGCCCCGGCCCTGTTCCGGGTCACCCTGCTCGGCACCGCCGTCCAACTGCCCCTGGCGCACGCCCTGTCCGGCCTGGGCCTGCCCGGCATCTGCCTGGCCCTGGCGATCGCCATGACCGTGCAGTGCGCGGCCATGGCGGTACTGCTGCGGTGGCCCCGGCGCCGGAAACAGGCCGAAGCCTCCTTCGCCCGGGCCGCCTGAGACGGCCACCGCGACCGGGGCGCGTGCCTGTGGGCCGTCGTGGGGCCTGGGACCGGCCCGGTGGTCAGGGGGAGGTCGAGGCTTCCTTCGTCCGGGGCGTCCGGGGCGGTGGCGGGGGCGCGGTGGCCGCCGGGACGGTGGTGCGCCACAGGGTGCGGGCCGCCGTGAGGGCGGCGGTGAGGAGGAGGGCGTTGCGCAGGAGGAGCAGGGCGACGCCGTAGGTGTCGCTCACGATGACGTGCACGAAGCCGATGGGGAACTCCAGCAGCGTGACGAAGGCGGCCGCCAGGACCAGGGCGGCGGGCCGGCCCGCGCGGCTCGCCCGGAAGCACCCGCAGACGGCGGCCAGGCCGATCAGCCACACCAGGTACTGCGGGCTGATCACCCGGCTGGTTACGGTGAGGAGCAGCACCGCGGTGAAGGCCGCGTCCGCGAGCGTGTGCGGCTCGAACCGGGTCGCCCGCAGCCGCCACAGCAGCAGCCAGCTGACGGCGCCGGCGGTCAGCGCCACCGCGGCCTTGTCGACCACTCCGACGTACGGGCCGAGGAACTCCACCGAGCCGTAGTTCAGTACCACCTCCCCCGGCCAGCCGAAGCGCCGGGCCACATGGAGGACCAGGCCGCCCAGCGACTCCACCTCGGTGCCCCGGTCCCGCTGGAAGGCCAGGAAGGCGAAGGCGCCCGGCGTGGCCACCGCGAACAGCGCCGCGATCCCGCCCGCGGTCACCGCCGCCGAGAGCCACGCCCGCAGCCGTGTGGCGCCCACCAGCAGCAGGGCGGGCCACACCTTCAGCAGCGCCCCGAAGGCCGCCAGCGCGCCCATCACCCGGGGATACCGGGTCCCCGCGAGCAGGGCCGCCACGGCCACCGCGGTCACCATCAGGTCGTAGCGGGCGTACGCCGTCGGGCCGAGCAGCGGCAGACCCGCCACCCAGATCCACGCGCCGCGCGACGACCGCTCCGGTCGCCGGCCCGCGTACGCCAGCAGCCCGAACACGACCAGGTCGGCGAGGCAGCTCAGGACGAAGAAGGCGGGCGCGTAGCCGAGGAACGGCAGCAGGGCGGGGGAGAGGATCGCCAGCGCGGCCGCGGGCGGGTACTGCCAGGTCACGTCGTTGAGCGGGAACGTGCCCTGACGCAGCACCTCGGACCAGCTCTGATAGATCACCGACACATCGGTGGTGACGTCCGCGCCGGGGAGGGAGACCACCCGGAAGACCAGGAGCAGCAGCGCCAGCCGGGTGGCGCACCAGGTCCACGGCAGCGCCGTCGGCCACCCGCCCGTCCTCTTCACCCGCGCTCCTGTCCGTCCGCCGTTCATGGCCAGGGAACCATGATTCCCCGGCCCGCCGTGTACGGTCCGTGCGGCGCGGCCGAGGGTGCCGCGGAGGCGGGTCCGGCCGCCCCGGCCCGCCACAGGCGCGCGGTAGGGTCGGCGGCGATGCACAAGACCCTCATCGTGACCAACGACTTCCCGCCCCGGCCGGGCGGCATCCAGGCCTTCCTGCACAACATGGCACTCCGGCTGGACCCCGAGCGGCTCGTCGTCTACGCCTCCACCTGGAAGCGCGGCCAGGAGGGCGCCCGGGCCACGGCCGCCTTCGACGACGAGCAGCCCTTCACCGTCGTACGCGACCGTACGACCATGCTGCTGCCGACGCCCGCGGCGACCCGGCGGGCGACCGGACTGCTGCGGGAGCACGGCTGCACCTCGGTGTGGTTCGGGGCGGCGGCGCCGCTCGGTCTGATGGCACCGGCCCTGAGGAAGGCGGGCGCCGAGCGGCTGGTGGCGACCACCCATGGGCACGAGGCCGGCTGGGCCCAGCTGCCCGCCGCCCGGCAACTGCTGCGCCGGATCGGTGAGTCCACGGACACCCTCACCTACCTCGGCGAGTACACCCGCTCCCGGATCGCCACCGCCCTCACCGAGGACGCGGCCCGGCGCATGACGCAGCTTCCGCCCGGGGTCGACGAGAAGACCTTCCACCCGGACTCGGGCGGCGACGAGGTGCGGGCGCGGCTCGGGCTCACCGAGCGACCGGTGGTGGTCTGCGTCTCCCGGCTGGTGCCGCGCAAGGGCCAGGACACCCTCATCCGGGCCATGCCCAGGATCCTGGCCGCCGAGCCGGACGCCGTGCTGCTGATCGTCGGCGGCGGGCCCTACGAGCGGGACCTGCGCCGGCTGGCCCGGGAGACCGGCGTCGAGGCCTCGGTCCGGTTCACCGGCGCCGTGCCCTGGTCCGAGCTGCCCGCGCACTACGGCGCCGGCGACGTCTTCGCCATGCCGTGCCGCACCCGGCGCGGCGGACTGGACGTCGAGGGCCTCGGCATCGTCTACCTGGAGGCCTCCGCCACCGGGCTGCCGGTCGTCGCCGGCGACTCGGGCGGCGCGCCGGACGCGGTGCTGGACGGCGAGACCGGCTGGGTCGTCCGGGGCGGCGAGCCGGCCGAGGCGGCCGAGCGGATCACCGCCCTGCTGGGCGACGCCGGGCTGCGCCGCCGGATGGGCGAGCGCGGCCGCCAGTGGGTCGAGGAGAAGTGGCGCTGGGACCTGCTGGCGGAGAAGCTCAAAGCCCTGCTCTAGACGGACGCACGGCGGCGCGCGACGGCGCATGACGACGCCGGCGCGGGTCCTCGCCGAGGACCCGCGCCGTGACGTGCTTTCAGCAGGCGGCCTACTTCGCGTAGATCGCCTCGATCTCGTTCGCGTAGTCCTTCGCCACCACGTTCCGCTTGAGCTTCAGCGACGGGGTGAGGTGGCCCGACTCCTCCGTGAACTGGGAGGGCAGAATGCGGAACTTGCGCACCGATTCGGCCTTCGACACCGCGGCGTTGCCGTCGTCGATCGCCGCCTGGACCGCCGCCCGCAGGTCCGGGTCCTCGCGCAGCGACGCCGCGGTGCAGCCCGCCGGCTTGCCGTGCTCCTCGGCCCAGCGGCCCAGGAACTCGTCGTCGATGGTGACCAGCGCGCCGACGAACGGCCGCCCGTCGCCCACCACCATGCACTCGGCGACCAGCGCGTGCGCCCGGATCCGGTCCTCGATCACGGCCGGGGCCACGTTCTTGCCGCCCGCCGTGACGATGATCTCCTTCTTGCGGCCGGTGATCCGCAGATAGCCGTCCTCGTCGAGGGTGCCTATGTCACCGGTGTGGAACCAGCCGTCCGCCAGCGCCTCGGCGGTCGCGCCCGGGTTGTTCCAGTACTCCTTGAACAGGTGCTCGCCGTGCAGCAGCACCTCGCCGTCGTCCGCTATCCGGACCACCGAGCCGGGCAGCGGCTGGCCGACCGTGCCGATCTTCTGCCGGTCCCACGGGTTGAACGCGGTGGCCGCGCAGGACTCGGTCAGGCCGTAGCCCTCCAGCACCGTGAAGCCGATGCCCCGGAAGAAGTGGCCGAGCCGCTCGCCCAGCGGGGCACCGCCGGAGATCGCGTACTCGCCCCGGCCGCCGAGGACCGCGCGCAGCTTGCTGTAGACCAGCCGGTCGAAGACCTTGTGCTTGATCTTCAGGCCGAGGGCGGGGCCCGACGGAGCGTCCAGCGCCTTGCTGTAGGCGATCGCGGTGTCAGCCGCCTTGTCGAAGATCGCGCCCTTGCCGTCCGCCTGCGCCTTGGCGCGGGCCGTGTTGTAGACCTTCTCGAAGACGCGCGGCACACCGAGGACCAGGGTCGGCCGGAACGCGGCCAGTTCGTCGGTGAGGTTCTTGATGTCCGGGACGCAGCCCAGCTTGATCGGCGCCATCATCGGGGCGATCTGCACCAGCCGGCCGAAGACGTGCGCGAGGGGCAGGAAGAGCAGCACCGAGCACTCGCCGGTGCGGAACAGCGGACGCAGCCGCTCGACGATGTTGCCGCACTCGGCGAAGAAGCTGCGGTGGGTGAGCACACAGCCCTTGGGGCGGCCCGTCGTACCGGAGGTGTAGACGATCGTCGCCGGGTCGTCGGCCCGGGCGAGCGAGCCGCGCTCCTCCACGGTCGCGTCCGCGACACCCTGGCCGAGCCGCGCCAGCTCCTCCAGGCCACCGGCCTCGATCTGCCAGACGTGCTTCAGCGCGGGCAGCGAGGCCCGCACCGACTCCACCGCCTCCACGTGGTTGTCCAGCTCCACGACACAGGCGGTCGCGCCCGAGTCGGACAGGATCCACTGCACCTGCTCGGGCGAACTGGTCTCGTACACCGGCACGGTCACCGCGCCGGCGCTCCAGATCGCGAAGTCCATCAGCGTCCACTCGTACCGGGTGCGGGACATCAGCCCCACCCGGTCGCCCGGCTGGACACCCGCGGCGATGAGGCCCTTGGCGGCGGTGTGCACCTCGGCGAGGAATCGCGTAGCCGTCACGTCCTGCCAGACACCGCCCACCTTGCGGGCGATGACGGCGACGTCGGGATGCTGCGCGGCGTTTCTGCGGACGATGTCGGTCAGGTTGCCGTCGGCAGGGACCTCGTACAAAGCCGGAAGGCTGAACTCGCGCAAGACTGCTGCTCCTCATAGGGCGCCGGCGCCACGACTCTGTGTGATGCGACGGTGCGGTCCAAGGCTCGGGAGTGCTCCGGAAACCACATGCGGATTCACATGTTGAAATCCAGAGCACGACTGGACGGCCCGGACGTTACCCGCCGGTATGGCTTCTACGACAGGGGGTCCCGGTGAGATGTTCGCTGCGTCACACAGGTTGGCGTTCCTTCGCGCACAGTAGTCCACGGCACAACCGACCGGCGAGTAACCGCAGGCCGGACCGCCACTGTTCACAGGGGCCGCGCGCCACCTACGCTTGATCGCCATGGCACCCACACCGGCCGGCAGCCGAAGGACACGTGTCCACGTGGTCAGCGACGTGCACGGCAACGCCCGTGACCTCGCCCGGGCCGGCGAGGGTGCGGACGCCCTGATCTGCCTCGGCGACCTCGTCCTCTTCCTCGACTACGCCGACCACTCGCGCGGGATCTTCCCCGACCTGTTCGGCGAGGAGAACGCGGACCGGATCGTCGAGCTGCGCACCGCCCGCCGGTTCGAGGAGGCACGTGCCTTCGGTGCCCGGCTGTGGGCCGGGATCGGCGCCGACCGGGCCGCAGCGATCGAGCGTGCGGTGCGCAAGCAGTACGCCGAGCTGTTCGCCGCGTTCCCGACGCCGACGTACGCCACCTACGGCAATGTCGACATGCCGCCCCTGTGGCGGGAGTACGCCCGGCCCGGCACCACGGTGCTGGACGGCGAGCGGGTGGAGATCGGCGGCCGTACCTTCGGCTTCGTCGGCGGCGGACTGAGGACGCCGATGCGGACGCCGTACGAGATCGACGACGAGGAGTACGCGGCGAAGATCGAGGCGGTCGGCGAGGTCGACGTGCTGTGCACCCACATCCCCCCGGAGGTGCCGGAGCTGGTCTACGACACGGTCGCGCGCCGTTTCGAACGGGGGAGCCGGGCGCTGCTGGACGCCATCCGCCGCACCAGACCGCGCTTCGCCCTGTTCGGGCACGTCCACCAGCCGCTGGTGCGCCGGATGCGGATCGGCGCGACCGAGTGCGTGAACGTCGGGCACTTCGCGGGCACGGGCCGGCCGTGGGCGCTGGAATGGTGATCGGAGCGCCGATGCGGACGGGGTGAAGGCGGCAGGTCGGGGGCGCGGTAGCCTTCACGCTGCACACACGTGCGCGGCCCGCGCACGGCGAGAGTCTCTTCGGTCCGTATCTGGAGGAGCCACGGCGATGGCGGAACACACCAGTTCGAGCATCACGATCGAGGCGGCTCCGGCCGACGTCATGGCGGTGATCGCCGACTTCACCCGCTATCCGGACTGGACCGGCGAGGTCAAGGAGGCCGAGGTGCTCGCGACCGACGAGCGGGGCCGCGCCGAGCAGGTCCGCCTCGTCATGGACGCCGGCGCCATCAAGGACGACCAGACGCTGGCGTACACCTGGTCCGGGGAGCACGAGGTCTCCTGGACGCTGGTGAAGTCCCAGATGCTGCGTTCCCTGGACGGTTCCTACCTCCTGAAGTCGGCCGGGCAGGGCGCCACCGAGGTGACCTACCTGCTCACCGTCGACGTCAAGATCCCCATGCTCGGCATGATCAAGCGCAAGGCCGAGAAGGTCATCATCGACCGCGCCCTCGCAGGCCTGAAGAAGCGCGTGGAGTCGGACCACTAGGACCGCTTCCAGCAGCCCGCGGCCGAAGTCGCACCGCCGCGGCCACCGCAGCCCGCGGGCAGTCGCCCAGCCGCGGCGCCGCGGCTGGGCGGTGGGGGTCCCCGCTCGGGCGAAGCCGAGAGTGGGGGGAGGCACCCCGTCAGCGCCGCGCCGCGCGACTCGCCTTCGCCATCCGCGTCACCGGGTGCGCGGACACCGCCCAGCGGCAGCACCGGCAACCACCCGCCGCGCACTCCGTTACCGTTCACCCTCATGCGCACCCTCCTGATCACGGGCCCGGGCGGCAGCGGCCGTACGACCATCGCCGCCGCCACCGCACAGCGCGCCGCGGCCGCCGGCACCCGCACCCTCCTGCTCGGCGCCGATCACACCGACACCCTCGGCGCGGCGCTGGGCACCGGAACAGGACCGGCCCCCACCGAGGCCGCCGAGAACCTCACCGTCTGGCGCCCCGACGCGGCCGACCGCTTCCGGCAGGACCTCACCGCCTTCCAGTCCCGCGCCACGAACGTCCTGGACCTCCTCGGCGCCGCCCGGCTGGACGCCGAGGAGGTCACCCCACTCCCCGGCGCCCAGGAACTCTCCTTCCTGCGGGCCCTGAGGGACGCCGCCCTCTCCGAGCGCTACGACCTCCTCGTCGTCGACCTCCCGCCCCTCCCGCAGGCCCTGCCCCTGCTCGCCCTCCCCGAGGAACTGCGCCGCTACCTGCGCCGGCTGCTCCCGCCCGAGCGGCAGGCGGCCCGCGCCCTGCGCCCGGTCCTCGGCCGGCTGGCCGGCGTCCCCATGCCCGCCGAGTGGCTGTACGAGACGGCGGCCCGCTGGGACATGGAACTGGCCGCCGTGGAGGCGGTGCTCACCGACCGGCGCACCTCCGTACGCCTGGTCGCCGAACCCGGCCCGGCCGGCGCCGACGCCGTGCGCACCGCCGGCCTCGGCCTCGCCCTGCGCGGCCTGCGCACCGAGACCGTGGTCGCCAACCGCGTGCTGCCCGACACCATGCCCGACAGCTGGCTCGCCGGACTCCTCGCCCAGCAGCGCAAGACGCTCGCCGAATGGCAGACGGAGCACGACGTCCACCCCGTGCCGCACCTCGGCCGCGACCCGCACGGCGCCGACGACCTCGACGCCCTCGCCGTGCCCGGCGTCAACCCGGCGCCCGCCCCGGTCGAGTGGCCCGTCACCGACGCCCTCGCCACCGACGGGGTGCTGGTCTGGCACATCCCGCTGCCCGGCGCCGTACGCGACGACCTGGACCTGATCCGGCGCGGCGACGAACTCGTGGTGACCGCGGGCCCCTTCCGGCGGATCGTTCCACTGCCCTCCGCCCTGCGCCGCTGCACCGTCGCCGGCGCCGGGCTGCGCGAGAGCGAGCTGCGCGTCCGGTTCGCCCCCGACCCCGGGCTGTGGCCCGCGGCGGGACGGTGAACCGGGTAGGCCGTTCGGGTAACGTCGTAAGGGCGAACCGTAGTCAGGAGTCCGCCATGAGCGAAGAGCGCCCCGCACCCGACCCCGCCGCGGAGGTCCACGAGGAGGGGGCGACCGACGCCGACGCCTGGTCCACGGCCTGCGCCGAGGACCTCGCCGCCGAGAAGGCCCGCCGCCACTCCGAGCAGGGCCCGCCCCCGGGCTCCGCCGCCGAGGAGCTGCGCAGACTCGTGGACACCGTGGCCGACAAACTGTCCGGTCTGCAGTCCCCGCTCCTCGGGGGCCTCGCCGGACCCGCCGCCCAGCAGGCGGTGCGGCAGGTCGTCCAGCAGGCGAAGGCCGCCGTGGAGCCCGTCCTCGAGCGCAACCCGGACGTGTTCGACCACCTCGCCGCGGCGGGCAACGAACTGCTGGCCGCCTACCGGTCGGCCGTCCAGAACCAGGAACGCCGCTGGACCACCGGCTCGGCCGGCCCGAAGGACGAGTGGCCCGACGGCCCCGGCCGGGGCGAGGACGGCGGTCCGGGGGAGCGCATCGACCTGGACTGAAGCCCTCCCACGGCAGGGCCTCGGGTACGGTTGGCCGTAGCGGGGCTCGACCGAACTGAGGGATTCATGGGACTCACCATCGGCGTCGACATCGGCGGCACCAAGATCGCGGCCGGCGTGGTCGACGAGGAAGGCAACATCCTCTCGACCTTCAAGGTGCCGACCCCCACCACGCCCGAGGCCATCGTGGACGCCATCGCCTCGGCGGTGGAGGGTGCGCGCGCCGGGCACGAGATCGTCGGCGTGGGCATCGGTGCGGCCGGTTACGTGAACCGGCAGCGCTCGACGGTCTACTTCGCGCCCAACATCGACTGGCGCAACGAGCCGCTCAAGGAGAAGGTCGAGGCCCGCGTGGGCCTCCCCGTCGTGGTCGAGAACGACGCCAACGCCGCCGCCTGGGGCGAGTACAAGTTCGGCGCCGGCAAGGGCCACCGCAACGTCATCTGCATCACCCTCGGCACCGGCCTCGGCGGCGGCATCATCATCGGCAACAAGCTGCGCCGCGGCCACTTCGGCGTGGCGGCCGAGTTCGGCCACATCCGGATGGTGCCGGACGGCCTGCTGTGCGGCTGCGGCTCGCAGGGCTGCTGGGAGCAGTACGCCTCCGGCCGCGCCCTGGTGCGCTACGCCACGCAGCGCGCCAACGCCACCCCCGAGCGCGCCGAGGTGCTGCTCTCCCTCGGAGACGGCACCCCCGACGGCATCGAGGGCAAGCACATCTCCATGGCCGCCCGCCAGGGCGACCCGGTCGCCGTGGACTCCTACCGCGAGCTGGCCCGCTGGGCCGGCGCCGGCCTCGCCGACCTCGCCTCCCTCTTCGACCCCTCCGCCTTCATCGTCGGCGGCGGCCTCTCCGACGAGGGCGACCTGGTCCTGGACCCGATCCGCAAGTCCTACAAGCGCTGGCTGGTGGGCGGCAACTGGCGTCCGGTCGCCGATGTGATCGCCGCCCAGCTCGGCAACGAGGCGGGCCTGGTGGGCGCGGCCGACCTGGCCCGCGAGCCCGACCCGATCATGTAGCGAGCCCGTACGGCAGTGCCCGCCGAGTCCGGTCCCGGGACGGCGGGCATCGTCGTATGTTGATCGTCATGGCAACCCCGACGCTTCCCAACTCCCGCACCGAACCGGACGGTTCCGCCGTCATCCGGGTCCTCGCCTACAACGTCCGCTCGCTGCGCGACGACACCGACGCGCTCGCCCGGGTGATCACCGCCTGCGCCCCCGACCTGGTCCTCGTCCAGGAAGCCCCGCGCTTCTTCCGCTGGCGCAAGAAGCTGGCCCGGCTCGCGGCGGCCACCGGCCGGATCGTCCTCACCGGGGGCGCGACGGCGGCGGGTCCCGCGATCCTGTGCTCGCTGCGGGCCACGATCGAGCGCACGGAGGACGTGCTCCTGCCGCTCACCCCGGGACTGCACCGGCGCGGTTTCGCCACGGCCGTCGTACGGTTCGGCGGCGCCCGCCTCGGCGTCCTGAGCTGCCACCTGAGCTTGCGGCGGGACGAGCGGCACGAGCAGGGCGGGATGCTCCTGGACCGCCTCGCCGCGCTGGGCGTGGAGCACGCCGTGGCGGGCGGTGATCTCAACGAACGCCCCGACGGCCGCACCTTCCGCCACCTCGCCGACGCCCTCCAGGACTGCCGGGCCGTCAGCCCCTGGGGCGGCGAGTTCACCTCCACCGCCGCCGACCCCCACCAGCGCATCGACGCCGTCTTCGCCACCGAAGGCATCGAGGTCCTCGGCTGCGGGGTGCCCCTGGGCCTGCCGGGCGTGAACGACGCCGACCTGAGGAGGGCCACGGACCACCTCCCGGTCCTGGCCGCCCTCAGGATCCCGGCGTCGTAGCGCGGTCAGCGGGTCAGACCACGGCCCCGCGCCCCGGGTCGTCCCCGTCCTCGTCCGTCCGCATCCGCGTCACCAGCGTCACGAAGCCGCCGAGGAATCCGCCGATGCCCAGGGTCGCCAGATACCAGGTCATCTCCCAGCCGAGCAGGACGGCCAGCAGCAGCAGGACCGGCCCGCCGACGACTCCCAGCCAGGCGAACCTGGCGGTCGTGTCCGCGGTCGGCAGCGGCGGCGGCTCCGGCGGCACGAAGTGGCCCTCGTCGTCCTCGCCGAGGTCGTCCTCGGAGGGCTCTGCCACGCGGTAGTCGCGCGGCCCCACCCCGGGCGCGAACGAGACCGAGCTGCCCAGCGGCGGGTCGGACCGCGGCTCTCCGGGTCCTTCGGCGTCCTCGCCGGGGGGCTCCTTCTCGAGCAGCGCGAGATCCTCGACCGGCTTGTAGGGCCGGCTGCCCGGCGGGTCCGGCGGCTCGGTGCCGTAGCCCGCGACGATCGCCTGCCAGGCGGCCTCCTCGTCGATGGGGACCCCCTTCTCGTCCGGCTCGCGGTCCCCGCGGTCGGAGTCGTGCTCAGCCAACTGCGGCCGTCCCTTCCTTGCCGGTCATGGGTGCGAGCCGGCCGATGAAGGCGAGGCTCTCCTCGAAGATCCGGTCCGCGTCGTAGTCCAACGTCGCCACATGGCGGCTCTGTTCCAGCACGGTCTCCGTGACGTCCCTGGAGGACACCCGGCTCAGCACGCGCGCCGAGTCGGCCCCCGGGACCACACGGTCGTGGGCGCTGCGCAGCAGCAGCAACGGCTGGGTCACCTGGGGCAGCTCGCCGTCCAGCCGGCGCAGGAACCCCCGCAGGGAGTGCGCCGCGTGCAGCGGCACCCGGTCGTAACCCAGCTCCATGGCGCCTTCCTTGGCGATGTCACCGGCGATGCCCTTCGTCGTGCGCGCCAGGTGCCGGGCCACCGGCAGGGCGTACGCCGACAGCCCGTGCACCCGGTTCACCGGGTTGACGACCACCACGCCCGCGACGTCGTCACCGTGCTTCGCGGCTAGCCGCAGCGCCAGCGCCCCGCCCATGGAGAGGCCGCCGACGAACACCCGTGAGCAGCGGCCGGCCAGCAGCCGCAGCTCGCGATCCACCTCCGCGTACCAGTCCTGCCAGCCCGTGACCTGCAGGTCCTCCCAGCGGGTGCCGTGCCCGGGCAGCAGCGGCAGCGACACGGTCAGACCGCGTGCCGCGTGGTGCTCCGCCCAGGGGCGCAGCGACTGGGGCGAGCCGGTGAAGCCGTGACAGAGGAGGACACCCACCTCCCCGCCCTCGTGGCGGTACGGCTCGGCTCCGGGAAGAACCGGCACCTTTCGGGCTCCTGTTCCTGAGAAAGGCGTGAAGAACTGGCGGATGTGGTTCACCGTACGCGACCGCACCGACACCGACCAGGGTCGTCGGGCCCATTGGCGGCACTCCGGGTTATGGTCTGACCGACGGAAACAGGAGGCACGCGGGTGTTGTACGGCACGATGAAGGTCGCCATCGGAGGGCCACTGAAGGTCGCCTTCAGACCCTGGGTGGAGGGCCTGGAGAACATTCCGCCCGAGGGCGCCGCCATCCTGGCGAGCAATCACCTCTCGTTCTCGGACTCGTTCTTCCTGCCCGTGATGCTCGACCGCAAGGTCACCTTCATCGCGAAGGCCGAGTACTTCACCACCCCCGGCGTCAAGGGCCGCCTCACCGCGGCCTTCTTCAAGGGCGTCGGACAGCTCCCGGTGGACCGCTCCGGGGCGCGCGGCGCCGGCGAGGCGGCGATCAAGAGCGGCATAGAGGTGCTGGAACGCGGAGAGCTGTTCGGCATCTACCCCGAGGGCACCCGCTCGCCCGACGGCCGGCTGTACCGGGGCAAGCCCGGCGGCCTCGCGCGCGTGGCGCTCGCCAGCGGCGCGCCGGTCATCCCGGTCGCGATGATCGACACCGAGAAGATCCAGCCGCCCGGCCAGGTGATGCCCAAGCTGATGCGCCCGGGCATCCGTATCGGCAAGCCCCTGGACTTCAGCCGCTACCACGGCATGGAGCACGACCGGTTCGTGCTGCGCGCGGTGACCGACGAGGTCATGTACGAGATCATGAAGCTCTCCGGCCAGGAGTACGTCGACATCTACGCGACCGCCGCCAAGCGGCAGATCGCGGACGCGGCGAAGGCGGCCAAGGAGGCCGAGAAGGCCGAGAAGAAGCAGACCGGGAGCTAGCGGGGAACCGGGGGATCGGGGGGCGGGGCCATGCCCAGGCGCGAGCGGGTCATGAGGATGTCGGTCGAACTGCCGCTGTGGCGCGCGCTCGCCGGCTACCGGGTGCTCACGATGCTGTACGCCATCGGCCTGTGCGCCACCGCGTACGACCACTTCATGCGCCCCTGGGTCGCCGTCGGGTACTACGCGGTCCTGGTCGTGTGGACCCTCGCCACCCTGCCCAGGGTGGCGAAC
The DNA here is from genome assembly GCF_042884245.1 of Streptomyces sp. NPDC058145. Taxonomy (NCBI): domain Bacteria; kingdom Bacillati; phylum Actinomycetota; class Actinomycetes; order Kitasatosporales; family Streptomycetaceae; genus Streptomyces; species Streptomyces sp. NPDC058145. Next base: position 2,972 of record NZ_JBHVUH010000038.1, on the reverse strand, counting down.
GCGGCGAGTTGCACCAGGGGCTTCCTGGCCGCCGACCTGACCGTCGCGCTCACCGGCATCCTGCTCACCCCGCTCGCCGACAACCACGAGCGGATCGCGGGCGGCGGCCCGACCCTGCCGTCGATATGGACCGCCGGCGCGGTGCTGGCCTTCGCCATCAAGGGCGGCTGGCGCTGGGCGGCCGTGGCCTCCACGGCCGTCGCCGCCGTCAACCTGGTGGAGCGCGGCAGCCCGGCCCGGGACACCGTGCACAACGTGATCCTGGTCTGGGTCGCCTCCATCGCCATCGGCTACGTCGTCGAGGTCGCCCGCGCCTCCGAACGCACCCTCGCCCGCGCCCTGGAGATCGAGGCGGCGACCCGGGAGCGCGAGCGGCTGGCCCGGGACATCCACGACGGCGTGCTCCAGGTGCTGGCGATGGTGCAGCGGCGCGGCGCGGTCATCGGCGGCGAGGCCGCCGAACTGGGGCGGCTGGCCGGCGAGCAGGAAGTGGCGCTGCGCACGCTGGTCGCCGGCGGTCTGCTGCCGGTGTCCCGGGTCTCGGAGGACGCCGCCGCCGGAGCCGTCGTACGCGCCGTCGACGAGCCGTACGACGACGAACCGGCCGGCCCGGTCGACCTGCGCACCCTGCTCGCCCGCCACGCGGGTGCCCGGACCAGCCTCGCCGAGCCCGGCGCCCCGGTCGAACTGCCGCGGCCGGCCGCGCGGGAGCTGGCGGCGGCGGTCGGAGCGGCCCTGGACAACGTGCGCGAGCACGCCGGAGCCGAGGCCCGTGCCTGGATCCTGGTCGAGGACGAGCCGGACGAGATCGTCGTGACCGTGCGGGACGACGGCCCCGGCATCCCCAAGGGCCGGCTGGCCCAGGCCGAGGGTGAGGGCCGGCTGGGCGTGGCCCAGTCGATCCGCGGCCGGCTGCGCGACCTCGGCGGCAGCGCCGAGCTGATCTCGGTGCCCGGACAGGGCACGGAGGTCGAGTTGAAGGTACCGAAGGGCGCCGCGAGGGCGCGGGGGAAGGCGGAGAAGCGATGACGCAGCAGCAGGACCCGATCAGGGTCATGGTGGTCGACGACCACCCCATGTGGCGCGACGCGGTCGCCCGGGACCTCGCCGAGTCCGGCTTCGAGGTGGTCGCCACCGCCGGCGACGGCGAGCAGGCGGTCCGCCGTGCCAAGGCCGTGGCCCCGGACGTCCTCGTGCTGGACCTCAACCTGCCCGCCAAGCCCGGTGTGACGGTGTGCAAGGAGCTGGTGGCCCACAACCCCGCGCTGCGCGTCCTGGTGCTCTCCGCCAGTGGCGAGCACGCCGACGTGCTGGAGGCGGTGAAGTCCGGCGCGACGGGCTACCTGCTGAAGTCGGCCTCCACCGGGGAACTGCTGGACGCGGTGCGCCGTACCGCCGTAGGCGACCCGGTGTTCACCCCGGGCCTGGCCGGACTGGTCCTCGGCGAGTACCGGCGCCTGGCCGCCGAGCCCGCGCCCGCCCCGGACACGGACACCCCAGGGGCGCCCAGGCTGACCGAGCGGGAGACCGAGGTGCTGCGGCTGGTCGCCAAGGGCCTGAGCTACAAGCAGATCGCCGAACGCCTCGTCATCTCCCACCGCACCGTCCAGAACCACGTCCAGAACACCCTCGGCAAGCTCCAACTGCACAACAGGGTCGAGCTGGTGCGGTACGCGATCGAGCGTGGCCTCGACGAGGAGTGAATCCGGCTGGTCAAGCGGTCTCCTGACAATTCACCGGAATCGCCCTCCCCGCCTCTCGCCGCGTGACACGCATCACCCTTACCGTGAGTGAGCGTCAGGTAACCGCGGTGAAGGGACGTGTGGCATGCGGGTGGGAGTACTGACCGGAGGCGGTGACTGCCCCGGGCTCAACGCCGTCATCCGGGGAGTCGTGCGCAAGGGCGTGCAGGAGTACGGATACGACTTCGTCGGCTTCCGGGACGGCTGGCGCGGTCCGCTCGAGAACTACACGGTCCGCCTCGACATCCCCGCGGTGCGCGGCATCCTGCCCCGCGGGGGAACCGTGCTCGGCTCCTCGCGGACCAACCCCCTCAAGGTGGAGGGCGGCATCCGCCGGATCAAGGAGAACCTGGGCAAGCAGGAGGTCGAGGCGCTCATCGCGATCGGCGGCGAGGACACCCTCGGCGTCGCCGCCCGCCTCTCCGACGAGTACGGCGTGCCCTGCGTCGGCGTGCCGAAGACCATCGACAACGACCTGTCCGCCACCGACTACACCTTCGGCTTCGACACCGCGGTCGGCATCGCCACCGAGGCCATCGACCGACTGCACACCACCGCCGAGTCCCACATGCGGGTCCTTGTCTGCGAGGTGATGGGCCGTCACGCCGGCTGGATCGCCCTGCACTCCGGGCTGGCCGGCGGCGCCAACGTGATCCTCATCCCCGAGCAGCGCTTCGACCTCGACCAGGTGTGCGCCTGGATCACCTCCCGCTTCAAGGCCTCGTACGCCCCGATCGTCGTCGTCGCCGAGGGCGCCATGCCCAAGGACGGCCAGATGGTCCTCAAGGACGAGTCACAGGACTCCTTCGGGCACGTCCGGCTGTCCGGGGTCGGCGAGTGGCTGGCCAAGGAGATCGAGAAGCGCACCGGCAAGGAGGCCCGCACGACCGTGCTGGGGCACATCCAGCGCGGCGGCACCCCCAGCGCCTTCGACCGCTGGCTCGCCACCCGCTTCGGCCTGCACGCCATCGACTGCGTGCGCGACGGCGACTTCGGCAAGATGGTCGCCCTGCGCGGCACCGACATCGTGCGCGTCCCGATCGCCGAGGCCACGGCCAAGCTGAAGACCGTGGACCCGAAGCTCTACGACGAGGTCGGGGTGTTCTTCGGCTGACGGGGCGTAAGGGACCGTGGCAGGGGGCGGCGGGGCCCCGGGCCCCCCGCCCCCCCCCCCCCCCCGCGAGAAAAAAAAAAAAAACCCCCCCCACAAAAAAAACAAACACAGAAGGG
>NZ_JBHVUH010000037.1:0-21199 GCF_042884245.1 Streptomyces sp. NPDC058145 | reverse complement strand
GTAAGACCTCAACGGAGTACTCCGGGCGGGCGGTCGGCGACGAAGCAGGAAACCCCACGGCGCGAGCCGTAGGAATCCCCCTCGTTTACGAGGGGAAGGAAGTCAACCCAGAACCCGCCTTCACTCCACTCTCCACTCCGACCAGAGGAGGCGGGGCCGACTGCGTCATGCCGCCCGTCGCGCCCGTCACGGCTGGCCCTTACACCGGGTCCGGCGAGCGGGGTTGCGTGCCTTGCCCGCCGCCACGCCGCGGTGGGGGCACCGGCCCGGGGGAGCGGTGACCACACAACCCGCTCTCCCGGGCCGCCTGGCCACGACCCGAACAAAGACCCCGCCCCATGGACCAGCCGCACACCAGACGCGGCACCCAGACCCGCGCTGAGCAGCTGTGATGGGTCAGACCCGCCGCGACAGCGGCCCTACGCGGGCCGTCTCACCCGGGTGGGCCCGACTCGGGAGCGTCCGTCGGGGGGAGGCACTCCACATGCCTGTGATCTTCTTCGACATCGGGGCGACTCTGGCGGATGCCCGTGTGGGACCCGACAGCTCCCTGACGCTGCGCCCCCGACCGCGGGTCATGGCCGTGCTCGACGCCCTCCGTGACGTCCGCACCGGCATCATCTCCGACCCCGGACCGGGCGCCGGTGCCGCGTCACGTGCCGCGGCCGCGCTGCGTGAGGCGTTCCCCGGCCGGTTCACGGACGAGGCACTGGTGCACTGGGGGGCGAAGGACGGTCGGGGCATCTTCGACCGGGCGGTCGCCGGCGCGGGGCACGCCACGGCCGGCGACTGTGTCTTCGTGGGCGAGGACGCCCGCGAGCGCGCGTTCGCCCGCGAGGCGGGGATGCGCACGGCGGCCGACCCGGTGTTCGCGCGGGCCGCGACGGAGGACCGTCCCGTGCACCGGGCGTGGATCGAGCTGCCGGACGGCCGGGGTCTGCCCGAGCTGACCTCGGCCGTGAACGACACGGAGGCCGTTGTCGTGCGGAGCGTCTCCGAACGGCTCGTGCTCGCGATGGTGACCGCGCGGGGCAGCGAAGCACTCGAACGCGCCGGTTTCCCGGTGGACCTGCAAGAAATGGTGGACGCCGGACCGGTGGACGGCGCCGAGCGCCGGGCGACCGAGAAATTCGTCAATGATCTGCTGGCGCGGGGCGAGGCGGTCTACGAGGGCGAGGAGCCGACGCCGCGTACCACGCACATCGTCAGAAGCGAGGACGACGGACGGCTCACCGTCCGCCGCCTGCGCTTCCGTTGACCGGGCCGGGCACTCAGTCGAAGCATCGCCGGACCAGGGCGAGGCCTTCACCGGTCGTGCTGCGGGTGATCTCGTGGGTCTTCAGCCGGGAGGGACTGCCGTCGGCGAACGCCGCGGCGGTCCGGTGCTCCTCGGGCACGTGGACGCGGCCCCGCCGGAGGAGGTCCTCGAGGTACGACGTGGCGACCTGCTCGGGGTCGGCGGGCCGCACGGAGCCGCCGGCGGGGTCGGAGCTCGCGATGCCGAAGCGTCGTTCCTGCGCGGGGGCGGACAGGGTGAGGGGCTGGGTGATGCCGTACATCGCCCCGTGGACCGTGACGGCCGTCAGGACCTCCTCCTCACTGCCGCCCGGAGCCGCCTCCGCCATACCGGCGCCCCGGCGCGTCATCTCCGGCTCGGTGATGGCCGTGGCGGCCTCCAGGGAGAGGATGCCGTGCCGGATGAACGCCGAGCGCAGGCACGAGCCGTATCTGCCGCCGTTGCGGCGCTGGTCCGCGGCGATCATGTGACCCGCGACCTGCGCGTAGTACGCGGACACCACGGGCGCGGCCACGACGGCGTCCACCAGCAGCTGTCCCGCGATCTCGGCCGCCCTGGCCAGGCCGGCCTGGTCCTGGAGGTCCTGCTGGCGGAAGATCCCGGCGACGATCTTCAGGAACGCGCCGCTGAACACCCGGGAGAACGAGTGCGGCTCGCTGGACAGCGTGTTCGCGGGCCCGCTGGGCGGCAGGTGGACCGGGTCGCGGTAGAAGAAGTTGTTCGACATGTTGCGCAGGCAGTCCGGGTCGACCGCGTTCGGGTGGCCCCGCCGGATCGCGGCGCCCAGCTGCTCGGCCATCCTCGACACCCGCGAGGACAGCTCCAGGTCGCTCTGCGTCTCGGCCAGTACCGCGATCCGCAGCGGTTCCAGCCGGAGCGAGGTGAGCAGTGCGCTGATGTCCCCGAAGGCTTCGTGCAGGGCGGCCGTCTCCGCGCTCGCGGCGTTGAACAGCTGCGGGCGCAGGGCGTCGAGGATGGCGTGCCCCGTCTCGTGGGCGACGACCTCGGGACTCTCGCAGGCGGCGACGGTGACCCCTGCCACCGTGCTGCGGAAGAACCACAGGCCCCTGCGGTCGTAGTAGGCGTTGAGGTCGGCTCCCGCGTCGAGGTGCGCGGTGAGGGCGCGGCCGACCGTCGAGTGCCACTGGGTCCCGGCGGGGACCAGCGGGCCCCAGGTCTGTACGGCCCTGCTGAGGGCATCGGCCGCCACCCAGTAGCGGAACGCCTCGGTGCCCGGTCCGGCGCCGTCCGGCTGCGGCGCGGCGTCCGCGATGGCCGTCGGGAACGGTTGCGTGTCGAGTTGGGGAACGGGATGCGGTACGGGCATGTTGACCCGGGGAGGAAATCCCGGGTCGTCCTCGTACACCAGAACCGTCGGGATCGTCGCTGGCTGTTGCTGCACCGTCATGGTGGCTCCCTGAGTGGGGAGAGGTTGCAAATGATGGAAGTTGACGGGGAAACTTGTGCCAAGAGCCCGTCGTGTTCAGTACGAGCCCGCGGCAGCCCGGCGTCAATTCGAACAGGGCGGGTGGGTCCCTCCGGTCGGTGGACCGGGGCGGCCGGACAGGCGCTTGTCCACGGCCCGGGGCCGCTTCGCACTGCCGCAGGACCGGTCGCGTGCCATTTCCGCCGGACGGGTGACGGTGCGAGCACCAGCCGCGTACGGCCACCTGCTGATCGATCGCCCCGACCCGCTCCGCGACGGGCGCGGGCGGCACGTCCGGCCGACGCCGTTCGTCGAACGTGCGTGCCATCTGCTGGCGAGTAGAATGACATACGCGGCGGGCATCCGTGCCGCCCCCTGGCCGCTCGGTCCCTCGTCGTGGACGGGAGGGATGCCGATGGCTCTTGGTGCGCGTTCACCTCGTCAGTCCACCGGATCGCCCGAGTGGCCCCCATCACCCCACTGCCACCCGCTCTTTCGCACCTCTCTGCGGTGGCAGCAGCCGAAGCCGCCAGGCGCGTCACCTGACCCCTCCGGTGCCCCTCCGCAGCAGTTGCCCGGAACACGGAGGCACCCACGATGAACCCCTCCCCGGACCCGCGCCGCACCCATCTCGCCGGCCCGTCGGCCGCGTAAGGACACCGTCTACATCGTGGACGGCACCCTGGTGCCCACCCGCGACGGCAGCATCGCCGCCTCGAGCAAGAACTGCCGCTACTCGACCAACCTTCAGGTCGTCATTGACGCCAACAGCCGCCTGGTGGTGGCGATCGGCTTGCCGTTGCCCGGCAGCCTGGGCGACTGCCGGGCGTTCACGGAGTCCGGCGTCGACCGGGCCTGCCGCGGCACCCCGACCATCGCCGACGGCGGCTACCAGGGCACCGGCCTGCTCATCCCGCACCGCAGACGACGGGGCCAGACCCGCCTCAGCCCGCACCAGGAAGCGGAGAACGCCATCCACCGGGCGCGAGCACGCGTGGAACACGCCCTGTCGCGGCTGAAGAACTGGAAGCTGTCCGGGCCGCTTTGCGGCGTCCTTGACTGGGGAAAATCCTGATGGCGGCCTCGGCTTGGGTGACGTCGAAGGATCTTGGTGCGGTTGAGTCCGTGTGGAAGCTAGGCGCGAGGGCTGGGGCAGGCGCCCTGGACTGTTGCCTCTGAGCACGTGAGTCAGATTCCTAAGTTGGCTGTGCCCTCACCAGGCCGGGGTCGTTTGGCGATGACGGTCTCCGAGGGGGTGGCTTTATGGATGTGCTGGTCGAGAGAGTCGCTGGACTCGACGTTTCCAAGGGTGATGTGAAGGCCTGCGTCCGGGGGCCGATCTCCCAGGGTTCACGACGCTACCGGGATGAGGTCCGCACCTTCTAAACCGGTGTTCTACCTGCTCGAGGAACGGTTCGAGGTCTGGCTGGTCAACGCCCGCGACATCAAGCGGGTGCCAGGCCGTAAGACCGACGTCTCCGACGCCCGTTGGATCGCCCAGGTGGCTCAGCACGGGCTGGTCTCCCCGTCCTTCGTGCCACCACCGCGCATTCGTCGACTCCGTGACCTCACCCGGCAACGCACCAGCCTGGTCCGAGAGCGTTCCCGCGCTCTGAACCGGCTGGAGAAGGTGCTCGAGGACGCGGGCATCAAGACCTCGCTCGTGCTGACCAAGACGCTGAGCATGTCTTCCCGCGCCATGATCGAAGCACTCATCGCCGGTGAGCGAGACCCGGCGGTGCTGGCCGATCTGGCCGTCGGGAAGGCGCGCTCGAAGATCACCGACCTCCGCGAGGCACTGACCGGCCGCTTCGAAGACCACCACGCCTTCCTGACGTCCCAGGCCCTGGCCCACATCGATTCCATCGACGCGCAGATCGCCGCGTTCGATCAACGCATCGATGCCGAGACCGCGCCCTTACGCCGGCAGCACGACCTCCTGGTCACCATCCCCGGCGTCTCAACCCGCCTCGCACAGGTCGTGATCGCCGAGACGGGCGCCGATATGACACGCTTCTCCACCCCGGCCGCTCTGGCAAGCTGGAGCGGCGTGGCTCCTGGAAACAACCAGTCAGCGGGCCGAAGTTACTCAGGCGCCACGACGCACGGCAACGTCTGGCTGAAGGGCGCCCTCGGCGGTGCGGCAGCCGCCGCGGCACGCACCAAGGGCACCTACCTCAACGCTCACTACCGACGGCTGATCAGACGCATGGGCAAGAAACGCGCACTCGTCGCGGTCATGCACAAGATCGTCATTGCCGCCTGGCACATGCTCACCAACGACACCGACTACCAGGACCTCGGACCCAGCCACTGGCAACAGCATCCGCAGCAGGTCAAGCGACGGCAGCAACGACTCATCGCCGAGCTGAGCGCCCTCGGGGTCGACACCTCCGGCCTCGCACCCGCTTGATTTCCCCTAACCCAGCCGTACTGCCGGGGCAATCAGCCCTGCCCTCGTGTGGCCATTTTCGAGTCAGATCCTGCAGGACTGCCGACTCAAGGGCAACGGCGTTCACCAAGCCATGCTCGGCATCGCCCGGCTCCACAACCTGGCCCTCACCGGATAACTCACCCCCCATACGGGACAACGCGCTCAGCGTGTACGGATTTTGGTCGCTTGTGGGGAGCTGGGTCTACGCGACTGTGACGCACAGCATAATCCGGGATCGCCACGGAGAGTGGCTGCCAAAAGGGGTGCATACCGGGGGTTCCAGGAGGAAACGCGAGCGCAGGGACCAGCTAGTTACTCTTTGCGCTCTTACCCCAACTGCCGCAGACCCCCTGTGTTGTCTGCGAGGAACCCGAGTGGCTACAGTCCTGTTGTATTTGCGCATTCGAACACCCACGACACTCAAATCCTGGGGGGATTTATGTCTTCGCTTGGTAAGAACTTGATGCGCCTCGCCGTCGCGGCTTCTGCCGTTGTGGCAATGGGTGTCGCAGTACCAAGCACGCCGGCGGCCGCCGCCTCCGCGACGGTGTGCGGCAGCGGCTACGAGTTCACCGATGCCAAGGCCCTGCCCAGCGCCGACAAGCGCTACGCGACGCTCTTCTTCTACATGAAGGGCGACAGTGCCTGCGCGATTCTCGACAACAACACGGGTGGCGCGGCCAACTACATGGATCTGCGGATCTGGCCGGGCGACAACAAGGCGGCAGGTGACCGGGACTATGGGACCTTCTCGCAATACGCGGGCCCCGTGTACAGCAGCACCCAGGCGGTCGGCGGCCGCTGTGTCGGCATCTCCGCGCTCATGAAGAACGAGGCCGGTACGTCGAACCTCGTCAACTGGTCAGGCGGATACGTCTTTTACGTCGGCAGCGACTCGTCCGAGTGTGCCTGAACCGCAGCAGCCACCGCGCGGCGCGCCGAACGCAACGGGTGCTTCGGCGGTTTCGTTGAATGAGCGGGCGGCCCAGAAGCCTCCTGTGACATAGGGTCCCGCCAGGTGGATGGTCGCGGTCTTCTCGTAGCGGGTGACGATGCCGCGCCACTGCTTCAAGCGGTTCATACACCTCCCGATGGCATTGCGCCGCTTGTACGCCTCCCGGTCGACGGGAGGCGTACTGCCACCGTCCCGTCCGCGCCGCACCCGGCTCGTCCGCCGATCGGCCCGTTCTGGGATCCTCGAGCCCGTGGACCTGGCCCACGTCGTCACCGGCCCCGTCGACACCGGCCACGGGTCGCGGCCCTTCTGCAGCGCGCCCACCACCGGCTGCTCCCCGGCGGTGGGTGAGCAGCATCCTGGAGATCGATTACAACCGGAACTCCATGATCGAGCTGCACCACGAAGGCACTGTCACTATGGCCACCAACGTGTCGTAGCGGCCCGCCTCCGAAGAACAGCGGCCCAGCTTCAGTGAAGAGGCCGGCATCACTGGTGCCCTACCTGTGTCTCAACGCGTGATCGAAGCAGGCTGCGGTGATTTCGTAGCGGCCATTCAAGAACTGCAACGAAAACTGCATCTGGATAGCACACAACAGATCATCGCAACGATCCACGCATCCAATGGTCCGGGAGCCCTCGAACCCCGCACGGCAGTTTTTGGGGATGGCCGCGAGAGCACACCTCCGTACGCCCGCAAGCCCCATTACATCGAGCCAGTGCACACGCTGATGTCCCCGATCGCAGACGACGAGGAAGCAATGCGCGTCGCCGAGGAACTCAGCAACGACTTGATGAGTCAGTTCGGTCGTAAGCCAACGCCCGCCACCTGTTTCGCGTCTGACCCGCGGGCGGACGCGCTGGACAGGCGCCGTGACACCCGTGTTGCTCCTTGGGCTGTAGGACCGCGCACGTCAGGTAGTACTGACCGCTCGACAGTGAACTCCCGTCTCTACAGGGGAAGTTTCGCCGCCCCGGACAATGGGTGCCTACGCGAACGGCGTACCCCTGTCCAGGGCAGGGGAGTGAGTGAAGCGTCCGTGTCCAGCCACGGTCCCCGCATTCCACCGATGCCGAGTGCAGCACCTTTGCCGCTCGGCGTCGGCTGTGCGGGCGGTCCTGCTTACCGGCCGCCCTTGGTGCTCTCGCGTCGAGGCCGGTTGGGCTGGCGGCCGATCTGTGCGGCGACCTGCCTGATCTCGGTGTCGCCGTAGGCGGTGCGCACACCGGAGATGCCGTACCCGGCGCGGCGTGCGAGTTCCTCCAGTCCGTAGGGGCGGCTGCCGTGGAACTCACGTCCCCAGGCCAGCAGTTGCCTGATCTGTGCGTCGACAGCCTCTTTCTTGGCCTTCAGGTCGTCGAGCGCCAGCAGTAGCGGGTCCGTCTTCAGCTCCTCGCCCGCGGCCTCCAGGCCGAGTGCATCGTTCTTGCGCTGCTCCAGTACCTGGTCGCAGGCGTCGGCGTAGCAGTCCTCGGGGGTGACGGTGTCCGGTTCGGGCATCGGGTTGCGCAGAGCGGCCAGTTCCTCAATCGGATGCATGCTTGCGCCATCGCAGAAGGTTGTGGTGATCGCAATAATGTCGGTTCCTGGGCCTGCGGATACCGTCGATGCTGCTCTGCTGTGTCAGCACGGCGGGGTCGGGGGCGGCCCTTTTGTAAGCGCTCTGGTACGGGCCGCCCCCCCACAGCCCGGCCGCGCCCTTGCCGTCGGCGATGGTGCGGGGCAGGGAGATGGTCACGCGCGCACCACTGACCAGGGAGAGCCGGGTGTCGCCGCCGGCCTCCGGCTCCACGCCGATCACACGGATGCCGGGGTGCAGCGCCGTGGTCGCGGTGGCGCTGCCGGCGATGAGGCCGCCGCCGACCGGCACCAGGAGGGCGTCCAGCGCCCCGGTGTCCTTGAGGAGTTCCAGGGCCGCGGTGCCCTGGCCGGCGATGACATGCGGGTGGTCGTAGGGCGGGATCAGGGCCCTGCCGTCGGCCAGGGCCTCGCCGAGCGCGGTGCGGTCCTGGGCGTAGCCGGTCGTAGGTGACGACCTCGGCGCCGTATCCGGCGGTGGCGGCCGGCTTGGAGCGGGGGCGTCCTCGGGCATCAGGATGACGGCGTTGGTGCCCAGTTCACGGGCGGCGGACCGACGCACACGCACGAACGGCAGCGCTACGCCGCTGAGCGGTGCGTCGGCCTATGCCGCGGTTCCCGTGGTGGCGGATCAGTGAGCGGTCGGTGAACCCGGTGGCGGTGGCCCCGTGCTCGCCTCGCCGCGCTGCAACTGCCGCGTCTGCCGGACCAGCAGCGCGAGAACGCCCGTGAGCAGACCGGCGGCCACGCCGACCGCCGGTGCGCCCACCAGGCGGGTCATTACCGCGCCCGTCATCGCGCCGGCCGCGAACGACCCGATGATCACGGCGTACCCGCCCGCGCGCCGGGCGGCCGCCGGTTCTCCGGCCGCCAGCCACCGGTGCGTGGCGGCAATGCCCTTCTGCAGATTCCCGCTCTCCGCCAGCGTCGTATAGGGGGCGTCGCGGAGTGTGGTGAAGGTCGAGAACTGCAACGCCGCCACGAACGACACCGTCACCGTCGTGACTTGTTCCGGCACGTCGTCGGGCAGTGCCGCGATCAGCGCCAGCAGGACGATCTGCAGTGTGACGACAAGTCGCAGCGGTCGGCGAACACGCCGCTCCACACGGGACAGACCGAGCACTTCCACCAGCAGCACGCCGATGCCGAAGGCCACGACCGGGATGAGCAGCAACACCGCCCTATGCCAGTGCCGGGCCGTGACCTCGACGCAGAACAGCAGCACATTGCCCGACTGCAGATTCGCAAACACGTGGTGCCGGACGAACGTGTACGCGTCCAAGAACCCACCGACTACCGCCAGAAGCATCCCGACGATCAGCGTGTCAGGACGGCGATGGATCGTAGCCATGCAGCACAGCATGCACGATGCGACCTGCACGGCCTGCGGTCGACACCTGCACCGCGTACAAAGCCGTACAGAGGGGCCGATCTGCCTGGCCGGAAGCCTGGGTCGATTTAGACGGCGCCCCCTTCTTGTTTGGGCCACCCCGGTGACGGCAGGGGTGTGAGGGGGGCTGGCCGCCGGCGTGGCTGCCGGCGCCCGCTATGGAGCCGTGGGCCAGGCGCCGCCGCAAACGGGCCACCCAAGCCACTTTCTGCGGCATCGGCCTGGCTCGCTTCGCTGCCGCAGCAGCACTGGGAGCGTCGAGGCAATCCGGCGAGGGCGCCCCCTCGTCGCCATCCTCGCCCGCCCCGGCTACGGTCACCTCCGTACCCGCAACGTCGACACCGTCCCCGGCCGCATCCTCTGCCGCTTCAACCGTCACCGTGCCGCCTGCACGGGCGTGGTGACGACCAGGACCACGAAAACCAGGACAAGCACGGACTGGGCAAGGACAAAAGACGGCACCTCCAAGCCCGGGCCACTGGCAGTTGAGCACCGGCATCCGCTGGGGCGACGCCGGTACCTTGGCCCAGGCCTGGCTCGGGCACAGCCCGCTCCTGGTCGATATCACCGCTGACCAATTCACCGCCCGCGTATCAGTGTGCGACATAGTTGACGTAGATCTGGCCGGTATCGTTGTCGAATACGCTGACGTTCAGGTCCGACGGGTCGACGCCCACGTACTTGCCCCAAAGGTGAATCAGCTGTTCGGCTCCATTTTCATTGTCGTACGGAGCATTTACGCGGATCGTTGCCGCATCCGGCGCCGAACTATCCACCTTAGTCACCCCCTTCCACGGCTTACCATGCTCGTCGAGCCACTTGCGAAACTCGATCGTCTTCGGGAGAGCCACAAATGGCTCAGTGTCCGCCGCGTACGGGTCCGCAGGCTTATCCTCCGAGCACCCAGTACACGCCAGGGTCAACAAAATGACAGCGGTACCAAATATTCTGCGCACGACTAACCTTTTCTATCTATTGATCCAAGAACGGACCACGCCCCCTCCTTGGGAGGGGCTTCGCTGTTCCTACGGGCAATCCTCCCCGAACTTGACTGCGTCCAGGCTGACCGGCTGCCCGTTCAGCTTCACCCCCGCGGCCGGCTTCTGCGTGCACACCTGCCAGTTCGACTCCATCAGCACCCACCGGCTTGCGCCCGTAGCGTCAGTCACGGTGATTGACGTGCCGCTGTTGAGGGCCTGCCGGGCAGCCTTCACACTCTTGCCGTGGAAGTTCGGCACCGTCCCGCCGACCGTCGAGGGCGCGGCCTCATCGTGGGCCGGGCAGGTTTCAGCGAGCTTGACCGCGCCGAAGTCGAGCTCCGTCGACGTGGCCGCGACCTTCCCCGTCTTGACGCTCTGCGAACAGACCTTCCAGTCCCGGTCGAAGACCTGCATACGCGCCCGGCCCAGCGAGTCGTGGCTCTTGAGGATGTAGAAACCCTGCTCCTGAGCGGTGTCCTGCGCGGACTGAAGGCCCATGCCGACAAAGTTCGGCACGGGCTTGGATTCCCCGGCCGGCTTGTCATCCTTCGTCGGCTCGACAGTCGTGCTCTTAGCCGGCGGGGCACTGCCGCTCGGCTTGGCTGTGTCCGTCGGCTGACAGGCGACGGCCCCCGCGCTCACTGCGCAGAACAGGACAGCACTGATGATGCGGATACGCATGGATCCCCCCATGGTGGTGCTACTACAGGCGGAACACGCTAGACCACATGTGGTTGTCAAGTGAATCTTGTTGCCGTCCTGTGATCAGACCGCTCCGCACCCCTGCCAAGCATCGAAGAAGCGGGGGCGGGCCTCGTCGGCTTTACTGCCTGCTGCGCAGTGCTTCATCGACCTCCCGACGAGCGGGCCAGCCGAGAGCGGCGCATGCACTTGTGCGGTGGCAAGGAGGCGCGCCGCGTTGGCCAGTAAGGGTTTCCGCGGGTCCGGCCGCCGCCCCGTCACCGCGGGCTCACGGCATCCGCCTGTCCTGGTGGAACGGTTCGCCATTCCGGTTGGGCAAGCTGGGCGCGCGGGACCGGGCGCAACTGGTCATCGTGGCCTACGAGTCGGGGCTGGTGACGCCGGGCGACCGTCAGGCGCAGTAGGTGTCCGTGCCCGGCCGCTGCCCCGTCGCCAGGAAGCGGGAGACCGTGCGGTCGCCGCAAGCGTTGCCGTTGGCGAGGTAGGTGTCGTGCCCGGCGGAGTTCACCGTCACCATGACCGCGCGCCGGCCGAACGCCTCCCGGAGCTTCCGGGCGCCGCTGAGCGGGGTCGCGACGTCCCGCTCGTTCTGGACGAGCAGGATGTTGGACGGCCCCCGGCCGGTGATCCGTACCGGCGCCTCACGCGGCGGATACGGCCAGGCGGCGCACGGCATCGCGTTGCGGGGCATGCCGGCGGTGAGCGGGTACTTGGCGCGGCTCTCGGCGACGTCCTTCTCGTACACGGCCTTCGACGTGGGCCACGCGACGTCGTTGCACAGCGTAGCGGCGCCGACGGCGGCGACGTTCTGCAGGACGGCCTCGGGCGGGGCCGCGGGCGCGGGCGGCACGGTGCCCTGCTGCGCGGCCCGCATCAGCTTGGCGAGCGTGGGATAGCGGCTGGGGGAGTAGAGGCTGTCCAGCATGGTCTGGCGCAGGACGTTGCCGTTCAGCTCCTCCGGGTTGGCGCCGGGCCAGGGGAGGGGTTCCCGGTCGAGCTGGGCGGCCAGCCGCAGGAACAGCGGCCGGACGTCGGCGGCCCTGCTCGCGACGCGGTCCGGGTTGTCCGGCTTCGACGCCCACGCGGCAAAGTCGGGGAAGGTGTCCTCCACGCCCTGCTCGTGCCCGGCCAGCCAGGCGCGGGCGACGCGGGTGGGGTCGGGGTTGTCGTTGCTGTCCAACACGATGCGGTCGGTGCGGTGCGGGAACAGCTGCGCGTACACGGCTCCGACGTACGTCCCGTACGACACGCCCCACGCGGAGAGCTCGCGCTCGCCGAGCGCGGCGCGGAGGCGGTCGATGTCGCGGGCCTCGTTGGCGGTGCTGAGGTGCCGGATCAGTTCGCCGCCGTTCGCGGCACAGGCGTCGGCCATGCGGCGGGCGGTGGCCATGTTCCCGTCCACCGAGCCGTCGGCGGCGGGCCAGGGGCGGAGCTTGGAGGTGGCGAGGTCGCCGTGGTCCAGCCCGCAGTCGACGGGCGTGGACGGGGCGAGCCCGCGTGGGGCGAAGCCGACCAGGTCGTAGGCGTCCAGGACGTCCTGGGGGAGCTTCTGCCCCTTCCCTGAGGGGTCGTTCAGGCTGGAGCCGCCCGGCCCGCCGGGGATCAGCAACAGGGTGCCGCGCCGGGCCTCGGGATTCTCGCTCGGGATGCGCGAGACGGCGATGTCTATGAGGGGACTGTCGGGGTCGGCGTAGTCCATGGGGACCCGGAGGGTGGCACACTGCTGACGGGGGTCGATGCCGGAGCCCTCGCAGGCGGTCCAGGCGAGGCCCTCGGAGGGACTCGCGGCCACGGAGGCGGTCACAGGCGTGGTGACGGCGAGCAGGGCGGTGGAGGCGCCGACGAGGGCGGCGTTGCGGATGGTGCGCGTGCGCTGCGTCATACGACGAGCCTCGCGGATCTCGGGGGCCCGCCCCATCCGGGCAACAACCTGAAACGCCTTGGGGTTTACCCCACCATCCTCCTGACGAACTCCACCCAGGCGGCGCTCCCGACGAGGACAACGGACCCGTCGGCCGCCTTGCTGTCCCGGACGGCTACGACACCGGGGACTCCGTCGGCGACCTCGACGCAGTTGCCGCCGTCACCGTTGCTGTAGGTGCTCCTGCGCCAGCGGGCGCCGCTCAGGTCGTACTCGTGCATCGTCTGAAGTCCTCAGCCGCGAGTGGCGGCGGCGCCCGCGGGCGGCATGTCACCGGCGTTAGCGGGTGCCGAGCACGCGGAGCCCTCGCACGCGGCCCGCGGCGGTCCCGCTGCACTCGCGGGCGCTGCCCGGGCGGTGGTGACCAGCTGCAGCTTCAGCAGGTGGTGTTCGGGGGGCTCGTGCGCCAGCTCGCCCTCGGGCGGCCGCTCCTGGTGGTAGAAGTGCCGGGCACGGTGCGGGGAGAGTCGTGCGAAGACCTGCCCGCGGCACTCCGGGCACACCAGCTGCTGCCCCTTGACCCGGTGGACGTCCGCCCAGGCACGACCGCACCTGAGATCGTCCAGCGATGCATCCAGCCGTCTCCAGTCCGCGTGTATTGCGGTGAACCCCATCGCGCCCTCCCCAACGTGTCCAAAAGCCGGCGTCCCTTCCTGCCGGGACAGGGCCACCCGGTTCCCGCATGACAACGGGGGCGCACCCGGGCGCGACATCCCAGTCGTCCTTCGCCCGCGCCGCACCCGATGCGTCCGCCTGGCGCCCCCGGCCGGGCAAGACGGTAACGCCGTGGCGCTCTACATTCCCGCCCGCCCCGGTCCGGCAGGCCGTCTTCACCAAGGAGACGCCGGCCCCGGGCGGAAGGGAATCATCATGAAGATCATCAAGGACGGCCTCTACGCCCATGACAGGGTCGCCGGCGGCCCGCTCGCCGCGGCAGCCCTGCGCCGCGCGGGCGAGGCCGGGGGACAGGTGGACCGGCTTCAGCAGGACCCGGCCGCACTGACCGACGCCCAGCTGCGCGACGAGGTGCGTCGCGCCCTGCGCCACTTCATGCAACGCCAACCGCACATGGACCAGGTGGCGAGGCTCGCCGACCCAGGCGACGCCATCCGGGGGGTGCCCCTATGTCCTTGGTCAACGGAAACGGGGGTGCGTGGGGTCGGCGAGCCGGGCAGCATGGCGGGGTGAGCGACCTGCTATGGGATGACGTGAAGTGCTTCTTCGACCTGGACTTGATGGGGTCGTTGCCGGACGTGCGTGTCCCGAATGCCTCGGTGGAGGACTGGCAGGCGGTCCTCCACCTTGTCGCGGAGAAGGGCTGGAAGTGCCAGTACTCCGAGGGAGAGACGGTGCTTCCGGTGCCCCGGGCGGAGGCCGTGCTGTCCCGTGCGGCGGATGCCGAGTGCCGGGACCTGCGGGTCTGGCCGACGGCCGAGGTGTTGGCGATCTTCCGTTTCCATGCCGACGACGAAGTCGACTTCGACGTCGACCTGCGGGAGTTGCAGGGCCAGGACCGACTTGATGTGCTCTGCGGCTTCCTTCGGGGGATCGGGCGGCGGTTGGGCAAGCCGGTACTGATGGACCCGGAGGGCGAGTACGGCCACCCGGTGCTCGGCTTCGACGTCGAGGCTGATCGAGTCGTTCTCCTTGCAGATCCGCAGGGTCAGGTGACTGGCGCTGACGGCCGCGGTTCGTAGAAGGTGCCGTCGCGGAGCATGGCGAAGAGGACGTCGGCTCGGCGTCTGGCGAGGCAGAGCAGGGCCTGGGTGTGGTGCTTGCCCTGGGCGATTGTCCTGTCGTAGTAGGCCCGGGAGGCCGGGTCACCGAGCGCCGCGAACGCCGATAGGAAGAAGGCCCGCTTGAGCTGCTTGTTCCCTCTCCGGGAAGGCTGTTCGCCGCGGATCGATGAGTCGGAACTGCGGGTCGCCGGGGCGAGGCCTGCGTAGGCGGCGAGGTGGCCGGCGGTCGGGAAGGTGCTGCCGTCGCCGACCTCGATCAGGATGCGTGCTCCGGTCCTGACGCCGACTCCCGGCATCGACGTCAGGACCTTGGAAAGAGGGTGTGCCGCCAGCAGTTCCTCGATCCGCCCGGCCAGCAGTTTTCGCTGGTCGAGCACGGCCGTCAGCGACGCGGCGAGGCTCGGGACGATGAGCGAGGCCGCCTCGGTGCCGGGAACGGTAACGGTCTGCCCGTCGAGGGCAGCGAAGATCTCGTCGACCAGTCGCTCGGCCGTTCTGGGGGCCTTCGGCCGTAACAGCGTGACCAGCCGCGCCTGCCCGCCTTGCGGATCTGGGCGGGTGAACCGAAGCGTTCCAACAGGGCCAGGACAGCCTGATGCTGTAGCCGCGGCCCGAGCACACGTTCCAGCGTGGGGTGGATCTGGGTCAGCAGGCCGTGCAACCGGTTCGCGACCCTGGTAGCTTCGCCGACCAGGTCCTCGTCGAACCCGACGATCATCTCCAACTCGGCGATCGTCTCGTCCTCACCGTCGACCGCCCGCAGAGTGTGGGGCATCGCGCGGGGCGCATCCGCGATGATGAACGCGTCCCTCGCGTCCGTCTTGGCCTCGCCGGGATAGAGGTCGGCGATCCGTCGCATCGTCAGCCCGGGCAGGTAGGCGACTGGGCGGCCCATGTCCCGGGCGACCGCCAGGGCAGGGCCCCGATCGAGGCTGGCTGGTCGACCACGACCAGCACCGTTCCGTGCTTGGCCTCGAGTTTCGCGAACAGCTCGCGGAGCTTGGGTTCGGTGTTGGGTAGTCGTTTGTCGAAGGCTTTCTCCCCGGCCGGTGTGACGGCGGTGGCGTGGTGTTCGCCCTTGCCGACGTTCAGGCCCGAGGAAGACGTCGATGTCGCCGGTGTCGATCACGCACAGGCCCCTGCATCACGCTTTCGTCCGGCCTTGCCTCGGCACCGAGCCGCCACATCCACGTTACGGAGAGCTCTTTCGGCCTGGTGAAGCCGCTGCTCAAGCCCCTCATCAGCGGTCCGTCGATGCCTCCCGGCCCGGGTGACACCACCCCCCGGATCATGAACAACAAGGGGGGAAGTCATGCCGGGCCCGAAGGCCGGAGGCCCCATTGCGGAGCCACGAAGACGGTAACGGGGGGCGACCTCGACGCCCGGGTGCGGGCCCTGACCGGACGCCGCCGCCCGCTGCACCTCCCGCCACCCGCCGCCCCGCCTCGGTCGCCAGCGCCGCCGCCCTCGACCATCTCGACACGCCGCCGCCCACCGGACCCCTGCCGGACCACCCGGCCCTGCGCGACCCGAGGGCGTCGCACCTGTCTCCTACGGCGCGCTCAATTGGCCACGGGGAGCGCCGACGACGACAGAGCCGTACAGCTGTGGGACGTCAACGCCTTCCGCTGACGTCCGACGGGGGCTGCGGAGACGGTCAGTCCTCCGGGGTCGCGTGGCCCGTCCGGTCCGGCAGGTAGCTCGCCAGGCCGCGCAGGATGATCTGCAGGCCGATGTCGAACCGCTCGTCGGAGGAGTCCGTCACCATGAGGCCGGACAGGGCGCGCAGGTGCGGGAAGTCGGCCTCGGGCAGGGCCGCGAAGTAGTTCTGCATCTCGTCGGCCATCTCGCGCCAGTCGGGGCGGGCCAGGGAGGAGGCGTCGCCGCCCTGCTGGGTGGCGCGGTCCTGCCACATGCCCTCCTCCAGGACGAACCCGTCGATGTACGTGGAGATGAGGTCGCCCGCCTCCGCCGCGATGCGGTCGGGCAGGCCCGCCGTGCGGAATATGGCGAGCAACCCCTCGACGTGCGGGAGCAGTTCGGCGGTGAAGGGGACGTGGGCCATGGAGATCCGGGCCATGTCGCGATGGGACAGCAGGCGCTGTCTGCCGGCCCGCGCGTAGTCCAGCAACTGCTCCTGCCACCGGTCCGGATCTGCTGCGGGCATTTCGAAGCCGTCGAAGAGACGTGCGTACATCAGCTCCAGGAGGTCGTCCTTGGAGTTGACGTGTGCGTAGAGGGCGGAGACGGTCACGCCCAGTTCGGCGGCTACCTGACGCATCGACAGTCCGTCGAGTCCCTGCCGGTCCAGCACGGTGAAGGCCGCATCGACGACGCGGTCGCGGGACAGCGGTGTGCGCGCGGGAGCGGCGTGGGCACGGGCGGGGCGCTCCCGCTCCCACGGAGACGGCGGTGGGGTTGCTGGGATGTCGGCTGCCGCGTCTGTCATGCGACCAGTCTAGGCACACGAGAGAACAGTGTTCTCCGCCGGTGAGCGCCGTTCCGCGGGCACCCATCCACCCAAAGACGCGATATATCTTGTGTGGCGGCTGGATTGCGCTATATCTTAATGAACAGCGTTCTCTCGCTGAGCACTGTTCTGCTACGGTGAACACCGTTCATCACGTCCGTCCACCCATTCCTGCGCGCCTTGCGGACCGTCTCCGCGGCGCGCACCCCCCTGCGAGGAGTTCCGATGTCCACCACCGGTGTCGCGTCCACGGAGACGCCCACCGACTCGCCCGCGCCCTACCGGTGGCGCTGGGCTGCGCTCTTCGTGATCCTCGCGGCGGAGGTGATGGACCTCCTCGACGCCGTCGTCACGAACATCGCCGGTCCCTCCATGCGTGCCGACCTCGGCGGCGGGGCCTCCACCCTGCAGTGGCTCGCCGCCGCGTACACGCTGTCGATGGCCGTCGGGCTCGTCACCGGAGGCCGACTCGGGGACATCCACGGACGCCGCACGATGTTCCTGGTGGGCGCCGCCGGCTTCACCGTGGGCTCGCTGCTGTGCGCGGTGTCCGTGTCGCCCGAGATGCTGATAGGCGCCCGCGTCGTGCAGGGCCTGTTCGGCGCGGTGATGCTGCCCCAGGGCCTCGGCATGATCAAGGAGATGTTCCCGCCCAAGGAGTCGCAGAAGGCCTTCGGCATGTTCGGTCCGGTCATGGGACTGTCCGCGGTGTGCGGGCCGATCCTGGCGGGCTGGCTCGTGGACGCCGACTACTTCGGCACCGGCTGGCGGATGATCTTCCTGATCAACCTGCCGCTGGGCGCCGCGGCCTTCCTCGGCGCGGTGCGCTACCTGCCCCGGGGCCGCTCCGAGAGCAAGCCCCGCCTCGACATCCCCGGCATGCTCCTGGTCTCGCTGGCCGCGCTGCTCATCATCTTCCCGCTGGTCCAGGGCCGCGAGTACGACTGGCCCGTGTGGGCGTTCGTGATGATGGGCGCCTCCGTCGTCGTCTTCGCGGTCTTCGCCAGGTACGAGTCACGCCGCAGCAGCGCCGGTCTTGACCCGCTGGTCGTCCTGAGCCTCTTCCGCAAGCGTGGGTTCAGCGGCGGCATGGTCCTCGGGCTGGTCTTCTTCTCGACCATGCAGGGCTTCATGCTGGTCTTCAACCTCTACACCCAGATAGGTCTCGGCTATTCGCCGCTCAAAGCGGGTCTGGTCATGGTGCCCTGGTCCGGCGGCATGATCGTCGGGTTCGGGATCGCGCAGGGTGTCGCACGGTTCGGACGTGCCGTCCTTCAGGCGGGCACCCTCGTCATGGCGGCCGGCGTGTTCGGTGTGTGGCTGACCCTCGACATGGTGGGCAGCGGCGTCGGCCCCTGGCAACTGCTGCCGTCCCTGCTCGTCACCGGCATCGGCATGGGCCTGCTCATGGCTCCGTTCTTCGACATCGTGCTGGCCAGTGTCGAGCAGCACGAGACGGGTTCGGCGTCCGGCACGATGACCGCGATGCAGCAGCTCGGAGGCGCCTTCGGCGTGGCCATCCTCGGCACCGTGTTCTTCGGCCTGCTGGGCGGCGGGATCGCCACCGCCGTCGACCAGCGCTCGGACGGTCTGCGCGGGCAGCTGGCCGCCGCCCACGTCGCGCCCGCCGCACAGGATCGTGTCGTGGCGGACCTGCGCGAGTGTGCCTCGGACCGCGCCGTGGCCAAGGACCCCGCCGCCACCCCGGCGTCCTGCGCGCGCCTGGAGAAGGACACGCGGTCCGCGGTGACCTCGCCCGAGGCCGGTTCCCGAATACCCGCGGCCCTGCAGGCCACCGCGACCTCGGCCTTCAAGGGCGGTTTCGGATCGGTCATGAAGACGGTGCTGTGGATCGTCGACGGCATGCTCGCGCTGACCTTCCTCCTCTCCTTCCTCCTGCCGCGCCAGGCGCGCCCCGAGGAGTCCGGCGGACACTGACACCGGCGCCGGCCGCCGGCCGCACCGGCGAACGGGACGGCCGGGCACCTCCTCCTCAAGGGCGCCCGGTCGTCCCGCTCACGCTGACCTGTGCGTACTGTGCGTGCGGGTGGGGACGCACACGTGTCCGGCAGCGGGCGGAAGGCGCCGGCGCACCGCACACGCGGCGGGTGCAGCCCCTCGAAGGGGATCGAACCCGGTGAGGTGCGGACATTCCTCCAGCACCCGGTTGCAGATTCGGCGCCGAGCGCGTCGACCAGCGCGGCACGCAGGCGCCGGATGGACGCCGTCCGGGCCCGAGGCGCGGCCACAGGTGCCTCAGCACATACGCGCCGCCCGTACGGCCGGTCGACGGTGCCCGGATCCACGCCTGGGCCGGTCGCCCGTACCGGCCACTCGACGCCGAGAGAGCCCCGGACCACTGGGTCGGCAGGTGAGGTGCCATGACGATGACGACAGCCGCGAACATCAGGGCCGGTATATACGTCCCGGACACGAAGGTGGCCCGTGAGGCAACCGAGTTGGTCCGCGAAGCCGCCCGGTGAACTGATCTACCACCACTCACGGCGGGTGTACTTCTTCGGTAGCTTTCAGGGCCGCAACCGCGATCTCGGATTCGATCCCGAACTGCTGTACATCGCCGCGATGTTCCACGACCTGGGGCTGGACGAGCGGTTCCGTAGGAGCGGCCGCCGCTTCGAGGTCGACGGCGCCGATGAGGCACGCCGCTTCCTGCAGGCACACGGGGTGCCGGATGACAGCGTACGCCGGGTGTGGACGGCCATCGCCCTGCACACCACGCCGGGGATCCCCGAGTTCATGGAACCCGAGGTCGCCCTGGTGACCGCCGGCGTCGAGTACGACGTCCTGGGCATCGGCTACGAGGACATCTCCGCCGCCGAGCGTGAAGAGATCGTGGCCCCCCCATCCTCGCCCCGACTTCAAGAAGCGCATTCTCGGCGCGTTCACGGACGGCATCCAGGACAAGCCGGAGAGCACCTTCGGCAACGTCAAGGCGGACGTGCTCCAGCACTACCTGCCGGGCTTCGAGCGCGGGAACTTCGTACGGACGATCATGGACTCGCTGTGGGCCGAGTAGAGCCCCCTGCCTGGGGCACGGACCGGGGAGCCGACCGGATCGTCGTGACCGTGGCCTTCGATCAGGTCCAGATCCTGGATGTGAGCGGTCCGTTGGAGGTTTTCACCACGGCCAACCGCTACGGCGCCCGGTACGACGTGCGGGTCGTCTCGTCCACCAGTCTCGACACGCTCACCTCCTGCGGGCTGCGAATCGGGGCGAACGCCCCGGTCGAGCAGTTCCCCCGGCACGTCGACACGCTGCTGGTGCCAGGCCGCAGAGACTGGAGGAACGCCACCGCCGATGGCGCCTGCGCTACGTCGACTCCGGCCACCCAGGGTGCGGTTCACGGGACCAGGGGAGGCGGCCCAGCAGCGTGTGCAGCTCGGCGTACGGCGGGCGGCCTCATGCTGGGCGGCGATCAGGTCCGGGGGGAAGGCGTGCGGGTCGAACGGGGCCGGAGGGATGCTCACGCTTTCGAGCCTGGTTCGGGCCACCGCCGCCGCCCTGCGCTGCCCGCCACGGCCCGGCCGGAACAGCAGGCGAGGGCCCGCGCCTGCCTGCGGCGCCTCGAGCGGCACGAAGGGCCGTCTCACGGGGCGGTGGCGCGCGGCAAGTGCAATCGCTGGGTGGCTCTGTTGACGAGTTCCGGTTCTGGTCCAACTTATGTGGCTCTCACGCTCTGTAACGCCTCGGGACTGGATGGTTTCGCGACTCGTTGACAGACCTGTTTGGGATCATGCCCGCATGGACTTCGACCTTGCCCCACCAAGCGGCGTTGGCCCGTTGCGGATCGGTATGAGTCGGCAATCGGCCAACACGGCGCTGGACTCTCTCCGCGATCTCTCCGCGGTCTCGGAGTCCGATCAGCCGGGTCAGCACGTCTTCCGTCCCAGTGGACTGATGATCAGCATCCACTGCACGCGAGACATGCTCGAAGCCGTTGAGCTCGGAAGGCCGTCGACTCAGACAGACCGAGTCGTCTTCCGGGGCTTGGAGGTGTTCGCGATCCCGGCCCGCGTGCAGGCCGGCCACGGCCTGCCGGTCTCTCAGCGTGCCAAAGATCTGACCCAGTTGATGGTCAGCGAGCTGGTCACCAACGCCCGCAAGTACGCTCCGAAACTCGTGCACATCTCGCCCAGGCCGCGGCCCCCGAACGCCTCCCGAACCGGGGCCCAAGTGCTGTCCGTTCTCAGGTTCTGGTCCAACTTCTGTGGACCGGTGACGCTCAGTACCGATGGGGGTGTCGGTACGAGGGTCGATAATGCCGGTCATGGCAGATCGCAGTCC
>NZ_JBHVUH010000036.1:0-22004 GCF_042884245.1 Streptomyces sp. NPDC058145 | reverse complement strand
GTAGACCTTCCGCACGCAGCCGAACGTGCGCGACAGCTCTGCTGCCTGCGCATCGGTCGGATAGAAGCGGTACTTGAACGCCCGCTTCACATGAGGGGGCATGCTCACAAACTAGCGGGACTACAGGTAAAGATCAAACCTGCCGGTCGGGGCACGGTTTTTCGCCCCGGGGGCGAAACCCCGCTCCTTGCCCTGCTCCGCAGGAGTTTCGTTTCCTCCCCACCTAAAGGCGGGGGTATCCACGAAAGGAATCAGATGAGCCACGCACACGCGCTGACACCCCACGCCACCGCCGTCCATCTCGTGGCCGCTGCCGTCCTGACCTGGTGGCTGCGACGCGGTGAGGCCGCGCTGTGGTCGCTGCTGCGCTGGGCGATCGCGCTCGTGCAGGGCCTTGCCACCTGGTGGCAGGTAGCCGGAGGAGCGCGTGGCGTACCTGCCGCGGCAGGTCTCACACGGCGGCCTGTGGACGAGTCGTGGTCGTTGAGGCGGATGCGGCTGCGGCTGCGGCTGCGGCTGCGGCTACGGTACGCCGTGCACCGGCGCGGACCGCCGACGGGGATGTCGTACGCCATCCGACCCCGACATCCCTCCTCAGGTACGGAGATCCGCTCACCCATGTCCACGACACGCACCACCACTCTGCGCCGCGCCGCGGCCGTCACCGCTCTCACCGCAGCCAGCGTCCTCGCCGCCGCGGGCGTCGCCTCCGCGCACGTCACCGTCCACCCGGAGAGCTACGCCAAGGGCGCCACGGACGGCGTGCTGTCCTTCCGCGTCCCCAACGAGGAGGACGGCGCGAGCACCACCAAGGTCCAGGTCTTCCTGCCCACCGACCACCCCGTCCTCGGCGTGCTCGTCTCCCCGCAGGACGGCTGGACGGCCAAGGTCACCAACACGAAGCTGAAGACGCCGGTCAAGACGGACGACGGCACCATCACCGACGCGGTCTCCGAGATCACCTGGACGGGCGGGAAGATCGCCCCCGGCCAGTACGAGGACTTCGACGTCGCGTTCGGGCAGCTGCCGGACGACACGGACCAGTTGACCTTCAAGACACTCCAGACGTACTCCGACGGCAAGACCGTGCGCTGGATCGAGGAGGCCGAACAGGGCGGGGAGGAGCCGGAGAACCCGGCGCCGGTCCTCAAGCTCACGGCGAAGGGCGCGGAGGACGACGGCAGCGGCGCCTCAACGGCCTCCTCGGCGACGCCGAAGAGCTCGGACAGCTCCAAGACCACCGCGTCCAGCAGTGACTCGACGGCCCGCGGGCTCGGTGTCGCCGGCCTGATCGTGGGTGTCCTGGGTCTGGCCGCGGCGGCTTTCGCCATCGTGCGGGGCCGCTCCACCGGATCTCGGAGCGAGTAACTCGGCAATGCGGCTTGCCCTGCCGACGCTTCCCGCGGCAGGGCAGGCCGTCCGGTTGCCATCCCAATGTGTACGAGACGCCGTCCCGCGTATGACGCACGCCACACACATGCTCCGGAACTCGGCCCGCGGCCGGTCCGACCACTGAATCGGTGCGACGCGATCTGAGCGATGCCGTACGACGTGACCTGGAGACGCGGTTGATGGACGAGTCCCGGCAATCCTTCCCCGCGGGCGCTAGCTCGGCCCTGCGGAAGATGACACCCCCGCCCGCACTCTGTGGCTTCCTCCTGCTCCTTGCCCTGATGTTCGCGATGTCGTACGCCGTCGGGTCCGCCGCAGGTCCAGTCGCGCCCGGCATGCACGGCACCGGCACCACAGGGCACGACAGGCCCAGCGGTACCGGTGGGAGCGGAGACACGGGAGATGGGGACATGGACATGCACGAGGGAGGCGACCGTTGAGCGCCGAACCGGTGACCGCCCTGGTGACGACGGATCTGACCGTCAGCGGCATGACCTGCGCGGCCTGCGTGAAGCGCGTGGAGAAGAAGCTCGGCAAGCTGGACGGAGTCACTGCAACCGTCAACCTGGCCACCGGGCGCGCCCGGGTCAGTCACCCGGCGCATGTCAGCCCGGCAGAACTCGTCGCCACGGTCGAGAAGGCCGGTTACACGGCTGCCCTGCCCGAGCCGCCCAAGAAGCAACAGCGTGAGCACGACGAGGCATTCGGGGAACCGCGGCAGGAGCGTCACTGGCTGCTGGTCACCGCGCTGCTTGCGCTGCCGGTCCTGGTGCTGTCGATGGTGCCCGCCCTGCAGTTCCGTAACTGGCAGTGGCTGTGTTTCGCCCTCGCAGCGCCCGTCGCCGTATGGGGCGCCTGGCCCTTCCACCTGCGGGCGGTACGAGGGCTGCGGCACTCCACGGCGACCATGGACACGCTGGTGTCGCTGGGCGTGGCAGCCTCCTTCTCCTGGTCGGCGTATGCGCTCTTCCTTGGGGGAGCCGGTGATCCCGGGATGCGGATGCCGTTCACGCTCGTCCCCTCGGCCTCGGATGGCGTGGCGCACATTTACCTCGAAGCGGCCGTCGGCGTACCGCTGTTCGTGCTGGCGGGCCGGTTCCTGGAAGCGCGCGGCCGGCGCGGAACGGGGGCGGCACTGCGCGCGCTGGCCCGGCTCGCCGCCAAGGAGGTGGCCGTACGCGACGGTGATGCCGAGCGACTGATTCCGCTGGAGGAGCTGCGGGTCGGGCAGGTCTTCGTCGTGCGGCCCGGGGAGCAGGTCGCCACCGACGGCGAGGTGGTGGAGGGCAGTTCCGCCGTGGATCTGTCCCTGGTCACCGGGGAGAGCGAGCCGGTCGAGGTCGGGCCGGAATCGGCCGTGGTGGGCGGGGCCGTCAACGCCGGCGGGCTGCACCATCACCCGGCAGGACAGAACCTAAGTCGCCGGCATTAGGCCTAATCGCAATACCGACTTTGTTGGGGTCTGGTCGTTGGATGGGTTGTGCCAAGGCCGGGTCAGGTGAAGTCGTCGGGGGTTGGTCGGTTCTCGGATCGGATCGCGTTGGGGTGCTGACGCGGGCGTTTCCGCCAGAACTGGTCGATGAGGTGGTCGCCGGGTGCGGCAGGGTCGAGCAACGGACGCGGCTGCTGCCGGCACGGGTGGTGGTCTACTTTGTCCTGGCGATGTGTCTGTTCTTCGGGCAGGGCTATAAAGAGGTGGCCCGGCTTCTGGTTCAGGGGCTGGAGCGCGAGGGCCGGTGGGCGACCGCCTGGCGGGTGCCCACGACGGCGGCGATCGGGCGGGCCCGGTTGCGGCTTGGGCCGGAGCCGTTGCGGGCCCTGTTCGCCCGGGTGTGCCGGCCGGTGGCGGTCGCGCGGACGCAGGGTGCCTGGTATCGGCGGTGGCGGCTGGTCGCGGTGGACGGCACGGTCTTCGATGTTCCGGACACCGCGGCGAACGCTCAGTTCTTCGGGCGTCCCGGTACCAGTCGTGGGCAGGGCCGCAGTGCGTATCCGCAGGCGAGGGTGGCGGCCCTGGCCGAGTGCGGCACCCATGCCGTGTTCGCGGCCGAGGTCGGACCACTGGGGGTCCACGAGACCGCTCTGGCCCAGCGGCTGTTCCCCGCGCTGACGAAGGGCATGCTCGTGCTCGCCGACCGGGGCTTTTGCGGTCTCGACCTGTGGCGGGCGGCGAAGGCGGGCGGCGCGGACCTGCTGTGGCGAGTCCGCAGCACCGTGGTGCTGCCGGTCCTTCAGACCCTCGCCGACGGCTCCCACCTGTCGCAGATCGTCGCCGCGCGGGACCACTACCGGCGCGCGGACCCCGAGCGGGTGCGGGTGATCGAGTACACCTTCGGCCCACGCGGCGGTGACGGCACCGTCTACCGGCTGATCACCACCATCCTCGGCCCCGGGCAGGCCCCGGCCGAGGAGCTTGCCGCCCTCTATGCCCAGCGGTGGGAGATCGAGAACACCCTGGACGAGATCAAGAACCACCAGGGCGTCCCGGGGCTGGTGCTGCGTTCCCAGCACCCCCGCGGCGTCGAACAGGAGATCTTCGCGTTCCTGCTGGTCCACCACGCGCTGCGTCGTCCGCCGCCACGTCACCGGGCAGGCGGCGCTTTCCCCCCTCCCGACTGGCCCGGTCCATCACCCAAAGCCTGCGTGAGATCACCGCGACCGCTGCCCGCACGGCGGTTGCGCTCCAACCCCCGCATGATCAAACGCAAGATGTCCAACTGGGCCCTCAAACGAACCGAGCACCACAGCCCACCACGGCCACACCCCCCGACGGTCCGACTGGCCGGGCCAACCAGAGCCACCTCGACCAGCCGGAAAACAACCTAAATCACCGGTATTGCCTCTAGCCCAGGGCTTGCGCCACGTCCGCGCCGCGACCGGACGGCTGCGCCGGTTCGGTACGCAATCGGAGGATTGAGTGCGGGCCACGCGGAAACTCCCGTGGTATCCGCTATGCACGCTTGACCTTCTCACTCAAGTGGCCCGCCTTCCGTTCACCTCACCGCACGTGGGGAGCACTCATGAAGACAGACACCCGCTCCACCTCCCGCCTACGACACGATCCGCTCGTGCGTGGCCTGGGCTGGGCCAGTGCGCTCCTGGGCGTGCCTCAGGTCGTCGCCCCGGCGGGCTTCGCCCGGGCCTTGGGCGTGGACGACGCATTCCGGCACCGCTCGGCCACGACCGCCGTCGGTGTGCGCGAGCTGGCGGCGGCGACCGGGCTGCTGGCGCGGCCGCATCCGGCCTGGCTCTGGGGCCGCGTCGGCGGCGACCTCATGGATCTGACGATGCTGACCCGGGCGCTGAGGAACCACAACGGTCGCGGCCTGAACCGCACCGTTGCCGCGACCGCCGCGGTCACCGCCATCACGGCCACGGACGTCTACGCGGCCGTGACCCGCACCCGCAGGAGCACTCCCATGGAACTGACCGCGGCCACCACCGTCATCCAATCCCCGGACGAGGTCTACGCCCTCTGGAAGGATCTGAAGCGACTGCCGGACTTCATGGCGCACCTGGACGAGGTGCGCGTCACCGGTCCGCGCACCAGTCACTGGCGGGCCAGCGCACCGTTCGGCAAGGCGGTCGAGTGGGACGCCGAGACCACGCAGGACGTCCCCGGTCAGCTGATCGCCTGGCGGTCGGTGGACGGCGCCGACATCGACAACTCCGGCGAGGTGCGCTTCGTGCCCGCCCCCGGTGGCCGGGGCACGGAGATCCGGGTGACCTTGCGCTACGACCTGCCCGGCGGGGCGGTGAGCAAGGCCGCGGCGCGCTACTTCGGCGAGGAACCGCACCAGCAGCTGGACGACGACCTGCGCCGCTTCAAGCAGATCGTGGAGATCGGCGAGGTCGTCCGCTCCGAGGGCGCGCCCGGCGGCAAGCAGGCCCGCGGTGAGTTCCCGCAGCACCCGGCCCGACCGCTGACCGAGGAAGAACTGAAGGAGGCCCTGGCATGAAGGCGAACTGCTGGACGGGACGCAACTCGGTCGAGGTGCAGGACGTCCCCGAACCGTCGATCCTGAACAGCCGCGACGCCATCGTGAAGGTCACCTCGACGGCAATCTGCGGCTCCGACCTCCATCTGCTCGACGGCTACGTCCCCACCATGGAAAAGGGCGACATCATGGGCCACGAGTTCATGGGAGAGGTCGTCGAGGTCGGCCCCGGCGTCAGCGACAAACTGCGCGTGGGCGACCGGGTCGTCGTACCCTTCCCCATCGCGTGCGGCGCCTGTGCGTCCTGCCGCGCGGAGCTGTACTCGTGCTGCGAGAACACCAACCCCAACGCCGGCATTTCGGAGAAGTTCTTCGGCCACCCCACCGCCGGCATCTACGGCTACTCCCATCTCACCGGCGGCTTCGCCGGCGGCCAGGCCGAGTACGCCCGCGTGGTGCTCGCCGACGCCAACGTCCTGAAGATCGGGTCGGACCTCACCGACGAGCAGGTGCTGTTCCTTTCCGACATCCTGCCGACCGGGTACATGGGCGCCGAGATGTGCGACATCCAAAAGGGTGACGTCGTCGCCGTCTGGGGCGCCGGTCCGGTCGGCCAGTTCGCCATGGACAGCGCCCGGGTTCTAGGCGCGGAGAAGGTCATCGCGATCGACAAGGAGACCTACCGGCTCGACATGGCCGCCGCCCAGGGCTACACCACCATCAACTTCGAGGACACCGACGTACGGTCGGCACTGCTCGAACTCACCGGTGGCCGGGGCCCCGACAAGTGCATCGACGCGGTCGGCCTGGAGGCCACACACGGTGCCTCCCACGTCCACCTCTACGACCGCGCCAAGCAGGCGGTCCGCTCCGAGACCGACCGGCCACACGCCCTGCGTCAGGCCATCCTGTCCTGCCGCAGCGGAGGCGTGGTGTCGGTCATCGGCGTCTACGGCGGGCTGATCGACAAGTTCCCGGCGGGCGCGTGGATGAACAGGTCCCTGACCCTGCGCACCGGGCAGTGCCACGTGCATAAGTACATGAAGCCGCTGCTGGGCCTGATCGAGCAGGGCAAGATCGACCCCACCCGGGTCATCACCCACCGGCTGCCCCTGACCGAGGCACCGACCGGCTACGACCTGTTCAAGAACAAGAAGGACCACTGCGAGAAGGTCGTCCTCAAGCCGTGAGGGACACGCCGATGAACCGCGGCACCCTTGCGGCGCCCAGCGGCCGGATTCTTGGTTGCAGGAGCTCGCCGGGCCGCTGGAGCAGGTGTCGGCTGTAGACACCGACCGCGTAGCCGTACGACAGCAGGGATGGGGCCGCGCGCCGGAGGGGACGAAGACACGCTCTACGCCTACACGCTGCCCCGGCGGGACACCGTTGCCCGCGTCCGCACCGTCGGCTCGGGGGAATGAGGCTCGGTGCGGCTGGCGGGACGTGCTGCGCAACCCTCGACGCTCGGTGTCGGAGCTGGTGCTCGGCGCGGGTGGCGCGGGACCGAAGTCCCCGCCAGTTTTGCCCACCGTCAGCCTGTAGTCGAATGCCCGACGATCGGACACCTGTCGCGCCCGCCGGACGCCGATGATGAGCAAGGCGGGACCCGCGCTGATCCCCGAGCCGGTGCGGGCCCCGCTTCACAGACTGGGCGCCGCATCTCCTGCTAGCAGGGCGGTCCGGTCGAGCGTGATAACGCCCCCAAGGGGCGGCCGTCCAGCAGCACAAGGGGGCTAGTTTCCGCTGGAGTTCCTCCTGGCCGTTCCGCTCCTCGCCCGCAGCCGGCGCCGCGGGCCCCGGACAAGCACTGCTCGTAACTCTCATGTCGATGCGCTCGGGCCCGGACGCCATCAGTACCGGAGGGGCCACTCCACCATGGCGCGTCAGGACCCAGTAGATGACGGCCCCGCAGTTCATCACACACCTGTCGGCCTGCGCACGGCGCGGTTGGGCTCGTAGGCCGTGCTCTGCGCGCCGGTGGGTTGCGGTAGAGGCGCGTGCGCGAGGCTCGGAGGAATGACCGGCCAGGCTTTCGACAGCAGCACGCGCACGGAGAGGTTGCTGCTGCATCGGTGCGCCGATTTCAGGCCGGTGGAAGTGGCCCTGCGACGGTGACCGTGGCGGTCCCCCAGTCAGGTTGCTCGGGTGGGTGCCAGAGGACGGCGAGCCGGTCGTGGGTGAGTTCCTCGGCCTTCTGAACCAGGGCCACCTGCGCGATGTCCGGCTCGCGCGAGGGCGGAGGACCGGCGAGCACGCCGTCGGCCACGCCCGTCGGCCCCGTGAAGTGGACGGTTACCGCCATCCCTCCGGGTTCCGGTACAGGACGAGGCTGGTCGGCGTCCCGAGGGTGCGCCGGTACGGCCGCCGTTTGCTCGCCATGCCGACAAGGTACTGCGGACCCACCGTCCATGCGGCGCGTCCGACGTGACCACGGAGCTCGTCGGCAGTCAGCAGGGGAAAGCGATGACCCGCCACGGGAGAGTCTCACAGACTTCGCCAACTCGAACATTCAGCGAAGCTACCGCGGTACCCGTGACGGCGAAGACCCGACCCGAGGAGGGAAACGGTGCCGCAGACCGACGATGAACCGCTCGCCTTCGACATCGGCGACCTGAAGGACTGGGACGAGCAGCGTGCGCGAGCCGCTCTCGACGGTAGGCACGGCGCCTTGTACCGCAACCACCTGCGCATCGCTGTGCACCTCGACTCCTGGGCGGAGGCCGAGGGACGCCGGACCGATGTCGACGCATACTTCAAAGACGGACACGGGCAGGCCCTGCAGGACATGGCCGCGTTTCTCAGACAGACCTACTACCTCCCCCGCGGGCCGGATTGAACCCCCGTTCACGGTCGGTTCCGCGCTGTCTGTCCCTCGCTCACAGGCGAGCCAATCCCTGGAAACCGAAGGAGGCCGCAGATGAACACCCTTCCGCATTCCACCGCGACCCAGAGCCGCCCAGCGGGACCAGGTGTCGACATGAGGCTGCTCGGCATCTATCTCAACGACCACCTCGCCGGCGCCACCGCCGGGACCGAACGCGCCACCCGCCTGGCGCGCGCCGCCTGCGGGTCCGCGCTCGGCCGCGCGATCGGGCCCGTAGCAGCCGAGATCGCCCAGGACCGGGCAGCGCTGCTGGACATCATGGGGGATCTCGGCGTTCCCGTTCGCCGCTACAAGGTGTGCGCGGGCTGGGCGGGCGAGAAGCTGGGACGGCTGAAGCCCAACGGCCACCTGCTACGCCCGTCCCCGCTCGGCACCATGCTGGATCTGGAGGCCCTACGGCTGGGGGTCGAGGGAAAGGCGGCCGGGTGGCAGGTCCTGCGCCGCCTCAGCGCCGCCGACGAGCGCCTGGACCCTGCCCGGCTCGACACGCTGCTCGAACGAGCCCGGCGGCAACAGGAAAGAATCGAGGAGTGGCGCGTCCGCCAAGCCGAGGAGGCACTGGCCACCACAGTCGGCTGAGCCGCTGCGCCAGGGATGCCACGGCACGTCCGGCGGGATCGTCAGGGAATGTTCGGCCGTGCGTGTGGGGCGCTTCCCCGGTGTGTGCCTGCTGGAAGGTCGCGTACATCGGCTATAGGGCCGCAGGCAGCAACACAGCGCCGCCAGCGAGGGCGATGAGGCAGGCGGAGAGCATGGCGGCCTGGTCCACGGTGAGGCTGCCGACCAGCGTGGCCGGGTACTGGGCCGCGCCCCAGGCCCACAGGGATCGCGGCGACGGCCAGCGTGCCCGCGCCCCTGGCCGCGACGTGGCACCGCCGGGTCATTAGGGCGAGGCCCACCACGCTGACCGCGCCGAGGACGACCAGTGGCAGTGCCCGGTGGGTGAGGCCGTGGAACGACTGGGAAGCGTCGACATGCAGGACTGTGACGAGTAGCCCGGATCCGGGGGCCACCCCTGGTAATCCTCCCACGGCCGGGATCCGTGGTGCGCCGGGTCGGCGTCGGCGGTGACGATGTGCGCCGTCTCGAGGGGTGGCGGTGACCGCGCAGGTCGAGACGGATCCTGTCGCACCACCTCACCGCCTCCGCGACGTACCGTGACCCCGGGACGACGCCGCGCGCGGTGTTCCGGTGGCGGCAGTTCCTCGTCAGCCGAGCTTGCGTCGCAGTTGCAGGCTGTACAGCAGAAGGAGCGAGGGTACGATCAGGACAACCGCGACAAAGGACACCGCGATCAGCACCCACAAGGTGGCCGTCGGAGCCGCCGCCTGCTGGATCGTCAGGTGGGTGCCCAGGAGGTACGGGTACTCAGCCACTCCCCATCCCCCGACGACGGTGGTGATCGCGATGGCCGCCAGGGTGCGCACGACAGGGGGGCTGCCCTTGCGCAGCAGGAGCAGCGCGGCCAGGCCGCACAGGCCCGAGACGACCAGGAGCGGTGCACCCACCGTGCTCAGCTGGTGGAACAGGCGCGGGGAATCCGCACGCAGTACGAACACGCCCACGAGCGCCACCAGTCCCGCCCCGATGCCCGCCCCGAAGGCCCGGCGCCTGAACGCCTTCTCCAGGGCGGTGTCCGCTCGGCGCTGGGCCTGTCCGGTGAGGAACACGGCGGCGAGGTAGGCGCAGACGGTGACCGCGAGGACGCCGCCGAGAACGGAGGTCGGATTGAGCCAGCTGGACAGCGCGTCGCCGTGCCCGGCCGAGGGGACGCGACCGGAGGCGATCCCGCCCGCGACGGTGCCGAAGAAGAACGGGGTCAGCACCGACGAACAGGCGAAGGCGACACCGCTGATCAGCTCTCCCCGCCCTTGGGCCAGCGCGTGCCGGAAGGCGAAGCCCGAGCCCCTGGCCACGATCCCCAGCGCCGCCAGACCCAGGGGGATGTACAGAGTGGTGGTCATGGCGGTGAATGCCTGGGGGAAGGCTGTCCAGATCGTGACGAAGCAGAAGATCAGCCATGTGTGGTTGGCTTCCCACACCGGGCTGATGGAGACGTTGATCAGCTCCCGTACGGGACGTCCCCGCGCGGCGCCGCCGGCTGTCAGATCCCAGAAGCCGGCCCCGTAGTCGGCGCCACCGAAGAGGGCGTAGGCGATGACCCCGATGAACAGGACCACGGCGATGAAATCGCTCATGCGTCATCTCCTCCGAGGGGGTGCCCGTTCGTCGCCGGCGCCGCCCGGGGGCCGTACGGGACCACCGCGGCCTCCGCGCCCTCCTCCGACCAGCGGCGGCGCAAGGTGCGCAGGACGTACAAGGCGCCGACGGCCACGCACGCGTAGATCACGAGGACCGTGGCGAACAGGGGCCACAGGTTCCCCTGCGTGGCGACGGCGTTCTCCGTCAGCAGGAGTCCCACGACCGTCCAGGGCTGGCGGCCGACCTCGGTCACCACCCAGCCGCTCTCCAGGGAGACGAGCGCGACCAGCCCGGAGACCGCGGAGCTTCGCAGGAACCAGCGGTTGGTCGGCACCTCGCGCCGCCGCCACCACAGCCAGGCGAACCAGAGTGCCAGCAGGAGCAGGAGCGATGCGGTTGCGACCATGACGTCGAAGGCGAGATGCACGATGCTGACGACCGAGTCCGTGGGGCGTACCGCTGCGGGGATCGCGTCGAAGCCCTTGATCGTGGTGGACGGGGTGAAACCGGCGAGGATCGAGGCCACCTCAGGAAGCTGGATGCCGTAGCGCACCTTGCCGTCGACAAAGATGCCGCCGAGGGTCTCCGGGACGTGATCACCGGTGGTCGGTAGGAGTTCGATGGCGGAGAACTTCGCCGGCTCCCTGTCGTACACCTGGCGGGCGATCGTGTCCCCGACGAGGAGCTGCAGCGGCATGGCGATCGCGGCGACCGTGAACGGCACGGCGAACCCCAGCCGGTGGTAGTGGTCCCGGCGCCCCTTGAGCAGGCCCCACGCGTACACGCCCGCGACCATGAACCCCGCGACGATGTACGCCGCGAGGAGCATGTGCACCATCTCCCACCAGAACGCGCCGTTGAAGAAGACCTGGGAGGGGATCACGCCCACCACACGCCCGTTCCGCACCGCGATGCCGGCGGGCTGGTTCATCCAACTGTTGGCCGCAATGACGGAGGCCGTTCCGCCGACGCCCGCCAGGGTGACCACGACGCCGGTGAAGAAGTGCGGCCACGGGGGCAGCCTCTTCCAGCCGTAGATGTAGATGGCCACGAAGATTGCTTCGAGGAAGAAGAAGAGACCCTCGACGGCGAACGGAAACCCGAAGGCCGGCCCGTACTTGCCCATGAGCCCGGGCCAGAGGAGCCCCAGCTCGAACGTCAGCACGGTGCCGGACACGGCCCCCACCGCGAACAGCACGGCGGCCACCTTGGACCATCGCTGCGCCAGGACCAGCGCCTGCTGATCGCCGCGGCGCAGCGCCCGGTAGTGGCAGACCAACATCATGAAGGTGAATGCGAGGCCGAAAGGCACCAGGATGATGTGGAAGCCCAGTGTGAACGCCATCTGCTCACGCGCGGGGAGGAGTTGTGGCGGGTCGGCGGCTGTTAGCAGGGCAGACAGCACCATGAATTCTCTTTCTGGCTCCGACGGGCGCGGAGCACGGAGGTGGACCCGGCGCGGCGGGCGGGAGTGCGCAGGCGAGCGCGCGGACGGGCCCCGGGACGCGGAAGCCCGGCGGGTCGCGGCGCCGCCGGATCGTGGTTGTTGCGGTGCGCCTGGAAGGTGCACACGGTGCCGGGGGCGGCGAAGAGGTTGCCGCGGGCGGTCTCCCACCCGGCCGCGGCATGCCGCGAGGCGCTTCGAGTCGGCTGCGGGCCGCGTTTCCCCGCGTTCTCCGCCACCTTTTCAAGGATCCTGTCCGTGTCATTCGAATCGTTCACGGCCTTTACCTTTCGGCACTTCTAACCGGCCTGAAGAAAGATCCTCCTGAGCGGCCAGGTCGATCGACGACGGGGGGATGATGACGCGGGAATTCCGAGGATGCCTTGCCTTCCGCGCTCGATGGTAAACGGCGTGAGGCACCGGCCACCGGGGCCACTCCGGGCGAGTCGGCCGCGTGGCGGCTTACCGTGGAGACATGAGCGAGCTCGTCGTCGTGTACGAACTCGACAAACCTGTCACCGCGCGAGCCTCCGCGTCGGCACGGCATGGTGGGTGGGCCGCTGTCATGAAGTGAGAAATTGACGGGCAATCGCTGTCGTGCGGCTTTAACGCACGGCAGCTGATGTTGTCTCAGGTTCGAGAGTTCTTAGTACTCCAGCAGCACTTTGACGTTTTACCTGTTCAGGGGCGGTTTGGATGAGTGTAGTGGGCTGGTTGCCCGCCCGTGTTCTCTTTCCCGGGTCGCCCCTCGATCGTGTGCAGCCGCCGCTGATAGTGGCAGCGGGCGACGGCTTGGCGTCGTCTGCGCCAGTGTGACCATCTCAGTGTGCGTGCGCTGATGAAGGACCGGTGAACAGCGAGGGGTGAGTAACCATTGCCAGGAGCCTTCGAACTGCTGCCACGGTGAGGGGCGCGAGGCAGGAACCGTGTTTGCTGCCCCTTTTGCTGCGGCGTCGGCGGCCATTGCGCCCAGGAAGGCGTGCGCCAGCATGACATGTGGGCGGCGCGGCGGCGGTCGCGGTCGTCGTCCATGACTTGGGCAGATACAACTCGCTGTCCACCAAGGCACGTCCGCGTGTGGTGGCGTAGGCGGCAAACACGCCGATCTGGCAGTTCTCGGTGCGGCCGGCGTTGCCGGAATACGGGCGCTGCACGCCGGCTGAGGTGGTGCCCTTCTTGAGGAAGCCGGTGTCGTCGAGGACGAGGATCCCGTCGGGCTCGCCGAGCCGTTCGGCTACGTAGTGCTGGAGGTCGTCGCGGAGTTCCTCGGCGTCCCAGCGGGCGCCCAGCCCGTCGTCGTACCTGCCAGCTGGGTGATTCCATCCGTCAGCACCTTCCGCCACCCCTGCGGCCGAACCGTCGCGGGGCTACACAGCTACGGCGGGCGGGTGCCACACCGTCCCGGGCCCGCGACGGTGTCGGCCCTGTCCGGATCACGGGCGGGCAGTGGGGGCACGACATGTGGTCGGGCCCGCAGGGTGTACGACGCCGAGAAGGTCGCCGCTCGCATCGTGGACGGCCTGGGGCGGCGCCGCACCGCCGTGTGCGCGCCCGCCTGGCTGCGGCTGGTCCAGTCCGTGCGGGCCGTGCCGCCACCGCTGGTGCCGCGCGTGGTTCGCCGGCAGGCTGCCCCGCCTGGAGGTCGAGGAGGAGCTCGCTCCGGCCGGGCCGCTCGGCGCCGCGGCGACGCCGACCGGGCGGCGAGGCGGCACGCCCGCTGAGGGGCGCGACCGTCAGCTGTCCAGCTCCTCCTCGACTGGCGGTTTCGGCACCTCGCGCAGATGCTGGGACTGTCCCGGCCTGCCGCCCTGCCGGGCCTGCTCGGCTCGCTGTGCCGGGCTCAGCCCGAGGTCGGAGTCGGGGTCCACGCGGACCGACCGGGCCACCTCCTCGCGATTGGCGTACTGCTCGGCCGGGATGCCGCGCAGCGCCTTGACGACATCCGGCGCGGCGCCCGACCGGCTCGCCGCTTCGATCAGCTTGTCCTTGCCGGCGGGGAAGTCGACATCCTTGATGGCCTCCACCACGTCCCGGGCGCTCGTACTGTGAGTCATGGCCCCTTCTCCCTCATCGGAATCCGGAATCCTGGGCCACCCGGGTAACCGGCAGGGGCCATTCACTCACCTCCTTTACCCGCCGGATTTCCCCCGGTCTGCCGGTCTGGGCCGGGAGGATCCTGCCCGGCAGGAGGTGATCGCATCGTGCGGCGCACCGGTGCGGTGGGCGAGAGACCACGGCATCGTCGGCGCGCGAACCGGTGCGTCCGATGCACCGCACCAGCGCCCCGGATGCCGGGATGTCTTGCACTCCCCCACCACACCGGTGCACCGGAGTGGAATCCACCCGATGCGCTCCACCGTGGTCTCCACTCTCTGAGTGGACCTTCACTCAGCCGCCGATCCGCGCCCGGGTGCGCGGTGGAGTTCACCATGCCCACTCATCCCCAGCGGCGGCCCTGCGCCCTCGACGCGTTCAGCGCGCGAGCACCGTGCCCAGCACCCGTTCCACCTTCACGGCGGTCAGACCCGCGGCCGGTGCGGCGGTGAGAAGGATCTGGTGGCTCCTGGATGCGGTCAGCGGGGCCAGGCCGAGCTGGTCGGCGAGGGCGCGGATCTCGGCCAGGCGCTGCGCACCGGCCAGGCCGCCACCACACGGGAGGTGGCCGGTGCTGCTGCCGGTTGCGCATGTCCTCACCCCACAGCGACAGGGCGCGGCGTCGGCGCTCGCTGCGCCCGGCGCCGTCGAGGAGCCACAAGCCGTGGCGAAGTTCTCCAGAGGCGCCGCGCAGCAGGGTCCAGGGGCTGACCGGATCGACCTCGCCGGCCGCCGTCAGGCGGCGCAGCGCATCGGCGTGGGCCAGGCCGGCGGAGTAGGAGTTCTGGATCAGGTGCGCGGCGGAGTACAGACCCAGCGGGGCGTCGTCGGCAGCAAGGCTGCTGGCCGGTGCGGGTGCGGGCAGTTGCCGTGAGGAACTCGGCATCTCCCAGATGCACGTCTCCCGGCTGCTGTCGCGCACGCTGGTGCGGTTGCGCAAGGGGCTGACGGTGGAGGAATGAGTCTCCGCACGGGTTCTTGGCTTCTCCGGGTGACCTCCACGAGCGGATGCGGTCCGGCCCACGACGCCGGACCGCTCCGCTTTTCGGAGGTCCGCTTCCCGGTTACCGAAGCCCCGCTCAGTTACCTCAGGTAACTCTCTTTTCCGAAAGGGCCGCCTCCGCCACCATGGGCACCCCAAACTGGCTGGTACGTCAGGACAGGGGATGGGCGGCGGGCGAGGAGGGGCGAGGATGGCTCAGGGCGGCGACACTGCCGGGGACGCGGGCCGCGGGCCGTACGGCGAGGCGCCGGACGCGCGGCTGACCGTACTGCTGCGCGGCGACACCGCCACCGCCTACGAGGCGCTGCGGGAGCTCCACCGACGACACCGCCCGGCGGCCCTCGGCTACGCCCGGCTATGCACCGCGAGCGAGTCGGCGGCCCGGCGGCTGGTGGCCGAGACCTTCACGGCGGCGGCCCGCGAGACGGCACACGGTGTGGAACCCCGCGTCCCGCTCCGCCACCACCTCCTGCTGCTGACCGCCCGGCTGGCCGCCTCCTGGGCCCGCGACGACCGCTCCGCGGGCCTGGACCCCGGCCTGCTGCTGGTCCTGAACACCACCGGCACCCCGGGGGCCCCGCTGCCGCCCCTGCTGGCCGCGTTCCACGCCCTGCCCTCCCGCACCCAGGGCCTGCTCTGGTACGCCGTCGTGGACGAGGAGCCCGCGGGCCGCACGGCCGCCTTCCTCGACCTCGCCCCCCAGGACGTGGTGTACGGCACAACGCAGGCCCTCCAGGCGATGTCCCAGGCCTGTCTCAGGTCGCGCCTGGCCGCCTCCGACGACCCGCGCTGCGCGGACTTCCGCCGCCTGATCGAGGAGTCGACGCGGGCGGACGCCCCCCGCCACAGTGCCGACCTGCACGCGCACATGGCGCAATGCCCGCATTGCACGGCCGCACACGAGGAGCGGACGACCCTGCGGGACACCCCGCGCGCGGCCCTGGCGGAGGGCCTGCTGCCCTGGTCCGGTTCGGCGTACACGACCCGGCAAGACCCCGAGCCTCGGGTCGTCGCCGGCGGCACGGGGTCGCGGCGCCCTCCGTCCCGCCGCTTACTGCTGGCCTCCGCGGCCTTCGGCGTGGCCCTGGCCCCCCTGGCGATCCTCATGCTGCCCTCGGGCGGCTCCGCGGACCACCGCTCAGCGGGCGCCGGCGGCACGCCCACGACCGCGCCGCCGGTCACGGTCACGGCGACGGTGTCCGCGACACCGTCGCCGTCCCGGACCTCTAGGTCCCCGTCTCCCACGCGGAGCCCGAGCCCGACGACACGGCCCCCGAGCCGCAGTCCCCGCCCGTCCCCCTCCCCCACGGCCCACGCCCCGAACGGCACGTACGCCCAGGTCGTGAACGCCGCCTCGGGCCGGTGCCTGGAGGTGTCCGGCGGCTTCGACAACGGCACCGACGTCGTCACCGCCCCCTGCACCGCCGCCCCCACCCAGCGCTGGCGCGTCGACACCGGCCGCGGTGTCGTGCAGTCGTCCGCGGACCCCGGCTTCTGCCTGGACAGCCGCGGTTCCGTCGACAAGGGCGTAGGCATCTGGGACTGCGACTCGGCCGACGGCGACCACGGCGACAACCTGCGCTTCACGGTCGACGCCGACGGGGTCATCCGCCCGGCGATCGCCATCGAGACGGCGGTTACTCCGGACGGGGGCGGCGGGCTGTCGCTGGAGCCGCTGACCGGGGGCACGGCTCAGCAGTGGCGGGCGGGGGCGGAATGACCCGCCCCTCCTGACGCCGTCGTACGACGTCCGGAAACCCGCGTACTCGTACTGGATCGCCGCCGTCAGGACTGGGCGTCGCCGAACATCCGGGCGGGTCAGACCACGCGCGCGCCGCGCCGCCAGACCCCCGCGACCAGCGGGACGCCCAGCCGGTACGTCAGGTGGACATGGCTCGGCGCGTCGAGGAGGGTCAGGTCGGCGCGAGCACGCTGAGCTACTTGTCACTTCGCCGTAGCTTCGGGAGAACAGGGCCGAGACCGACACCGCCCACCTGATGGCGGGTCGGCACATCACCCTGGACGAACTCGCCACCGAGCTGTCGGCGATCGAGCTGCGGCTGCGCCAGCTCGCCCGGGCCGCCGAGGTGCCGGCCTCCCCGGTGGAGCTCGCGGACGTCATCGACTCCCTGCGCTCCACCGCCTCGACCGTGCGGGAGACCGGCGACCGGATGGGCCTCCACGCCCGCATCGTCGACGGCGACGTCCCGCTCGCCACCCGCTTCCGCGACTCGGACGACCCGTGGGGCCTGGCCGCGCACGGAACCGACCGGCCGGGTTACGGCGGCCCGGTGATCGTGCCGACCGTCTGGCAGTTGCTCAAGCTCGCGCAGGACGCCAAGCGCCCCGGCGGCGGCGAGACCACGACGTACCCGGAGGCGATGGACCATGCCTTCGGCCACGTCCACGCCAAGGCGGGGCTGGTGTACGACGAGAAGCCCGTTGGCTGTCGTGCCGCCGTCGGCAGGCCGGGGCCTCACCCCGGCCTGCCTGCTCACCCTCAGCGCTGATCGGCCTCCGGCCGCCGACGGCGCTGGTACTCCTTGCCGAGCCTGTCGAGTTTGCGGCGTACGCGCTCGCCCATCGATACCGGCTGCCCGGCCTTCAGCGCCGCCTGCTTCCAGGTAAGGCCGGCGGCGTAGCAGTCGGCGACCTTGTGCTCGGCCGGAGAGAGCTTGGCCAGGACGCGGTTCACGTCCTCCTCCCGGTCGGGCATGTCCTCGCCGGGAATCGCGCCGCTTGCCAGGAGATCGGTGTTGTCCAGGGGGAGAACGCGCTGTCGCTGGGTGGTGCGTTCCCAGAGTTCGGTGTCCGCCGAGGTGGCGGCGCGGATGGCGGCCCGCAGGCGGGCTTTGAGGTCGTCGTTGCCGTGCACCTGGTCGTCCCAGCCGTCCTGAAGCAGCCCCTGGGCGATGCGCTCGGGCCGTCTGCCGGGGGCGAGGTGGCGGCCCAAGTGCTCGACGAGGACGTCGTCGGGGCCCCGGTGGACGCTGGCATTGCGGGCCTGGAGGGCCGCGGTGAACAGCGAACGGGCGGCGTAGCCGCGCCAGCCCCAGGCGTGGGGGCTGGCGGGTGTCATTCCCAGGTGGCGGTACAACATGGCGAGGGCGGTCAAGAAGTCCAGGTGGGCAGGCTTGAGACGCCGCAGGAGGGCGTGCAGCGCGGTGCTGGAGCGGCGGGCGCGGTGGGCGGGTCCGTCCCGTCCGATCAGCAGCGTGATGGGGCCGATCTTGCCCGCTCCGATATGCCGGAGCGTGCCCTGCTGCACCGGCTGCGGGCGGTGGTGCACGAGGTGGGGCGGCAGACGGTCCAGCGCCTGGGCGGTGCGCCAGGTCCAGACGGCCCAGGACTTCGAGCGCCAGGCGGGCACGGGGTCGACGGGGGTGCGGCAGTGGTCGTGGACCAGGTGGCCGAAGGGGTCGCGGCCGCATCCGGTGCCGTCCAGGCTCCCCCACGGGCAGACGGGGTAGACGCGAGGCGGCCGGCGGCGGGCGAACAGGCTCTGGGCGACGTCGGTCAGGGCGCGCAGCAGGTCTCCTCCCCCGTCGGTGGGGAACATGAGGTCGCCCAGGACGGGGCCCAGGCCGTAGGGGAAGAGCTGCTGCGCGCGCAGGCGGGCCCGCAGCGTCAGGCCGGCCGCCCGGATCAGGGTGGCCGTGTGCTGCTCGTAGCCGGACGGCGCGCACGCGGCGGCCAGTTGGGCGGTGTCGGGGCGCGGAGTGCCGTCCAGCCAGCGGCGCGGATCCGGACCGCGGCGCCGGGCTGCCGGCCGGCAGCCCGGGCAGGTACGGCCCAGGCCGGACACCGGCGCGGCAATCCACTCGTAGTCCTCCAGCAGGCCGGGCACCGGGTCCGGGCTGACGGGGGTGTTCACGGGCGCTCCAGCAGGTGGTCGGCGAGCAGCACGGCGGCGACCGCCCCGCCGAACGCCTCCGCCGGGGAGGCACCCGCAGCCCGCAGACACCACCCCACCATCATCCCCACCACGAGCACCACCAGGACGTACACGTTCACCAGCCGAGTCCCTTCACCGGGCGGGAGCGGGCCCGTTGCCCTCCCCTCACCCTTCCGGGACGGCCGGCAGCAAGACCGGCAAAAAAAATTTTCCGCCCTCTTCCTGCGCGGTCTTCGCCGACCGTCTCCGGTACGTAGGGCGAGCCACGGCGCAGCACTGCACGTGCGTCGAGGCTGGTGAATTCCCGAGCGCCGCAGCGCGTGCGCATGTCATTCTGGACGGCTGGCCTGCGCACAGAGCAGGCCCAGAAAGGGCATGCCCATGGGCACCTCCACCAAGTACCCGCTGTGGTCTGTCGCCACGGTCACCGCAGTTGCCGACGTACTCGCCGCCACCGACGACGGCTTGAGCGGCCGGGAGATCGGTCACCTACTGGCCCAGACAGGCGTTGCGGACGCCGACGGCTCGAACAAGCGCGAGCGGCTGGCCCGTGCGCTGCTGATATGGCAGGCACGTGACCAGGCGTCGAACTGCGTGATCAGGTTCATCAGCGAGGCGTTGGCTCCCGTGCGCTACACG
Source organism: Streptomyces sp. NPDC058145 (assembly GCF_042884245.1). Taxonomy (NCBI): domain Bacteria; kingdom Bacillati; phylum Actinomycetota; class Actinomycetes; order Kitasatosporales; family Streptomycetaceae; genus Streptomyces; species Streptomyces sp. NPDC058145. Next base: position 2,513 of record NZ_JBHVUH010000036.1, on the reverse strand, counting down.
CAGCAGCCCGCAGTGTTCTCGCGGCGCCGCGACGACCTCAACGAGGTCCTGGTCCACATCGGCCTGCGGGTCAACGACGAAGGCAAGGTGGCCAGCGGACCGGCCGCGAGCACGCTGGACCAGGCGGCCCGGCACGCCAACTCCCCGGTCTGCTGCCGCTGGCCTCGGAAGATCTTGCCATGGCGCGATGGATTGGTGGGCCGGCCAGATCGTGGCGTGCCAACTTGATCCCGTGCACGGAGCGAAGCTGCAGCTCGACACGGTGGGGGTCGAGCTCCCCGGCAGGTTGATCAGGTGGCCAGCAATACGCGCTTGCGTAGCAGGCTGAAACCGGCTTGGCCGAACATCTGGCGCTTGAGCATCTTGATCCTGTTGCGTGCCCTTCGACGACGCCGGAGTTCCAAGGCAGGGTCAGGCCGGCGATGACGGCGTCGCGGTCTCGGTCGATGCCGGCCGCGAGAGTGTGGAGGCTGGGAAGGTCGTCCTGGCGGACGGCGTCGTGCCACTGCGGGAGTCGTTCCCCCTGCCGCTCGGTGAGCATTTGGGTGAACGACCGAACGTGACCGGTCACGGCGGCGAGTTCAGGACAGTTGGCAAGGATGGCCTTGAGCCGGAACTGGGTTCTGGCTCGCTTTCCGTGACGCGTGCACGGTGGGTGATCTTCGCTGGTAGACCAGTGGGACCGAAGGTGGGCCTCAGGTGCAGACAATGGGGCAGCCGCGTCGGATCGAGTGCTGTGCAGCGCGCAGGAACAGTGCGACGTAGAAGGCTGTGTCCAGGTCCCTGGTCCACGGTCCTGTTCGACTAGCTCCCGTCCCCTCGATCGCCGCTGGCGCGTCTGCTGGGCGTTGAACCGCTGGAAGTTCGACTGGCCGTCATCTCCAAGCCACACTCGATGCCATACCGCGCTCGCTGTGACCTAGTCCACTTAAGCGCCCCCCTCGACCGGACCTTAGAGAGGACGCACGTTGGGACGCATGCGCAAGCGCGGGCTCATCACGCTCGTCGCCGTCGGCCTTGCCACTTCCGTTCTGCCCGCCGCCACCGCATCGGCGGCCGGCAACCCCCTCACGCTCGCCGTGTTCGGAGACTCGCCGTACGGCAGGTCGGCGTACGCGCCCGCGGGCCAGACCGCCGACACCTCGCAGTTCCAGAAGACCCCGGCGTTCATCGGCACGATCAACAGCGATCCCACGGTCAGGGACGTCATCCAGGTGGGGGACATCCACTCGGGCAAGGAGTTCTGCACCGAGGACTACGACGCCTCGATCGCGTCCGCGTGGCAGAGCTTCACCAAACCGCTCGTCTACACGCCGGGCGACAACGAGTGGGCCGACTGCCACAAGGCGTCGAGTCTCACCTCACCCGGCCAGGGCGGTGGCTTCTACGACCCGGCCACCGGGTCGATCAACTACATCGGCACGAGCGGTGTGTCCACCAACCCCGCGGACTGCGTCAGCTACCGCTGCGGCAACCCACTCGACAACCTCGCGAAGGTCCGCCAGGACTTCTTCGCGCGGCCCGGCCACACCCTGGGCAGCGGCGCACTGAACGTGGTCTCGCAGGCCACCGCCTACGACCCGAGCCACCCGGGCGACGCCCAGTATGCCGAGAACGTGATGTGGGCACAGAACGACATCGTCTTCGTGACCATCAACGTGCCCGGCGGCTCGAACAATGACGCCGACCCCTGGTACAAGGTGCCGACCACGACTCAGGCGCAGACCGACGAACGGACCAACCGGACCGCCGCCGATGTCCGATGGCTCGATGCCGCCTTCGCCGATGCCCAGGCCCGCCACGCCAAGGCGGTGGTCATCTCGGCGCAGGCCGACATGTGGGATCTCGACGGCAAGACCAAGGACCACCTGACCAACTACGAGCCGATCATCAGCGAAACAGCGGCGAAGACCGCCGAGTTCAGCCGTCCGGTGCTGATGCTCAACGGCGACTCGCACCTGTACCGCTCGGACAACCCGCTGTCCCCCACGACGCCGTGCACCGGTGAGACGGACCCGGCCACCGGCGCCGGCGTGTGCGCCCACGACCCGGGCAACAACGCGTGGAATGAGCACCCGTACTACAACGTTCCGAACTTCCACCGCATCGTCGTCCACGGCAGCACCACGCCGCTGGAGTGGCTCAAACTGACCGCAGACCCCAACGCCAACCACCCCGTCACCGACACCACGTACGGCCCCTTCAGCTGGCAACGGATGCCACAGCCGCAGCTGTGACCTGCGAACGCGCATTCCGGCCACGCAGCCCGACACGGGCTCCGTGGCCGGTCGCGTCCCCTATGGATCACAAGGCGATCAGTCCCGCCGCCGTCGCCGAAAGTGCGGTCAGCCCACTCCCTTCACCACGTCGGATGCCCTGCCACCCCTCCCCCATGCCGGCTCCGCCGCGGCGGGGTCTGTGTAGCGAACGGTGGAACTCGGTCGGTTTTCTTCAGCGTCGTCCGGCGGTGAGCCGGCCGTCGAAGGTGATGTCGAAGGCTTGGAGTGCGGCCT
>NZ_JBHVUH010000035.1:1310-26686 GCF_042884245.1 Streptomyces sp. NPDC058145 | reverse complement strand
GCGCGACAGCTCTGCTGCCTGCGCATCGGTCGGATAGAAGCGGTACTTGAACGCCCGCTTCACATGAGAGGGCATGCTCACAAACTAGCGGGACTACAGGTAAAGATCAAACCTGCCGGTCGGGGCACGGGGTTTCGCCCCGGGGGCGAAACCCCGCTCCTTGCCCTGCTCCGCAGGAGTTTCGTTTCCTCCCCCACCTAAAGGCGGGGGTATCCACGAAAGGAATCAGATGAGGAGGACACGACGGCTCGGTGAAACGGTCGGCGCCGTTCCACGCCGTCGGCGTCCAGAGCTACCGGAGCCCGACTGCTCGAAGCACCCGCTCGTCTCCCCGGTACGGGCCGAAGTGGCCGCGGTCGAGGCTCGTCTGGAGCAGCTCCCCCTCCTCCTTGTCTGCTGGCGCTCGGCGAGGTGCCGGGACCGCTCACGCTGGTGGGCGGCGCCCTGTGCCTGGCGGGTGTGGCGGTGTCGCGGTCCCGGGCCCGGTCGGGGGCGACGGCCCGGACGGCCGCGGTCCCGGCTCCGGAGCAGACGGAGGCAGGGGAACCGCGGTCCGGCCGGACGCCCGGCTCAGTGTGAGCGGGCCCGGTCCGCGAGGACCTTGATGGAGACCAGGGCGATCAGCGACAGCCCGATGATGTAGCCGGAGACGGCCATCGAGGTGCCCGTCGCCTTCAGCAGCAGCACCATGACGAACGGTGCCAGCCCGCCGCCGGCGACAGCGGCGATCTGGTAGCCGAGGGAGGCTCCGGTGTAGCGCATCTCCGGGGTGAACAGCTCGGCGAACAGCGCCGCCTGGGGGCCGTACATGATGCTGAGGAAGCAGCTCGCGACGAACGTGCTGACCGCGAGCCACAGCAGCGACCCGGTGTCGATCAGCAGGAACATCGGCACGGCCCACAGCGCGATGCCGACCGCGCCGATCGCGTAGATCCTGATCCGGCCGAGCCGGTCGGACAGGGCGGCGGAGGCGGGGATCAGGACCAGCTGGGTGAGGCTGACGCACAGGGAGACGGTGAGGACAGCGCCCTTGTCCATGCCCAGTTCACGGGTCGTGTAGTCCAGGACGCCGGTGATGATGATGTAGAACGTCGCGGTGTTCACCGCGAAGGAGCCGCCGGCCAGCAGCACGGTGCCGAGGTGACCGCGCAGGATGGTGCGCAGGGGTGAGTTCTTCTCGCCCTTCTCCTTCTCGGCCAGCGCCCGCTCGGCCTCCCGGAACTCCGGGGTCTCCTCCACCCGGGTGTGGATGTACCAGGCGAGGGCGAGCACGAGCAGCCCGACCAGGAAGGGCATGCGCCAGCCCCAGGAGGCGAACGCGCTGTCCGAGGTGAAGGCGCCGGCCAGCAGGAACACGCTGTTGGCGGTCACCACTCCGATGGGGACGCCGAGTTGGACGACGCTGCCGTAGACGCCGCGCTTGCCCTCGGGGGCGTACTCGGTGGCCAGCAGCATCGCGCCGCCCCACTGCGCGCCGACGGCGACGCCCTGCACGATGCGGAGCAGGATGAGCAGGATCGGGGCGGCGACCCCGATCGTCTCGTACGTCGGGAGCAGGCCGATGCCTATGGTGGCCACGCCCATCAGGGTGAGCGCGAGCACCAGCATGGGCTTGCGGCCGTGCTTGTCGCCGAGCTGACCGGCGACGATGCCGCCGAGCGGACGGGCGAGGAAGCCGACGGCGAAGGTGGCGAAGGACGCGAGGACCCCGGCGGTGGGGCTCCCGGCCGGGAAGTACAGATCGCCGAGGACCAGGGCCGCGGCGATGCCGAAGACGAAGTAGTCGTACCACTCGACGGCTGAGGCCAGGGCGGCTGCCGTGGCGACCCGGCGGCGGTTGGGGGCCGCGGGAGTGGTGGAGGTGAGCGGCTGGGCGGAAGGTGCGGTGTCCATGCGGTGCGCGCTCCGATGGGTGCGGGGACGGAACAGATGGAACGGGACGAATCAGAGGGAACGGTGAAACGGTGGCTCGGGTTCCGGGGAACGTACTGACCGGACGGTATGTACGTCAACGGGTTGAACGCCGTGAGTTTTACCTGCACATGGCGCGGGGCTGTGCGTCCACAGGGGCGCGGCATGACTCGGGCCCCGGCCTCGCGGGGAGGCCGAGGTGCTCGGCGGGCCGGGGCCAGTGCCCCGACGGGCCCTAGAAGACCACCAGGGCCCGTCCTCCCTTGCCGGCCAGCATGTTGTCGAAGGCGGCCGGGATGCCGTCCAGGGCGATGCGCTCCGTCACCAGCGCGCCCAGGTCGAGGCGGCCCGCCCGGATGTGCTCGGCCAGCACCGGCAGATCCCGGGCCGGATCGGAGTTGCCGTAGACGCAGCCGGAGACCGGAGAGGGTCCGGCCCCAGTGGAAGATCTCCAGGGCGTTGAAGGTGACCTCCTGGTCCTTGCCCCCGATGCCGACGACGGTGGTGCGGCCACCGCGCCCTGCGGAGTCCCAGGCGGTGCGGATCGAACTCGCCCGGCCGACGCACTCGACGGCCACGTCCACGCCCTGCTTGCCGGTGAGGGCGCGGATCTCGCGGGCGGTGGTGTCCGAGGCGACGAGGTAGTCGGTGGCCCCGGCGGCCCGCGCCAGGTCCTCCTTCCGGGGCGAGATGTCGATCGCGACGATCGTCGACGCGCCCGCGATGCGTGCCGACTGCAGGGCCGCGAGACCCACTCCCCCGACGCCGAACACGGCGACCGTCTCCCCGGGCCCGACCCGCGCGCTGTGGTGGACGGCACCGTAGCCGGTGAGCACCGCGCAGCCGAGCAGGGCGGCGTCAGTGAGCGGGACGCCGCCAGGGACGGGCAGCACGCAGGACCCGGACACCACCGTCTCCTCGGCGAACGCGGCGACGTTCAGGCCAGGGTGCAGGTCGGTGCCGTCGTCCGTGCGGCGGGCCTGCACGTCGGCGTCCGTGGCGGCGCTCGGGGCCTGGCTGTGCTTCGAAGACGAAGCAGGCTTCTCGATGACGCCGCCCACCGCACGGACCTGGGCCCGGCGCGGAAGCACACCCGTCATCCGGGTGAGGGGACGCTCCCAGCGCCGCTTCTCCATCGCCGCCCTGGCCTGCCACAAGCACGGCGAACGCTCACGCCTGACCTACCGGCCCAAACGGCATGCCGATCACAAGCGCGGCGGCAGACGCAGCTTCACCTGGACCGACTACCGCGACCTGCTCATCGCCGCCCACCAGCAGCTCGGCGCACCCACCGTGCTCGTGTGGGACAACCTCAACGTCCACAAGGACCGCCGACTGCGGGAGTTCATCGACACCCACGACTGGATCACCTGCTACTCCCTGCCGGCCCATGCACCCGACCTCAACCCCGTCGAGGGCATCTGGTCACTGCTACGACGCGACAGCCAAGCTAACGCCGCATTCACCGACCCCAACCACCTCATCAGCACACTCCGACACGGTCTCCGCCACATCCAGTACCGCGACAACCTCATCAACGGATGTCTCGCCGAAACCGGCCTCACCTTGACGACATCACTGCAGCAACGTCAGTAGCGGCGGGACCACCTGCACCAGCGCCCGGTCGTTTGGCGCTCGGTGACCAGAAGCAGACCGAGAAACAGGACGAGCAGGCCAACAGACTGTGCCAGCTCGATGCTCAGGCCGTCGTGAGCGACGTACAACAGCCCGCTGACCAGCAGCATGACGACGAAGCCGAGGGTAAAGACGAGGTGGTGGGCTCCTGCGCCTGGTGTTCGTCGTTGGTCGTCATTGGCCATTGCCGAGCGGCCTCGGACGGCCCAGGGACGGCCCAGGGACGGCCCAGAATGCGACCCGGCGGCCCGCTCGGCGGCCTAGGAGCTGATGGGCAGCTCAGCGTCTGGCACGACCTGGTATCACGGGGGGTGTGTCGCGTTGGCTCATCAGTGGATTATTGGGCAGGTACATGCTCACTGAAGAAGCAACGCATCAACCGAGAGTTCGGTATGGTGCCGGGCCTAGGGGTGGCCGCGCGCCCTGGTCGGCAGGGACGTAGCGTCAGTGCATGGACTTCCGTATCACCGCTGAGGAGGAAGTGCTGGTCTTCCGACTAGCGGAGCTCGTGGACGGCGTCACGCAACCGCTGGAGACGCAGCTCGTCGAGGAGCTAGGCCCGGACATTCGGCAGCAGCTCGACGGGCTCAAGGCAAAGGGCTGGATCCTCGCCCGCGAGGCTGCAGACGGAATGATGGTCATCGGTCTCACCGGGCCGGCGTGGCAGGCAGTCCGCAGCCGCCGCGACGTCGGCCGGTAACGGCCGTCGTGACGCTGAAGATTCGCCTACGCCATCCCATAAGACCTGTGACCTTCGGCCTCGCCCGGTGTAGCGTCGCTACAAGTAGTCGTGGTTCCGAAGTCCCGTTCGCCCGTGACACGCGTCTCGGGCGTTCTTGCTGTTCAGCGCCACTCCGGACCAAGGCGATCACCTCCGGATCCCGCACGGTGCGGGGCCCGAATTTCCTTGAGGGAGACAGGCATGGCCAGCGGTACCGTCAAGTGGTTCAACGGCGAAAAGGGCTTCGGCTTCATCGAGCAGGACGGCGGCGGCCCCGACGTCTTCGCCCATTACTCGAACATCGACGCCTCCGGCTTCCGCTCCCTGGAAGAGGGCCAGCGAGTCACGTTCGATGTCACGCAGGGGCAGAAGGGCCCGCAGGCGGAGCACATCCGCCCCGAGTAACAACGCATAGAGGGACCCCGCCGGATGGTTACCCGCCGGGGTCTCTTGCTGCCCTGGTGAAAGGGGGACAAGCCAGTGCGCACCCCTGGCAGTGGTCCGCCCCCCGCGGTTGCGTGTTCAACCGTGTGGCCGGGGTACGGGTGTGCCAGCCCCACCCTCCCGCTCCCCCCGTTCGGGACGGTGGGCGCTTAGCCCCACCCTCCCGCACCCCCGTCCGGTGAGGGTGGGGCGCTCACTTTGTGGCCGGTGCACTGTCCGAGCAGGCGCCTACGCTCGAAGCCATCCTGATCTTGCGTGGGTATCCCCGGCTTCAGCCGGGGAGGGGACGCGTCACCAACGCCACCGCCCCAGCAGGTTACGGACGGTCAGGTCCTCGATCACGACCGTTTGGTTCTCACGGACGAGCCGAGTAGACAGCTTGTGCAGGAAGTCGCGGCGCCGGTCGGCGATCCGCGCGTGGATCTTGGCGACGCGACGCCGCGCTTTCTCCCGGTTCGCCGAGCCCTTCGACTTCCGCGACAGCTCCCGCTGCGCGCGCGCCAGCCGGAGGCGGTCACGGCGCTCGTGCTTCGGATTGGTGATCTTCTCCCCGGTCGACAGGGTCGCCAGGGAGGTGATCCCAGCGTCGATGCCCACGGCCGCCGTGGTGGCGGGGGCCGGGGTGATGCTGTCCTCGCACAGCAGGGACACGAACCAGCGTCCTGCCGCGTCGCGGGACACGGTCGCCGTGGTCGGCTCCGCACCCGCGGGCAGCGGACGCGACCAGCGGATGTCCAGCGGCTCCGCCATCTTGGCCAGAGTCAGTCGCCCGTCACGCCACTTGAACGCGCTGCGGGTGTACTCGGCCGACGCTCGGGACTTCTTCCGGCTCTTGTAGCGCGGGTACTTCGCTCGCTTGGCGAAGAAGTTCCCGAACGCGGTCTGAAGGTGGCGCAGCGCCTGCTGAAGAGGGACGGAGGACACCTCCGCCAGGAAGGCCAGTTCCTCGGTCTTCTTCCACTGCGTCAGCGCCGCCGACGACTGCACGTAGGAGAGGCGGCGCTGCTCGCCGTACCACGCGCGAGTGCGCTCCTCCAACGCCTTGTTGTACGCGAGGCGGACGCAGCCGAACGTGCGGGACAGCTCTGCTGCCTGCTCGTTCGTGGGGTAAAAGCGGTACTTGAACGCCCGCTTAACCTGCTGCGTCACGCCTCACATTCTATCAGTTCCCGTGTGAGCGGCGGGTGTCGGCCGGTGGCCATAGACGCCGAATCGCCCGGGCGGCGATTCGCCTTTCCCTGCCCCGCTACGCGAGAGCCTCGTTTCCTCCCCGGCCTGAAGGCCGGGGTATCCACGAAGGAGACCCGATGACGCAGCAGGCCCCCAGCGGGCCGCAACCCCCGTTCTAGGGCGCCTTGCTGGCCTGGCCGGGCTGTCCGCGCCGGTCCGTAGGCTGATCTGCATGGATGAGCAGCTGCGTCAGATCTGCATCAGCGCCGACCAGGGCAACGGCAGGGTCGTCCTCGACGGCCGCGACATCTCCCGCGAAGTCAGCGGCTACCAGTTGGGGCAGCAGGCCGGGCAGCCGCCCGTGCTGGTGCTGACGACGAACAGATCGCAGTGATCCCCCAGCAACTTCGGCCTTGGTCGGCCCGAAGCGCAAAGCCCTGACCTGCTGCCTCCTCAGGGCCAGGGCCGGGTGGTGCGTAGCTACTGCGCGGCCATACGTGCTGGGGTTGCTGAATGGCCGGGTCAGCCGGCCTCGTGGCGGGCGGGCGATGTCCTGGCTCGGAGGATCGGGTCGTTGCGCAGGCGTAGGAAGGTGACCAGCAGAGCGAGCGCCTGCACCACGGCGCACGCCCCGATGAGGCCGTCCAGGTACGGCAGCGGGGTGAGGGCGAGCAGCACACCCGCGACGGGGAAGGGCAGCAGCAGGAGCAGGATGGTCAGGGAGAGGGTCGCGCCGAAGGCCGCGGGTGGGATGACCTGCGAGCGGAGGGTGCGCAGGACGACGGTAAGTCCTCCGTCGGCGGCCATGAAGAGGGCCACGAGGGTCACGTAGCCGATATAGGAAGGGGCCTGGGGCACGGCCAGACAGGCGGCGGTCGCGACGGTCGCGCTCATGACGCCGACCCCCCACAGCCCGAGCCGGTCGAGGCCCGCCCGGCAGCAGACGACCGCGGCCAAGGTGACGGCAGCGGCGATCGACCAGAGGGCGCCGGCAGCGGCCGGGGACTGGCCGAAGCGGTCCTCCACGAGAACAGGGCTGGCCGACTGCAGCAGTCCGAGCATGAGGTTGGAGCAGGCCAGTCCGGCCACCAGCCGTCGCAGGGACGGCAGCGAGCGCAGGGTCTGCCATCCTTCCCGCAGGCCACCAACCGGCGCCGGTCCACCGTGGCGTGCGGCACGCAGAGGGGTGGGCGGTGTCTGCAGCGCGAGTGCGGCGGACAGGAAAGACAGCACGCTCAGGCACGCCAGCATGAGAGTCGGGCCGGTGAGCAGCAGAACGCCGCCCAGAGCCGGGCCGATGACGGTGGCCGTCTGGTCGATGCCGATCAGCACCGACTGCACCTTGTGAGTCTGCCTGTCGGTGCGGCGGCTGACGATGGCGCCGACCGCCTCGTTGGCGATGAAGCTGAACTGCGTCAGCGCCCCCGTCACGGCGGCCAGTGCCATGACGGTGACGGTCTCGACCGTACCCGGCGGCAGTGCGATCAGCGCGGCAGCGGCGCCCGCCACCAGCAGGGCGCGGGCGAGCGAGGCGAGGAAGGACACGATCGCCGCGCCGCTACGGTCCACCAGGGCGCCCGCGAAGCCGAACGCGGCCACCCGGGGAATCCACTCCAGTGCGAAAGCCAGGCCCGTCAGGGACGCGGAGCCGGTGGTGGCCAGCACGACGAGCGGCATGGCATAGGTCGACATGGAGTAGGCAAGGGCATCGCACACGCGAGGTGCGTAGATCTGCCGGAACAGGCTGCCTGTGGGCATGGCAGCGTGCCGGCCGGCCGGCTGGGCCTCGTGCAAGGAGACGGTCAAGATGTGGGGGCTTTCACTGGGCGGGCGTGGACGGACGGCTGGGCGTTGGCCGCTGCTCACGCTGAGGAGAACGTCCCAGTCACCCAACCCATGGGCACGGCATAACGGTGCACCTGAACTCCGTTCGAAACGCTGCGAGGTCAACACGGGCGGGCCCGCCACCGGGGGGCGTAAACGGGCCCGCGCGGACTGCAAGCGGCGTGATCCGCCAGGGGGCACTCTGTTCAGCGCATTCCAGGTCCTGCGCGTCACGGGTGGGGGCGCACCTCTACAAAATCACCTCTGAAGCGGGATCGCCTACGCCACATGTGGTCGCGTGCTGGGCGCCCAGGCCAGCCAAGGGGCGGTCAGATCTGCCAGGAGTTCCCGCTCGTCGGGCTCTGCATGGATGGTCCCGGTTTATGCCGACGTTTTCGCCCAAGTGAGGAGCTGAGCCCACCAGCCATCCCTCGATCGGCCCGGTGAACTGTCTGGCTGCCGCATGCGTCGCGCCGACTCACCCCGTCTGACCAGCACCGTCCCCGATCGATTCCTCCCTTCCGCTGCGCGTGCATGGTGCGCGGCTTCGGCGACTACACCGAGCTGAACCCCATGTTCACCTTCCAGGACCTGCACATGCTCCTCTCCTTCGACGGCGCCGTGGTGATCATCGTGTGCGCATTCGCGCTGCTGCGGGTCCGGCGCACCCCGGGGCGTATCCACGCCGGTGTGATCCCCGGCGCAGTGCTGTTGGGTACGGGCTGGGCGATCTCCGGGTTTGCCCAGCAATCCCGATCGTCCAGGTCGCCAACGGATACCTGCCCGCCCTCATCACCATCGTCGGCGTCACCATCGGTATCCGGCTGCGCCGCTGGGCCAACGCCCGATACTTCCACCTCGACCGCGGCTCCTGCGGCCTGTAACGGTCGGGGCCGCTGCGTCTGGTCAGCCGGAGTGGCGCGGGTCACTGCCACGGCGGACTCAGCCCGGATACGCCCGCCTTCTCCCGCGTCTGCACGAAGAATCCATGCAGGAGCATCACACATGCTGCACACAGCGTTTCTAAAGCCTCGTTAGTGTTGCTGGTTGCTCGATTACATGTGCGAACCTGACCAGGTCGTGGCCCAGGCGGGCCGACGGCATGTCGAACCAGGAAGACCGCGGATGGACTACTGCACTGCATGCCGTCGACATCTCAATGGCGCCCTGGTGTGCCCCGGGTGCGGCGCCTACGCCCCGGACATCGACCCGCACGCCGTCGACGGCCGCAGCAACTCGACCCCGACGATGACGAACGCCGCACCGGCCCCAACGCCTCACCGGGACACCGCAACCTCCCAAATGCGGCATGACGCAGGCCTCGACGGCGAGACGGAGCCCAGCGATTCCACAGGCGATGCCCCCGCCATTGCCGCCGATGTCGAGGACCCGCCGCCCGCGCAGCAGGGGCGTGCGGCACGTCGGCGCCAACTGGTCCGCTGGAAGAAGAACAAGCGTCGGGCGGCGATCGCCAGCGCCGTCACACTCGTCGGAGGCGGCCTGACCATCGCCATGATGGAACGGACCTCCGCCGACCGGTCCGAGGCAGCCACGGCGCCGGACGACGTGAGCATCGGCACCGTGGACGATCAACGACCCGAGCAGAACCGTCCGGCCTCCGCGCCAGCGACCGATCGGGACGCTCACCGGTCGTCACACGCGCCTTCGCAACCGCAGTCGCCGATGACACCCAACACCCTGCGAGTGCAGGCCCGCGTGGTCTCGCCCGGCACGGCGCCGGTTATCGACCGGCCCGAAGCCGCCGCGCCTGGCCGCCCGGCCGTGACGCCGACGCCGCAGCCGCACAGCACCGCCCCGACCACCAGCGACACGGCGCCCAACTCCTCCAATGCAACGGCGCAACAGCGGTCGATGCCCGCGCCCAGCAACGGCACGGCGGGAACGTCCCAGACCCGTCCCGCACGGGTACCGACGTCGCCGACGGACGTCTGCCTACTCGGACTGTGCCTCAACTGACCATGCCTGCATCCGGCCGTTCGGGGTAGAGCGAGTTCCGGAAGCTCGCGGGCTGGTCAGCCCGTGAGTCACGGCCCCGGCCGCCGGAAGGAGAGGGGGCAGAGCGCATGAGTTCCGACCAATTTCAAGTCCTGCTGCGCCGCGTCGGCCGGTGGTGGGCCGTCGACATTCCCCGCCTCGACCTACACACTCAGTGCCGCACTCTTGAGGGTGCGGAGGAGCTGGCGCGCGGCCTGGTCGCCGAAGCCGTCGGGGCCCCTCCTGACCTGATCGTCCTGAACATGGTGGTGCCCGAACTCGAGCCTGTGCTCACTCCGGTGGCCGAAGCGCGGCACCGCCGGGCGGCTGCGGTGGCCGCCGAGGACCAGGCGATCGCTGCCGCTGTTCGCGAGCTCGTGGACAAGCTGCATGTCAGTCAAGGTGACGCCGCGCGCCTGCTCGGCGTGCCCACAAGCGAAGTGGCCCACTTCACGCCACAACGCGGCACAGCGACCGCCGGCACACGGCAAAACGCAGGGCAGCAGCGCAACCCCGGGCCCGTGCTCAGTCCGCCGCGACCGGGCGCCGCCGTCCCTGTTTCCGGCTCGCGCCCCGGCCTGCCACGGCGGCAACGGCAGACGGCCTCGCCCGCCTGACCCGCCTGGGCGATTCCGGACGACGGCGCTGCAGGCCGAGGCTGACAGGGCTTCCCCACCAGCAGGCATGCGTGCACGGACAGACCCGCGCGGAACAAGTGTGTGGAGTAGCCGCCGAGCATTTGGGCGGTCGGCATGACCGGCCGCAACCTGGGTGGCATGTTCGGTGGTCTTGTGGGCAGGCGACACGGGTGTCAAGTGTGCCTGCTGAGCTCGTGTCGCAGGTGAGGTCTGCCCTGATCGAGGCCGGTTTTCAGGTGCTGGGTGACGGCGACGGTGATGACCCTGGCCTGCGTGTCCGCGAAGTGTCTGAAGGTGTTGTGATCAGCTGGTCTGCTTCGGACGGGTTCGTCGCGCTATCTCGTGAACGAGCCGCCCGTCCTCCCAGCGACGACAGCATGCGAGTGATCGTGCAGGCTGCCGTTTCTGGGCTGCTGGTCCAGCTCGGACACACGGTCGCTGAAACGCCTGACGGCGGTGACCTGCTCGTTCTTGCCGAAGCAGTCGCCCAGAGGGACGACGATGGCAGGTGAGTGTGGTGCCGGGCCGCCCGCTTGTTCATGATGAGAGCCGGAACGTCCCGTCAAGGGCGCCTTCGGCGTCGCCTGCGGCCCCCTTGACCGGCCATTCCGGCTCTTGGCCGGGCTGGTTATCGGGCGGCCCCTCCCGTGTAGTGCCTGGTCAGCTGGCCTGAGCCTGTCCGGCGGCCCACACCGACGGCCGAGGCTTGAAAGGCGGGTCCTTTTCGTCCCCAAAGGGTCTGCGGTAAAGAGGGCCCGCCGCGCTACGACACCGCCTGCCTCTCCCCCTCCACAACCGCCGCTACTCGGCGGTAATGTCGCGACCGGCCGGAAGCACAGGACCGGCGGGTGAGTGCGAAGGGACCCTCATGGCGACGGACATGCCTGGCAACACAGCGGCCACCGACGAGCGTTGGCAGCGCATGTGGAGCCATCGCGAGCACCTCCTCAAGGTGGCCCGGCGGCGATCCATGAGCCAGGAGGACGCCGAGGACGCCGTGCACGAGGCGATGCTGCGAGCCGCGGAGCGCCCGGACCTCGACGACGAGCGGCTCGGCGCCTGGCTGACGAGGGTGACGATGCGGCTGTGTGTCGACCGGTACCGGCAGGTCAACCGCGAGGCCGAGGTGGGCAGCCGCCCCACACTCGTCGCGTCGGGCCCGGTACCCGTCGAGGAGGCGGTGTGCGACCGGGCCGAAGCGAAGTGGCTCGCCGTGCGCAGCGGTGAGCTGCCCGCCCGGCAGACGGAGGCGCTCCGGCTGAAGTCGCAGGGCCTGGACGTGAGCCAGGTCGCGGTGCGGATGGGGCTCAGCTACCGGACCGTCGAGTCGCTGCTCGCCCGGGCCCGGCGGACGCTGCGGGCCTCGCTGGCCGGGACGCTCGGGCTGGTGCTGCTCCTGATCAGACGCGGGCGGCTGCTTGGGGGCGGCGAAGCTCATGCGGTCGCGGTCACCTCGATGGCGGCAACCCTGGCAGTGGCAGGGTTCGTGCTGCCATACGCGCTCGGCGCAGGCGGAAACGGGAACGGTCCGGCGCCGCGGCCGGCCGCGTCCAGCGACGCGCAGGTCCTGCGCAGCCAGGCCACGGGCCGCGGGCGCGCCCCTGGGACGCCCAGTCCCTCGCACTCAACGCCCGGGGCCTGGGGCCGGGCGCTCCGACCCACTATGGGAACGCCCCTGCCGGACGTGTCCGCGTCCCCGCTCCCAGAGCTGTCGGCGCCGCAGGTCCCACACATACCCCAGGTGCCGAAGGTGGCGGGCCTGCCGACCGCCATGCCGGGCCTGCCGACGAGGTCGGCAGCCGCGTCGGTCCCGTCAACCGCCCCTGGCCCCGGCCGTACCGGCCGCTCCGCTCTCCGTGCCCACCCCGAGAACGCCTTCCCGCACGCCGTCGTCCAAGCTGCCATCGCGCCGTACACGCGTTCGCAAAAAAATCTTCGTCCGTCGCGACGGACGCCCCTCCCCACCCCGTAGAGCAGAAGTCGGAGCGCACACGAGGCCGAAGGGTGAACGGGATGGGTGTCGAGACCTGTGTGGAAGGGCTGACCAAGTCCTTCGGCCACCAGGTCATCTGGCAGGACATCTCGCTGACGCTGCCCGCCGAGGAAGTCTCCATGCTGCTCGACCCTCGGGGACGGGCACGTCGGTGTTCCTCAAGACGCTCGAGGGGCTGCTTAAGCCACAGCGCCGCTCGGTGAAGGTCGCGGCCGGACCATCACCCGCCTGCACGAGCACAACCTGGACGAGGTGCGGAAGCGGTTCGGCGCGCTGTTCGGCTCGATGAACCTGTACGACAACATCGCCTTCCCGCTGCGCGAGCACACCCACAATGGCAGTCCTGAAAGCGGGCATCGTGCGGTCTGACGCGCGCTCGGCCCGGATCCTGGCCGTAGCCGACAGCAAGGTGACCACCACCGCCGCACCCGACGGACAGGCACGCATCTACCGGCTCCAACTCGACCCCGAGCGCATGGCCAGCAGACAACTGACCACCGACGTCGCCTTCGTGGGCTGACCCACCCGTGAGGCCATAGATGAGAAGAGACACCATGGCAAACCCGACCTCCCGCACCCGCGGCACCGGCTCACCGACACGCCGCGCTATGACCGCGACCGCCCGCCCAGCAGCCACGCGCGCCGGGCGGCCCGCACGCCCCGATCGGCCCGCACGCCCCGAGCGCGGCGCCCGCCAGGAAGAGCGGACTCGCTCCGGGCGCACCCTCGTCGTCGAGCCCCCGCCGAACGGCTGGGAGGACCCGCCGGAGCCCGAGTCGTTCGAGGAGGAGCCGGAGGACGGCGCGCCCCCACGCAAGGCCGGGCGGAGCATGCTCACCGCGGTGCTGGGCCTCGTCCTCGTGGCGGCCCTGGTCGCGGCCGCTGTACTCGGGTGGCACTACCTGTAGGGGCGGCAGCCGGAGCAGGCCCGCGGCGAGGCCCTCGCGGCCGCGCGGAAGGCGGCGCCGGTCATGCTGTCGTATGCCTACCGGCACCTGGACCGGGACTTCGCCCGAGCCCGCGCCCTGCTCACCGGCCACGAAACGTGCACATGCGCTGCTCACCAGGGGCGCACGGCCACGTGACCCTCGCCGGTGCGCGGTGACGCACCCGCTTTCGACTCTTCCCGCGCCATCCGCATTCACCTGCGGCGCCGGGGAATACGCGCGGTCATCCCGCAGCCGTCCGACCAGATTGGCCACCGCCAGCGGCGAGGCCGCCGCCCACCCGGCTTCGACCGCGAGGCTTACAAGCAGCGCAACACCGTCGAGCGCTGCATCGACCGACTCAAGCAGTGGCGCGGCCTGGCCACACGAACCGACAAACTCCCCCTTGCTTACCCCGGAGTCGTTCCACCTCCCCCAGCCTCATACCGGAGAAGATGCCCGCAACCAGCCGAGATCACGCGACGTAACGAAGCACTACTAGTGACCTGAGTCAGAGATTTGTCGTTAGTCGGGCATGAGTCGTCCGGGTCCGAAGATTCCGCCGTTGTCGGTCACTGATGCCCAACGGGCGGTGCTGGAGGGCTGGTTACGTCGCCGTACGACGGCTCAGGCGTTGGCTCAGCGGTCGCGGATCGTGCTGGAGTGCGCCGATGGTCACTCGATCATGGAGGTGTCCCGCCGACTGCGGATTGCTCCGGACACGGTCCGCACCTGGCGGCGGCGCTTCATCGAGCGGGGAGTGGACGGTTTGTGCGACGACCCGCGGCCCGGCGTCCCCCGGAAGATCACCGATGCTGATGTCGAGCGGGTCATCGTCAAGACGCTTGAGGAGACGCCGAAGAACGCGACCCACTGGTCGACGAGGTCGATGGCCGCGGCCACGGGGATGTCGCAGTCGACCATCTCGCGGATTTGGCGGGCGTTCGCCCTGGCCCCGCACCGGTCGCAGACGTTCAAGCTGTCCACCGACCCGCTGTTCATCGACAAGGTCCGCGATGTCGTCGGTCTGTATCTCGATCCTCCGGAGAAGGCTGTGGTGCTCTGCGTGGACGAGAAGTCGCAGATCCAGGCCCTGGACCGGTCTCAGCCGGTCCTGCCGATGGTGCCCGGCGTTCCCGAACGCCGCAGCCACGACTACGTCCGGGCCGGCACCACGACCCTCTTCGCCGCCCTCGAGGTCGCCACCGGCAAGCTCATCGGCTCCCTCCACCGCCGCCACCGGGCGGCGGAGTTCAAGAAGTTCCTCGCGAAGCTGGACAAGGAAGTCCCCTCTGATCTGCAGGTTCATCTGATCCTGGACAACTACGCGACCCACAAGACGCCCGACATCAAACGGTGGCTGCTGGCCCACCGACGGTTCCACCTGCACTTCACGCCGACCAGCGCGTCCTGGCTGAACCTGGTCGAGCGGTGGTTCGCCGAGCTGACCCAGAAGAAGCTCAAGCGCGGCGTCCACCGCTCCGTCCCAGCCCTCGAACGCGACATCCGGGCCTGGGTCGCCGACTGGAACGAGCAACCCAGACCGTTCGTCTGGACGAAGACAGCCGACGAGATCCTCGACAAAGTCGCCGCCTACTGCCGACGAATCTCTGACTCAGATCACTAGGTCGTTTCTTTCAGATCATCGGATCGTTGGTCTGGGTGCGTCGTTGACTGACGCCCAGTGGGCCCGCACCGAGCCGTTGCTGCCAGACCGGAGCCCTCGGCGGCGTGGGCGGTGGCGGGATCACCGGCAGGTGATCGACGCGATCGCGTTCAAGTACCGCACGCTCGTGTTCCGTGTGCTTCCCCCCATTGGTGAACGGTCGTTGCCGCTCGAACCGGTGCTGATGCGGTCACCGTGGCGGAAGGCACAGCAAGCGGCCTGAGCTACATCTGAGCCGCCGCGGTGCGCGGATGGCGCCGCGTGCGTCGGCCGTCTGGACGTTCCCGGCGGGACAGGGCACCGTACAGCCTCGGAGAACGGTTCCCCCACACCAACCGAGGGCTGGCCACATGTCGATGGCACCAACTGTCCTGCGTCTGGCCGGAGCGGTCGCCGGCCTCGTGCTCCTGACCGCGCAGACAACGACGGCGTCCGCCGCGCCGCCGCCCCGCTCACCAGCCCCGACCGCCGCCTCGGCGGCGGCCGAGACCTGGTATCCGCCGTTGTCCACCCGGGGCCGCTACATAGTCGACGCCCGGGGTGACCGCTTCCGGCTGAAGGGCGCCAACTGGGACGGCGCGCAGGGTTCGTGGACGGGCAGCGGCGACATCGGCGATCCCGCCAGCCACCACGCGGGCCAGGACTCCCACGGGATACCGCTCGGTCTCGACCGCGTGCCGCTGGACGGGCTGCTCACCGACTTCCACGAACTGGGCATCAACACCGTCCGGCTGCCGTTCTCCAACGAGATGATCCACAGCACGGCCTCGGTGCCCGACAACGCCGTGACCGCCAACCCGCAGCTGCGCGGCAGGACGCCGCTCCAGGTCTACGACGCCGTCGTGGACGCGCTCAGCCGGAGCGGGTTCGCGGTCATCCTCAACAACCACACCGACACCTCCCGTTGGTGCTGCGGGGTCGACGGCAACGAGCGGTGGAACACCGGGCAGTCCACCCGGCAGTGGGCCGACGACTGGGTCTTCATGGCCCGCCGCTACGCCCGGGTCCCGGGGGTGGTGGGCGCCGACTTGTACAACGAGGTCAGGCGCAACGTCCTGGACGACCCCAACTGGGGCCTGGGCGACGACCACGACTGGTACGCGGCCGCCCAGCTCGCCGCGGACCGGATCCTCACCGAGGGCGACCCCCGTCTGCTCATCGTCGTCGAGGGCATCAACTGGACCGGCCCGCCCGTGGACGGCCTCCCGCACGGACGGCCGCAGCTCACCCCCGTGCGCACGCTTTCGCACACCCTCGTGGACGCCCACCAGCTGGTGTACTCGGCCCACTTCTACGGCTACACCGGTCCGCACCACAGCGGCGCCACCGGCATCGGCGAGACGCACGACGCGCGCTACCAGGACATGACCCGCGAGCAGTTGGGCGCGGCGCTGGACGACGAGGCGTTCTTCGTCGAGGAGAGCGGCCGGCACTACACCGCGCCCGTCTGGGTGAGTGAGTTCGGCATCGGGAGCGGCGAGACGAACCCGGTGGCCCGCACCTGGTTCGGCAACATGACCGACTACCTCACCGACCACGACACCGACTTCGCGTACTGGCCGCTGGTCGGCTTCGAGGGCCACGACGACTGGGCGCTGCTGCGCTACGACGGCGCCGGGCACCGCTCCGGTGTGCTGGACGGCGCCGACTGGCGCGGGACGGCCTGGCGGCACCTCATGTCCGCGCCCGGCACGACCGGCCCTGTGGCATCCGTGCCCGTCTGGCGGATGCTCGCCACCGACCACGGCGACGCGGTGGAGTCGCTGCGCGCACGGGCCGCGGGCGACTGGGACCCCGGGGCCCGCAAGGCCGCCTGCCCGGACGGGCTGCGGCTGATCGGCCTGGGCCACACCAGCGGCCGCGGCCTGTGCACCGACGCCGGCACGGCGACTCCGGCCACGGACGCGGGGCAGACCGTCGTCACCGACGAGCGGTACGTGCCCGCCGGGGGCGACTGGGCGTCGGGGTACACCAAGCTCCAGTGCCCGCCGGGCGCGCTCGTGACCGGCTACAGCGTGCGCGGGGAGCGGGTGTCGGCGGCGCTGTGCGCGCCGGGCCGTACCGCGCTCGCGGGAGCCGTCCGCACGGTGTGGTTCGACCGGTCCGACAACCGTCCTGGCGGGGCGGCGGGCGGTGACTTCGCCGAGGGCGACTACAAGGGGCAGTGCGCAGCGAACGAGTACGCCGCCGGGATCGCGTTCACCACCCGGTTCGGCAGCCGCCCCGGGCCCGACGCCCTGCTGTGTGGTGCGGGTGGTGGTGAGCCCGGCGCGTGAGGGGCACCCGGCCGCGGCGCACTACTTCCCCATGGTGTAGCCGCACTCGCAGTGGGCGCAGCCCTCGCAGTCCGTGCCGACATGGGGGGCAACAGTCGCAGGGCAGGCGTCGGTGGGGCGGCAGCGTGCAGCATGGCGCTTCGTCTCCTCCAGGACTGCCGACTCCCTTATGGTCCAGGCGTGCCGCAGTGCGCGCACGGCCTCGGCGTCGGCGAGGGTCTCGGCGCGCACCGCGGCCTCGTGGGCGTCGAGCATGGCCTTCGCCTGGTCGTGGTAGACGGGGACACCGGCGGCCGGGGCAGCCAGGTGGTTGAAGAGCGGGCGGCGGGTGGCCCGGGACGGCGTCTGCGCTGCGGCTCCCAGTGTCGGTCTCGTGGTCGAGTCACATGGCGGAGGTGAAGACTCCCTGGTGGGTTTTGGGGTGCGCGGTCCGGCAGGGCCAGCTCCCTGTCGCGCAGGAAGCAATACGGAGAAGATCATGAACAACTTCTCCGGCAACTCAATGATGGACTGATTGCCGTCGGCCCAGTTCACGCGGACGGTGCGACCGGATTCTATAGCAACCCCGAGACCGGCACCGACAGCCTTACCGATCACCCCAGGCAGAGCAGCCTTCGCGGCAACCTGGCCCATGCCGCCGGCGACACCTTCCCTGGTCGAGAGTCCCTCCCACTCGAGCACGGTCTCGGCGGCAGCGCAGAGGCGGGAGTCGGGTGCAGGTCCTGGCCCATCCTGTGAAGGACTCCGGCCACGCTCTTCTTCCCTCGCGCTCGATCAGGACTCGGAAGGGAAGTTCGGCGCCGCGGCGATCGAGCTCCATGTAGCCGAGCGCGTCAATACAGAAGAGATCGACGCGGCCGTAAAGGGGGGATCGTCTTAGCGAGCTGCTTCTTGTCGGCGGCTTTGACTAGCTCGTTGCCAGCTTCGTTGCCAGGACGACTGGTACGGCCCCTGGTACGGGGCTGCCCTGTGCTGCTGCGTCCACTCGATACAGCGAGACTGTCCCTCCTGTCGCTACCGGTGCGGCTTTCCTCGGCTTCCGCCCTTGTCCGGCGTGTGCTTCCCTGCCTTTGGCCCGCTCCTGGCCAGGTGTTCCCCACTGGATTCGGAATCCCTGGCCCTGTCCCTCGTCGCCTTCTCGGTGTGATGGTGGTCCTTGTCGCCCGCCGGTTTTGGTCGTGAGAACCGAGACGCGAGGGACGTTGCCGAATCTTTTTTGGCGTGATGGTGGTCCTTGTGGTCTGCCTGTTCCGGCTGTGGGAGCCGAGACGAAAGGGGCGTCGCCGGAACCGGAATGAAGTCCCCGGCCGCTACGGCTGTGGGCACCGGCTCTCCCGTACGGGCAGGCGGGGCAGCGCTGTTCTCAGCCCCGTGTTCCCTGCTTTCGGCGGATGCCGAAGTCTTCTGAGAAATGGGCGGGGTCGCGGACGACCTCCGATCGGCTGGGGCCTCGGAGCCCCACGTCGGCACGGTCATCCCGATCGCTGTCGCGGCAACCATCGCCCCGGCTGCGGCGAGCGTCATCCTGTGACTCCGGAGGACCGATCGGCTGCCTGCGCGATGAGTTCCGCACTCGGAGCCGGAACGCACGCCGTCCAGCATGCCGCCTACCGTTGTCGAAGTGCCTGCGGCGGCCTCGCTCCGCTGCAACCTCGACAGGACTGCCACGCACGTCTGCGCATCGGGCCGGTCCGCCGCCTCGATCGCGGTCATGGAACCCAGCAGATCGCGTAGTGCCGCGGGCAGTCGCCTGGGGATCCGCGGTGCCCGGTGCAGACGGGCGACCGCGGACTCCAGCGGGGCGCCCTCGTACTCCAGCCGACCCGTCAGGCACTCCAGCAGTACAAGACCGAGAGCATAGATGTCGGCCTTCTGCTCCACGCGACGGCCAGTGACCTGCTCGGGGGCCAGATACGCGGCGGTCCCCACGATGGCGCCATCCCGCGTGGACGCGGTGGCGTCGATCGCCCGAGAGATGCCGAAGTCAGTGAGGTAGGGCCGGTTCTGCGCGTCCAGCAGGATGTTGGACGGCTTGACGTCACGGTGCAGGATTCCCGCCCGGTGCACGTGTCCGAGGGCCTCGGCCAGCGGGATCCCGAGCTCGACAAGAGCGGGAACGGTCATAGTCGCTTCGGTGATGCGCCTGCGCAGGGTGCTGCCCTCGACCAATTGCATGACAAGAAAGGCCTGCCCTTCGTGGCGGCCGACGTCGAAGACGGTCACTAGTCCCGGATGGTGCAAGCGGGCCAGGACGACAGCTTCATCCTCGAACCGGTCCTTCAGGCCCGTGCCGCTCCCCGGCCGGAAAACCTTGACCGCCACCGGACGACTGAGCCGCAGATCCGTGCCGCGATAGACGTCCGCGGCACCGCCGGCCCCCAGATGTTCACCCAGCTCGTACCGTCCGGCAAGCGTCGATGCCTGCGAGGGTTCAGAGGACCGGGTGTCCAGCGGGATCGTCATTTTTCTCCCAGGGGCGTGGCGGGATCGTTGCCGTTGGGTAAACATCGTTCTTGCAAGTACCCGACAACCGCACCTTCTACCTGGTGAACTGCTCGGTGTTGCCCGAAAGACACCAGGCCACGCTGACGATGTCGGATCGCCCCGGAGCGCCAGCCTCCGGCGCCACTGATGACGGTCGTGGACGTCAGAACAGCGCATTGGTAGGCGGTCTCTGGCGCGATAGTCTCGCGCTGATCTGGCGCACATCGAGGCGGAGCCGCCGCGGACAGCGACGGCGTTCCCTGGTACCACCCAGATCGCATGAGCCGGCACGCGCTTCTTGTTGCGGTCCTCGTCGAAACTGGGTGGCCGTCCGCGCGTGAGCTCTTGCGCAGGCGGGCGGCCTGGCTGTCACTCTTCCCCCCCAGATCGTGTGGCGGATGCCCCGCCGTCGCAGGTACTTGCGGACGGGGCCGTTGTCGTATGCCTTGTCGGCAGCGAGACTGCCCGGTTTCAGACGTGGCCTACCTGCGCCGTGTCTGGGACGCTGTTCTTCTCCGGAGAGTCGCACCTGGGCGCCGCCGGTGATCGTGACAGTGGTGCCTGCGTGATCGCCATCGAGGATCGCTTGTCCCTGCCCGATGAGAGTCAGGTCCTTGACGAAGGCGAAGGGACTGGTGCATCTCCCTTGCACAAAGTGGGTTGCGCCTGGTGGGGCGCTTGCAATCGCCATCTGCAAGCCTGTGGGGTTGCTTCGACATTTGCCGACATCGGCCCCTTTGTGCTCCGGCTCACCGCTGAATGCTTCACGCGACGGGACCTCCTGTTGAAGGCCAGCAAAGCGGTGCTGACGACGGCCTCTATGACGGAAGTGCTAAGGCGGGCGGTCGCCGCCGGCCACGGGACGTCGTTCACGTACATCGCGGGCCTGGACGACCTCGACGCACTCCGCACCGGCGTGGAGACCCTCGCGCCGTACGTGACCGAGTTCCCGAACTTCCAGGTGTACCAGGCCCACAACCGCATCATGGCTGGCCTGCGCGCCTCCGGAGCCCTTGAGCTTGAGTACTACCTCCGCGCCCGCGCCGAGATAGAGAAGATCATGGAGCCCTCCGGGCGGCGGCCCACGGCATGGGAGTGCTATCGCCCCCTGTGGTACTTCACCTTCGCTGACGAGACCCTGGTCTGCGCGTGATGGAGAACGATGCGGTTCTGGCCGAGGCTCTGTGGAGAGCCATCTGCTACGCCTCGGTGTGCCAACTCCACCAGGGGGACAACGTCCTGCTCAACCAGCCGCTTACCGCCGAACACGTGAAGGAGCGACCGTCCGGCCACTGGGGGACCGTGCCGGGCACCGCCTTCGCCTTGACCCACCTCGCCCTTGCCGCCGGGGCTCTCGACGGGGAAGTCGGTCTCGTGCCACTCCTCGGAGCCGGTCATGCCGGCGTGGTCCAGCTCTCGGCGTTCCTGGGTGACAGCCGAGTTGGGCAAGTTGCGCCCGGAATTCGGACCGGACGCCGACGGTCTGCGGCGGCTCTCCCGGGCTTTCCCTGACGTGGAAGGGCTCGGAGCCGAAGTCACCCCGGCGCTTCCGGCCGGTGCCCTTCTCGGTGGACGACTCGGGGGCTGCCTGCCCTTCGCCCAAGGGGTCGCGCTCGACGCTCCCGACAGGGTCGTCGAGCCTGTGATCGGTGATGGCGAGTGCGAGACCCCGACGACCGCAGCGGCCTGGCGCGCCCACGGAGATCTCACCGGTACCGCAGTACTTCCCGTGGTGCACGTGAACGGCTTCCGCATGGGCGGTCCGTCACTGCTCGGACGACTGGACGACGTCCGGCTCCGGGCGTACTTCGCCGGTATCGGATGGCGGGCCGTGATCGTCCACGTCACCGCCGGATCGCAGGCCGAGCACACAGCCTTCCACGCCGCCCTACGGGACGCCCTGGAGGCCACTGTCGTAGGCCGGCCCACGGCACTGGTCCTGCGCTGCGTCAAGGGATGGACCGACCCTGTCACCCTCGGCGGCCAGACGCTCATCGGTACGCCCGCTCTGCACAAGACACCTCTCACAAACCCGCGCGCCGACGTCGACCAGCTGTCGCAGCTCGACGACTGGCTTGCCTCCTACCGGCCTTCCCAGCTGTTCGACACGCGGGGACGAAGCCGGGGGCCCCTGGCGGAAGCAGTCGCCCGGGTTCGCTGGTGCGCCCTGCCCCGCGCGCGGTCGGCCACCCCGGACGCCCCGCCAGAACCCAATGCTGCCTCGTTCACGAGCGCGGTCACTGGGACAGTCCGGCGGCACGCAGGACGAGGGGACTTCCTGCTCCTCAGCGCCGACTGCCTGCTCTGGTGGTTGCCGCGGTGCGCGGCCTCGGGGCCAGTGCCGCGCGCAGCGCCGGGGTGAGGGCGTGGCGGGTCTCGGACGGGGTGAAGGTGGCGGGGGTGGGGAGGGGGTTGAGGTAGCGGGTGTAGATCAGGCCGCCGAGGATCGTCACCACGGCCGTGGCGCGGGCGGTCGCGTCCCGGCCGCCAAGAAATTCAACAAGCCGGACCAGCAGCTCGTGTTCCAGGTATTCGCGGAGCACTTCGGAGGCCTCGTCGCCCTGGGTGGTGAGTTGACGGAAGTCGGCGTCCTCCCACAGGTCCGTCACCGCGTCGATCAGGCGTTCGGGGAGGGTTGCCGGGTCGCCGCCGAGGACCTCGTCCACCGCCAGCGCGTTGGCGCACTGGAACTGCATCACGTCCGCGAACAGGCCCTTTTTCGATCCGAAGTGGTACGCGATCAGCGCCGGGTCGACCCCGGCAGCCTCGGCCACCGCACGCAGAGTGGTGCGCCGGTAGCCGCGTTCCAGGAACAGCGCGCGGGCCGCCGAGACGATCGACTCGCGGGTCGGCGGGTTGCCGCGGGGGCGGCCTCGGGTACGGGCGGCGTTATTCATCAGCGTTGAGCTTTGAGTTTCATGATCGGCACAGTCAAGGGCGTTCCAGGAACCACACGAAGGGATGACCCGACACCGTGCGTATCGCAGTCTTCGGTGCCAACGGACCGACCGGCCGCCACCTCACCGACCAGGCTCTCTCAGCCGGCCACGAGGTCGTCGCCGTAACCCGCCGCGCCGGCTCCCTCACCGAGCGGCCTGGCCTCGCCATGGTCGTCGCCGACGCCACCGACCCGGCGGCCGTCGCTGCCGCGATCGGCGGGACGGACGCCGTCCTGTCCGCGCTGGGCGCGCGCTTCAGCAAGGAGACCATCACCATGTACTCGGCGAGCGCCATGGCCATCACCAGGGCCATGGCCCGTCACGGCGTCAAGCGCCTGCTCGCCGTTAGCTCCAGCATCGCCGACCCGGGCTGGCGCCCCACCGGCGCGCACTTCTTCAACCACGTGCTCGACCCGCTCGTGAACCGGCGCCTCGGCCGCACTCTCCACGAGGACATGCGCCGCATGGAGGCGATGATCCGTCAGACGGACCTCGACTGGACCCTCGTCCGGCCCTCGGGCCTCTTCGAGCACCCCGTCGTCACGGACTTCCACACCGCCGAGACCAGCGCCGACGGCGTCTTCACCGCCCGTGCCGACCTGGCCGCGAGCATGCTGCGCGAGCTTGAGGAGCGGCGGTACGTCCACACGGCCATGGGCGTCATCACCACGGCCGTGAAGCCGAACATCGCCAAGCTGATCTGGAACGAGGGCGTGAAGAAGAAGTGATCCGGGCGACAGTCGAACTCCCGGCCACCGCACGAGCGTTCCTCGTCGGCCCCCGCACGGCCACCCTCACCACCCTCCGCCCCGACGGCACCCCGCACGTCACCCCCGTCCGCTTCACCTTCGACGCAGCCACCGGCCTGGTCCGGGTGACCACCCGGGCGGGGGCCCGCAAGGCCCGGAACGTGTCAGCGGGCGGACCGGCGGCCCGTGTCGCGCTCTGCCAGGCGGACGGCTTCCGCTGGGTCACCCTCGAAGGCCGGGCCGCAGTCACCGACGCCCCCGCGCGCCTGGTCGAGGCGGTCCGCCGCTACACCGCCCGCTACCGCGAGGCCCCGCCCGCCCCACAGGACCTGGTCGTCATCGAGATCGCCGTCGACCGCGTCCTGAGCCTCAACCCCGTACGGAAAGCGAAGTGACACCACGATGCCCACCCTCCCCGTCCTCGACAGCACCCTCTACCACCGCGAGTCCGGCGACCCCGACGGGCTGCCGATCGTCTTCCTCCACGGCAACCCCACCTCCTCCCACCTATGGCGGAACGTCCTGCCGGGTGTGGCCGCGCCCGGCCGGCGCCTACTGGCCCCCGACCTCATCGGCATGGGCGACTCCGGCAAGCCCGACATCGCCTACTCCTTCGACGACCACGCCCGCTACCTCGATGCCTGGTTCGACGCCCTCGGCCTTGCCGAGGCCGTCCTCGTCGGCCATGACTGGGGCGGCGCACTCGCCTTCGACCGCGCCGCCCGTCTCCCGGACCGTGTCCGCGGCCTCGCTTTTACTGAGACGATCATCAAGCCGCTGGTCGGTGACGAGTTCCCGGCGACCGGGCGGGAGTTGTTCACCCTCCTGCGCACCCCCGGGGTGGGCGAGGAGATGATCCTGGAGAAGTCGCTGTTCATCGAGGGGCTCCCGGACACGCTCGCCACGCCGCTCGCCCCTGCCGACCTGGAGGTCTACCGCCGCCCCTTCCCGACCCCGCAGAGCCGCCGCCCGGTGCTGGCGTGGACACGCATGATGCCACTGGACGCCGAGCCCGCCGACGTCGTGGCCCGCGTCGAGCACTACGACGCCTGGCTGGCCGCCAGCCCCGAAGTCCCCAAGCTGCTCGCCGCGTTCGAGCCGGGCCCGGGCGCGATGACCGACCAGGGGACCGTGGCCTGGTGCGAGGAGAACATCGCGGGCCTGGAAGTCTCCCAACACGGCCTCGCTGGCCACCACACCCCGGAGGACCGCCCCGAGGAGCTGGCCGCGGCGATCAACGCCTGGGCCGACCGCCATGGGCTGGCGCGCCAGTAGAGGTCCTCGATCCCGGTGGTGACGATCGTCCCGGTGCCGGCTGCGCCGCCGCCGACGGGTATACGCGCCACCATCGAACGCCACTGCGAACGGGAACCCTCGGATATCGCCTACAGGCCAGCACCTGGAGGCCCTGCGCACGCGACGGCAACGACGCCACACTGAGATGACCGTTCGATCAACCACGGGTGTGTGCAGGCGACTTCGGACTTCAATGCAGCCGAGTTCGAAAGCTGACAGCCGACATCCGGATCGGCTACGCCCGCAGCCACCCGTACGCGCGCGTGTGACGCCGACACGCCAAACGCCGGTTCCCGGTTCAGTGATTTTTCGATACATGAGGTGTCCTTGACGGCGAGTCGGACTTAACGCTGCCTTGCGGACGTCAATATGAATATGTCCGACCCAGGCAGGCGCATTAGGCACCTGCCGTGAAAGGAGCACGGAATGCGGGTTTCCCGTTTTGCCGCCGCGCTGGGCGTCGCGGCCGCCATCCTGGTAGGCGGCGCCACTGGCGCCAGCGCCGCCGCCGCGCCTTCGGTGGTATCTCATGCCACGCACGACCGTGGCCACGACCACGGTGACGACCATAGACGCGGCTACCGGGACGGCCGCTGGGGCCACCACCGCGACGACCGGGACGGCCGCTGGGGCCACCACCGCGACGACCGGGACGGCCGCTGGGGCCACCACCGCGACGACCGGGACGGCCGCTGGGGCCACCACCGCC
>NZ_JBHVUH010000035.1:0-1212 GCF_042884245.1 Streptomyces sp. NPDC058145 | reverse complement strand
CGACGACCACCGCTGACCGTCCTTGGGGGTGCACTTCTGCTGTTGGGGAGGGCACCCCTTCCGCGTCCTCCGCATACCTTCGGCCGCATAGACACCCGCGACTGGCCGAGATCTACGATCCGCTCGATTCCGACCGCAGTGCGTGCTCGCTGGCCGTCCCGGCACCCCCTTGGCGTCCCGATGCGCCGTCCTGCGAGAGTGGTCCCGTGCTGCTGAATCCTGAGAACACTCTGTTCGTCCGTGGTGCCACGCCCGTGCTCCTGCTGGCCGACGCGCCTGTCCACGATGCCCTGCCGCTCCTGAGCGCGCCGGACGGGGCGGTGCCCCTGTGCGAGGGCTGGAACATCGTTCCCCGACTCACCCTGTGCGTCGTAGACGGACCTGGAGACCACGGGCTCGTCGTCCCCGCTCTCGCCGCGCCGGTGGTCGGCGGAACCGACGACGGCACGGCACCGAGCGACATGGGCGACTGGTGCGCGGATGCCGAGCAGGCCGGCGGAGCAGTCGTTCTGTCTTTGGACCACCTGCCTGGGGCACTCGACTGGTCTGCCCTGTTGTCCTCGGGCACCGCCTGCGGCGGCTTCATGCCTGCGCTGGCCTGACCGAGGAGCGTCGGACTTTCTCCCAGCAGGCCTGCGTGTGCGGCGAAGCAGCATTACGCCTGCTGGCTTTGCGAGCCTTGAACTCTGGACTGCTTCGTCCCGAAGCAACTTGGGACGCTCGCTGTCCTGGGCCTGCTGCGCCTGTCACCTGCGCTGATGGTCCGCTGACGTCCATGGTTGTTCGCGGTTGTGCGTCGTGGTTCTCACGCAGTTAGACACTCAGGGCACCTCGCACGCGGGGCCGTGGCGCAAGCCTCTGAGAGGCCGCGTAGGGCCTCGTACAGGTCGCCGTAGGCCGTCCAACAGTGGGTCTGTACGGTGAGTGGTGTAACTCCCGAGCTGGAAGCGACAGTTGATGACTGACGTGACGAGTGACATCGAGGCCGGGAAGGCCGCTGTGAGTGGGACGAGCGCCGTGGATGACGGCTGGTCGCCGAGCTGGTGGCCCGGGCTCAGGCCAGTGGCGTGAAACTCACCGGGGATGGCGGCCTGCTGCAGCAGCTGACCAAGCGGGTGCTGGAGGGCGAGCTCACTGATCATCTGGGGCACGAGCCCGGTGAGCGGGCCGAGGGTGGCAGGGACAACTACCGCAACGGGCACCGCTCCAAGA
>NZ_JBHVUH010000034.1:0-28492 GCF_042884245.1 Streptomyces sp. NPDC058145 | reverse complement strand
TTCGACATGATCTGCAGGCCCGGACGGGCCAGCTCGGCGCGCATCAGCAGCGCCATCACGCCGCCGATCAGGAAGAACGCGAACGAGGTGACCAGGTACAGCGTCCCGATCGTCTTGTGGTCGGTGGTCGTCAGCCACCGCACGGCCCTGATGTCTCTGATCCTCTTCACGTCCCGCCTGTGTCGGCGCCCGGCCCGTCGGTCACACTCGGACGGCGCGAGAAGGATCACGGAAGAAGGGTGTGACGATCCGGTCGGTGCCGGACACGAACCGAACATGAGCAACGACGAGATCTTCGCCGCTGCCTATCGCGAGCACTACTGGGCGGTCAGCCGCTATGTCGCGAGGCGGCTGCGGGGGCGGGCCGACGAGGTGGAGGAAGTGGTGGCGGAGGTGTTCACGGTCGCCTGGCGCCGCCGGGCCGACCTGCCCGCGACGCCGCTGCCCTGGCTGTACGGCGTGGCCCGCAACTGCCTGGCGAACGCGGTACGCGGCCAGGGGCGCCGGCGCCGGCTGGTGGACCGGCTCGGCAACGACGAGGCCGCGCACGCCCGGCACATCGCGGCCGGCCCCGACGCGGAAGCCCCCGGCGCCTGGGTGCACGAGGCCCTGGACCGCCTGTCCCCGGCGGACCGGGAGGTGCTGCGCCTCGCGGCCTGGGAGGAACTCGGCGCCGACGAGATCGCGGTCGCCCTCGGCTGCGGCAGCCGGGCCGCGGCCATGCGGCTGCACCGGGCCAGGAACCGGCTGAGGGCCGAGATCGACCGGCTGCGACCCCCGGTCGCGGCCGCGACCGCCCCCGCCGACGCGACCCCCTGCGAGGACGACCGACATGGCTGACGAACTCGAACTCCTGCGCCGCGCCAACCCGGTGCCGGACGACGCCCCCCACTTCGCGGACGGGCCGCTGGACGGGCGCGCGGAGCACCGGCTCCAGCGGCTGCTGAACGAACCCCGCCCACGGCGCCGTGTCCGGCCGCTCCCGGCGTTCGCCGGCCGTACCGGGCGCGCCCGGCTGGTCTGGGGGCTCGCCGCCACCGCCGTCGTCCTGGTGATCGCCGTCAACGCCGTGCTCGGTGATCCGGGCACCTCGCGGGCCGTGGCCGCGCCGCGACCGCTGCCGGTTCACGCCGCCTCCGCACCCGTACCACTGCGGGACATGGTCGCCCTCGCCGACGCTGCCGCGGCGGCAGACTCCCCGGGCCCGCGCAAGGGCACGCACGTGCAGTCGTGGAGTCTCGGCATGAGCGACGGCAAGCCCCCCGTCACCCTCCCCGAGGAGCGGGTGGTGCGCTGGCGGGCGGACGCGAGCCACACCGAACTGGTCGTGGCGACCGACCCGCGCCGGCCCGGCCGCCCCGTCCTCACCGACGAGGGCGGCGAGCCGCACCTGGTGGCGGACGGCCATGTGATCAGCCGGACCACGTACCCGCCGATGTGGAGCGACGCCCCGCCCGAGGCGCCCCCGCCGCACACCGCGGCGCGCCTGCGCGTCTACCTCACCGAGATCGCCCGCCCCCAGGCCGACCGCGGCACGGCCGCGCTGAGCACCGCCGAACTGCTCGACGCGGTCGCGGAACTGCTCGACCACTGGACCCTCGGCGCCCGTGAGTCGGCGGCCGTCGTCCGGCTGTTCGCGGGGACCGGGGGCCTCAGGCCGGCAGGCGAGGTGACCGACCGCCTGGGCCGCCCCGGACACGCGTACGTGTACGACGCCCGAGGCGTCCGGCACATGCTGATCCTGGAACCGCGCACCGGAGCCGTCCTCGGCATGGAGGACACCTTCACCGAGGACGCCCCCGAGTACGGCGTGAAGGCCGGGGCCGTCATGGGCTACAGCGCCTGGATGCGCTGATCACACCCCGGCCTGCAGGGCGGCGGCGGTCACGCTCCGCTCCAGCAGCGTGGCGATCGTCATCGGGCCCACACCGTCCGGCACCGGGGCCGGCTCACCGGGACGGGCTCACCGGGGCCGGATCCGGATCCGCCGGGCCCGGGACGGGCGCGGCAGCGCGGGGCGCATACGCGGGCGTACGGCCCGCAGCACCGACCGGACAACGGCGGCGGACAGGTGCACACCCGCGGCGGACACCGGCGCCGACCGTCGAGGGCGGGCCCGTCCCCGTGCCGCCCGGGCCGAGAAGGTCCAGGTCAGCCGCGTGCTGACCTGGACCCTCGCGGTCCTCCTCCCTACTCGTCCCATGCCTGGATCAGAATCTGCTCGGCGATCTTTCCGTCACGCAGGGTGATCATCGACTCGGCGAGGACCCGGGTGCCGTCTCCGTACTCGCAGGACTCGCAGTAGGCGGCGTGGTCGCCCTGGACGACGCACCGGTCCAGCTTGTGCGTCATGTCGCGGCTGTAGACGTCGTCGAGCATCGCGGCGATCTCGCCCCGGCCGCGCAGGACCTTCGGATGGCTCGGCTGGGTGTTGCGGTCGATGATGCGGATCTGCGCGTCGTCCGCGTAGAGGGACAGCAGGGTGTTCCCCGTGGTCCCCTCCACGCCCCGGCGCAGTGTCTCGGTGTCGAAGCTGGAGCCTGTCGCGGTGCCCATGGTGTGACCTCCTTCAGGCGCCCGCGGCCCGGCGGGAAGAAGGGCGGCGCGAGCCCCATCTCCGAGGCTCCTCCGCCCCGGCGGGCTCGGCAAGCGCAGACGGCCCCGTCCGCCTGACGAGTGAGCACCGCCCGGCGCCCGTGTCCGGCCGGGGCCCGGCGCCGTTGCTGAGGGCATGATCTCAACACGACGCATCGTCGCCGCCGTCGGTCTCGCCGCCGGGTTCGCGGGCCTCGCCGCACCCATGGCCAGTGCGGCCGGCACCGGCGCACCGGACACCGGGAGGATCAGCCCGATGACCACGCTGGACTCGCTCGCCACAGCCGGGCTCCCCGCCGACGAGCAGGGCCAGATCCCGAAGGTCTCCGAGCAACTGGGCGGGCTGAACCAGATCGGCGCACCCGACGGGCTGGGTCAGCTGGGCCAACTCACGGATCTGGTCGCACCCGCGACCGGTCTGCTCCCCGGCCTCTAGGCCAACCCCCGCGGTCCGGGGGCGTCCCGCTCGGGGGCGGCTTCCGGACCGGCCCGGCGCACCGCCGGGCCGAAAGATCCACTTTCCCGGTCGTGGTCCGTGCCGCCACCCGTGGTTCGCGCGTAGGGTCGCACCGAACGCACTACGAGGAAGGGGCCGGACCATGGCGCAGGAAGTACGCGGCGTGATCGCACCGGGGAAGGACGAGCCCGTACGGATCGAGACGATCGTGGTCCCGGACCCCGGGCCCGGCGAAGCCGTCGTACGCGTCCAGGCCTGCGGCGTCTGCCACACCGATCTGCACTACAAACAGGGTGGCATTTCGGACGACTTCCCCTTCCTGCTCGGCCATGAGGCGGCCGGTGTCGTGGAGTCGGTCGGCGAGGGCGTCACGGACGTGGCCCCCGGTGACTTCGTGGTCCTCAACTGGCGCGCCGTGTGCGGGAACTGCCGGGCCTGTCTGCGCGGCCGGCCCTGGTACTGCTTCAACACCCACAACGCCAGGCAGAAGATGACCCTGGCCGGCACCGGGCAGGAGCTCTCCCCGGCGCTGGGCATCGGCGCGTTCGCCGAGAAGACGCTGGTCGCGGCCGGACAGTGCACCAAGGTGGACCCGGCCGTCTCGCCCGCCGTGGCCGGACTGCTCGGCTGCGGTGTCATGGCCGGTATCGGCGCCGCGATCAACACCGGCAACGTGGGCCGCGGCGACTCCGTCGCCGTCATCGGCTGCGGCGGCGTCGGGGACGCGGCGATCGCCGGGGCGTACCTCGCCGGGGCGGTGAGGGTCATCGCCGTCGACATCGACGACCGCAAGCTGGAGAAGGCCCGCACGCTGGGCGCCACCCACACCGTCAACTCCAAGGAGAACGACCCGGTCGAGGCGATCCGCGAGCTGACCGGGGGCTTCGGCGCCGACGTCGTCATCGAGGCGGTCGGCCGCCCCGAGACCTACCAGCAGGCCTTCTACGCCCGCGACCTGGCCGGCACCGTCGTCCTCGTCGGCGTGCCCACCCCGGAGATGAAGCTCGAACTGCCCCTGCTGGACGTCTTCGGCCGCGGCGGCTCCCTGAAGTCCTCCTGGTACGGCGACTGCCTGCCCTCCCGGGACTTCCCCATGCTGGTCGACCTGCATCTGCAGGGCCGGCTGCCGCTGGACGCGTTCGTCACAGAGACCATCCAACTCGACCAGGTTGAGCAGGCGTTCGAGCGGATGCACCACGGCGACGTGCTGCGCTCGGTGGTGGTCCTCTGATGACCGTGCGCATCGAACGCCTGGTGACCTCGGGCCATTTCAGCCTCGACGGCGGCACCTGGGACGTCGAGAACAACGTGTGGATCGTCGGCGACGAGCGGGAGGTGATCGTCATCGACGCCGCCCACGACGCCGAGGCGATCGCCCGCGCCGTCGACGACCGGCGCCTGACCGCCATCGTGTGCACCCACGCCCACAACGACCACATCGACGCCGCTCCGGCGCTCGCCGAACTGACCGGCGCCACCATCTGGCTGCACGCCGACGACATGCCGCTGTGGCGGCTCACCCACCCGGACCGCGAGCCCGACCGGCATCTCGTCGACGGCCAGGTCATCGAGACCGCCGGCACCGATCTGACCGTCCTGCACACCCCCGGCCACGCGCCCGGTGCCGTCTGCCTGTACGACCCCGGACTCGGGGCCGTGTTCACCGGCGACACCCTCTTCCAGGGCGGCCCCGGCGCCACCGGGCGCTCGTACTCCCACTTCCCGACGATCATCGACTCCATCCGGGACCGGCTCCTCACCCTCCCGCCGGAGACCAAGGTCCTCACCGGGCACGGCGAGTCCACGACCATCGGGGCCGAGGCACCCCACCTCGAGGAGTGGATCAAGCGCGGGCACTGACCCCCGGCACCGCCGAAGGGCGGTAAAAGGTGACAGGAGATGTCCGGCTTCCCCGTGAGAGTGAACGACGACAGCAGTCGTGCACGTACAAGGAGGCCGGACATGTCAGGTCCGCTGCGGGGCAGGGTCGCACTGGTGGCAGGGGCGACCCGGGGCGCTGGACGCGGCATCGCCCGGGAACTCGGGGCGGCCGGCGCGACCGTCTACGTCACCGGACGCAGCACCCGCGCCCGCCGCTCCGAGTACGACCGCCCCGAGACCATCGAGGACACCGCCGACCTCGTCACCGAGGCCGGCGGCCACGGTGTCGCCGTGCCCGTCGACCACCTCGACCCGGCCGCGGTACGGGCCCTGGTGGACCGCGTCGCCGGCGAGCAGGGCCGCCTGGACCTGCTGGTGAACGACATCTGGGGCGGCGAGAAGCTCTTCGAGTGGGACACGCCGGTGTGGGAGCACGACCTGGACAACGGGCTCCGGCTGCTCCGCCTCGCCGTCGAGACGCACGCGATCACCAGCCACTTCGCGCTCCCGCTGCTGCTTCGCCACCCCGGCGGCCTGGTGGTCGAGGTCACCGACGGCACCGCCGACTACAACCGCGACACCTACCGCGTGAACCTCTTCTACGACCTCGCCAAGACCTCCGTGCTGCGCATGGCCTTCGCCCTGGGGCACGAACTGGGCCCGCGCGGCGCGAGCGCGGTGGCGCTCACCCCCGGCTGGATGCGCTCGGAGATCATGCTGGAGGCCTTCGGCGTGCGCGAGGACAACTGGCGCGACGCCCTCGACCGCGAACCGCACTTCGCCATCTCCGAGACGCCGCGCTACACCGGCCGCGCCGTGGCCGCCCTGGCCGCCGACCCCGGGGTGTCCCGCTTCAACGGGCAGTCCCTGTCCAGCGGCGGGCTCGCCCGGGTGTACGGCTTCACCGACCTGGACGGCAGCCGCCCCGACGCCTGGCGGTACCTGGCCGAGGTGCAGGACCCGGGACGGCCGGCCGACACCACCGGATACCGGTGAGCCCGGGGCCCGCGCCGCCCCGACCGGTTACACGGCCCCCGGATCCCCGACTCCCCGAAGCCGCCAAGTTCACCGTTTCGTCACAGCCTGGCCGGAACCACAACCCTCCGGTGCCCGGGCAGGTCTAGTAGTCCGGAACCGCGGGAATCGCGAAGAGAACCACCCGGGGAGATCCCCGGGCGCGAGGGGACAAGGGGAAGAGGCCGACATGGGGGACATACGCAGACGCGGTGTCGTCGCACTGGGCGTCACCGGACTGGTGGCGCCGCTCACACTCGCCTTCACCGCGGCGCCGGCCCAGGCCGCGAGCTGCACCACACAGGCGGGCCCGTACCAGAAGCAGGTGGAGAAGTTCCTCGGCCGGCCGGTCGACGGCAAACAGTCCACCACCGACTGCAAGGCCATCCAGGCCTTCCAGAACAAGCACGGCATCACGCCCAACATCGGCTACGCCGGTCCCGTCACCTGGGGCGTGATGGATCTCATGAACAAGCAGAAGGCCGTCGGGAGCAACCCGAACAAGGACGGCAAGTGCCCGGTGAACAAGGGCCGGATCGCCTGTGTGAACCTCACGCTCCAGCTCAGCTGGATCCAGGACGGCAGCAGGCTGGTCTACGGGCCGGTGCCGGTGCGCACCGGCCGTGACGGCTACGAGACCCGCACCGGCCTGAAGAAGATCTACTGGCGGGACATCGACCACGTCTCCACCATCTACAACGTGGCGATGCCCTACAGCCAGTTCTTCGACGGCGGCCAGGCCTTCCACTCGGTGGGCCTGAGCATGTGGAACCCGCCCGGCTCCCACGGCTGCGTCAACATGACCACCACCACCGCCAAGAAGTACTGGTCGCTGCTGAAGAACGGCGACGACGTCTACGTGTACGGCCGCAAGCCGGGCACCTGAGTCATGGAGAGCACGGCGGTGCTGTGATCCCGATCACGGCGCCGCCATCGGCCGGACCGTCGCGCCCCGGTGGCCCGGAACCCCAACTGACGTGCCCGTCCGGCTCATTGACGTGATGAGTAACACGGTCCGATATGTCCGTATCGGGGGTAGTTACTCACAGCGCCTTCACGTCGACCGGCATATGCTTCACAACATGTCCACCACTGTTGCAGCCGCCTCCGAGCGATCGGCCGCGGAGGTCAACGAGGAGATCAGGGCCCTGTGGCGCCGGTCGGGCGGGACACTGACCACCGAGCAGCGCGCGGAGTACCAGCGCCTCGTGTTGGAGTGGGCCCTGGCGGCCCCGCAGTCCGACCGGGCTGCCTGAACCGACCGGCGGCCTTCCGGCCGTACCACCAAGGGCACCCGTGAGCGCACGGGTGCCCTTCTCGTCGTACCTCCCGGAGCCGAACGGCTCCCGTCCACCGACGCCCGCTCAGCCCCACGTCGACGAGTAGTACCGCTGGTACGCCTTGCGGTCCTGCTCGGACCGGATGTACCGGGTCGCGACGAGGGCGATCAGGCTGCCCGCGACGACCAGCAGCCCGGGTCCGACGTTCCGGGTGTCCGTGAGCCGCGCCAGCAGCGTCCGGCCCTCGGCGCCGACCGTGACCGGCGCCGAGGAACCGGGCGAGGCCGCACTCGGCGCGACGGCGCCCTGCGAGGCCGGGGCGGACGGCGCGGGGGAGGACGCCGCGCCCTGCCCGCCGCCGGCGTTCCCCGCCGACACCAGGAGCTTGACGTTCAGCGCGGTCAGCGCCTTGGTCACCGGCTGGAAGAACGTGGTACCGCCCGTGGTGCAGTCGCCGCTGCCGCCCGAGGTGACACCCAGCGCGACGCCCTCGGAGAACATCGGACCGCCGCTGTCGCCGGGCTCGGCGCACACATTGGTCTCGATGAGCCCGGTGACGGTGCCCTCCGGGTAGTTCACGGTCGCGTTCAGGGCGGTCACCTGGCCGTCGTGCAGCCCGCTGGTGCTGCCGCTGCGGAACACCCGCTGGCCCACCGACGGATCGGCGGCCCCGGTGATCCGAACGCCCTTGCCGCCGCCGACCGCGACCACGTCCGCGCCGGGACCGGCCCGGCCCGAGTCGTACTGGACGAGCGAGAAGTCGCTGCCGGGGAAGTTGCTGCTCACCGTACTGCCCAGCTGCCGGTCGCCCTGGTTGTCGGCGAACCAGGTGGACCCGGAGGGCCCGCAGTGACCGGCGGTGAGGATGAAGTCGCGCCGCCCGTCGGTGACGTTGAACCCCGCCGAGCAGCGGCCGCCCGTGGACAGGATCGGCTGCGCCCCGTTCAGCCGCGCGGTGAAGGCGCCCTTCGTACGCTCCATGTGCACGAAGCCCCCGATCCCGGAGGCCACTTGGCTCATCCGGGACCAGTCGCCCGCCGACACCGTGCGGTCGGCCCGCACCACGACGCGGTTGGTGCGGTAGTCCACCGCCCACGCGGTGCCGGTGACCCGGGGCGCCGAACGCAGCGTGGCGGTCGCCGACTTGAGCTCGTCCATGCTGTGCGGCACGACCTTCGCCTGGATTCCCGCCCGGCGTACCGTCCGCGCCGCCTCCGCGTCGGTCACCGCCACGACCGGGCGGCCGTCGGCGCCGATCCAGTTCCCCGCCGTCCGCGTCGTGCCGAGCCGCGCCACGAGCGCGCCACCGGGGTCACCGGACGTGCCCGCCGAGCGGAGCGGCCGGGCGGACGCCGGGGGAGTCTCGCTCGCCATGGCGGCCTGTGCGACCATCGCGCCTCCCAGCAGGAGTCCGCCGACCGCCGCCAGCCGTGTCACCCGCCTCACGACCCGTCGTCGTGCGTGCCTCATGCATGGCTCCCGAACACCGGACGCGCGATGCCCGTACCGGCACCGCGGGGGCCCCGACCGGCGTCGGGCGCCCGGCGTTCAGTACGTGCCCCGGCCCGGCGGCGTTCACCGGCGGCGGCGATCCGCCCGGGCCGCGGCCCCGCGCCCGCTCAGCCCTTGCGCGCCACCCCGCCGAACATGGCGACCTCCTCCGGCTCCGGCCCGGCGTCGTCGTCCGGGCGCCAGCGCGAGCAGGACACCACGCCCGGCTCCAGCAGCTCCAGGCCGTCGAAGAACCGGACCACGTCCTCCGGCCTGCGCTGGGTCAGCTTCGGAGTGCCGTGCTCGTTCCAGAACTTGACGGCCTCGTCCACGTCCGGCATCGCCGGACTGGTGATGGTGTGCGACAGCACCAGATGGCTGCCGGCCGGCAGCCGGTCGGTCAACTTCCGCACCAGGCCGTACGGATCCTCCTCGTCGCCGATGAAGATGACCACGCCGAGCAGTATCAGCGCCACCGGCTTGCTGAAGTCCAGTGTCCTGGAGGCGTGTTCGAGGATCGCGTCGACGTTGCGCAGATCCTCGTCCAGGTAGTCGGTACGGCCCTCCGGCGTGCTGGTGAGCAGCGCCCGGGCGTGCGCGAGCACGAGCGGGTCGTTGTCCACGTACACGATCCGCGCGTCCGGTGCGACACGCTGGGCGACCTCGTGCGTGTTGTCGGCGGTGGGCAGCCCGGTGCCGATGTCCAGGAACTGCCGGATGCCGACCTCGCCGACCAGGTGCCGTACCGCCCGGCCCAGGAACAGCCGGTCGGCGCGCGCGTAGTCCCCGATGCCCGGGTGGAGCCCGCGGATCTGGTCGCCGGCCGCGCGGTCGACCTCGTAGTTGTCCTTGCCGCCGAGCCAGTAGTTCCATATCCGGGCCGTGTGCGGCTGGCCCGTGTTGATACGGGCGCGCAGCGACACGGCCACGTCGTTGGTGGCTGCCGGATTGTCGGTCACGTGGGTCAGCTCCTGGTCGCCTGATGAGTGAGGTGCACCGGTCAAGACGCAATCTAGACGCCCAAGTTGATCCACGCGGCGCGACCCGGGTATTCCGCGGGCGCCCCACGCCGGGCCCGGCCCGCCGCGTCCCCCGCACCACGCGCCCCACCTGTCCGGCCTGCCCCGTTTCCGCACGGACCGCGTCCGCCTATCTTGAGCCCCATGACCAGCATCCCGCACGGCACACCAGGCGAACCCGACCCGCTGCGCGCCCTCGGTCTCGAGCGGCTGCGCCGTCGTACGAGCATGAAGTGGCGCACCTATCCGGAGGACGTGCTGCCGCTGTGGGTGGCCGAGATGGACGTCCCGCTCGCCGGGCCGGTCGTCCGCGCCCTCACCGACGCGCTCGCCCTGGGGGACACCGGCTACCCCGTGGGCACCGCGTACGCCGAGGCGCTGGCCCGCTTCGCCGCCGAACGCTGGAACTGGGACGGGATCGAGGCCGGGCGCACCGCGATCGTCCCGGACGTGATGCTCGGCGTGGTCGAGATGCTGAAGCTGGTCACGGGGCCCGGTGATCCGGTCATCGTCAACTCGCCGGTGTACCCGCCGTTCTACCAGTTCGTCGCCCACCTGGACCGCCGTGTGGTGGAGTCCCCGCTGGGCCCCGGTGGGCGCATCGACCTCGACCTGCTGGCGCGGACCTTCCGGGAGACGGCCGCGGACGGGGACAGGGCCGCGTTCCTGCTGTGCAGCCCGCACAACCCCACCGGCACGGTGCACACCGCCGCCGAACTCGCCGCCGTCGCGGACCTCGCCGAGCGGTACGGCGTCCGGGTCGTCGCGGACGAGATCCACGCGCCGCTCGTCGCCCCCGGTGTCCCCTTCGTGCCGTACCTGAGCGTGCCCGGCGCCGAGCGCGGACTGTCGCTGATGTCCGCGTCCAAGGGCTGGAACCTGGCCGGCCTGAAGGCCGCGCTCGCCCTCGCCGGGCCCGGCGCGGCCGGGGACCTGGCCCGGATGCCCGAGGAGGTGAGCCACGGCCCCAGCCATCTCGGGGTGATCGCCCACGCCGCCGCCCTGAACGACGGCACCGGCTGGCTGGACGCCCTGCTCACCGGGCTCGACACCAACCGCCGCCTGCTCGCCGGGCTGCTGGCCGAGCACCTCCCGGCGATCCGCTACGACCCGGCCGAGGCCACCTATCTGGCCTGGCTCGACTGCCGCGCCCTCGGCCTCGGCGACGACCCCGCCGCGGTGTTCCTGGAGCGCGGCCGGGTCGCGCTCAGCTCCGGCCTGCCGTTCGGCACCGGCGGCGCGGGGCACGCCCGCCTCAACCTGGCGACCTCGCCGGAGATCCTCACCGAGGGGGTGCGCCGGATGGCCGCCGCCGCAACCTGAGTTCCGGACCGGCCGCCCGCCCGTGTGCCCGTACGGCGCGCGGACTCCTAGACTGCCGGGCATGGACGACACAAGGCCGGACCGCCTCGCCGCCGGCAAGTACCTGCTGGTCACCAGCTACCGCAAGGACGGCACCCCGGTCGCCACCCCCGTCTGGGTGGTCCGGGACGGGGACGGCCTGGGCGTGTGGACGACCGCCGACAGCTGGAAGGTCAAGCGGATCCGCCGGCGCGCCGACGTCCTCGTCGGACCGTGTGACGTGCGGGGCCGTCCCACCGGCGGCCAGGTCCCGGCCACCGCCGAGATCACCGACGCGGCAACCACCGCCCGCTACCGCGCGCTCATCGCCCGCAAGTACGGCCTCGTCGGCCGGCTCACCCTGCTGGGCAGCCGGCTGCGGCGCGGGACGGACGGCACGGTCGGCATCCGGGTGACCTTCGGGCCCTGAGCGGGCCGCCGCCCCGGCGACCAGGGTGGTCGTGCCGCGGGCGGGGGAGTCGCCGGGGTGTCAGCTCCAGGCCCGGAAGGGCTCGTCGACCAACTGGAAGACCGGCTCACCGCGGACCGGGTCCTTGGCCGTGGACAGCCGCACCCGGTCCCCGCTGTGTATGCCGATCGGCGGGCCCATGACCCGGCCCCGTACGACGAACCCCTCGCTCATCTCGATCAGCGACACATTGCGCGCCGCGGGGGTGTTGCGGTGCACCACGGTGGAGTGGCGCACCGTCCCGGTGCCCTCGCTGCGCTCGGTGTGCAGGTCGCTGCCCTGGCACACCGGACACAGCAGCCGGTGGTACATCGCGGTGCCGCACCAGGTGCAGCGCTGGAAGGTGATGGCGTCCTTGGAGTCCGCGGCGACGGGTTCGAGGAGGCCCGTCGCGGAGCCGGCCACTGGAATGGAAGTGCTTGCTGAGGGGTGGTACACGCTGGTCAACTCCCTGCGCTCGGCCGGAATCCCGCATGCCCGGCCTGAGCCGCGCACGTCTGCGCACGGCCGCGGTGCCACCGTGCACGCCCACAGATTATGGCACTCAGTGTCACTCGTAAAGGCACTCCGTACCCCAAATCTGTGGAGGTCCGGTGTGCGGGAGGGGTGTGCACCGGAGGATCAGGCGCGGCCGGCCAGCGCCTCGAACTCCTGCACCACGCGCCACAGCGGGGTGGCCCGGCGGGTCACCAGCACGACCACGTCGTCGGGCTGTTCGTCGCCCGCCTGTCCCGAGGGGCTCACCCGCACCGGCTGGTCGAACGTGGCCTGCACATACCCGAGGGCGTGGTCCACCTCCGCGCCCGCGTCGCCTCTGCCGTCCGAACGCAGCCAGGAGCGCAGGGCGTTGTTGTGCGCGGCGACCACGGCGGCCGCCACCACGTCGGCGCGCAGCGTTCCGTCGGGCCGCTCGGCGAAACGGCGCCGCAGGTACTCGGCGAGCGCGCGCTCGTAGCGCCACACCACCGACAGCTCATAGGCGCGCAGCCCCGGCACCTGCTTGGTGAGCCGGTATCGCTGCACGGAGAAGGTCGGGTTCTCCGCGTACATCCCCAGCACCAGCCGGGCCGCGTCGCACACCCGCCGCACCGGTTCGGCGTCCGCCGCGCTCGTGGCGAGGAACGCGGTCATGTCGGCGAGGCAGCGCTCGTGGTCGGGGAAGACCACGTCCTCCTTGGAGGGGAAGTAGCGGAAGAACGAGCGCCGGCCGACCCCGGCCAGCGCCACGATGTCGTCCACGGTGGTCTGTTCGTACCCGCGTTCCAGAAAGAGCTGGAAGGCCGCCGCGACCAGGGCGTCCCGCATCGGCGGCTTCGCGGCCTGCGCCGCGCTGCTGGAGCTCATGAACGGGAACGTAGCACCAGAACCGGATCGGTGACACTCAGTGCAGCCGACGGCCTTGAATGAGGGAACTGAGTGCTGTGCTGGACCGGTCCAGGCAGGGCGTAACCTTTCCGCAGCCGCCGCCGGCCCCCGTCCCGCGTTCCGTTCCGCCAGGAGACCTCATGCCCGCCGCCCGCCCCCGCATTCTCTACGTCACCGATCTGGCGTATCCGGCCCGCGGGCGCCGCTACTGCGACGAGGACATCCTCCTCACCTCCCGGCTGCGCGAGCACTTCGACCTCGCCCTGTGCCACCCGCTGGACGCAGCGGCGCTCATGGACGGCTACGACGCCGTCGTCGTCCGCAACAGCGGGCCCGTCCTCGGCTACCAGAGGGAGTACGAGGCCTTTCGCGAGCGGGCCCTCGCCGCCGGGGCCCGGGTGTACAACCCGCTCACCGGCAAGGCGGACATGGTGGGCAAGCAGTACCTGCTCGACCTGAGCGCCGCCGGCTTCCCGGTCATACCGACCGTCGACCGCGCCGCGGACCTGCACCGGCTGCCCGCCGCCGAGCGCTACGTCGTCAAGCCCAAGTTCGGCGCGGACTCCCTGGGCCTGCGGATCCTGCCCGCCGGCCGGCTCACCGGACTCGCCGACGGCACGGTCCTCATCCAGCCGTGCGTCGACTTCGCGTACGAGGTGTCCTTCTACTTCGTGGACGACGACTTCCAGTACGCCCTCTACGCCCCCGACCCGGAGCGCCGCTGGGAGCTCACGCCGTACCCGGCCACCGCCGCCGATCTGGAGTTCGCCCGGCGCTTCATCGACTGGAACGGCCTCGGCCAGGGCATCCAGCGCGTCGACGCCTGCCGCGCCCCGGACGGCGAGCTGCTGCTGGTCGAACTGGAGGACCTGAACCCCTACCTGTCCCTGGACGCGCTGCCGGAGGAGGCCCGGGACGCCTTCGTCGGAGCGCTGACCTCGTCCCTGAACCGGTTCGTCCAGCAGGCGCCCGTCCCAGCCTGAACGGGGCCGCCGTCCCCGCCGTATCTCACGCCGGGGACCGCGGACGTGCGTCCGCACGGGACGGAAGGAGAGCCAGGGTGCCGACACCGCCCGACCCTGAACAGCCGCACCCCGGACCGGTTCTGGAGCCGGTCCGCGTCCTGCGCCCGCGCCGCTTCGACGCCCTCGCGGAACTGATGCGGGAGATGCACCCGGAACCCCCGCCGAACGGGCCGGGACCGAACGGGCCTGGGCCGTCCGGGCGGCAGGCGTACGAGTCCTTCGGGACGGCACCCGGGCCGGGCGGCACGGCGCCCGGGGCGCCCCGCACCGCCGAGGACGAGACCCAGGAGCTGCCGCCCGTCCCGGCCGCCCCGCGACCCGGTGGCCCCAGCGCCGGACGACGCCGTGCCGCCGTCGCCCTGGCGGTCGGCGCGGCCGCGCTCGTGGGCTTCGGCTGCGCCCTGCTGCTCCCCGCCCGCCAGGGCGCCACCGCGGCCCCCCGGCCTTCCCAGCCCGCCACATCGGCCCCGGCCTCCCCGGCCCCGGCCTCCCCGGCCCCGGCCGCTCCCGGGGGCACGCCCTCCGCCGACCCGGACGGCCCCGGCACCCTCCGGCAGGGCGACACCGGTCCCGAGGTCAGTGAACTGCAGCAGCGTCTGCTGCGCGTCCCCGACGTCTACCGCGACGGCTCCACCAGCGGCACCTACGACGCCGTGCTCACCGAGGCCGTGGCCCGCTTCCAGCTCTGGTACGGCATCAGTGGCGACGAGACCGGCGTCTACGGCGACGACACCCGCCGGGCACTGGAGTCCCGGACGGTCCCCGGCGCCGACGGCTGACCCGGCGGCGCCGGCACCCGCTCGCACCCGCCCCTGGTTCGGCTCCGCGCGCCCGGGGCACCCTCACCACACCCGAGGCCTGCGGCGGGCGTCCGCGACGGAGGCGGGCAGGGCGACGGTGCGGACGGGAGCTGGGTGGCATGACGGACGTGAAGGGCTTCTTCCGGCGGCTGGATCCCGACCTGTGCGTGGTGACGGCCGCGGCGGGCGGTGAGCGGGC
Source organism: Streptomyces sp. NPDC058145 (assembly GCF_042884245.1). Classification (NCBI taxonomy): domain Bacteria; kingdom Bacillati; phylum Actinomycetota; class Actinomycetes; order Kitasatosporales; family Streptomycetaceae; genus Streptomyces; species Streptomyces sp. NPDC058145. The sequence continues at coordinate 13,556 of NZ_JBHVUH010000034.1, read as the reverse complement.
CGGCTGTCTGGTGGGCTTCGCCTCGCAGTGCTCCATGCGGCCGCCGCGGTTCGCGGTGTGGCTGTCCAAGGCCAACCGAACCTATGAGGTCGCCCGGGCCGCACGCTGCCTCGCCGTGCATCTGCTCACCGGCGACCAGCGGGAACACCTGGAGATCTTCGGCGGCGAGACCGGCGACGAGGTCGACAAGTTCGCGCGGGTGTCCTGGCGGGAGGGGCCCGACGGTGCCGTCGTGCTGCGGGACACGGCGGCCTGGTTCGTCGGCACCATCCTGCACCGCACCGACGGCGGCGACCACGTCGGCTTCGTCCTCGATCCGGTACAGGGGGGCGAGGGACCGGGCGGGCCCCTGCTCCGGCTGTCCGGCGCGAAACGGATCGAGCCCGGGCATCCGGTGGACTGAACCGGCGGCACGCATGGACGGCCGGAAAGCCGGACCCCGCTACTCGTCCTCCAGCGGCATCCGGATGTCCAGCACGCACACGTCGTCCCGTCGCTCGCCCGGCAGCATCGCGGCGAGCAGCGCCTCCAGCGACCCGTCGGCGCCGCACTCGTGGGCGAGCACCGCCTCGGCCATCCGGGCGAGGCCCGCGTCGAGGCCCTCACCAGGGCGTTCCACCAGGCCGTCGGTGTACAGCAGCAGCCGGTCCCCGGGCTCCAGGCGGATCTCGGCCGACTCGTAGACGGGGGTTGTGCTCGCGCCGAGCAGCATGCCGCGGGGGCGGTCGAGGTAGTGCACCTCGCCGTCGCGCACGAGCAGCGGCGGCGGATGGCCGGCCTGGGTCCAGGAGAGGACCCGGGTCGCGTGCTCGTAGCGGGCGAGCACCATGGTGGCCGTGGACCGGGCGTCCCGGGACTGCAGCAGGAGCTGGTTCAGCCGCGCGAGCGCGCCGGTCAGCGAGGAGCCCGTGCTGACCATGCCCTTGGCGGTGAACCGGAGCTGGGCCATCGTCGCCACCGCGCCGACGCCGTGACCGGCCACGTCACCGACCACGAACAGCGCGGCCTCCTCGGGGAGTTCTATGGCGCTGAACCAGTCGCCGCCGACGTGGACGCCTGACTGGGCGGGCAGATAGGCGACCTCAATGCGCAGCCCGGCCAGTTGGACCGGCTTGCTGGGCAGCGGCAGCAGCGCGTGCTGCAGCCGGGTGGCCAGCGCCCGCTCGGCCTGCAGGACCCCGCGCTGCAGCAGCATCGCGCGTTCGCTCTCGGCGAGTGCGAGTTCGGCGCTGCGCTGCGCGGTGAGGTCCTGTACGAAGCCGTGCACCTCGGCGAGGGTGCCGTCCGGTTCCGTCACGGCCTCCGCGACCATCCGGAGGTGCCGTACGCCCCGCGGGCCCTGGATCCGGAACGGCACGTCGAACCGCTTCGCCCGCCGGGCGAGTTCGCTGATCGCGTGGTCCAGGGCGGGCGCGTCCTCGGGCAGCGCGAGCCCGGGCAGCCCTTCCAGGGCGACCGGTCCGCGCGCGGGGTTTCGGCCGAGCACGGCGAAGACCTGCGCGGACCAGGCGATCTCCTCGCTGACCAGGTTCCAGTTGGCCCAGCCGAGGTTGCCGAGCCGCTGGACGTCCGACAGCCGCTGCTCCTGGAGCTCCGCCGGGTCGTGCCGCAGCCAGGACACCAGGAGCCCGTCGCCGAGGGGCGCCGCCCGTACCGAGTAGGTGCCGCTCACGGGCACCGCGTCGGTGATGTCCTGGTAGGCGAACGGCTCGCTCTCGAACGCCGTCCCGGTGGTGAGGGCGTTCAGGTAACCGTGCCACAACGGCTCGCCCGCGACGGTCGGATAGCTCTCCAGGATGTGGCTGCCGACCATGTCCCGGCCCGTCCGGCCGAACACGTCGACCGCGTCGGGGGTGGCGGCGTCGATGCGGTAGTCCTCCACCTCGCCGGAGGCGGAGCGCAGCGGGGTCAGCAGGATCGCCGCCCCGGGCAGGGCGTCGAGCATCGTCTGCACGGTCCGGGTGACGGCGTCGTCGGGGCGTTCCGGCGGGGCGTCGAAGGCGCGCAGCCGGCCCGCGCACAGCCGGGCCACGGCCCGCAGCAGTTCCCGCTCACCTGCCTCGAAGGGGCCGTCCTGCCGGCGCAGCACACCGAGGGCGACGCCGGCCGTGTCCCCGGCCGGCACCGGCAGCCAGGCCCGCGACGGCCAGCGCTCGGGCGGTTCGCCGATCAGCAGGTAATGCTCCCGGTCCGCGGCCGGATCCTCCAGCCAGCGCGGCTCGCCGGCCCGCAGGGCTTCGAGCGGGGCGACACCGGACACGGGCGGCACGTGGTGCCACTGCGCGGCGAGGGTCGGCTCGACACCCGCGTGCCCGAGCAGTTCGAGCCCGCCCCCGGGCAGCCGTGCGTAGAGCATCACGGCGTCGGCGCCCACCTCGGGCGCCAGGTGTTCCAGCAGACATCCGGCCAGCTCCTGCGGCGAGCCGACCCGGACCAGGGCCCGGCCGAGGCGGGCCAGCACTTCGGCGAAGTCGCCGGTGCCGGCGACCGGGGGGTCCCAGCGGCCGGCGGCCGGCGGCTGGCCCGCACTCGCGGCGGCCCGCTTGGCCGGCAGGAGGGCGCCCAGGGTGAGCCAGCACTCCTCGAGGAGCGTACGGTTGCCGGTCTTGGCGCCCCGCAGCAGTTCGTCGTGCGCGGCGTCGGGGGAGCAGCCGGTCGCCGCCATCAGGGCGCCCGTGGCCCGCTCCAGCAGGGCCGACGTCGCGGCCTGGTCCCGCAGCCGCTCCAGTTCCGCGCGCTGCCGGGCCACTACTCTGGCCAGCGCCGCCACATCGGCGCGCGTGCCGGGGTCCACGGGGGGCACGGGCTCGCTCGTCACGCGATGAGCATCGCACATCCCGGCCCGTTCGATCACTCGTCTGCCGCATCCGCTTTTCCCACTCGCCGGGGCGGACGTATCGGCCGAAACGGATGGTCCGGCGGGGGCCGGCCGGTGCGCCGGGCGGTCAGCGGCCGGTGCCGCGTCCGGCCAGCGCCTCGCTGACCGCGCGGACACTGCGCGCGATGTGCTGGAGCTGCATGACCTCGGCGGCGTACAGCTTGATCGTGTGTTCGATGACCGACTCCGGCAGGCCCAGGACCGGCAGTTCGGCCCGGGCCGTCTGCAGCGCGGTCCGGGCCACCCGGATCTCCTGGTGGACCTGGATCTGCGCGTGGCGGGCGAGCAGGACGGGATGCCGGATCATCGCCGGGTAGCTGCCGTAGCGCGCCGGGATCAGTTCGCGCAGCCACCTGGCCGCCGAGCGTTCCCAGTCGTAGGTGCCCGGCATCTTGACCTGGCAGGGCCAGTCGGGACTGATGCGCGTGGTGGTCAGGGGCATGGGTCTTCGCTTCCGGTGTGCGGCGTCATGAGGGTGGTCCGCCGGTTGGGGCGGCCCCGGCCTAGGGGATGACCGGGGCCGCCACGGGCGCGCCGCCTGGGCGGTGCGCCACCGGACATCCCGGTCGCCGACGTGGGTAGGGAACGGCGGCTTGGGATGTCCGAGCGGGAGCCCCGGACGACGGGAACCGGCGCGTCGGGCGGGCTTGCATGCGCATGCGGTACGTCGTCCTTCTCGGGGCGGTGTCGCGGGCGGTGGGCCCGCGGGGGCGGACCGTCCCGGAGTGCGCCGGGTGCGATCCGTGAGCAGTATTTATATATGCCGTCGGCTTGGCAAGACGTATGAAAACATTCATGCGCGGTATGCGGTGAATGATCCCCGTACGGCGAAGGATTTCCGCGCCGGTGGCGCGCGGCGGGAAGATCTGGCGTGGATCGGACCCCGGGCGGAAGGTTCAGTCCTTGAGGAAGAAGTGCTGCTGATCGGCGCCCTGTTCGTACTTCTCCAGCCGGGCCTGGGTGCGCTCGGGATCGGCGTCGGTCATGGCCTGCAGGATCGCCGCGGCCAGCACGCCGGGCGCGGCGTAGGAGTCGAACACCAGCCGGGAACCGGTGCCGGTGGCGAAGACGATGTCGGCCTCCTCGGCCAGCGGGCCCAGCGCCAGGTCGGTGATCAGGGCGACCTTCAGTCCCGCCTCCCGGGCCACCCGGAGCGCGGTGAGCGTCTCCTGCGCGTGCCGTGGCATGGAGAACGCCAGCACCCAGGTGCCGCCCGCCTCGCGGGCCTGCAGCAGGGTGTCGTAGACCACGCTGCCGCCGCGCGTCACCAGCCGCACGTCGGGGTGGATGCGGCGGGCGGCGTAGCCGAAGTACTCGGCCAGCGACACGGAGATGCGCAGGCCCAGGACGGTCAGCGGGGTGGAGCGGGACAGCTCCCGGCCGACGTGGATCACCCGGTCGGGGTCGGCGACGTCGCGGCGCAGGTTCTCCAGGTTCTGGATCTCGGCGTCCACGGCGGCCTGCAGCTCGTTGGCCCGGTTCTCCTCGCCCGGCCCGCCGGCCAGGCTGCTGAGCGCGATCGACTGGAGCTTCTCCCGCAGCGCCGGGTAGCCGCTGAATCCGACGGCGGCCGCGAAGCGGGTGACGGACGGCTGGCTGACGCCGACGCGGTCCGCCAGCTCGGTGATCGACAGGAACGCGGCCTCGGTGATGTGCTCGATCAGGTACTGGGCCACCCGGCGCTGCCCCGGCGACAGCTGCGGGCCGTCGAAGAGTTCCCTGAGCCGGGAGGTCGGTGACGCCTCGGCCTCCGGCACGGTCTTGCCCGAGGTGATCGCTGATGCCTGGGCGCGTGCCTGCTGCGGCGAGGGCACCGGTCCGTCTCCATTGTCTCCCACGACCACTCAACATAGCTCACCTGCCGTCATGAGCAGGGGGTTTACGGGACTGCGGGCTCACCGCCGGTACAAGGTGATCGAATGCCCGACCTCGCCGACCGGACGGCTTGAGCCGATCAGTTCCGCCAGCCTGCCGCGCGCCTTGGCGGCCGCCGAGTCGGACACCGCCAGCAGCCCGTGCACCCGCTCCGGCGCCACCCCGCGCGGATCGCCGGCGGTGATCCCGTAGTACGACGGCACCCCGCTGCCCTTGTACACCAGCCACACCCGCTCGCCCGGGTACCGCCGCCGCAGCCGGTCGGCGAGCCGGCCCAGGTCCTGACCCCAGTCCACGTTGGAGTCGTGCAGCAGCCGGTGCGTGTGCGCCGGACCGCCGAACGCCTCGTTGGCGTACGGCAGGTAGTACGGGAAGGTTCGCAGCGAACTCACCGCCACCAGCAGCACCAGCAGCCCCACCGGTACACCGGTCCGATGCCGGCGCACCGTGAGCACGCACGCCCCCGCCACCGCGAGGAACACCGGCACGAACACCGCGTACCGGGTGCCGAGGTCGCGGGAGCCCGTCATCGCCGCCGCCAGCAGGACCGCGGGCGGCAGCAGCAGATACGGCGCCCCGGGCCGCAGCCGCCGCACCGTTACGGCCAGGACGGTACCGGCCGCGCCCAGCGCCAGCAGCCCGAGCGGCGTCTTCACCAGCAGCGCGGCCGGCAGGTAGTACCAGCGCGAGCCCGTGTACAGGTGCCCGAACAGAAAGCCCTGCCAGTGCTGGTTCTCGAAACCGAACTGCACCCGCATCCCGGCCCGGTACGCGGGCGGCAGCGGCAGCAGGTCCGTGACCCGCCCGCGCAGCCCGTGCACGGCCGGCACCGGCTCGGCGGGGTCGAACCGCAGCCGCGGATCGACCGCCAGATACGCCGCCCAGACCACGGCGACCGCCGCCACCGCCACGACCGCCGCGGCCGCGGCCCCCCGGAGCACCCTCCCGCGGCGGCCGGCGCCCCACACCGACAGCACCGCCAGCAGCATCACCACCGGGACGGCCGGCAGCGCGCTCATCTTCGTCGCCACCGCCGCCCCCAGCGCCATGCCGGACAGCGGCAGACACATCCGGGGCCGGCGCCGCGCCCGCCACACCAGCCACGCCGACGTCAGCACGAAACCCGCCGCCGGCACGTCCAGCGTGGCCAGCGAGCCGTGCGCGATCACATCGGGGGAGAAGGCGAAGAGCGCCAGGCCCGCCAAGCCGCCCTTCGTGCCCGCCACGTCCCGCGCGAACGCGAACACCACCAGACCGAACAGCAGGGTCAGCGCGATCACCGGCAGCCGCGCCCACCACATCAGCCGCCAGGGGTCGTTGCCCGACTCGTACAGCAGATGCCGGCCCACCTCGCCCTGGGTGCCGGAGTACGCCTGGTCGTAGCGCGGGTCCGCCACCGCCACCCCACCCGCGATCAGCAGCTTGCCGAGCGGCGGATGCTCGGGGTTGTAACGCACCCGGTGCTCGCGCAGGTAGTCGGTGGCCGTCGCCACGTACACGGGCTCGTCGATGGTGGGCGTCTGCTGGACGGCCGTGGTGACCATCGCGGCCGCCATCTGGGCCAGCAGCAGCACCACCAGCAGCGGCACCAGCAGACGCCGGTGGCGCGACAGTCCGGCGAGCCCGCCCGGCCGCGCAGGGCCGCGCCCGGGGCCGCCGTCACCGGGGGCCTCCGGTGCCAGGACCGCACCGCCCGGGCCGGCCCCGTGCTGTTCGCGCGCCGTCATCCGCACCGCTCCCGCCACCGGGGCGTCACCGCTGCCCGGGCCGCACCGGCTGACCTTCCGCCCCGCACACGGGTACGGCCCGCGGCCCGCCGCGGTTCAACCGCGCCGTCCGCCGCCGGCACCGCCTACGGCGTGGGCAGCGCGCCGGCCGGCACCACCAGGTCCGCCCGGTCCCGCGTCGTCGCGATCAGGTCGGCGTTGCGCTGGTCCGTGCCCAGCACCCAGGCCACCGCCGCCTCCTGCTCCTTGCCGAACTCCAGGTGCCGGGCGACCAGCCGCCGGATCCGCTCCTCCTCGTCGATCTCGCAGAACCACACCTCGTCCAGGCACGACCGCACCCGCGCCCACGAACCCTCCGGCAGCAGGAGGTAGTTGCCCTCCGTCACCACCAGACGCGCGCTCGGCGGCACCGGGATCGAGCCCGCGATCGGCTGCTCCAGCACCCGCTCGAACCCGGGCGCGTACACCACCTCGCCGGTCTCCTCGCGCAGCCGCCGCAGCAGGGCCGCGTACCCGGCCGCATCGAACGTGTCCGGCGCGCCCTTGCGGTCCCGGCGGCCCAGCCGGTCCAGTTCGGCGTCGGCCAGATGGAAGCCGTCCATCGGCACATGGGCCACCCAGGGCGGCCCGCCCGCGTTCAGGGCCTGTACCAGGTGCTCGGCCAGCGTCGTCTTGCCGGCGCCCGGGCCACCCGTGACACCGAGGACGGCGCGCCGCCCGTCCCTGGTGAGGGCGCGGGCGCGGACGAGGAGGTCGTCGAAGGTCAGCGGCACACCGCAGAGTCTGTCACCCGCGCCCGGCGGGTGAGACCCCGGTGAGAAGGTGCGAAAGTATTGCTGGTGTGGTGCTCGCCACCCACTGGACGGCGCCTCATGGGGAACAGTGCTGAGTATGACTCAGCTCGGTCTGCCCGACACCATCCAGGCCTGCCTCTTCGACCTCGACGGGGTCGTCACCAGGACGGCCGTCGTGCACGCGGCCGCCTGGAAGGAGACCTTCGACGCCTTCCTCAGCGCCTACGAGGGCGAACGGGGACGGCCGTTCGACGAGGTCGCCGACTACGACGAGTACGTCGACGGACGCCCGCGCGCCGACGGGGTCCGCGCCTTCCTGGACTCGCGCGGCATCCACCTGCCCGAGGGCGGTGCCGACGACCCGCCGGACGCCGGCACCGTGCACGGCCTCGGCAACCGCAAGAACGTCCTGCTGCTGGAGAAGATCCGCACCGGCGGCGTGGAGGCCTACGAGGGCACCCTGCGCTACCTGGAGGCGGTCCGCGCCGCGGGCTTGCGCACCGCGATCGTCTCCTCCAGCGCCAACTGCCGTGACGTGCTGCGGGCCGTCGGCGCCGAGCACTTCTTCGACGTGCGCATCGACGGTGTCGTCGCCGCCGAGCGGAAACTGCCGGGCAAGCCCCACCCCGACACCTTCCTCGCCGCCGCCCGCGACCTGGGCGTCGGGGCGGCCGGGGCGGCCGTCTTCGAGGACGCGCTGGCCGGCATGGACGCGGGCCGGGCGGGCGGCTTCGGCTACGTCGTCGGCGTCGACCGGACCGGGCAGGGCGACGCGCTGTACGCGCACGGCGCGAGCGTCGTCGTCAAGGACCTCGCCGAGCTGGGAGGCAAGCGGTGATCACCCACCGGTCGTACACGGTCGAGCCGTGGGTTGTGCGTGAGACGGACCTGAACCTCGACGTCCTCGCGCAGAGCGAGTCGGTGTTCGCGCTGTCCAACGGGCACGTCGGCTGGCGCGGCAACCTGGACGAGGGCGAACCGCACGGCCTGCCCGGCAGCTACCTCAACGGGGTCCACGAGCTGCACCCGCTGCCGTACGCCGAGGCCGGCTACGGCTACCCGGAGTCCGGGCAGACGGTCATCAACGTCACCAACGGCAAGGTCATCAGACTGCTGGTCGACGACGAGCCGTTCGACCTGCGCTACGGCCGGCTCGTCCGGCACGAGCGGGTGCTGGACCTGCGCCGCGGGGTGCTGGAGCGCACCTGCGAGTGGACGTCCCCGGCCGGCTCCACGGTCCGGGTGCGCTCGACCCGGCTGGTGTCGCTGACCCAGCGGGCGGTCGCCGCGGTGGCCTACGAGGTGGAGGCGGTCGGCAGCCGCAGCCGGGTGGTGATCCAGTCGGAGCTGGTCGCCAACGAGCAGTTGCCCGGGGCGAACGGCGATCCGCGCGCGGCGATGGCCCTGCAGTCGCCGCTGGAGCAGGAGGACGGCTTCGCCTCCGGCGACCGGCTGCGGCTGGTGCACCGTACCCGGCGCAGCGGGCTGAGGGTGGCGGTGGCCGCCGATCACGTGGTCACCGGTCCCGGCCGCACCACGACCCGCAGCGAGAGCGACATCGACGTGGCCCGGCTGACCGTCACCTCCGTCCTGGAGCCCGGCCAGACGCTGCGGGTGGAGAAGCTGGTCGCCCACGGCTGGTCAGGCACCCGCTCGCTGCCCGCGATGGCCGACCAGGTCGACGCGGCCCTCGCGGCCGCCGCGCACGACGGCTGGCAGGGACTGCTGGACGACCAGCGGGCCCACCTGGACGACTTCTGGGACCGCGCGGACGTCGAGGTGGACGGCGACGAGGAGATCCAGCAGGCCGTACGGTTCGCGCTCTTCCACGTGCTGCAGGCCGGGGCCCGCGCCGAGCAGCGGGCGATACCCGCCAAGGGGCTCACCGGCTCCGGCTACGACGGGCACGCCTTCTGGGACACCGAGATGTTCGTGCTGCCCGTCCTCACCCACACCGCCCCCGAGGCCGTCGCCGAGGCGCTGCGCTGGCGGCACAACACCCTGGACGAGGCCCGCGAACGCGCCGCCCAACTCGGGCTCGGCGGCGCCGCGTTCCCCTGGCGGACCATCCAGGGCGCGGAGGGCTCGGCCTACTGGCCGGCCGGGACCGCGGCCTTCCACGTGAACGCCGGCATAGCCGACGCCGTCCTGCGTTACGTCGAGGCCACCGGCGACCTGGACTTCGAGCGCGAGGCGGGGGTGGAGCTGCTGGTGGAGACGGCCCGGTTGTGGCGCTCGCTGGGCCACCACGACCACCACGGCGTCTTCCACATCGACGGCGTCACCGGCCCCGACGAGTACAGCGCGGTCGCCGACGACAACACGTACACCAACCTGATGGCACGTCAGAACCTGCTCGCGGCAGCGGACTTCGTCGAGCGGCACGCGCGCGAGGCGCAGCGCCTCGGCGTCGACGAGGAGGAGAGCGCGGCCTGGCGGGACGCCGCCGAGGCCATCCACATCCCCTACAACGACGAACTCGGAGTGCACGAGCAGCACGCCGGCTTCACCCGTTACCAGCGCTGGGACTTCGCCGGCACCCGCCCCGAGCAGTACCCGCTGCTGCTGAACTTCCCCTACTTCGACCTCTACCGCAAACAGGTCGTCAAGCAGGCCGACCTGGTGCTGGCGATGTACACCTGCGGCGCCTCCTTCGACGACGAGCAGGTCGCCCGCAACTTCGCCTACTACGAGCCGCTGACCGTGCGCGACTCCTCCCTGTCCGCCTGCGTCCAGGCGGTCATCGCCGCCCAGGCCGGCCATCTGCGGCTCGCCTACGACTACACGGCCGAGGCGGCCCTGATGGACCTCGCGGACCTGGAGCACAACACCCGGGACGGGCTGCACATCGCCTCGCTGGCCGGTACGTGGATGGCGCTGGTCGCGGGATTCGGCGGGATGCGCCGCGACGGCGAGGGACTGCGGTTCACGCCCCGCCTCCCGGAGCGGCTGCGCCGGGTGGCCTTCCACCTGCAGTACCGCACCCGCCGCCTGCGCGTGGAGATCGGCGCCGACAAGGCCACCTACACGCTCCTCGCCGGGCCCCCGCTCAGGCTCCACCACCACGGGGAGGCGCTGACGGTCAGCGCCGACGAGCCGGCCGTCCGCGCGGTGCCGCCGGTCGGTCCGCGCTCCGCCCCGGGGCAGCCCGCGCACCGGGCGCCGCACGCCCGCTGAGCGCCGGTCCGGCGGGCCGTGCCCGCCGGACCTCAGGCGCCGTCCGCGGTGAGCAGTTCGCGCAGCGCCCGCTCCTCCTCGGCGCTCAGACCGGTCACGAACCGCCGGAGCGCGCCGATCGGGTCCGGCCCTCGGTCCAGCGCCTCGTGCATCGCCTCGGCGGTCAGTTGCGCCGCGTCCTTCGCCGCCCGGTACGCGCCGCGCCGGCCTTCGGCGTCCCGCAGCACCAGACCCTTGTCGTACAGGCGCTTGAGGATGGTGTGCACCGTGTTGTAGGCGAGCGCCCCGTCGATCCCGGCCTGCACCTCCGCCGGGGTCAGCGGCCGGTCGGCGGCCCACAGTGCGGCCAGCACCTCGTGCTCCAGCTCCCCGGCGCTGCGCCGCTCCGCCCGGTCGCGGGACCCTCTGCCAGCCATGCCCCAACCTTACAGCGCGTAGGGCCGTCGGCCGGACGGCCCGGTCCGCCGGGCAGGGCAGGGTGGTTCGCGTTAGTTTGGCCATGTTTTGCCCGAGCGAGAGGTGACCATGGCCGGCAGCGCACACGCGACACGCGAGGCGGCCCGGCGTGCGCGCACGCGCCGCGAGTCCGCCCGAGCCCGAGGAACCGGCCCCGCCCGGCACGCCCGCCTCGCCCCGCCGCTCGCCGCCGTCGCCGCGGCCTTCACTCTGGCCCAACTGCTGCTCGTCCGGCCCGGCATGGGCCTCGGCTGGGACGAGACGGTGTACGTCAGCCAGGTCTCCGGACACGCTCCCGCGGCCTTCTTCAGCGCGCCCCGCGCGCGCGGCGTCTCCCTGCTCGTCGCGCCCGTGGCGGCCTGGTCCTCCTCCACGGTCCTGCTGCGGATCCACCTCGCCCTCCTGTCCGGCGTCGCCCTGTACCTGGCCCTGCGGGCCTGGCGCGGCCTGTTCCCGGACCGCGTCCTCGCCCTCGCCGGAGCACTGTTCGCCTCCCTCTGGGTGACCCTGTTCTACGGCCCCCAGGCCATGCCCAACTACTGGGTCGCAGTCGGCGCCCTGGCCGCCGTCGCCTGCTTCCTGCGGGCCCGCGCGGACCACCGGGACCGTGCCGCGCTGTGGGGCCTGGCCGCGAGCGGCGCGCTGATGGCCTGGATGCGGCCGATGGACGCGGTCTGGGCCGCCCTGCCGCTGCTCGCCCTCGGCCTGCCGCGCCGCCACTGGCGGCCCCTCCTCGCCCTCCTCGCGGGACTCGCCGCCGGGGCCCTCGAATGGGTGATCGAGGCGTATGCCGGCTACGGCGGGCTCGCCCGGCGCCTGGCCGACGGATCGGCGATCCAGGGCGGACTGGGCCTGCGCGTGGCCGTCGTCGACCAGCTCCGCAGCCTCGGCGGGCGGGCCCTGTGCCGGCCCTGCACGGGCGCGCTGCCCCACCCGCTGGTCACCGCCTGGTGGTTCGCGCTGCCCCTGGCCGCCGGGCTCGGCCTGGCGATCGCGGTCCGGGCCCGGCGGGCCGCGCCCACCCTGCTGCCGCTCGCCTGCGGTGCGACCGCCGCCTTCCCCTACCTGTTCATGATCGGTTACGCCGCGCCCCGCTTCCTGCTCCCGGCGTACGCCCTGCTCGCGATCCCCGTCGCCGAGGCCCTGCTCCATCCGTTGACCATGCGACCGGGGGCCCGGCGGACGGTGGCCGCGACCCTGGTGGCGCTGGGCCTCGCCGTCCACCTCGCCGTTCAACTGGCCGTCCTGACCGCCGTCGTCAGCCGCACGACCGCCGCCCACCGCGACTGGTCCCGCACCGCCGCCACCCTGCACCGGCTCGGCGTCCGCCCGCCCTGTCTGCTCACCGGACAGGAGGCCATCCCGGTCGCGTTCTACGCCGGCTGTTCCTCGGCGGCGACGTCGGGCCACAACGCCAACACCACGGCCGGGACGATCGCCCGCACCGCCCGCCACACCCCCGTGGCCACACTGGTGCCCACGGGCTCCCGCCCACCCGGGTACGCCCGCACCTGGCCCTCCGTCCCACTCACCGGACAGCGCCTCTACTACGCCGTGCCGAGGGCCGGCCCCTGACCCGCGCCGCGTCAAGATCACGACGATTCCCCGGGTGACCCGTGGCGCGCGAGCCCGGGCCGGCGGCACACTGCGCTGCCGGCGCCTTCCGCTGCCGGCACCCCGGGAGGGATCAGCGGTGCTCACATTCGTATCGCAGCCGCTACCGACGCCGGGATCGGTCGGCCCTGTTCGACCTGGTGCGGGAGCCGGGCGCGACCGGGGCCCGGTGGCACCGACGAACCCACGCGGCGCCCTCGAGTGGCTCGCACTGCGGCGGGGCAGGGGCGGGAAGGTGTGTGGCGCGGTGGCCCCGGCGGTGGTGCGCTCGCGGTGGCCGGCCTGGTGGAGCCGACGAAAGGGATGGTCCGTCTGACGGCGTCAGGGGCGACGAGCGAGGTTAGGTACGCGACCTGCGGGAAACGCGGACCGGGACCGAGGAGTGCCGAGACGGAGGCGACGATGAGCGATCAGCAGGCAGGCGGAAGCCCGATGGCGGACGACGCCTACCAGCCCACCGGGACGAACGAGGAACAGGCGGACGCCGGCCCCCTGGACCTGCAGGACGCCGTGGACGAGCGCGGCTACGACGACGTCCTCGACGAGGGCTACTCCCCGCCCGAGCGGCCCCTGGGCGTCACCAAGTACGGCACCACCGCCGCCGAGCAGCACGAGGGTGAGACGCTCGACGAGCGGCTCCGCCAGGAGGTGCCGGACGTGGAGACACCGGCGGGCGACGCGACCGGCGACCTCCCCGGGGGCGAGGGCGAACCGGTCGACCCGGAGGCGGGCGACGCCAGAGCGGGCCGCCTGGTCGCCCCCGACGAGGGCGCCCACACCGACACCACGAAGGAGGAGGTGGCCTCCGACGTGGGGATCGACGGGGGAGCGGCCGGGGCGGAGGAGGCGGCCATGCACATCACCGAGGACCCGGAACGCGGAGCGCCCTGACGGCGGTCGTCCGCCGGCCGGCCGCAGCCGCGGCCGGCCCACGGACATCCGCGTCGGGCCCGGCGACGCGGGCACGACGCGGCGCCGGGCGGGGCCCCCCCCCGGCCAGGGGCATAAAAAAAAAACCGAGCCCCCCCGAAAAAT
>NZ_JBHVUH010000033.1:0-30256 GCF_042884245.1 Streptomyces sp. NPDC058145 | reverse complement strand
AGGAGAAGTTCCACTGCGTTTCGTGCGGCCACAGCGCGCACGCGGACACGGTGGGCGCCCTGAACGTTCTACGGGCCGGGCTGGTCCGTCGCGACGCCAACCCAGCATAGCGAGAAGCCCCCTCATTCATGAGGGGGAGGAGTCACGGCCATTGCGGTGCGTACCTGGCCCGGTGAGGCAGCAGCGGTGGCCGAGTCGGCCCACAGCATCTCCAAGCCGCGGACGTCGACCCGGTCATGGTCCCCGGTGTGCCGTCGCCTGCAGGCCGTGCGCCGTGCGGGCGGCCGTGGCAGGGGAGGAGAAGCGGAGGTTTTCGTTCTCTACGGAGTCTTCCCGCAGGAGTTTGACGTCGGCCTGGTAGTCCATCGACATCAGCCACGGTTCCTTGGCGCCTTGGCGCGGCAGGTGGTCGATGGCCCGTTTGATGTAGCCGGCTTCGAAGTCGAGTAGCGGGCGGGTGGGCATGTCGGGGTCGCTCAGCTCCGGGCAGCAGATGGTGTGGCCGTGGGCGTCCATGTAGTCGAGCAGGCGGCAGAAGTGCTCGCACAGTAGGCCGACCTTCAGTGTCCAGGAGGAGTTGGTGTAGCCGACCGCGAACGAGAAGTTGGGTACCCCGGACAGCATCATGCCCTTGAACGCGACCTTGTCCGGCAGGTGCACCTTCGTTCCGTCGACGGTGAGCTGGATACCACCGAGTGCCTGCACGTTCAGCCCGGTCGCGGTCACGATGATGTCGGCTTCCAGCCTGCGCCCGGAGGACAGGCGGATGCCGCGTTCGGTGAAGGTGTCGATCCGGTCGGTGACGATCGAGGCACTGCTGTTGCGCAGCGCCTCGAAGAGGTCGCCGTCCGGCACCACGCACATACGCTGGTCCCACGGGTCGTAGGGCGGGTTGAAGTGCTCCTCGACCGGATAGTCCTTGGGCAGTTGGCGGGTGTTGACCCAGCGGATCAGCCGCCGGGCGCTGCGCGGGAAGCGCTGGCAGAACCGCCAGATCGCGGCTTGCTGGGCGACGTTCTTGCGCCGTGTCCACGCATACCCGCGGCGTCGGCCCAGGACCTTGCGCAGGAGGTGGGCGATCTTGTCCGTGGAAGGGACGGGCAAGACGTAGGTGGGGGTGCGCTGCAGCATCGTCACATGGGCGGCCGCGCCCGCCATGGCCGGCACGAGGGTGACCGCCGTGGCGCCGCTGCCGATCACCACGACCCGCCTGCCGCGGTAGTCGAGGTCTTCGGGCCAGTGCTGCGGGTGCACGATCAGGCCCTCAAACCGCTCGATGCCCTCGAAGTGCGGGGTGTACCCCTGGTCGTAGCGGTAGTAACCGCCGGCGCAGAACAGCCATTTGCACAACAGGCTCAGCCGTTCGCCGGTGTCGGTGCGCTCGACCTCGACCGTCCAGCGAGCCTCGGTACTCGACCAGGCAGCGCTGCGCACCGTGTGGTGGAAGCGCACCTTCTTGTCGATGCCGTTTTCCGCAGCGGTCTCGTGCAGGTAGGCGAGGATCCTGTCGCCGCGGGCGATGGCCTCCTCTTCCCAGGGCTTGAAGGCGTAGCCGAAGGTGTGCAGGTCGGAGTCCGAGCGGATGCCGGGGTAGCGGAACAGGTCCCAGGTGCCGCCCAGCGCGCCGCGCGTCTCCAGAATCGCGTAGCTGCGCTGCGGGTGCTCGCTTTGCAGGTAGTGGGCCGCCCCGATGCCGGAGATGCCGGCACCGACGATCAGCACATCGATGTGCTCGGTACTTGGCGGTGCCTCGGAGACGGACATGAGCGGCCCTCCAGTGATCTGTTCGTCGTCGCCCTTACATGCTGCGGCCGCACGCAGAACGTCGGAAGGTGTAATCAGCACCCGTCTTCGGGACAGGTGGTGCACTGTGCACCCGGCGATGTGCCGCACGCCGGAACCACGCTTCGCTCCTTCCGTCCCAGCAGGCGGGCACGGGCCCAAGTCCGGTTCATCCGTCGCCGCGCCAGTGCAGGACGTCGAGGGCGACTGCGATGCGCACCGTGTTCCCTGCCAGAGGGTGGGGCAGGAGGTGCTGGGCTCGCTCAAGCCGGCGCAGCAGGGTGTTTCGGTGGGTGAAGAGGCGGGCGGCCGCCCGGGTGGCGTTGCATTCCTCGTGGATGTAGGCGGCCACCGCCTCACGCAGCTCCGGCGCAGCCGTGGCGAGTCCGCCCAGGGTCCGCCGGACGAACTGGTCGGCCTGTTGCGGTTCCTGCGTCACCAGAGCAAGGATCTCGACCGTCTCGAAACGGGCCACAGGGCGGACGGTGTGCAGGCGCGCCATCATGCGCTGCGTGGTCATGGCGTTGAGGTGACTGCGGCGAAAGCCCTCTACGCCGTACCCGGTACTGCCGAGGGCTGCCCGGGCAGTGGGGTGGCTGTCCAGGTGCTGCTCCAGCCGGTTCGTCGCCGGCGGTGTGGCGGAAGGCAGCCACACCCACAGCATCGCGGCACTGACCGTCACAGTGAGGAAGCGAGCCGCGTCGGCGTCTTTGGCCAGGGCGTCGACCGCGCGCTCCAGATCGCCCAGGTCCGACTCCGCGGCGTCACTCCAGACGACGGCCGCGGTATGGGTCTGCTCCAACTGGTAGCCGAGCCGGGCCGAGGCCCTGTCCGGGTGGATCGGCGCCCCGTTGACCAGCAAGGTCACCAGCTCTCGGCGCTCGGCATTCGTACCTCGGGTCAGCTCGTCGCGCTCCGCCTGGATCTGTGCGGAGACCGCGGCGATGGTGGCGTCGACGAACGCCGAGATCGACCGGCTGGAGACATCCAGCAGCTCCCGCAGCTCTGCGGGGTCGGACGTCAGCTCGAAAGCGATCGACATCCAGCGCAGCCAGGCCGCGTTCTGACCGCTGCGGTAGGACTGCAGGGCCGAGTCGTTCAGTCCGCGGCGGACCAGTTCCCGGGCGGTGGCCAAGGCTTCCGGGCCGACGTTCGCCGGCACCTGAGCACCTGGGCTGTGCACGTTCCACCTCGCCCAGTGCAGGATGTTGGCGCGGCTGGTGCGGCGGATCTGAGCGGTGAGCTCCGGGTCATCGGTCAGGGCTTGCAGGTACTCCGCCGACAAAGTGGCGTCCTCGATCTCGCGCAGCCACTCCTCCGGAGAGCGCGCAGCCACCGCGGCGCCCCGCCTGATCAGCTCCCGTATCCGGTCAGATGGCATGTCGCGCTCCGTGAGTGAGGTGCACAAGGGGCGGGCGGCTGTGCGGATCGGCTGCCGGCCGGCCTGTATGGCCGCCTCACAGCGGCCGGCGAGGCTGCGCAGTGCTGCCGGCGGACGGTGTTCCACTCCCCGAACGCTGGGGGTGGATCCCGCCGAGGGAGGACCCGGACCGCCGACGCACCAGAATGCCGTTGATCACCTGCCGTGACCTTTCCACCGCCCGCCTCGCCCCACATGCCCGGAAGGACGGTCGGACACCGCCTGGAGCACGAGCGCCGGTGGGTCTCGCACCGTTCGCCCCAGGCGATGTCAACTGCCTTCGCGTCAGGACCACCGACGGCGGGGCGACCGAAGCCGAGGGAGAGCACTCTGGCCGGCCAAGCCCCCGGGGCGGGGCGACGGCGGGACTACAGGGCGGCGATGACGTCGGCAGAGGTCATCGGCAGCGAGAACATCGGGAAGTCGTAGGAGATGGCGTTGTCGTGCTCCTCCTGCGAGGTGGCGGCGACGCAGTCGGTCAGGGTGATCACCCGGAAGCCGTGCTCGTAACCGGTGCGCATGGTCGACTCCACGCAGCAGTTGGTGAGGAAGCCGCCGAGGATGATCGTGTCGATGCCCTTGCTGCGCAGGATGAAATCGAGGTTCGTGCTGGCGAAGGTGTCGAGCCCGCGCTTGCCCTCGATGACGATGTCCCCGTTCACCGGAGTCAGCTCGTCGACGATGGCCGCGCCCCACGTGCCCTTGACGAACGCCTTCCCGTCCACGACGCCTTTGAGGATGCCGTACGGGTGACGGGTCAGCTCACCGTAGCCCTCCGCGAACGTGATCGGCGCGTGCATGATCGACACTCCGGCCTGCCGGGCGGCGTCGACCAGGGCGACGGTGTTGGCAAGCATGCCGGTGCGCTGCATCACGTCGGCGACCGCCCCGTTCAGCACACCGCCGTCGCTGGTGAACTCGTTCTGGTACTCGATGAGCACGATTGCGGTCTTGGCCGGGTCGAGCTCGAGCTTCTCGGTCATGGCGACACCTGATTTCCGCGTCTTTGAGGTAAAGGCCTTGTGTCCTGCAGCACAGCGAGAAGCACGATAGCTGCTTGTCCGACAAACAGACAAGGAGCTATCGTGTGCGGCATGACGATCTCGCCGGTATCGCGCGTGCCCTTGAGCCTCGACGTGGCTCAGCGCCTGCGGGCGGCCATCCTGGACGGCACATTCCCCGCCGACACCGAGCTGCCCACGGAAACCGAACTCGCCCAGTCCTTCGGCGTCGGGCGGTCCACCATTCGCGAGGCGTTGCGGGTGTTGCAGGCGCACGGTCTGATCAGCGGCGCGGACACCGTTTCCACCGCGCGTCCGCGCGTCACCCACGAGCGCACGGCCGGCGCGGCGGGCCTGGCGCTGAGCACCGCTTTGCAGGTCGGCGCGATCCCGCTGGCAGACCTGGTGGCGCTGCGCACGCTGCTGGAGGCGGAGGCGATACGGCAGACCACGTCCGTGCCGGATGTGGCTCGGACCTGCCTGGTGACCATGGCGGCAGCGGTGGAGAACGCCGACATTCACACCTTCCACGCCGCTGACGTGGACTTCCATGTGCAACTCGCCTACGCCGGCGGTAATCAGGCGCTGGGTTTCGTCATCGGCGTGCTGCGCGACTGCATCGCCGGCTACCTGCTCGACGCGCTCGCCGCGGTGGCCGATCCGGCCACGGTGCTCGGGCGTCTGCTGGCCGAACACCAGGCGATCGTCGACGCGCTGGACGCGGGCGAGACCGACCGTGCCGCCGAGCTGGTCGTGGCTCACATCCGCGGCTTCTACGAGCCGGAGACGCCATGACCGAGGTGCTCGCGGACGTCGTCACCGCCCTCGCCGCCGCGCTGCCGGGCCGGGTGGTCACCGACCGGGACGCGATGGAGGCCTACCGCCGTGACCAGTGCCTGCTGGCTCCCGCGGGGCGCCCGGCGGCGGTGGTGCGCGCCCGCTCGACGGATGACGTGATCACCACGCTGCGCACAGCCGGCGACCATCACGCGCCGGTGGTGACCCGGGGGGCCGGCACCGGGTTGGCCGGCGCGGCCAATGCGATCGACGGCTGCGTCGTACTCTCGCTCGCCGCGATGGACCGGATCCTCGCCCTGGACGTGCCCGGCCGCACGGCAACGGTCGAGCCGGGCGTGCTCACCGGCGATCTCGACGCCCGCGCCCGCGAGCACGGCCTGTGGTATCCGCCGGACCCGGGAAGCAAGGCGATCTCCACCATGGGCGGCAACCTGGCGACCAACGCAGGCGGCATGTGCTGCGCCAAGTACGGGGTCACCGCCGACCATGTCGCCTCGCTGACGGCCGTACTCGCCGATGGTCGCGTGATCCGTACCGGTCCGCCGACCCGCAAGAATGTCACCGGGCTCGACCTCACCCGGCTGCTCGTCGGCTCCGAAGGCACCCTGGCGGTGATCGTGAACGCCACCGTGCGACTGCGACCGTTCCCGGCGGCCACCGCGACCGTAGTGGCCGCGTTCCCGACACCCCAGCGGGCAGTCGACACCGTGCTGCGGATCGCGGCGGTCGCTGACCCGGCGGCGGTGGAGCTCATGGACCGCACCTGCATTCGTGCCGTCAATCGCCTGACACGTATGGGGTTGGACGAGTCGGCCGGGGCACTCGTACTCGTCCAGTGCGACGGGCCGTCCGCCGATCAGGAGGCCGCCACCTGTGCCAGGCTGGCCGAAGCCGGTGGCGCCACCGAGGCGCTGCACACCGCCGACCCGGCGGAAGGCGAGATGTTCATGCAGGCCAGACGAATGGTGTACCCGGCTCTGGAGAGGCTGGGCACCACGCTGCTCGACGACGTCGGCGTCGCGGTCCAGGACCTTCCCCACTTGCTTGCCGCGATCGAGCGAATTGCCGCCGACCACGACGTGCTGGTCGGCACCTTCGGCCACGCCGCCGACGGCAACCTGCATCCGACCGTCGTCTACGACGCCACCGACCGTGACGCCGCCGACCGTGCCGGTGCCGCTTTCGACGACATCGTGGCAGCGGCGCTCGCTCTCGGCGGCACGATCACCGGCGAGCACGGCGTGGGCTCGCTCAAGACACGCTACCTCGACGCACAACTCGGCCCCACCGAGCGGGCGTTGATGACCGGCATCAAGGCCGTCTTCGACCCCGAGGGCCGCCTCAACCCGGGACGCGCGTATTAAGGAGCTCTGTCAAACGAACGGCCCCGTCTCACATTCGGCGGTGACGGAGAGTCGTGAGGGTCGTCGACTCTCGCCTGAAGGATGTCAACGAGCTTGTGCAGACGGTGTTTTCGGGTCTTTCCCCGCTGGTCATGGACCCCGGTTACAGTTCGTCTGGTTCGGTCCCTATGATCGGTGGCCGCGCTCTGTGGTCACCACTGGACCTGGTCCGATCAGTGTCGGCAGCTGCGGCGCTCGCGGAAGAGACGCCCTGTCAGCCCGCCGAGTCGAACAGCACCGCCAGCCCTGTGACCAGGCCCATGACCACGACGTTGACCAGAACCGCGTACACGATGCACAGCCAGCCCCGATGGCCGCCAGCGACAGCCAACGGCCCTCCACGCCATGCTTCTTCGCGCGGCGGCGCCCCATGTGCCCGGACACGATGACGACCAACGCGCAGACGATCAGCAGGCCCAGGATCGGGTCTGTCAAAAAGGAACGGGCCTGACCCACTTCCGGGCGGGCAGCGTCCAGCAGCGTGCTGAGCCCGCTCGTCATTGAGCCCGCAGCCCCCACGAAGCCGCACGAGAGGGCGGTATGACCTGGAGGCGAACGCTCCACGGTCTGGAGGATGTCGTGCCGGGCGCCCGCGGGGTCGAGAACGGAGGGCTGGTGCCAACTCGCCCATCGTGACGACTGGTTGCTCGGCACCGCCCAATTGCCTTACGCCGGCCGCCGACTCACCCGGCCTCGAAGAAGACATCGCCCCGCCGGCACCACCCCGGCCGGCGGAAGCCCGGGCGGCTCGCGCCCGCCCTGACCGCCGCCGTCGCGCCCAGGTCCCCCGCCGGGGGAGCGACCACCAGGTCGTCCGGGTACGGGGTCAGTGAGCTGTTGACGAGTTCGTTGGCGGAGCGCGGGGAGGAGCAGCCCAAGGCGGCCGTGTCGACGTGGTTCACACCGAGCGCGCCGAGGTCATCGGCGGAGTCCGGCACACGTCCGGTGAGCCGCCGCATTCACTTGACGAACTCGCGTACGGCGTCAGCAGTAGAGATTGCCGCCGGGTGACGTGCCGAGGATCTGCGCGAACCGCTGGTAGGCGTCCACGCGGCTCTGCACCTGCGCCGGGTTCTTGCCATCGCACTCGAGGGAGCCGTTGATGCTGCGGATCGTCTGGCCGAAGCCGACGCCGTTGACCATGGCGTTGTGGGGCGTCATGGTGCCGGGCCCGGTCTGGGTGTTCCAGTACCAGAGAGCCGTCTTCCAGGCCACGGCGGCGTCGTTCTGCACCAGCCACGGATTGCCCAGGAGGTCGATGCCGAGCGCGTCGCCCGCGGCCTTGTAGTTGAAGTTCCAGCTGAGCTGTATGGGGCCGCGCCCGTAGTAGGCCGCCTGGCCGGCCGGGCAGCCGTACGGCTGGTTCCAGTCGCAGTAGTGCGGGTAGTTGGCGGTGTTCTGCTCGACGACGTACACCAGACCGCCGGTCTCGTGGCTGACGTTGGCGAGGAAGGCAGCGGCCTCCTGCTTCTTCACGGTGTCGCTGCCGGTGTTGGCGAAGGCGGGGTAGGCGCTGAGAGCGGCGGTGAGGCCGCTGTACGTGTAGAAGGAATTCCGGTTCGGGAACATCTGGTTGAACTGGGCCTCGCTCACCACGAAGGTGCCGACAGGGGTTCCGGAGCCGCTGTCGCAGGCGTAGGGCTCCCAGTACCAGGTGCTGATGGTCGGGTCGTAGCCCGGGTTGTCGTGTTCGGCGATGTAGGCCTTGCCGTCGGTGTAACGCACGATGTCGCCCGTCGTGTACGGCCTTCCGGCGACCCAGCTCGGGTAGCTCGAACACGCGGCGGCGGATGCGTCCGCCGCTGGCAGCAGGACAGGCACGGTGCTTCCGAGGACGAGTGCGGCGACCACGGCGGAGATGCGGCGCTTTGACACAGGATCAACTCCTTTGCGGAGCACGGCCGCACCCGGACAAGGGCAGCGCGAAGCCGGGCCTTGTGCGCACGTGCCGGTCGGACCGGCCACGGCGTGGGCGCGGCCGTGGTGGGGGGTGTGGAGGCACACTCAACCGCTTTGGTCTGTACCAGTCAAGGGTGTAGGCCAGTCAACTCGCTCCGCCCCCTTGCGTGGGCGCGATGACTCCATCGAGGGACGCAGCGGTTCGACGGCATCAACGGCAGTCCGGGCAACGACGTGCTCGATCGGCACCGGCAACGAGCAGATCGTTGCCGGTGCCGTCAATGGCTACGCCGACGGCGCCAGCGGTCGGCACACGATCGACGCCGTGGACAACGTACTCCTCAACGACAACCTCGACTTGACACCTGCATCCGCGACAGGGGGACACGGCCGTCAACGACCCCTGAGGAACCGCCCTTCGCCCGGCACCGCTGGATGGCCGAAGGGTGCCGGGCCGTGCGGCTGCGGGGTCCGGCCGACCTGCCGAGCCGCTTCTGAGCCGGGAGTGCATCTGTGCCCACGGCCATGGCGGCAGACCGGGACGGATCGGCCGGACCGTCGATGCGCGGAACCGTGTCCCAAGGCATCGCAGGAGCGAAGAGAATCATTGCGCGCAGCGGACGTCGAGCCGTGGGAAATGAGCAGTACTCGGTCCGGATCGAGCCGCAACCGTCGGCTCGTACGCCGAGGCTGCCGCGCCGTCCCGGTCGTCAACGATGCTTCCAGCAGAGTTACCTACCCCACTTTTCAGATGGCGGCTGAGCACTCCTTCGATCCGCCCCGTTGACCCCAGTAACCGGTGACCCGCCTGCAGACCGGTAAGGAAGGGAGGTTCGCACATGTTAATGATCGGTCCGAAACAGACCAAGTGGCGGCTCCCCGCCGCTGTCTGCTGCCCGGCTTGGGGGCACCTTCTCTCCCGTCAACTCAAGGACTGAGATCGGCCGCTTCATGGACTACTGCATCCCGTGCAGCCGCACGCTCAACGGCGCCGTAACCTGCCCGGAGTGTGGGGCATACGACCCCGACATGGCACAGTTGAGCGATTGGGGAGACGGTGCTCCAGCCGTCGACGCCGAGATGCCGGAGGTCCGCTTCAGTGGGGGACCGGGCTCCTCCGGGTCCCCCCTTCCCGGGTCACCAACTCCACCGCAGGACCTGTCGGCAGACGACCGTCCGTCGCGGCTGAAGAAGTACGCCGTCCGGTCTCTTGCCGCAGCGGCCTTCACCCTCCTCGGAGGCCTGGCCACCGCATCGGTGCTTCCCCACTCGACGGCCCCACGAGCATCCTCGATCCCGGAACAGCCGTCCCCCGAAGAGCCCGATGTCCGCGTTCCCGATTCACAGGCTTCACCGGAGCGCGAGACCACGCACCCGGCCCGAAAGGGCGTGCCGCACCGAAACGGTGACGGGATCCGGCGTCCTCTGCCAACGGCCACTCGCAGCACGTCACCGGTCTCCCGGCCTCCCGCCGCCACCAGTGCGCCACCACCAAGGAAGGCGAAGCCGACCCCCCGAGCCTCCAACGGCCGCCGCCCCGGCTCGCCCTCGCCGACGCCAACCCCTCCCGCGAGGCCCTCCGCCAGTCCTTCCGCCAGTCCTTCCGGCAGCATCAGCGCCTCTCCCACCAGTTAGTGGCTCACCGAGTAAGTAAAGGGGAAGCCGGTGGCTGAAACACTCGCAGAGCTCCCCAGCACAGAAACCTCCACCTGGTCCGCGCACGGCATCCGCCTGATCAGAAGGGCAGCGCGGCCAGTCCCATGGCCGGGGCGTGCACCAAGCAGCCGGACTACACGCCGTTAACACGAAGCTGTCGAAGAAGGTCAGATGGACACCACTCGCCATTTGTGCAGCAGCGGAGTCAAGGGCCTCGTAGGGGAGCGGTCTGAAAAGTACTCATTTCCCATGAGGCCTGCCTTGGACGCGCCATCCTGCTGTGCGGGCCTCGCGGTGGTCGGCGGGCGACCGCGGCAGCCGAACGTCGCCCAGCCGCCTGCGACAGGTCAGGATGCCGGTATGAGAATGTCTGTCGGTCATCCGAGCCTGCGTCCCTATCTGCCGTACGTCGCCCTCTCGCCCACCGGGTACTCGAACCTACTGTTGTTCGCGAAGCGCATCCCGAGGTCGGTGACCTCGTCAAATCCGTAGTCAGTCTCGACAACCTCGTGCCCTCGCTCCTGCAGGATCTCGGGCAGGTCGTCCAACGGCGTACGAAAGATGTCGATGCCGTCGAGGAGGAACCGGAGGTCAACGGCCTCGTCGCGAAAGCGCCACACCTCTATGGCTAGCGCAGGACCTCGTGGTCGGGCGGGGCCATCGCCCACCAGAATGAGTCCGACTCCTCCTGGCAGTGGATCCGAAACGACCAAACGGACGATTCGCAACGCATGCTCGACCGGTGAAGGTGGACACCAAGACCCACACTTCCGTCGACTCGTGTGCCGTCGGCCTTCCCCACCCTATCCTCCGGGGCCTTCTCCTATGCAGCGTTGGGGTGCCGCAAGATAAGTGCCAAACCCGAGAGCAGTCTTGGTGGTCAGCCGACCGGGCTGCGACGGGTGCGCAGCGCCAGTACCAAGCAAACCGTGGTCGCGGCGATGGCGAGTGAGGCGGGCGGACGTGCCCATGAGGTTCCCGCGACCGGTGCTTGAGCGGCGAGCAGTACCAGTGCGGTCGCGGCGGCGGCCGCCAGTGCGGGTGTCGCCTGCGGGTGGCCGAGTGGGGCGGTGACACCGGCTGTCCACGCGTCGGTGACGAGCAGATAGGCAAGCAGCAGGGCGGCGATGCAGACGACCAGCCAGACCGCGGGGTCGGTGGCCGCGGCGACCGCTATGGCCGCCGCCGGCAGCACGGTCGTCCTGTGGCGGGTCGCGAGGGTCCGCCAGCGCAGGGAGGTCAAGACGGGGCGGGCGTCGACCATCGGAGCGGCCCACCACGCGGCCGTCGCAGCCCCCAGCACCAGCACCTTGACCGGCAGTGGGGCGGCCGGGGCGGCCCCACCAGCGCACCATCCGCCACGTCACGTTGAGCGTGCGCCGCAGCCCGCGGCGCGATTCCCGGCTGTCGGTTGCACCAAATGGCGAACTGACCTTCGCCTCCTGATTCCGCGCCACCCAAGCCGCGCGGCACGCTGATTCGACACGCTGGGCCCGCGCGGGGGGGGCATGACAACGAGGCTTGACCGCCGGCGCATGGGCGGTCGGCCGCTGACCCGACTGAGTGTCTAACTGCGTGACAACGCCCACGGGCAACGGCAGACGAGCACGGACGTCAGCGGACCATCAACGCAGGTGAAAGATGACCTGGCCCAAGGCTGAGGCCTCTACCGAGTTGCTTCGGGACGAAGCGGTCGCTCCGTTAGGGTGCGCCGCATGACCAACAACGCCCCGGCGTGTCCCGAGTGCAGCCAGCCCATGAAGTCCGGCGGCATCGTCCTCTCCAAGCGGGAGGACGACGGCCGGCGGACGTGTCGGGCGCTATGGACGTGTACTGCTCGGCATGTCTGGTGGCGCTGGGCCGATCGGCCGGATGAGCCTTTGGAGGCCTGCCCGGTGCCGGAGCTGTTCCGCTGACATCCAACGCTGACATCAACGACCGTAGATAAGAGCGACACACAACGGCCACGGACGGCGCCGACGCACGAGGCGAGGCCTGACCAGGCCGGGGTTAGATCGAACTCCTAAAGCGGGTGTCGCCGGCACGGCCGGGGACTAGAGGACCTGACGTCGGTCGGCCAAATCTGCGCGCATCACATCACGCAGGCACTGTTGGCTGTCCCTTACCACTCGCACCGCCGTCGCGTATGCGTCAGTATCGATGAGATCCCCGCGCCCCACGCAGTCACGTAAGTCGCGCATGGCGACCATAGATGCCCGTACCTGCTCCACCACTGGTGCCGGAGCACTGATCACGAGCTGAGCCCTCAAGGAGTACAGAGCGTCGGCCCCGAAGGCATCGTAGGCCGCTTCCAGGAGGGCGTCTTGCCCTGGCCTTTTCACCCGCGCGGCAAGCTGGTGTAGGCGCTCACCGGCTCCGTGAAGTGTTGACAAGTACTCGCCGTACAACTGACGGCGGACATTGCGATCTTGCGCGACCAACTGCTGCTGCCACTGCCCACGTTGTGCCAGGAGCGTGCCACCTGCGCCGATGACGGCCCCTAACAACGCCGAAGCCGGAGACATCCAGTCCACGTGACGACTGTGGCAGGTGCCGGCCAGGACGTCCATGGCGCAAACAGAGGGGGAGATGCGTCGGCCGTACGCCCTGTCACCCGAGAGCAGGAGGCTCGTGCCAGACCCGTGCCAGAACCGGCGGGGGAACCACGGGGAACACCGGGGACCAGATCAGTGGCCAACCTGGCGCCGAAGTCGCTGCACCGCAGGTCAGGCCTCCAACGCCCCTGAGATCACCTTAACTCCCCAAGCTGAGGGCTCAGAAGCGTCGTCACGGCTTGGACGTCCTGGCTTGCTGTGGTCGACGGCAGCGGCAGCATGGCTGAGGCGGTGAGGGGTGCAGCGAGGCATACGCGTGTGTGGTCGGTCGACGCGCCCGCCATCGTGGCTGACTGTCGTCGGCTGAGGTTCAGACGGGTCATATCGAAGTGCCGACCGTCAGCAGAGTGCGCTGAGGCTGGGCCGTCTCTGGGCCGTCCGAGGCCGCTCAACACTGGCGAAGGACGACCAACGACGACCACCAGGCGCCCGTGCTCACCGCCCCTGACCAGCAAATACCCAGCTCATCAAGATTCCCGGCAAGACCCAGGGCAAGAAGAAGTAGGGATTGTGATCACGCCCCCGACCTGCGTTAACGGCGCAGATCGGGGGCGTTTTCATGCTGGGGAACCTCTCTGGAACCTCAGCCCTCGTGATCTTGCGGCCGGAGAGCCTGCCCGAGAGCCTTCCGGGCCCGGTCACCACCGCAAGACGGGGGTGCTCCTCTTGCTTGTTGCGCGCGAGCGCAAGCTCGATGCGCTGTTGCTGAGTTGCCCGGTGGATCCGTACGAGCCTCAGGACATGCTGCCCCGGCACACCGTCCCCGGGGCCGGGGTGCGGCCCGTGCGGAGGTAGTGGACGACCGCCTCCGTGACGCAGCGGTTCTGCGGATATGTGCCGTGGCCCTCCTCCTCGGCCGTCAGGAGGACGCCGACGCCGTCGCCCAGGGCGCGGGCCATGTGGCGGGCGCCGGGGTAGGGGGTGATCGGGTCGCCGGTGCCGCCGACCACCAGGACGGGGGCCGCGCCGTCGGCGTTCACCTGGGGCGTGGCGCGCTCGCCGGCGAACGGCCAGCCGTAGCAGAGGTAGACGCCGGTGGACCAGGCTGCGCCGAAGACAGGTGAGGCGGCTTTGATGCGGGCCTTGTCCCGGTCGAGGCGTTCGAAGCCGGGGCGCAGGCTGGAGTCCGCGCAGGTGATCGCGGTCTGGGCGACGCGGCTGTTGTCGCGCGGGGCCGCCGCGCGGTCGGCGGAGCCGATGTCGTCCGCGCCCTTGCTCAGCGGACGGCCGTCGTTGTGGTCGATCAGCGCGGTGAGGGCCTTGGCGAGCGGCGACCAGCCGTCCGTGCCGAGGCGGAGATGCTCGCTGACGGCGTACGCGAGGTCGTCGGCGTCGAGGTTCCTTCCGCCGCCGGCCGGGGCGGGCTTCTTCTCCAGGCGGTCGGCCAGGCGCGCCATGCGTCGCGCGGCCTCATCGGGCCCGTCGCCGGTCGGGCAGTGGCGGATACGGGCCGCGCAGTGCACGGCGAACCGGTCGAACGCCGCCTGGACCGCCTTGACCTGCGACACCTTCTTCTCGTCGAGGTCCTCGGTCGGATCGACGGACGCTTCGAGGACGAGCCGTCCGACGTGCGACGGGTACAGGTGGGCGTAGACCGCGCCGAGCGCCGTTCCGTACGAGACGCCGAAGTAGTGCAGCCGCTCGTCGCCGAGGAGGTAGCGCATCAGGTCGAGGTCGCGCGCGGTGTGCGAGGTGCCGATGTACGGGAGGAGCGCCCCGGAGTGCTTGACGCAGGCGTCGTCGCCGTCGTAACCGGTGTCGTCCGCGGTCTTCCCGCAGCGCACGGGGATGGTCGCGCCGACGCCGCGCGGGTCGAAGGAGACCAGGTCGTAGCGGTCGAGGAGCGGCCTGTACTCGTTGAGGAATTCGGGCAGTCCAAGCACGCCGGACACGCCGGGGCCGCCGAAGTTGAGGACGAGCGAGCCGATGCGCCGGGCGTTCGGCCCGGTGGCCTTGCGGCGGATCAGGGCGACGTCGATCGTCCTGCCGTCTGGTTTCCGGTAGTCGAGGGGGGCCGTCATGGCGGCGCAGTCGTAGCCCGTGCGCGCGGTGGGCGGCGAGGTGCAGCGGGACCAGTGGAGGTGCTGTCCGGTGGTGAGCGCGGTGGGCAGACCGGCGGGCGGGTTGTTCGCGGTGAACTCCGTACGCGGCTCCACATTCCGGCCGGGAGCGTCGTGCTGGAGCCAGGCGCAGACGGCCCCGATGGCGGTGAGGACGACCACGGCGATGATGCGCGCACCGACCGAGAGGCCCGGTCTGCGGCTTCGTATCGGATGTGCGTCACTCATCGAAATCCCCGCGCTCCCGCCCCTGGACGCCCGCCCCGTGCCCGCATGCCCGTATCCGTGATCGTCCGATCGTTGAATGCGTGCAGGATACAAGCCGCCTCCGACAGCACGGCCGGACGCCTGGCGTGCGAGTTGGGAACCTCCCGCGACGACCGACGACGACCAATGACGACCGTCAACACCTGCTCAACCAATGGCCAATTGAGGTGTGTACTCCCGTGGCCAGGCCGGAAAGAAGGGCCCACCAGACCCAGGGCAAGGAGAAGTATCGTTCGAGGCCACCCTCGCCCAGCGTGAGCAGGTGCTGGGCGATGCCCACCCTGGCACTCTGATCAGCCCGCAACAACCTCTCCTGCGTCCGAGAGGCTGCTGTACAGCAATCAGATACAGCAACCTCAGCAACCGAACTCGACCTTCAGCAACCCTCAGCCGCTCCCGAACAACCGGAATAAGCCTCACTGACCGATCCGTATACAGCTACGGAGCAGAAGGGCACACGGCTGGCGGCATCACGGTCGCCAGCCGCTGTCACGCCGGATGGGTCGTAGTAACGGCCGCCCAGGGGCCGAGCCTGCCCCTTATGAACACTGTCATACTCCCCGCGTGACCCACGACCAGGAGCTTGCCGAGCCGATCGATCCCGCGGAAGTACTGGCCGCGACGCACTGGGGTGCCTTGCAGCATGCTTATGGGCCGGCCGACGACGTCCCCGAGATGCTGATCGGGCTCACGGGCCTGGATGAGGGCGTACGGTCTCGGGCGCTGAACGACTTGCATCACGTGGTTCACCACCAGAACACCCTGTATACCGCTACGGCCCCGGCCGCCCTATATGTAGCGGGGACTCTCAGCGATGAGCGCTCCCTCCGGTCCGTCCAGAAGGACCCTCGCAGCTTTCCCGGGCCGATGCGCGCCGAGCTGCTGGGATGGCTTGACTCCGTGGCGAATGAGGCAGACGACGAAGCAGCAGCGATCAGTCGCCGTTTCGGCTTCCCTCCGGAGGACTACCCGCCGTTCGTCGAGATCTGCCGCATTCGACCGCAGCTCTTCCGTGCCACGTCTGCGTTTCTCGACGACCCTGACATCCACGTGCGGGAGGCAGCCGTCTCCACTTGCATCCCGTTGCTGGACGACCCCCGCCTGCTCCACCACCGAGTCGCCTTGGCGCCTCTCTTGCGGGACTTGCTGGCCGCAAGCGCGCTCTGGCAGTATCGCGAGCGGTCGATCGAGGCCCTGACGACCTGGGGTGAGGACACCGCCGGGATGGAGGTCCGACACGAGCGGTACCCGTTCTGCGACTCGGAGCTCAAGCCCTCACCGTGGACCGACGAGCCGTGGAACGGTTACGACACCAATCCCCCTTTCTGATGGGCCTTCCCAGCCACGCCGCCGACAGAAGACCGTCTCAGTTTCCGTCTCATTCAGCGACGGACACCACGGTTCAGGCCCGTCCGGCCCGCGGCTCGTGATGAGCACCCGGACGGACATGAACGCAGGTGAATGCCCCGACACGGCCTCTGATGGGTCACCAACAGACTTGGAGAGCATGTTGGCCCGTCCGCCAGTTCAGCAGAACTCTGGTCGTGCCGAGGCTGGTTGAGATTGCCGAACGCCAGTGCACGCCACCAGTGTGCTGCCGTCCGCGTCGAGAAACAGCATGAAGATCCACGATCCGTCGGCAGTCCTGATCTGCCCCAGTCGAACCGGTCGGCTGTATAGGTCGAGGCGTTGCACGGCCTGGGGCAAGCCGGAAGTCTCGATGCCCCTCCGAAGGGTGTGACGGAGTCGGCGCCCGTAGACCGTCGCAAGTGACTCGGGTGAGGTCGTTCCGTCCCAGACGACGAATGAAGCGTCGGCGCGGAGTGCAGCGAGAGCGGCCGACGACGTTTCGTCGCCACCGTCCAGCAGCCGTTCGAGCTGTTCCCATTGCATGGCCCCACCCTGAGGCAGACTAACCCCGTATCGAACCGCTCAGCAGATGTCAGCCCACCTGGCCCGGCTCGAACGGGCTGGTCCCCTCCACAACGGGCCGGTGCTGCGGGTCTACAGCGCGCCGGCCGACGCAGGCAGACTCATCGTAGGACAGCCGTCAGCGCCCTTGCACCGGTGTTTCCCACACGGCAGAAGGAACAAGGCTGAGTGTCTAACTGCGTGACAACGCCTACGAACAAGGGCGGACGAGCGCGAACGCCAGCGGACCATCAGCGCAGGTGAGAGCCGCACCAGCCCAAGGCAGCACCAGCGCCCAAGTTGGTTCGGGACGAAGAAGTCCCAGCAGGTCCTCGTCACCGCGGTTCCGCCGCGCAGCTTGGTCTGACGGACGTCGATCGAGTAGCGTGGTTGATGCCGGTGGGGGCAGCGCTACACACGCGCGCCTTATCGGTTGACGCACCCGCCATCGTGGCTGACTGTCGTTTGGCTGGGTTCAGACGTGGGTTCGCCGCACGCCGGTGCATGTGATCAGCCTGCTGCCGTCATCGGTGAGGAACAGCTTGAACGTCCAGGAGCCACCGGCAGTTCTGATCTGTCCCAGGCGAGCCGGCTGCTGATGCCGGCCGAGCAGCTCCACGCGCGCTCCAGGTTCGCGGTCTCGATGCCCCGACGACGCGTGTGCCGCAAGCGGCGTCCATAGACAAGGGCGAGCGACTCAGCGGACGTACTCCCGTCCCAGACCTCGTAGGAACCACCGCAGCGGAGTGCAGCCAGAGCTGCCACAGACGCCTCATCGCTGCCGACCAGCAGTCGGACGAGTCGTTCTCGCTCCATACCCGTCCCCCCTCCGGGATCCTGCTGTACAGCAGCCGGATACAGCAACCACAGCAACCGGCCCCACCTCATAGCGCCCCCTTAGACCGTGTCCTGCATGGTCAGTTGGCAGTTGGGCTGGACATGGGGAGTGGGCGGTGGGGACGGATTGTTCCGGATGGCCTGTGGGAGATCGCGCGGCCGCAGCTGCCGCCGGCGCGGGTGCGACCGCAGGGCGGTGGAGAGGTTGGGGGTGAAGGGTGTAGTTCCAGTCGCCGTGGAAGCGGTGCCGGTGCATGGGCAGGGCGTCGATATCGCTGTCGGTGACCTTGATGCGTGTCGTAGGTGCTCGGGTCGAGTTCGGCGCGGACGGTCAATCCGGTGCGGGTGGTGGTCGCCGCGATGCTGTTCACGATGACGTCGTGGCTTGTCAGCGGGCGACCGCGCCAGTTCATGGAGATGTGGGAGAACAGCCGGTGCTCGATCTTGTTCCATTTCGAGGTGCCGGGCGGCATGTGGCAGACCGTGATGTCCAGGCCCGTCTCGGCGGCCAGGGCGGCGAGTTCGGTCTTCCAGGCTCGGGTGCGGTAGCCGTGGGACCCGCCTGCGTCCGCAGTGATCAGCAGGCAGGTGGCGGCCGGATAGTCGTGCCGGCCTCGGGCCTGCCACCAGCGGCGGATGGAGGCGACGGCGAACGCTGCGGTGTCGTGATCGATGCCGACGCTGACCCAGCCGGTGTTCGCGGCGATGTCATAGATCCCGTATGGGATCGCCTTGCCCGGTCCCTGCCTGTCCAGGAAATCGTGAGTCCTGACCAGTACCGGCTCACCGGCTGGCCGCCACTGGCAGCCAGCATTCTTGTAGTCGCCGACGAGCTCCTTCTTCTTCGTGTCCACACTGATCACCGGCTGCCCGGCATCGATGTGCTGTCTGGCCCGCTCGTAGATGTAACGGAACTGGGCGTCACGGTCCGGGTGCTGCTTGCCCTCGATGGTCTTGGAGCCGGCCTGCAGGCTGAAGCCCTCCTCACGCAGCAGGTCCCCGACCGTGTCCGCGCTCACCCTGTGCCCCTGACGGGTCAGCTCGGCCGCGAGGCTCCTGGTCGACTTCACCGTCCAGCGCAGCGGCGACATCGGATCACCCCGCTCGTCAGGTTCCACGAGCGCGAGCAGCGCGGACCGCAGACCCGGATCAAGGTCCACGGCCCTCTTCCGGCCACCACCGGCCTTGCGTACTTCGCCCAGAGGCCCGTCGCCGGCCTCCAGCTCGTCCACGCCCTTGCGGACCGTCGTCTCGCTGACTTGGGCCGCCCATGCGACCGCCCGGATACCACCATGCCCCAGGATCCTGGCCTCGGCCCCCATCAGCAGCAGCCGCTGCCGCTCATCCAGATGCGGGAATAACACCCCTAACTTCACAGCGAGTTGGCCACGGACCCCGTCGGAAACGCTCATATCACAACAACGAGCCACATCACGGGAAGCAACACCTTGATTCTCTGCGAGCCCTAAGCCGAGGGCGGCCTGCTCCTCGCCGGCGACGCCGAGACCCAGCTCACCCCGTTCATCCAGACCATGGACACCGCCCTGCTGACCAGCGCCTGGCGGGCACGGGAACGCTCCACGCCCCTCCCACCCGTTGGGGTCGCGGCCCCGCTGGGTCTATCGTCAGACTTCTGAGGTCAGGACGAGGAGGACGGCCGGTGATGCCGCAGGACGACGCCGTGATCGGCTGCACGGGCAAGGTGCTCATCGGGACGCGGGGATCCGCGGGCCCCGGCGAGGTCCTGGTGCGGGTCCGAGGCGGCTCCGAGACCTTTCTGGCCTGGTCCGAGGACCCCCTGCCCGCGGGCACGACGGTCCTCGTGATCGAATCACGCGGATGCCGGAAGGTCGGCGTCATTGAGTGGGTGGATCCATTGGACGCGCTCGGCGGAGAGGCCGCCGGCGCAAGCTGAGGAGTACAGCATGTTCGGATACCGCGTTCCCGCTCCCGACGAGGCGATGTTGATCTCGGGGGGCCGGCGGGGACTGGGGGGCGCGCCGTTCCGAGTGGTCACGGGGCACGGGAAGTTCGTGCTCCCGGTCTTTCGCAAGGTCCGCTTCCTCACCCTGTCGATGTGCGAGGCGGAGGTCACCGAGACCTGTGTCACCAAGCAGGGCATCTCCCTGCACGTCCGCGCGGTCATCGCCTTCAAGGTCGGCAACGACCACGAGAGCATCATCAACGCCGGTCAGCGGTTCCTCTCCGACCAGGACCAGATGTCGGTGCTCACCGGGCGGATCTTCGCCGGCCACCTGCGGGCCATCATCGGCTCGATGACGGTCGAGGAGATCGTCACCGAGCGGCAGAAGCTCGCCGCCGAGGTGCTGGACACCTCCAAGACGGAGATGGCGACGATCGGCCTGATCGTCGACTCCCTGCAAATCCAGTCGATCGACGACGGCGACACCGGTTACATAGACGCGATGTCGGCCCCGCACAAGGCGGCGATCCAGCGGCAGGCCCAGATCGCCCAGGCCCAGGCCACCCAGGCCGCGGTCGAGGCGGAGCAGGAGGCGACCCGAAAGCAGGCCGAGTACGCCCGGCAGACCGCGATCGTCAAGGCCGAGTACTCGGCCGAGGTGGACCGCGCCCAGGCGGAGGCCGCACAGGCGGGGCCGCTGGCCCAGGCCCACGCCCAGCAGGAGGTGCTGGCCGCCCAGACGGAGCTGGCCGAGCGCCAGGCGAAGCTGCGCCAGCAGCAGCTGGTCGCCGAGGTCGTCAGGCCGGCCGAGGCCGAGGCCGAGCGGGTGCGGATCCTCGCGGCCGCCGAGGCCCAGCGCATGAAGATCCAGGCGGAGGCGGCGGCCTCGTACGACCGGGTCGCGCTGGACCGGATGCTGATCGACCAGCTCCCGCAGATCGTGAAGGAGGCGGCAGGCGGCCTGTCCGGCGCCAACGTCAACATCCTGAACGGAGCGGACGGCCTCGGCGAGATCGCCGCTGGCCTGGTGTCCCAGGGTCTGACGATCCTCGACTCGGTGCGGCAGAACATGAGCGGGCAGGACCAGGACACCAAGGCGGACGGCAACACCGGCGCCAAGGGGCTGCTGCAGCTGCGCTCGGGCAAGGAGCGGACGTCGGACGACGGTCCGGTGAACGTCGACTAGCTCATCCGGTGGCGTGGACGACGGTGAAGTGCCGGTCGGTGGCCGGGGTCCCAAGCTCGTCCAGCACCGCCACCGCCAGGTCCTCGGCGCTGATGCGGGACTCCCCGTCGGCGCCGAGGAGCAGGGTGTCGGTGCCGCGCCGGTAGCGGCCGGTGCGCTCACCGGGTTCCAGCACGGCCGGGAGGCTCAGGTACACCCGTCGGCGCCGGGTTGGGCCCGGCAGGTCCGCAGCTGGGCGACGGTGAACTGCTCGACCTGTGCACGTCACGTTCATGGGATGCGGACTTCGGATGCTGCTCAGGTATCGCGGTGCGCAGCGGGGCTGCTTTGTCGGTGGGGGCGCTAGCGTGAGTGCATCAGGTGCGGTTCACAGGACGCGCCTGCTGCGGCCGGGGCATTCGCCGGACGCACCCGCCAGCGCCCTGCCGGCCCGCGTTGTCCTCACCCCCGTCGCTCTCGCAGCCCTCCAGGCCCGGGTCCTCGCCCAAACCGAAGAGCCCCACAACAAGATCAAGACGGCGTGGCGCCCGGGAGACTGCGGCGATGCCTGAATCCGCCCCGCACAGCCGGGAGACGCCGATCAGGTCTGGCCCTTGGCCCGCGACTTCGCGACGTTGTTCGCTCCAGAACGCGGAGCGTTCGCACACCCGCCCCGGAGGTCGCGGAATTCGCCGAGATCACCGCTGGTTCGACGGTCACACCTACCTCGCGCCGAGCCTGCCGCGCCGCGTGCTCCCGCGCATCTGGGACCGTCTGCGCCGCGTGTCGCCGTCGCTCCCCGCGCGGGGTGTCAGCCGGTCCGGTGCAGGCCGCGCACCGAACCCGGTGCGGCGGTGATGACAGGAGGGGTACCGAGTTGCCCCCCTGTGGTCCCGGACGTCCAATGAGGAAGACGCTCCCCCCTGTGCCTGCTCAGGCAGGTGTGCGAGTCGAACTCCATCGGAGGTCAGGTGCCATGGCGAATGTTCTCTTCATCGTGAGCGGTGCGACGTACTGGGTGCTCAAGGACGGCACCCGGTATGCGACGGGTTATTGGGCGGAGGAGTTCGCGCTGCCGTACAAGAAGATCACGGAGGCCGGACACGACGTCGTGGTCGCGACACCCGGCGGTGCGGTGCCGACCGTCGACATGATGAGTCTTCGCCCCTCGATGGCGGGTGGTGAGGGCGGGGCCCTGGAGCTGGAAGCCATCATCCGTTCCGCCGAGGTGATGCGGCGGCCCCTCAAGCTGTCGGACGTCCGCCTCGAGGACTACGACGCGGTGTACCTACCGGGCGGCCACGGCCCGATGTCCGACCTGGCGTTCGACGCCGACGCGGGCAGGTTGCTGACGGCCCAGTTGGCCTCGGGCAAGCCGCTCGCCATCGTGTGCCACGCCCCGTCCGCCATCCTGGCCACCAGGATCCACGGCGAGTCCCCGTTCAGGGGCTACCGGGTCACGTGCTTCACCGACGAGGAGGAGGAGGCCGTCGGGCTGGCCTCCCGGGCGCCGTGGCTGCTGGAGACCGAGCTGAAGGAGAAGGTCGGAGTCGACTTCACCCGCGGTCCGATGTGGGAGCCGTACATGGTGGAGGACCGCAACCTCATCACCGGTCAGAATCCGCACTCGGCCGCGATCCTCGCGGACCGGCTCCTCGAGATCCTCAAGTGACCGCGCGGTGACGCCGCGCGGCCTGCGCAGTCGTCGGCGCACCCTTCCCCGCGGCTTCAGCGGTACTCCCGGCAGTTCCGGTGCGGGCAGCGGAGCCCCGTCGTAGCCCTTCACCTCGCCGAAACGGGTCCCCTTCGTCCAGTCCTCACGGGCCTGCTCGATCTCCTCCTGGGTGACGGCTGCCGGTCAGTAAACCGTCAGCATCAGTCGCGAGCGAGTGCTTGGCCCGTGGCCCGTGGTTCGTTGATTCGTGGGATGGGGTCGTTCTTCAAAAAGTGCTGGTCACACGGTGCCGGCCCCGGTGTCGCGGCCGATGCGCGGTGGGTGGTTCACAAGCGCTGCACGTGGTCCGTCTCCGAGTCGAGCGCGGACGTGCACTCGCGGGCTGCATCCCGGATGAAGTCTTAACCGTGGGCGACCTTCTGCCCAAGTGGCTGGCGGGACCCACTTCGTCTCCGCGATGACGTGCCGTTCTCCCCGGCCGACGGCCGCGACCGGCCGCCGCTGGAGAGAGGCCGGATGCCAGGTAGTGGTGCTGGCCGCTTGCCGGCACCCGCGTTCTCTGCACCAGCGGGTTGAGTGGGCACAGCCACTTGGAAGTCAGTCACTTATGCGAAGTGGGGACGTTCATCGGCCTGTCCTGATGGCGAGGGTCGGGCGGCCCTCCGTGTAAATCCTTGAGCGATGACGCGAGCAATGCCCAGCATCGGCGTCGACGAGGACCACGACTCCTCAACGTTTCCGCTTCGCTGCGTAGTTGAACGTATGCGCAGAGCAGTCAACGTGGCGCGAAGTCCTCTTGAGACGGCCTGCAGGCGGCAAAAGACTACTGCGGTAGCAAGGCCGCGCCTGCATCCCGGGAGCCGCGGCACAGCAGTCACGATCGCAATGGAGGAGAACGCCGATGCCCGACGCCAGCCGTCGAGACGCCGCACACTCGATCACGCTGCCCGACGGCACCACCACGCGGACCCGTGAGGCGGGCCCCGTCGACCTGGTGCCGGTCCAGGAACTGCACCGCCGCTGCTCGCCGGGCAGCCGAGCCCTGCGGTACCACGCGGGCAAGTCCGGGCTGTCACCTGCCGAATGGCGTCAGTTGTCCAGCCCGGAGCGCGGCACCACGCTGGTGACCGCTCCGGCCGAGCGTACGGACCACATCATCGCCATGACCAACGTCATGCGCACACATCAGCAAGGGGTGGGGGAACTCGCGATCCTGGTCGAGGACGCGTGGCAGGCCAGGGGGCTCGGCACCGCGCTGGCCGAACATGCGGCGACCTTAGCCCGCCGCGAGGGACACCACACGCTGACCGCCGCGGTGGTGGCGAGCAACAAGCCGATGCTCCATGTCCTGGGGAAACTGGATGCGACGC
This sequence comes from Streptomyces sp. NPDC058145, assembly GCF_042884245.1. Lineage (NCBI taxonomy): Bacteria > Bacillati > Actinomycetota > Actinomycetes > Kitasatosporales > Streptomycetaceae > Streptomyces > Streptomyces sp. NPDC058145. The sequence goes on along the minus strand of NZ_JBHVUH010000033.1, from coordinate 6,473 downwards.
CGCTCGACGCCTCCGGGCCCGTGCTCGACCTCCGCATCCTGCTGTAGGTCCGGCTTCGACGATCACGGGTGAGGGATCACGGTGGGGTAGCCGGACAGGTTCCTGGCCCCGAGCCCCTCGCGGACTTCGCCGTCTTCTCGCTCGAGGGAACGGGGCGGGGCGGAGTACGCGGGACTGCGGACCCGCATCCTGCCGGGGCGGCACCAACCCCGTCCAGCGGAACGGCCGGTGACAGGGACAGCACTCAGCCGCTGAACCGACCGTTGTCGCCACCCAGTTCCTGACGGAGAGGAGACGACACCTGTCTCAGGAACCGGCGGGGCCGGAGGGCGGGGGGCCCGTCAGGAGGCGGTGCGCCTCCAGAGCGAGGTGGATCTCGCTCGCACCCACCGGGTCGGTGGGTGAGCGCCCCGTGAGTTCCTGCACGCGCCGCAGACGATACGTCACAGTGTTGCGGTGGCAGTACATACGGGCAGCGGTCTCGGTGGCGGATCCGCCCGATGCGAACCACCGGCTCAGCGTCTCCAGCAGCAGCTCCCTTTCGTGCTGCGGGAGTTCGAGAACAGGGCGGAGCACCTGGCGCACCGCGTGCTGGGCCGAGTCGGGGGCGCTCACCACCATCAGGCGGACTGGTGAGTCACCGTAGGAGGCCACCTCGCGGGCGCCCGGCTCGACGCAGGCGCAGGCGAGCCGCGCCTGGCGGAAGGCACCGGGCACCTGCTCCAGACCGTGGAAGAGCGTGCTCACGCCCGCCCGCCCGATGCTCCGCCCGCGAAGGAGGTCCACGGCCTGCGCAAGGCTCCCGGGCGATCGGAGCGAGAGCAGTCCCACCTGCGCGTCGCCCTCCTGGCGCCAGACCGACCAGACGCCGAGGGCTCGCAGTGCGCCCTCCAAGTCGTGCAGGGCGTCCTCGTCTGCCGGACGGCCCACGGCGGCGGTCTCGGCGCTGACCACGGCGAAGACTCCCCGCTGCGGCAGCCGCAGCGCGTCGGCGCACTCCCACAGGTGGGTGCCCTCATCCAGCCTGCCGTCGAGTAGCGCGGCCAGCAGCAGGCTCTTGACCTGCCGGTCACGGTGGGCTCTTTCGGACATGGTCTCGCGGTAGGCCACGGCCACCGCGTCGGTGAAGGTGTCACTGACCGACCAGACCGCGGCGGCGACGTGCGGCATCTCCTTGGTGACGGTGTCCCCCGCCTCGTTCAGGATGCACTCCCACATGAACCGTCCGGCGACCCGGTAGGCGTGTGTCACCGCGGACAGCGGCACCCCGTGCTCGGCCTTGAAACGGCCGGTGTCGCGCGGCACGCGCAGGTCAAGAGCGTCCCGGCCCAGCTGGGTGATCATGGAGTGCAGGTTGTCCGCGCAGGAAGTGCGCAGCTGGTCGTGCGTCACGTGGCCGTGGTCGCCATAGGCGTCCTCCCCCTCCGTGATCCGGTCCGTGAGCAGGTCGGCGAAACGGTCGATCCCGGGCAGCAGCACGTCGACCAACCTGCGCAGGCCGTCGTCCACGCCGCTGTCGCGTACGCCGTTGTCATGAGGGGTGACAGTCATTCGGGCTCCTGCAGCGAGGTCGGCGGGACCGCCGCGCCGGCTGTCCCACCACGACGTGCCAGTGGCCCGGAGCCGGCCGGGCCACTGGCAGAGTAACCACACGACGTAGTTGTGGCGACAGTCCGCCCACGTCGACAATCCGCCCGCGTCAGACGTCGGCGGACACTGTGCCGCGGATGAGGTCCGCAGCCCGTTCCGCGATCATGATCGTCGGTGCGTTGGTGTTGCCCCTGACCACGGTCGGCATGACCGAGGCATCGACCACCCGTAGCCCCGCCACACCGTGCACGCGCAGCTCGTGGTCGACCACCAGGCCGATCGCGCAGGTGCTCGTCGGGTGGTACAGGGTCTGCAGCTCGCGCCGCGCGTAAGCCAGTAGGTCGGCGTCGCTGTCGGACGGCGGCGTCAGGAAGTCCGACCGGCGGTGGAGGCGCAGGGCGGGCTGTCCGACGATGTCCAGTACCAGCCGCAGCGCCCGGATCGCTGTGGCCCGGTCCTCCGCGGTGGACAGGTAGTTGTGCAGGATGCGCGGCTTGGCGCTGGGCAGCGTCGAGCGCAGCGTGACCTTTCCGCGGCTGGTGGGTGCGAGCAGCACCGCGCCGATGTGGAAGGCGTGGTCGGTGGCGGCTCCCAGCCCCTCCTGGTGGAACATGGCCGGTACGGCGTGGATCTGCACGTCCGGGGCGTCGAGACCGCCGGTGGTGCGGAAGAACCCGCCGCCCTCACCGACGTTCGAGGTGAGGGGCCCGCGGCCTTCGGCTTCCAGCAGCCGGAGGTTCTCGGAGGTCTCAGCGGTGAGCAGGGATTCGGTGTCGGTGAGATGGACGACGGCCAGATGCGGGTGGTCCTGGAGATTCTCGCCGACCGGCAGGTTCACCTTGGGGGTGATGCCGAGGGCCGCGAGCTCGTCGGCGACGCCGATGCCCGAGAGCATGAGCAGCTGGGGTGAGTTGTAGGCGCCCGCTGAGAGGACGACCTCCCGTTCGCACCGAAGTTCCTGCGTCGCCCCGTCCCGGTCCACCTCGACACCGACGGCCCGTTCCCCGTCGAGGAGGACGCGGGTGCACTGCACCCCGGTGAGCACGGACAGGTTGGGCCGTTCGACGGCGGGCCGCAGGTAGGCGTCGGCCGTGCTGCACCGCAGGCCGCCGCGCTGGGTGAGCTCGTAATACCCGACGCCGTCCTGCTCAGGGCCGTTGAAGTCGAGGTTGACCGGATGTCCCGCCTGCTGAGCCGCTGCCAGGAAGGCGTCGATGAGGGGGTTGCGGGAGCGCCCGGGGTTGACCGGGAGCGGGCCGCCGGCGCCGTGCCATTCGGAGGCGCCGGCGTGGTGGTCCTCCGACCGCAGGAAGTACGGCAGTACGTCGTTCCAGCCCCAGCCCTTGGCGCTGACGGCGGCCCATGAGTCGTAGTCGCGGCGGTGGCCGCGAATGTAGATCATGGCGTTCATCGAAGAGGAGCCGCCGAGCATGCGGCCGCGCGGCAGATAGCGCCGTCGGCCCTCGAGGCCGGGCTCGGGCTCGCTGAGGTAGTCCCAGTCGTACTTGGTCCGGAACAGCTTCGAGAACGCGGCCGGAACGTGGATCTCCTGGGCGTCGTCGGCCGGGCCGGCCTCCAGGAGCAGGACGCGTACGTCGGGGTCCTCGCTGAGCCGGGCGGCGAGCACACAGCCCGCGGATCCCGCACCCACGATGATGTAGTCGTACATGGTGTGCCCTCTCTCTCGGCGGCCGGCCACGCGGTCAGTACTGGATGGCCTTGGTCTCCAGGAACTCCTCGAAGCCCAGGCGCCCGGCCTCCCGGCCCACGCCAGACTGCTTGTAACCCCCGAACGGGGCAAGGGGGTTGAATGCGCCACCGTTCACGTCGACCATCCCGGCCCGGATCCGGCCGGCAACCGAGCGCGCCCGTTCGGGATCGCCCGACCATACGGCGCCGGCGAGGCCGTAGGGCGTGTCGTTGGCGATGGCCACGGCCTCCTCCTCGGTGTCGTAGGGCAGGATCGACAGGACGGGTCCGAAGATCTCCTCGCGGGCGATGGTCATGTCGTTGGTGACGTCGGTGAAGACGGTAGGAGCGACGAAGTAGCCGGGCCCGGCCTGCGGCGCGTCGGGACCGCCGGTGAGCAGGGTGGCGCCCTCGGCGATGCCGGCCGCGATGTAGTCGCGCACGCGCTTGAGTTGGATGTCGGAGACCAAGGGACCGATCCGCGTCTCCTCGTCCTGCGGGTCGCCGACGCGGTAGCCGCGCGCCGTCTCGGCGGCGATCCGGCCAGCCTCCTCGAGCTTGTCACGGGGGACGAGCATGCGGGTGAGAGCGATGCAGGTCTGGCCGGCGTTGAGGTAGCACTTGGCCACTCCGTCGGTGACCGCGGCCTTCAGGTCGGCGTCGTCCAGAATGATGTTGGGAGACTTGCCGCCGAGTTCCAGCGCCACCCTCTTGACGGTCTCCGCCGCCAGCGCCGCCACCCGCCGGCCTGCCCGGGTCGATCCGGTGAACGAGACCATCGCCACGTCGGCGTGGCTCACCAGTGCCTCACCCACCACCGGCCCGTATCCGGTCACCACGTTGAGCACTCCGGCGGGCAGCCCCACGGACTCGGCGATCTCCGCCAGGAGCATGGCGGACAGAGGAGCGACCTCGGAGGGCTTGAGCACGACGGTGCACCCCGCGGCCAGCGCCAGCGCCACCTTCAGCGAGACCTGGTGCAGCGGAAAGTTCCACGGCGTGATGCAGCCGACGACTCCGACGGGCTCACGGACGACATGCGAGTTGCCGACCTGCTCCGGCCTGAAGTCGAAACCGGCCGCCAGTTCGGCGGCCTGGCCGAAGGTGAACACGGGCAGCCCCGACTGCAGGACCCGACTCTCCTGGACAGGAGTACCGACCTCGCTCGCCACCAGGCGTGCGATGTCCTCCGCGCGCTCCTCCAACGCACGGTGGATACGGCGCAGATAGTCCGCACGAACCTCTTGGGAGGCCTGGGACCACTCCTCGAATGCCCGGGCGGCAGCACGCACCGCCTTGTCGACATCCTCGGGCGTACCGGCCGGGACCGAGCCGATCACACGTTCGTCCGCGGGGTTGACGATTTCGATCACTTCGGCGTTCGGCGCCTTCGTCCATGCCCCGTTGATGAAGTGCCCGCTGTATGTCTTCACGGCTGTGCTCCTTGCTCGGCCCGGTTTCCCGGCAGTGTGCGCGAGCCGTTACGGCGGGGTCGATGGAGCGGTGAAGCTGGATCGGCTCACCCGATTGTGCATCTGCACAAGGCCGTACTCGACTCCCAACCTTTGCTGGGAGTCGAGTACGGCCCTGCGGTCTCTCGAGGTGGGGTGTGAGTGTTCGGCATCCCATGGGAGTACCTGCCGCACGACTTCCCCCCGTACAAGACCCTGAGCCGTTTCCAGCCCGATCGCTTGGCTGATGCGACGGGCGGGCTCCCCGGCGTCGGGAAGCGGTGAAACTTTTCACAGGCGTGGACGGGCAGCTGGCTCAGGGCGGCCCGACGGCGCCGGTCGGTGTGCCCACGCCGCCGCACGGGGCCCACCACCCCACCGCACGATTGATGCACCGATGACCAACCCCTCCGCCGGATCCCATACCGGGGTCACCTCCGGCGAGCTGGGCGCCCGGCTGCGCGCCGCCTTCCACACTGGCCGTACCAAGCCGGTGGCCTGACGAAACCAACCATGCTGCAGCCGCCGGGCACGGCCGGATGCAATGCCGAGAAGCGGTGGGAGGCTGAGCGGACACCAGCTTGTCGCCTAGAGTCGGCTGTATGAGGGAGGCACCGGCCCAGGACCGAGGCGGGCGGTCCCGTGACGCGATTCTCGACACCGCCGGCGAACTGATGTCGCGGTACGGTTACGCCGCCACGTCCATTTCCATGATCTCCGCCGAGTGCGGCCTGCCGGCCAGCTCCATCTACTGGCACTTCGGCAGCAAGGACGGGATCTATGTCGCGGTGCTGGAGCGGGCCAGGACCGCCCTGCTGGCAGCCCTGGCCCCGCCCGAGGTGCCGGGCGCCGACGTCGCGCAGCGCCTGGACGCCTTCCTCGCGGAGGTCGAGGACGCCTTCCGGCGCCACCCGCACGGTCTGAAACTGCTGCTGGGGCTGAGCATGGTCCAGGCGGACGCCAGCGCGGCGGCCGTGGCCCAGGTGCACCACTACCGTGACGCGCTGGTGGCATGGGCTCAGGATGCGCTGAGCGCCGTCTTCGGGCTGAGTGACCGCCCGGAGGTGGCGGACGAACTGGCGCGCTTCACACTCAGAATGGCGAGCGGCACCGCCGTCACCCGCTGGTTCGAACCGGGCGCCGTCCTGGAGACCGGGCCGTTGCGCGTCGCCTTGCTGGCGCTCGCGGCTCACCACAACGTTCTGGTGCGCGGAACCTCGGGCGAGGGCGCCCTGTCGCATGACTGACACAAGCAGTATCCCAGGGTGAGGGTTTGTTGCGGCCGCAGGTGTGTCGCCGTCATCGCACGGCTGTCCGGGAAGTGGGGGAGGGGAGCCAGAACGTGCAGTGGTGGTCGGTCGCGAAGCCGGTGGTGGATGCGACCCGGTCCGGCGCCAGCACCTGGATGCGGTCCCCTTCGGTCGTGTAGCGAGGCCAGGCGGGGACACGGGAGTCGTTGGGGTCGCCGGTGGCCACGAACCGTGCCCAGTAGGCGGTCATCGTGGCGGAAAGCCGCCGCTGTGCGGGCGTCAGGTGCAGGGAGTCCATCCTGATCTTGCGTGGGTATCCCCGGCTTCAGCCGGGGAGGGGATCGCATCCTCGCGCCGGAGGCGCGCAGCGCCGGAGTTCGCTCCGCCTCCGGGGTGATGGTCAGACAGGCCGCTTCTGTCCCTCGATGTACTGGCGGACGGCGCTGAGCGGTGCACCGCCGCACGATGCCGCGAAGTAGGACCGGGACCAGAA
>NZ_JBHVUH010000032.1:0-33518 GCF_042884245.1 Streptomyces sp. NPDC058145 | reverse complement strand
GAGGCGGAGCGAACTCCGGCGCTGCGCGCCTCCGGTGCGAGGATGCGATCCCCTCCCCGGCTGAAGCCGGGGATACCCACGCAAGATCAGGATGGCGAGGGCTGTCCGGGCGGCTGGACCACCGCCCGGGCTTTGAATGAGGCGTGGGTTACACACCGCCCGCGGGATGAAGACAAACCCGCGCAGCCTACGTATGTGCCTCCGACAGAAGAAGAAGGGGAACCCGCCACCGGTGCGCCCTGCGCAGAGGCCCTCGTCACCATCCGGCCCCTGGTACGTGGCCGCCGCTGACGAAAGAAATGGCCCGTCAGAAGCAAGACAAGCTGAGGAGGACCCGGTGGGTCGCAACGACGCCAACCCTGAGCGGACCCCCGGCTCGGATCCTGACGTCGCGCAAGAGATCAGGGACTCCTTCCAAGCCGTGCTGGACGCTTTGGATGCCGCACGCGCCGACCTCCTGCGCGACGAGCAGCAGGAACACCAGGAACACGTTGAGGGCCCGTCTCAGCCCCGGAGCCGGCACGGTCACCCGACCTCGGATGCCCGCTTTCCCCAGCCGACCGCGTCCCCGTCCTCGGCCCCGGCTTCCTCCCCCGTCGGCCGGGCACTGCCGGTCAGACGTGTGTCGTCAGGCACGCAATCAGAGCGTCCTGGGCCGCACCGGCCAACTGCCGCTGAATCGCCGCCGACTGGCGGCCTGCGCCACGTCGAGGCTCCGCGGGCTGTCGTTGCCGAGTCACCGGGGTTGCCCAGAGGGCTGGAGGCCGTCCCGCCCCCGTCGGTGGGAAGCCCGCCGACGGCCAGTGGTCCGGGACCGGAGGCTGTCGCACCAGCTGTGGCATTCCCGACTCCGGCTCCCAGGCAGGAAGACTGGCGGAGCAGGAGCCCCGGGCCGGGCACCGCTTGGTCGGACGTCCCTCACCGTCCGGCCGTCCCGTTCGACCAACTCGCCACCGCGGCCTCGCAGGGATCTGCCCCATCCGTCCGCGCACCCAGGAGGAAGACCAGTGGCAGACGGCGGCGATCCACCAACCGCAGGAGCTTGCGAGTCGCCGGCATCTCCGGGCTGGGCGCGGCGAGCGGATTGATCCTCGCCTCTTGGCTGCTGACTTATCTCAACGCCGCGCCCACGACCCCCTCTTCGCCTCCCGGGCACCTGGAAACCCCACTGCCGGCGAGTCCGGCGCCGATGGACCCCTCTCTCCGGGCTCCAGGGCAGACGAACCGCCCGCAGCCCGGCACCTCAGACCCGCCGCTCCCCGAAATCCCGGGCACGGGTGTCCTGCGCCAAGGCGACAGCGGCCATGGGGTATACGAATTGCAGGTACGTCTCCTGCAGATATCGCATATCTACGACGGCGGCGCGATCGACGGCCGCTACGACGCGGACGTGCGAGCGGCCGTGGTCCTGTTTCAGGAGCGGTACGGGGTCCGCGGCGATGAGAGCGGGGTCTACGGCGACAACACGCGTTTTGCCCTCATGCTGCGAACCAAATAGTGCACCGGGTTCTTCGCACGCGGCCGGCAATCGGCGTGAGCCAGGCTGATGCCGACCGTGTCGGCGACCATCGCCGAGAAGGTCACCGGTGCGGTGCCACGGCGTGACGGCCGGCACCCGCAGGGCCCCACGATGGATCCGCCCTGCCACCACGCGATCGCGGCCGGCCACCGTCCCTGTCCACGCTGTGAGGTCGGCAGACCGGCGACGTCGAGCAGGCGCCGCACGCCACGGCCTGCGTGCCGGAACGGCCCGTCACGTCAGGCTCGACGGGACGATCCCGTATCGGCGCATCTTGCGGTACATCGTGGCTCGGGAGATCCCGAGGTCCTGCGCGGTCCGCTGGACGTTGGAGTCGCGGTCCATCAACCCACGCAGAATGGCGTCGCGCTCCAACGCCTCGATGGCCGTGAGGACCTTGTTCGACGACACCCGGCATTCCGGCGGCAGGTCCTCCACGTGGATCATCCGGCCCGAAGGCCGCCGCGCCAGGCCCCGGATCACCGACTCCAGCTGTCGGACGTTCTCCGGCCAGGGGCATCGTTGCAGCATGGTCAGCGCATCCGGGGAGAACCTGCTCTCACCGCTCGGCCGGTACTTGCGCAGGAAGAACCGCGCCAGGTGCTCGGTGTCCCCGTAGCGATGACGCAGGGCAGGCACCTCCACCGAGGCTCCGCAGAGCTGGTCGAGATCGTCGTCGGCGCCGACCATCGACGGCTGGCTGGTCATGACCAGTTGCCCGGTCGCGCTGCCGTCCTGCCGCACCAGCAGGTCTGTCAGCCGCTGCCGCAGCTGGTCGCCCAACAGGTGGACGTCGCTCAGGAGGAGCACGTTGGACGGCACGACAAGCAGCTCTCCGATGTCGTGCAGCCAGCGCTCGGTGACGGCCGGTGAGTCCGACAGCGGCGCTTGTGGCATCTCCAGCCGTCGTCCGGCGCCGTGGGCCCGGTGCAGGGCCTCGACCAGCGTCCTCTTGCCGACGCCGACTTCACCCAGGAGATGAAGCCATGTCCCGGTTACGAACGCTGTCTCGCTGTCGGCGACCGCGCGCAGCCAGTGCGGGGTCGAGCCCACCAATCCCAGGTTGGAGCGGACGGGCGCGGCGGAGACAGCGGGTGTGGACTGGGGCCGTCCGATCAGCCGGACTCGGAAGACGGTGCCCGCGTCGCTGTCCTCGCGCAGACAGCGACTGACCCTGAGTTCGGCGACCCGTCCTGAGGGCAGGGCGATGCTGCGGGTCCCCTCCAGCCGGGGATGATCGGCGATCTCACGGGCGTGGTCGAGCAGCGCGTAGTGATCGGGCCCGGTCACGGCGGCACTGAGCTGCTCGTTCATCATGACGACGTCGCGGTTGAGAGCCAGCACGGGTCCCGGGCGCGCCGAGGAGCACGCGTCCATGTAGTCCTGGAAGAGAGCCCGCTCGCGCCGCGAGGTGATCGCCGCGATCTCGCCTTCGATCTGGGCCGCGACCGAGCGGGAGAAGGCCATCAGCATGCCGTCGGAGCCCTGACGGATGGTGGTCAGGTTGAAGGCCCCGAGCAGAGTGCGCCGGGTGGGATGCAGGATCGGCACGGCCGCGCAGTGGAACTCCCGCAGCTCTTCGGCGTAGTGCTCCCTTCCGGCGATGATGACCGGGCGGCCGCTGGCCAGCGCGGTCCCGATGCCGTTGGTGCCCACGTAGCGCTCGGCGAACACATGGCCCGGAGCCAGGCGCACGCGGTTGAGGTGCGTCGTCAGACCCTCGTTGGACACCTTCCGGGACAGCACCACTCCGTTCCGGTCTGTGATCATCGTGGACACCGGGTCGTCGGCGAGCTGCTCGTGCAACCTGTTCAGGATGGGCAGTGCCGCCCTGGCCAGGGGGCTGTCCAGGTTGGGGTTGTCCAGGTAGGGGGCGTCGAGGCTGCCCGACTTCACCTGGTACCCGATCGAGCGTTGCCATGACGCGACCACGAGCGGCCGGGCGCTCGGATCGTTGGTGGCTTCCAGATAGAGCTCTCTGGCTGCTCTCAGCGAGTTCCCGGGCTGGTGTCGGGGCATTTAACACTCCCGTGCGGCGCGCGTCACATTCCTCAGTGCAGTGATTGGAACAGCTCGGCGGCGTCGCGCCTACGGCGTGTATCACATTGAGACATTCGTGGACGGATTCTGAGACACCGACCTGCGATCGGCGGCCTGTGTAATCGGCGCACCACCCACCCGCCGACTCGCAGGGAGCCGCTATGAAAGCCGTGCAGGTCATCGAGTACGACGAGCCGCCCGTGCTCGTGGACGTGCCGGACCCGCAGATCACCGGTCCGCTGGATGTGATCGTGAGAATCGGGGGCGCCGGAGTCTGCCGGACCGATCTGCACATCCTCGAAGGACAGTGGAAAGAGAAGAGTGGGGTCGCCCTTCCGTACACGATCGGTCACGAGAACGCCGGCTGGGTCGCGGAGGTCGGGCAGGCCGTCACCAACGTCAAGATCGGTGACCCGGTCATCCTGCACCCGCTGGTGACCTGCGGTCTGTGCCGCGCCTGCCGGGCCGGCGACGACGTGCACTGCATGAACTCGGCCTTCCCCGGCATCGACGCCGACGGAGGCTACGCGGAGTACCTGAAGACCAGCGCCCGTTCGGTCGTGCCCCTCGCCCCGTCCCTGGAGCCGGCCTCGGTGGCGGCCCTGGCCGACGCCGGGCTCACGGCGTACCACGCCGTCGCCAAGGCGGCCCGGGTGCTGCGGCCCGGCGACAAGGCCGTGGTCATCGGCGCCGGCGGACTCGGACATATCGGAATTCAGGTGCTGCGGGCCCTGTCGCCGGTGGAGATGATCGTCATCGATCGCAGCCCGGAGGCCCTGGCCCTGGCCAAGGAACTGGGCGCCGACCACACCCTCGTCGCGGACGGAAGCGAAGCCGACCGCGTACGGGACCTCACCGGTGGTCACGGGGCGGAGGCCGTCCTCGACTTCGTCGGCGAGGGGGGCGCCGTCGAGACGGGCGTGGCCTGCCTGCGCCGCAACGGCAACTACTACGTCATCGGCTACGGCGGCCACCTTCATGTGCCGACGATCGACGTCATCTCCACGGAGATCAACTTCATCGGCAACCTCGTGGGGTCCTACAACGACCTCTCCGAGCTGATGGTCCTGGCGGCCCAGGACAAGGTCACCCTGCACACCCAGCGGTACCCCCTCGCCTCCTTCCGGCAGGCCCTCGACGACCTGGACGCCGGGGCCGTACGCGGCCGAGCGATCTTGATCCCCTGACACTGCAGGAGAAGCCCCATGCGCAGCAGACCGTTCACGGCCCTGGTCGCCGTCGCCGCCGTCGCGGCCCTGACCGCCACCGCGTGCACCGCCCAGAACCAGGCACAGCAAAAGCCCAAGGACAAGGCCGCGCTCTTCAAGCCCGGCTCGGAGATCAGCTACAAGAAGTACGGCAAGGACTACCCGGCGACGAAGGTCAAGGACGTCCCCGGACCCTGCAGCTACGAGTCGATCAGCCGCAAGGACTACTCCGGGCAGACACTGAAGATCATCAGCCACGCCGTTCCCGTCATCGGCGAGCCGACCCAGCTGCACGCCAAGCAGTTCGAGGAGATCACCGGCGGGAAGGTCGAGGTGGTCAACGTCCCCTTCGGCGAGCTGCACCAGAAGATCCTCACGCCCCTCCAGGCAGGCCAGCCGGCGTACGACGTCATGTTCTACCCGTCCCTGTGGATCGGCGACATGGCCCCGTATCTGGCCCCGGTGCCGAAGACGTACCTGAACAGCCCCGGCATGAAGGACGTCACCAAGGCCTACATGGACGTGGCGACGTGGGACGGGAAGGTCGTGCAGTACCCGGTGGACGGTGACCGGCACTACCTGAAGGTCCGCACCGATGTCCTGAAGGACCCCAAGCGGCAGGCGGAGTACAAGAAGGCCACGGGCAAGGACCTTCAGGTTCCCAGGACGTGGGCCGAATACCAGGAGACAGCCAAGTTCTTCAGCGGCAAGGACCTCGACGGCGACGGCAAGGCCAACTACGGCAGCGCCGAGGTGACCAAGCGCGACGACCTGACCTTCTCCGCGTTCATCAGCCGTGCGGCGCCATACGTGAAGAACCCGGACGTCAAGGGCGGTGTCTTCTTCGACGTCAAGACCATGAAGCCGCTGATCAACACGCCGGGCTTCGTCCGTGCCCTGGACGACATGGTGAAGGCCAAGTCGACCTGGGCACCCGGCGGCGCCAACTTCGGCCTGGGAGACGAGATCTTCTCCTTCGGAGGCGGCCAGACGCTGATGTCCTACTCCTGGGACGACGCCTTCATCCAGGCCCAGCAGCCGGACAGCAGGATCCGCAACAAGGTCCAGGCTGCGCCGCTGCCGGGCTCGACCGAGGTCTACAACCGCACCACGAAGTCGTGGGACAAGAAGGCGAACCAGGCGCCCTACTTCACGTGGGGATGGACCTCAGCGGTGGCCAAGGCCTCGCGCCACCAGCGGATGGCCTTCGACTACCTCTGCTTCTTCAGCAACGAGGCCAACACCGCCCTCGACCTGACCATCGGCCGATTCGGTGTCAACCCCTACCGCAACGCCCACTTCGACCCGGCGTTCTGGGAGAAGCAGGGCTGGGACAAGGACGTCGCCGAGTCGTACGTGCACACACTCGCCGGCATGGAGAAGAGCACCAATCGCGTCTTCGACCTGCGCGTTCCCGGTGTCAACCAGTACATGTCCGCGCTGGCCAACGGTGTCGCCGCGGCTCTGGCGGGACAGAGCTCCCCCCAACAGGCACTGAACGGCGTGGCCAAGGAATGGGTCAAGATCACCGATCAGATCGGCAAGGACAAGGTCCAAAGCGCCTATCGCAACGTGGTCGCGCTCGAGGACAACTCCTGATCCGACCGCAGGACGCCCCGGGTGGCCGGACCGGACCGGCCGGCCACCCGGGGGCTCCCGCCCCCTTCCGCAAGGAGAACCATGGACGGCCTGCGCCGGCACAAGAGCATGTTCCTGCTGCCAGGACTGCTCACGCTCTTTCTGATCATCATCTTCCCGCTTCTGTTCACCATCCGCGTCAGCTTGTCCGGCTGGAACGTCAGCAACCCTCGGATGGACTTCATCGGAGGCGCCAACTACGCCGCGATGCTGCACGACAGCCGCTTCTGGGACTCCATCACCCGGCTGATCCTGCTGGCGGGCGGCACGGTCCTGATCCAGTACGTCATCGGGTTCGGTATGGCCCTGCTGGTCTGGCGCGAGGCACGCGGCCGCAGATTCTGGCGGGTGCTCTTTCTCGTCCCCATGATGACCACGCCCGTGGTGATGGCCGCCATCTGGCAGACGATCTTCCATGAGTCACTGGGGCCGGCGAACGATCTGCTGGGGATGCTGGGCCTGACGAAAATTCCCTGGCTCACCGAGTCCGGTCCGGCGCTGGTCGCGCTGATGACCGTCGAGGTCTGGCAGTGGACCCCCTTCATGTTCCTGTTGCTGCTGGCCGGCCTGCTCAGCCTCCCCAAGGAACCGTTCATGGCCGCCGCGATCGACGGCGCCAGCACCTGGCGGACCTTCTGGAAGGTGACCTTCCCGCTGATGGCACCGGTCTCGGTCGCGGCGATCATCATCCGGCTGATCGAGGCGTCCAAGCTCTCCGACAGCGTCTACGTACTGACGTCCGGCGGGCCGGGGTCCTCCACGGAGACCCCCGGTTACTACCTCTACATCCAGGGGCTGCGCGATCAGCAGACCGGCTACGGCGGGGCGATGTCCCTGACCTACCTCGTCCTGATGATCGTCACGCTCACGGTCGTCGCCGCCCTGCTCACCAGGGCCTTCAAGCTGAAGGGGGACTCATGAGGTCGCGCCTTTACCCCGTATTCAAGTACACCGTGATCGCCCTGTGGGCCTGCTTCGTCGCGGGACCGTTCTTCTGGGCGATGACGACCAGCTTCAAGAACGCCAACGCCGTCCAGGGCGGTCCCACCTACATCCCCTGGGTGCAGTACAAGCCCACCCTCACCGGCTGGCGCAACATCTTCGGCGGAGCCGGCGGTATCGATGTGATCGATCCCTTCATCAACAGCGCGATCGTCACCATCGCCGCGTCCGCCATCAGCCTGGCCCTGGGGTCCCTGGCCGCCTACGCGCTGTCCCGGTACCGGTTCAAGCTGGGCTTCATCAAGAACAGCGACATCGTCTTCTTCTTCGTCTCCCAACGGATCATGCCGCCCGTCGTCCTGGTGATCCCCTTCTTCTACCTCCTGCAGTGGGGTGGCCTCCTGGACACCATCCCAGGCCTGGTCATCGTGACGGTCGCGCTGCTGCTGCCGATCGCGGTGTGGGTGATGGTGGACTTCTTCAACGGCATCCCCCGGGAGATCGACGAGATGGCGATGCTGGACGGCTGCCCCCCGTTCCAGACCTTCGTACGGGCGATCCTGCCGAACTCCCTGCCCGGGCTGACCGTGGCAGCGATGTTCTGCGCCGTGTTCGGCTGGAACGACTTCTTCTTCGCCTTCCGGCTGACTTTCACCGAGATCCAGACCTTGCCCCAGGCGGTCGTCGCCCTCAACTCCTCCATTCCACCGTGGTGGACACTGTCCGCCGCCGCGCTATTCGGCGTGGCACCGCTGATCCTGCTCGCCCTCTGGGTGGAGCGCCTACTGTCCAAGGGCAACCTGTCGGGAGCCGTCCGATGAACCTGAGTGTCACTGATCTGTGCCTGACCGTCGACGGCGTCGACCACCTCAAGAACGTGACCGCCACCTTCCGGCCCGGACGGCTCCACACCGTCATCGGCCGGACGATGGCCGGGAAGACGACGCTGCTACGCGCCCTGGCCGGCCTGCAGAAAGTGGACTCCGGCTCGCTGACCCGGGCGGGAGCCGACTTCCTGAAGACGCCGGTGTGGCGGCGCGACACCGCCATGGTCTACCAGCAGTTCATCAACTACCCGCATCTCAATGTGTTCGGCAACGTGGCCTTCCCGCTGAAGCGGGCCGGGCTGTCACGGGACGAGATCCAGCGGCGGGTCCGGCAGAGCCTGGCGAGCGTGGGGCTCGCGGACTTCGAGAAGCGCAAGCCCTCGCAGCTCTCCGGCGGCCAGCAGCAGCGCGTCGCGATGGCTCGCGCCCTGGCCCGCGGTACCGGCATCCTCCTGCTCGACGAGCCACTGGCCAACCTGGACTACAAGTTGCGCGAACAACTGCGCGACGAGTTCAAGGCCCTCTTCTCGGACCAGGGCGACACGATCGTCATCTACACGACCACCGAACCCGCCGAGGCGATGATGCTCGGGGACGTGGTCCTGGTCATGCACGAGGGGCGGATCCTGCAGACCGGCACCCCGCAGGAGGTCTTCGAACGCCCGGCGACCACCACGGTGGCGTCCATCATCAACGACCCGCCCATGAACATCTTCGCGGGCCGGCTCGAGGGCGGCCAGGTCACGGTGGCCGGCTTCCAGGCCACACACGTCTCCGCGCACCTGGCCGACCAGCCAGACGGTGCTTACCAGTTCGGCCTGCGCGCCACCGACGTCAGCCTGGCTTCCAACGGGGTCGAGGGCGAGGTCACCTTCGTCGAGATCTCCGGCTCCGAGACCTTCGTCCATGTGGTCGTCGGCGAGACCCCCTTCGTCGTACAGATCGAGGGCATCCACGACGTCGCCCTCGGCGACCTGGTCAAGCTTCGGCTCCGTCCCGACCGGCTGTTCGCCTTCGACGAGCAGGGGACGCTCGTGCGAACACCTTCATACGATCTCGTTTCAGTGGAAGGGTGTTGATATGGCGCAGTTGGACATCGTCGACGTCGGGCACGCGTACGCGCCGGGTGCCGAAGAGGAGCGGTGGGCTCTCAAGCCGCTGAACCTGACCTTCGAGTCCGGCAAGACCTATGCGCTGGTCGGACCCTCGGGCTGCGGCAAGACGACGCTGCTGAACATCCTGTCCGGCCTGGTCAGACCATCCCAGGGACGGGTGCTGTTCGACGGCGTCGACGTCACCGCCCTGCCCACGAAGGCGCGCAACATCGCCCAGGTCTTCCAGTTCCCCGTCATCTACAAGTCGATGACGGTCTACGAGAACCTCGCCTTCCCACTGCAGTGCCGGCGCTGGGACAAGGCGAGGATCGACGCCAAGGTCCGGCAGGTCGCCGAGGCCCTGGACCTGCACGACCGGCTGAGGCAGCCCGCTCGCGGGCTCACCGCCGACGACAAGCAGCTGATCTCACTCGGCCGCGGCCTGGTCCGTGACGACGTGGCGGCCGTCCTGATGGACGAGCCGCTCACCGTGATCGACCCGCAGCTGAAGCACTCGCTACGGCGCAAGATCCGCGAGATCACCGAGCAGTTCCGGCCCACGGTGATCTACGTGACGCACGACCAGTACGAGGCAATGAGCTTCGCGCAGGAACTGCTCGTCATGAAGGACGGCCGCGCCGTGCAGCAAGGCACCCCTGAGCAGCTGTTCGAGGCACCCTCCTCCACCTACGTCGGCTACTTCATCGGCTCACCGGCGATGAACTTCCTGACCGTGGACCGGAACGACGGGCCCTCGCTGGGCGGCCAGCCGCTGTCCGTCGCCTGGGACATCCCCCAGAGCACGACCGAGGTCCAGGTCGGCGTCCGGCCCGAATACGTCAAGATCGTCACGGACCCCGGCCCCAACACCTTCCCCGGCCGGCTGCGGGGCGTCAGCGACCACGGCGCGCAGCGCGTGCTCGAGGTGGAGGTCGCCGGGCAACCCATCAGGGCCAAGACGCCGCGGGAGGAGGGAGTTCCGGTCAGCGAAGAGGTTCTCGTGCACCTGCCGCGCGCCAAGGCCCTTCCGTACGCGGACGGAAAGCTGGTCCTCCGGTCGTAACGATCCGTCCGCCATCGCCGCGACGCGTTCGGTGTCGTGGAGTCCGCCGGCAGGCACCGGCAAGCCCAGCTCGTACGAGCGTGTCGCTATGAGTCCTGATGGCGCGGCCGGAGCGCAAGCGAAGCGCGCCTGCCCTTGGGCGGCTCGTCGTCCTGCCGGTGCCGTATACACAACGTCTGTTTCGATGCAGGGCGCACAGGCGTCAGCGAAAGGAATCCCATGATCTTCATCACCGCCAAGTTCCGAGTCCGTCCCGAGCACGCCGACCGTTGGCCCGAGATCACCGCTGACTTCACCCGGGAAACACGCGCCGAGCCCGGCTGTCTGTGGTTCGACTGGTCGCGCAGCGTGGACGAGCCGACGGAGTACGTCCTGGTCGAGGCCTTCCGCGACGACGAGGCCGGGGCCACGCATGTGCAGTCCGCGCACTTCAAGGCTGCGCAGCAGACGCTGCCGCCGCATCTGGTCGAGACGCCGCGCATCGTGAACGCGAGCGTTCCGCAGGATGACTGGTCGTTCCTCGGGGAGATGGCGGTCCCCGGACAGCAGTAGCTCCCTGTCCAAGCGTCAGCGAGCGGTGCGCTCACGTACGACCGCCGTGGCTCCACCGCTTCCGTCCGCCGCAGTCACGGGGGCACGGCAGTGCGAGTGCGGACATCACGAAGGTGAGGCCGAGCAGATTGCCGAGGTGGCGGTCGGGTGGTCACCGGAGGAGGCACAACTGCTCGTACTGGAGCGCTGAAGGGGCACGTGGCCGTCGGCCAGGTGTCCGGGGGATAGCCGTGTTCGGGGCCCCCGTCATCTTCACTCGCGGCGCAGGACCTTCGACCCGTGCCAGCGGCAGATCGTGAGAGCGAAGTGGAGGTCGAAGGCGTTGGCGTCGAGGTCAAGGTGGTAGTGGTCGACGGCGCGCTGGACGCGGTAGTGGACGGTGTTGCGGTGCACCATCAGCTGGTCCGCGGTGGCGGCGTAGCTGCGATTGGTGGCGAGGAAGACGCGGAGCGTCTCGCGGAGGAGTTCGCGGCGGCGGTCGTCCACGGCGAGCTCGCCGAGGGTGTCGAAGACGAAGTCGGCCAGTTCGCGGGGCTCCTCGACCAGGAGAGCGACGGGGGCGACGCGGGTGAAGGCCACCACTGCGGGGGTGCCGGCCGCCGCCGAGAGGGCGAGGACCTTGGCGCGGGCAGCGGCGCGGGTGCTGCGGCGGAAACCGTCGAGGCCCGGGCGGACGATGCCGAGGGCGACACGCACCGGCAGCGCGGCGTCGGCCAGTTCGGCGGCGACGGTGTCGGGGTCCACCGGGCAGTCGGGCCTGACGGCAAGCCAGATCCGGGCGTCGGCCTCGTCGGTGTGGACCAGCAGGGGGCGGCCATGGGCATGCAGGACGGTGGACAACAGCGAAGCCAGCCGGTCGAAGACGGCGGTGGTGCCGGTGGTCCCCGTGGTGCCGTGGAGCCAGCCTTCGACGGCCATGTGGTTGCCGGACAACCGGTAGTCGAGGGCGGCCTCGGCCTGCCGCAGATCGACGCGGGGGTTGTCGAGGAGCTGGTTGACCCAGTACTGGCGCAGCATGCCGCGGGTGCCCACCCAGCGTTCACGCTCCTCCTCGTAGACACAGCCGATCTGGTCGCAGACCCGGTCCACATAGGCGGAGCTGAGGCCGACCAGGGTGATGACGGTGCCGGCCGGGTCCGGCAGCCCCAGTCGGACTGCCTCGGCGAGGACCAGGTCCAGGCTCTGGGCATGGCCGAGCCGGTAGGCGCGCAGCAAGGCCGAGAGCGGAACATCGCGCTGGGCGAGCCTGCGGGCGTAGGAGACGGCTGAGGCCGGCGCGTCCACGGTCCGCGGGTCGATGCGGTTGATGATGACGTGCAGGGCGGTGACGATGTTCTCGGTGATGCTGGCTTCCAGGAGCCCGTGCAGCGGCTCGTCGTGTTCCAGTTGGGCGATCTCCGCCTCGGTGGTGGCGACCAGCCTGGCGATGACGTCGTCCCGGTTGGCCTGTATCACCTGGGCCGCGAGAACGACCGGATCCGGTGCCCCCTCCGGCCGCTGCACGGGACCGCTCACCGGTCCAGGTACCGCAGTGCGGAGCGGGCGGCGTTCGCCCCGCACATGCCGTGCACACCGGCGCCGGGTGGGGTGGCCGCCGAGCACAGGTAGACGCCGGGGACGCCGGTGCTGTAAGGGTCGAGGGCCGCCCGGGGGCGCAGCGCGACCTGCCGTGCGGTGTTGGCACCGGCGACGATGTCGCCACCGACGAAGTTCGCGTTGTAGCCGGCCAGTTCGGTGGCCGAGCGCGCCGAGAGTCCCACGATCCGCTCCCGGGCCCCCGGCGCGAACCGCTCGATCTGGCGCAGCACCGCCTCGGTGGCGTCGCCCGGGTGGCCGTGCGGGACGTGGGCGTACGCCCAGATGGGGTGGATGTCGCCGCGGGAGCGGCCGGGGTCGGCGAGGTACTGCTGACCGACCAGGACGAACGGGCGCTCGGGCATCCGCCCGGCGGCGGTCTGCGCCTCCGTACGGACGACCTCCTCCAGGGCGCCGCCCAGATGCACGGTGCCCGCGCGGCGGCATGCCTCATGGGTCCACGGGATGCCGTCCTGGACGGCGAGGTCGACCTTGAATGCCGCCGGGCCGTGCCGCCAGCCGCGGTAGGCCCGGCGCACCCGGCCGGGCAGCCGGTCGCCGCAGATGCGTACCGCGGCTGCGGGCGTGGTGTCGAGCATGACGATCCGGGCGGGGGCCAGTCCGGCCAGGGAGTCCACCCGCACCCCCGTCTCGATGGTCCCGCCGAGTTGGGCGAGCAGTGCGGCCAGCGCATCGGTGATGGTCTGGGACCCGCCGCGGGCGACCGGCCAGCCGAAGCGGTGGGCGGCGCCGACGAGCATCAGTCCGACTGCGGAGCTGGTCGGCCCGGTCAGCGAATACATCAGATGTGCCGCCGCCCCCGCGAACAGCGCCCTGGCTTCGTCGGTGCGCCAGCGCCGGGCCACCGCCGTGGCCGGTTGGAGTGCCCTGAGCCCGAAACGGGCCAGCGCCACCGGGTGGGCGGGCAGATGAGGCACCGGGCGCAGCACATCCTCGGTGAGCGCGTCGAAGTCGTCGGCCAGTGGGGCGAACAGACGCGCCCAGGCGGGGCCGTCCACGCCGAGCCCGCGCACGGTCCGCTCCATGGAGCGGAGCAGCACGCCGGCCCGCCCGCCGTCCAGCGGGTGGGCCAGATCGACCTCGGGCCACGCCCAGTCGACGCCGTAGCGCTCCAGGCCGAGGGTACGCAGGAACGGCGAGCCGACGCCCAGCGGGTGGACCGCGGAGCAGTGGTCGTGCAGAAGGCCGGGGAGGGTCAGTTCGCTGCTTCGGGTGCCGCCGCCGATCTCGTCGGCGGCCTCCAGGACGGTCACCTTGAGCCCCCGCTGGGCCAGGGCGACGGCGGCGGCCAGCCCGTTCGGGCCGGCCCCCACCACGATCGCGTCACTCATGTGCGGCCGCCACCTCGGTCGCCGGTCGCGGGCGCGCGACGGGCTCGACGGGGATCGCGGGCGTCTCGTCGTCGAGCCAGGGCTGCCGGGTCACCATCTCCCCCACGTTCACATGTCCCTCCTCGATCAGGCCGCTCGCCGCGTCCACGATGCGGTAGTGCTGGCGCTGCCGGTGGGTCGGCTGGGACTCCAGCACGACGACGCGCAGGTCGCCCGGCGCGAAACCGCACCGCTGCTGTACAGCGGCGACAAGCTGCTCGTTGTGCAGGTGGCCGTCGCCGAAGTTCCAGCCGAGGACCGCTCCCGCAACGGTCTCGCCCTCCCGCACATCGTAGGACTCCACGCCGGCCACGGCCCGCGGCAGCAGCCCGGCCAGCGCGCGGCCGTGGCTGTGCATCGCCCGCCAGGCCAGCCCCTGGTGCAGCACCAGCTCGGCGGCCTCGGCTCCGTACAGGCGGGTGAGCTGGTCCACGGGCAGACCGGACGCCTTCACGATGTGCTCGTTGAGTCGCTGCTCGGTGCCCTTGCGGAAGCACCACAGGCTGGTGGCCCAGTTGCCGGCGTAGTAGCGCATCGAGGGAAGGAACGACACCAGGTCGGGGCGGGCGTGCCCGAGCAGCGGGACCACGGCCAGGCTCAGCACCAGCACCGCGGCCAGCAGCGGGGAGTGCAGGGCGAAGGCGCCTACCGCCGCGTCGTGGCCGAATAGGACGAGCGCCGAGTAGATGAAGAAGACGTTCCACTCCAGCGGTACGCCCATCGGGAAGGTCGACATGATGTGCAGATGGAAGACGACCATCACGGCCAGAGCGACCGTGGTGACGGTACCGCCGTGCGAGAGCGCCAGGACCAGCGGCACCGCGTACTCGATGACCGTACCGCCGTGCGCGGCCGCGGCGGCGAGAGCCGACGGCCTGAGATCGTCGGGGTAGTGGCGGTACAGCCGGCGTTTGAACCAGGCCGGGCGCAGCGGGCTGTTGCTCACCATCACCGCCACCACGAACGGGAAGTGGCGATTGAGCTTGGAGGAGGCGGCGCCCCACCACAGGGCGAGCATGACCAGTTTCAGCGCGGCGGTCATGTCGCTCACCGGGAAGAGGAAGACCACCAGCGTCAGACCGTAGTGCTCCGCACGGGCGGCGAGGAAGACGGTCTTGTCGCGCAGCCCGAGCAGCGCGAGCAGCGCGGCGAGGACGGCGACGCGCCAGGGAGCCAGCACGCCGGACGCCCCCGGGCCGCCTCCCACGCCCGGTGAGCACAGCAGCCACACCGCCGCCCCCAGCAGCGCCGCGTACAGGGCCACATCGGCCACCTTGCGCCGGGTTCCCGCGGTGAACGGAATCCGGCCGGGCCAGGGGGGCAGCCGTACCGTGCCGGGGCGCAGCCAGTGCAGAAAGGCGCCCACCGGCGGCAGGAAGTGGGAGCTGAGCGGGCCCGAGCCGCAGCCGAGGCCCAGCACTTCCCACAGCAGCGTCCAGACGACGAGTTTCTGATAGACGATCGGTTCCGCCCACCAGGAACCGAAGTGCGCGATATCTCCGACCCCGGGCGCCGCCGAGACGACCGCGATGCCGCCGAGGGCGTACGCGGTGATCTTCACCAGGTACAGCAGGTGCACGATGCCGGGGGTGCCGAAGCCGTGCAGGGTCCAGTGCTCGGCCAGCGGCCTGATGCGTTGCTGGTAGGGGCGGCTGCGCCACTGCTGCAGGTCGACGTCCACCGTGTTCGGTGCGAGAAATCCCATGACCGCTTTCCCGCCCCTGCTCAGCCGGCCACGGCGACGGCGGTGGCCCTGGCCCGCAGCGCGGGCTTGTCCGTCTTGCCGACGGGATTCCTGGGCAGCCGGTCGACGAATGTGATCTCGGTGGGCACCTTGAACCCGGCCAGCCGGGCCCGGCAGTGGTCGAGCAGTCCGCCCGCGTCGGTGGCCGCGCCCGGACGCAGCGCCACGAACGCCACCGGTACTTCGCCGAGCCGCGGGTCGGCGGCGCCCACCACGGCGGCTTCGAGCACATCGGGATGGTCGCCGAGGACGGTCTCGACCTCCTTGGGACAGATGTTCTCGCCGCCGCGGATGATCATGTCCTTGATGCGGTCGACCAGCACCAGATAGCCGTCCTCGTCGAAGCGGCCGACATCGCCGGTGTGCAGCCAGCCGTCGACCACGGCGCGGGCGGTCTCCTTCGGGCGGCCCAGGTAGCCGCGCATCACGTTGGGTCCGCGGACGACCACTTCACCGGTCTCCCCCGCCGGGACGATCCGACCCTGCGGGTCCATCACGGCGACCTGCTGGCCGGGCAACGGCCGTCCGACCGTGCCGGGCCTGCGCGGGCCGTCCAGCGGGTTGCTGGTGGAGGCGCAGGTGCCCTCGGAGAGGCCGTAGCCCTCCAGGATCGGGATGTCGTAGCGGCGCTCGAACCGCTCGATGAGTGCGGGCGGCATCGGGGCCGCCCCGCAGGCGGCGAACCGCACCGACGAGGTGTCCGGCCGTACGTGGTCCGGCAGTTCGGCGAGCATCGAGTAGATCGCCGGTACCGCGGAGAAGCAGGTCGGGCGCGCGGCGGCGACCAGGTCGAAGAAGGTCTCGGCCCGGAACCGCCCGGCCACCGTGACCCGCCCGCCGGCCAGCAGCGGGGACAGCACGCCGACCACGATCCCGTTGACGTGGAAGAGCGGCAGGATCAGCAGGCTGTGGTCGGCCTCGGAGAGCCGGGCGGCCTCGATCATCATGCCCGCCATGGCTGCGAGGTTGGCGTGTTCGAGCATGACACCCTTGGGGCGCCCGGTGCTGCCACTGGTGTAGATCAGCAGGGCGAGCGCGTCCGCATCCGTCTCGGGTGCGGCCGTGTCTTCGACCGCGGCGCCCAGTCCGGCCACCGTGAGCGTCCCGGCGAGGGGCGACGGCTCCGCGGTGACGACCACCGTGGCACCCGCGTCGCCGAGCTGGTACCGCACCTCGTCCTCGGTGAGCGCCGGGTTGACCGGGGTCACCGCCGCGCCGAGTCGCCAGGCGGCGAAGAGCGCGACGACGAAGTCCGCCGTGTTGGGCAGCAGCAGTGCCACCACGTCCCCGCGCCCGATCCCCCGCGCCCGCAGGACCGCTGCGGCCCGGCGGACCCGGCGGGCGAACGCCGCGTTGTCCAGCGCTGACGTCTCGTCTGCTGTGCAGGGACCGTCCGGGTCCCGTCGGGCCCGCAGATCCGGCAGTTCCGCGATGTGCATGTCGGCTCCTCGTAGTACGTCGACGGACGTCGGACGGGCGGGGTGCCCGTACCGACGCGGGACGGATGTCCGGTACATGAGGAGAGACGGTACGAATCGGCGGGGCTCGCGGCCCATGGGCGCGGACGACGACGCTCGCGGCCGGACTTGTGCGCGGCGCACGAAGCCGGGGCGGCACGCCCGCACTGGTCCGCGCCGGCCCCGAGGCACGCTTCACTCGGGGCCGGCGCGGGGTGGTGGGGATCCTGGGTCAGACGAAGGCGCTCTCGCCGGTGACCGCCTTGCCGACGATGAGGGTGTTCATCTCGCGGGTGCCTTCGAACGAGTAGATCGCTTCGGCGTCGGCGAAGAACCGGGCGATGTCGTAGTCGAGCACGATGCCGTTGCCGCCGAAGATCTCCCGGCACCACGCGACCACCTCGCGCATCCGCGAGGTGACGTACGCCTTCGCCAGCGAGGAGTGCTCGTCACGGAAGACGCCGGCGTCCTGCAGCCGTGCGAGCCGGACCAGCATGCCCCAGCAGGCGGTGATGTTGCCGAGGCTCTTGACCAGCAGGTCCTGCACCATCTGGAACCGTGCGATCGGGCGGCCGAACTGCCTGCGCTCCTTGGCGTAGTCGAGCGCCAGCTCGTAGGCCCCGATCATCATGCCGAGAGCCTGCCAGGCGACCCCGCTGCGGGTGGCGCGGAGGATCTCCGCCACGTCACGGAAGGAGTCGATCCGCTGCAGCCGGTTGGCTTCGGGCACCTTGACGTCGGTCAGGGTGATCTCGGCGTTCTCCACGATCCTGAACGCGATCTTGTTCTCGATCTTCACCGGGGAGAAGCCCGGGGTGCCCTTCTCCACCACGAAGCCCTTGACCTTGTCGTCCGCCTCGTCGCGGGCCCAGACCACCACCAAGTCGGCGAAGGTGGCGTTGCCGATCCACCGCTTGGCGCCGTTGAGCACCCAGTTCTCGCCGTCCCGGCGGGCGGTGGTGCGCATGCCCCCGGCCACGTCGGAGCCGCCGAGCGGCTCGGTCATCGCGAAGGCGCCGATGGTCTCCAGCGCGGCCATAGAGGGCAGCCAGCGGTCCCGCTGTTCCTGGTCACCACCGCGGTAGATGCTGTACATCGCCAGGCCGCTGTGCACCCCGAAGAAGGTGGCGCTGGAGGCGTCGGTGCGGGTGTACTCCATCGAGAGCATGCCGACCAGCAGGTTGCTTCCGGCAGGCAAGGGGTCGCCGTACCCCTCATAGGGGACGCCGGCGAGCCCCAGTTCGCGGAACCTGCCGATGAGCTCGCGGGGGAACTCCCCCTTCGCCCAGTACTCGTTGACCAGCGGCTTGACCTCGGTGCGCATGAACGACCGGGCCCTCAGCAGCAGTTCGCGCTCGTGCGGTGGCAGCAACGCCTCGTAGTCGTAGAAGTCCGCGGCCAGCCGCTCGTCGACGGAAGCCTTCGCGTATGCCTTGTCGGATGCCTTCTCGGGCAGCAGGGCGGTCATCGGGTCTCCTTCGTGGATACCCCGGCTTTCAGGCCGGGGAGGAAACGAAGCTCTCGCGTAGCGGGGCAGGGAAAGGCGAATCGCCGCCAGGGCGATTCGCCGTCTATGGCCACCGGCCGAACCGCCGCTCACACGGGAACTGATAGAGTGTGAGGTATGGCGCAGCAGGTCAAGCGGGCGTTCAAGTACCGCTTTTACCCCACGGACGAGCAGGCAGCTGAGCTGTCCCGCACGTTCGGCTGCGTCCGCCTCGTGTACAACAAGGCGTTGGAGGAGCGCACTCGCGTCTGGTACGGCGAGCAGCGCCGCCTCTCCTACGTGCAGTCGTCGGCGGCACTGACGCAGTGGAAGAAGACCGAGAAACTGGCCTTCCTGGCGGAGGTGTCCTCCGTCCCGCTCCAACAGGCGCTGCGCCACCTTCAGACCGCGTTCGGGAACTTCTTTACCAAGCGAGCGAAGTACCCGCGCTACAAGAGCCGGAAGAAGTCCCGAGCGTCGGCCGAGTACACCCGCAGCGCCTTCAAGTGGCGTGACGGGAAGCTGACGCTGGCGAAGATGGCCCAGCCACTGGACATCCGCTGGTCGCGTCCCCTGCCCGAAGGCGTGGAGCCGACGACCGTGACCGTGTCCCGCGACGCGGCCGGGCGTTGGTTCGTGTCCCTGCTGTGCGAGGACACCATCACCCCGGCCCCCGCCACCACGGCGGCCGTGGGCATCGACGCCGGGATCACGTCCCTGGTGACGCTGTCCACCGGGGAGAAGGTCACCAACCCGAAGCACGAACGCCGCGACCGCGCCCGCCTCGCCCGCGCACAGCGCGAGCTGTCGCGGAAGGCGAAGGGCTCGGCCAACCGCGAGAAGGCCCGGGTTAAGGTCGCTCGCATCCACGCGCGGATCGCCGACCGGCGCCGCGACTTCCTGCACAAGCTGTCCACTCGGCTCGTCCGTGAGAACCAAACGGTCGTGATCGAGGACCTCACCGTCCGCAACCTGCTGAAGAACCACTCGCTCGCGCGAGCCATCTCCGACGCGTCGTGGACGGAACTGCGCTCCATGCTGGAGTACAAGTGCGCCTGGTACGGGCGCGAACTCGTCGTGATCGACCGCTTCTTCCCCAGTTCGAAGCTGTGCGGGGTCTGCGGCACGGTCCGCGAGAAGCTGCCGCTAAACGTCCGCGAGTGGACGTGCGACTGTGGCGCCGTGCATGACCGCGACGTGAACGCGGCACGCAACATCCTGGCCGCCGGGCTGGCGGCGTCTGCCTGTGGAGACGGTGTAAGACCTCAACGGGAGTCCTCCCGGACGGGGCGGTCGTCGATGAAGCAGGAACCCCAGCGGGCGACCGCTGGAATCCCCCGCCTTTAGGCGGGGGAGGAAGTCAACCGAGAGATCCCCCCGCCCCATGTCCTACGGACGAGTTCCCAGGCGGCGTGTCACACGACCCACGACCCATCTGACAGGACCTAGCGTGCCCGACGGGTCGGCACAGTCCCTGCGACTCTCCCGGCTACGCTCGCGCGGGAGCGCCCCGCGGCGCGTGGCTGCGGGGCGCCTTGTGGGGTTCAGTCGACCTGCTCCCCGTCGTGCGTACCGCCCTTGCAGAGGTTGTCCACCAGATCGGGCATTCCGCCGCCCTGCCTGCAATCAGAAGGGCTGACGACGGATGGGGCACCCTGTGCGGTGACGGCGGTGGCGGTGGCGGCGCCTGTGAGGCCGAGTCCGGCGAGGGCTGCCGTGGCGATGACGGTGGCGAGGATTCGTCGAATGGGCATTTGGTTCGCCTTTCACGGATTGCCTCGGTTGGGGCACTAGTCAGTTTGATCTTCACCCATGTGGGTGGCACGTCATGTTGGGCCATTCGGGTGACAGTGCTGTCGGGTGCGGGGTCGGTGACGCGGCCCGTCGGACAGGCCCTGGAGTCGGTCACCGGATGCGGAGACGGCCGGTGTACACGTCCGTACGGTTCAGTGGTGAGCCGGAATGGGTCTCGGTGAGCACCGCCCGTACTCCCCTGCCGTCTGTCACCAGGCCTTGGTAGTCGCCGAGGAAGTAGCCCCCGGCGAACGGCGCCTGCAGCCAGTCGAAGACCCGCGAGATCCGTCGTTCGGTCCGGCGCTTCGGGTCTCCGTGCGGCAGTACGGCCAACTGGTGGGCGGTGGGCAGGGTGGTGGTGTCGCCCGGCTTGAGGAAGCGCAGGTCGTAGTAGGTGAGCGCGACCGTGCCGCGCTCGTCGACCGCGATCGACGGTGAGAAGGCCGGCACGCCTTCCGGGCTGATCAGTTCAGGGGTCCCCCAGGTGCGTCCGCCATCGGTGGAGCGCACGAGCTGGGCCGAGTCGAACCTGCCGCCGGAGAAGTCCGAGCCCTCGTAGGCCATGTACAACGTGCCGGTCTTGGGGTCGACGGCCGGACTGGGCAGGGTGGCAGCGGCGCGCAGCGGTTTGGTGGGGTCGTTCGGGTCGACCTCCGGTACAGAGGTGTCCCGGGCCACGGTCGCCGGGGCGCTCCAAGTCTTTCCGGCGTCGGTCGAAGTGACCATCGCGTAGTGGGCTTCGATGACGGTGCTCAGGTCGTGGGAGTAGGTGATCCGGTCGAAGAAGTCGTACAGGGTGCCGGTGCGCCGGTCGGCGACGATTACATGGCCGATGGTCTGGGTGTTGGGCACGGTGCTGGTGTCGACGAAAGGGCGGCCCCTGCTCCAGGTTCGGCCGCCGTCGCGGGTGAGCGAGATGTAGCCCGGACCGTCGAGGGAGCTGGGGCCGGGCGGGTCGTTGTCGAGGCGGTTCCAGACCTGGTAGGCGGTGCCCTCGTGGACCGGGTCGGCGGTGAGCGAGGGCTTGTCGTTGAAGAACGGCTGCTCGTCCACGTGCGTGGTGGTGAGGTTCTGCCAGGTGCGGCCGCCGTCGCGGGACGTGGCGGCCAGGAGGGCGCTGCGTGTGCTCCTCGTGAAGTCGACGCCCTCTCCGCCGGCGTAGACGGTACCGTCCGGTCCGGTGCTCACCCAGGGGTCGGAGGCCCGTTCGAAGTCCGCGCCGCCGGGGGCGCACAGGCTGAACGGCAGCGTGCTCCGGTGGAAGGTGTGGCCGTCCGTGGTCCAACCGGCCGCCAGGCCACGGGCGCCGCCGTCGTTCCAGCGGTCCTGTTGGAACACGGTGACCACGCGCTTGGGGGCGCGTGGATCGACGGACAGGTACGGTTCGACCTCGGTGCCCGGGTAGACGATGCTGTCAGGAGACCTCGCGCCGATGGTGCAGCCCGTGTACGGGTCACCCTGGGACACCTTGATCAGTGGTGTGCCGTCGGGGTTCCGGTCCGCTGCGGCGGGATTCGCGCCGGTGACCGTGAGGAGCAGGAGTGCGGCGGTGGTGATGGCGGTCAGAGGCAGGAAGACGCGCATGCGGGAACTCCTCCGGGCCTGTCGGCCGGAATACGGGACCGCCGTCGTCGAGGCGGCCTGGGGCGCGGAGGTGTACTGGACCGGCGGGGGCGGGGCGACTCCGCTTGATCCTTTCGGCGTTGTGGCCGGTGCCCTTGATGGGCCGAACGGCGGAGTCCGCCGCGGGGCCGTCGAGAGCATGGCGGAGCCGACCGGCGGTGCACCGTGCCGGTCGGCTCCTTGGTCGTGCTGTTACGGCGCCCTCTCGTAGAGGGATGGGTCAGGGCATCGGCGAAGGCCACCTCGATGCGCACAGCGGCGCGATCATCGCCCGCGCCGGAGGGTCGTCACGTCGTTGCACAGTGACGCCTCACAGCGCCCAGGGCATAGCGGACCGCCTCGAAGCGGTGACGGGCTCGGCTTCGAGGCGGTCGGCGGCCACTGTCGTCGGTGCCATGGCGTCGAGACGGGCGTGGGCGAGCCGACGGTGGGCCGGGCGCCGTCACCCCCGTACGTACCGCGCCGAGCGCACCGGCCGGACTGGTTGCGCATCCGTGCGCCCACCGTTCAAGTGATGGGCTGCGTGGTCCCGTCAGGCAGTGTGCAGTAGTAGCCGGCATAGGGGCGCGATGTGATCTGTCCGCCGGCGGCCGTGCAGTCGTCTCTGATGATGTTCAAAGACGAGGCGGCCTCGGCACTGACAGCGCCGACGGCGCTCATGCCGGCAAGGGTCGCCGCGGCCGGGGCGAGGCCCTTCGCGTGTACATGACTTCCTTTTTCTCCCACATGCCTTCGTCAGGCGTCCGGCATGACACGTCTCAAAACGACGGAGCGGGGGTGACGTCGATGTCCTCGACGTCGAGGCTGCCCACCGGGCCGTGTTGCGTCCGGGCAGGCCGGAAAGGCGAGTCCTCTAACGCGGTTCATGGGCCGCCGCCCGGCAGGCGCCGTTCGCGGCGCCGCCCGCCACTCCGGCCTCGGTCAGCCCGGTCACACAACTCTGCAGGTCTCCGACCACGCCACGGCTGCAGGCCGCTGTGACGGAGTCGGAGGCGGTGGCACCGGCCTGTGCGGCCATCTGTGTGCAGGCGGGGATGTCCGCCCGGACCGCGGGTGCGGCGAGGACCGCACCGCCGAGAGTGAGGGCCAGTGCCGTGAGGACACCGGCTGTACGGGTCGGACTGCGCATGAGAACCACCAGCTTTCCAGAACGCTCGCTCGAGACGGACACAGAACTCGACTCGAATCGACTGCCAGTGGGGGCCACCCGGGAGACACTCACCGCCGTCCCGTTGGTCACACCACCCGTGATGAGGGTGGGGGTAGGGCCGGTACGGAGACCTGCGACACGGTTCGACGCGCGCATGGGACGCACCCGCCTTCCGCGTCGGTCCCGATCCCGGCCGGCCGGATCAACGGGAACGCCGCCTGGCGACGCTCGGTGAGCGGTGCCCCCGGCCTGCCGGCTCACCGACTGACCGCACGGTTCTGCGTCGCCGCCATTGAGCCCCACCAGAACATATGCACCAGACCGAAGGAGATGACCCCGGACCGGATGAGACGTACTCGGACCTCCACTCGCGGGCCCCTCATCCAGCGTCCCATCCTCTTCCCCGCCCGTCCTGCGCAGCAGCGGACCCACGGTCGTCGCAGCCATGCCGGCCCGGGCCCACGGACCCAAGGCGCACAAATACGCATTGCTCACCCCTGCCAGGGCCGACCAACGCCCGTCTGGCAGCAGGCCACCACCAGTCCCCCACGGCAGTTCTTCCCCGCCCTGGAGCAGGAGACCGGTATCGCACTTGGCGAGCACGGGGGAGCCTGCACCCACCTCTCGGCCTCGCCCCCGGGTCGGGCCGCCTGGTCAAAACGCCCGTTGCGGCCCGTGTTGGAGCGCAGGGTATGAAGACGACGGGGGTGGGGGGAACCGTGCTCGCTTCGGCGTGCCGTGGTGCCGTGGTGCCGGGGGGTGCCCGAGGGCGCGCGGGTGGCGGTCCGGTGTGGCGGCGGGCTGCCCGGGCCGGGCATGACGCGGCCCCCGAGTCCTGCCGCGGGGTCAGAGTCGGGGCCCGGGGCGTGAGTGCGCGGGTGGGTGGTCAGCCGATCGTGAGTCGGAGGTGGAGCCGGTCCGCGCCGCGGGCGTTGCGCAGCTACCGGGCATGAAGGGCGCGGCGGGCGGCCTCTCGGCGGTGGCTGGTGTAGGGCAGGGTGAAGTCGCGGACCGCTGTGGTGATGCTGGCGACGTCGCTTTCGCGCGGTCGGCCGGGCATAGCCTCGGCGATTTCGTCGAAGATCAGCCGGGCCGTCTGTTGCGGGCAGCCGCCCAGGAAGGGCTCGGCGTCGAAGCCCTCGTTGTCGAGCGCGGTGGTCGCGGTCTCGGTGAACTGCCGGTAGCTGCGTGGTGCCGCCACCGCACCGCAAGTTCAAGAAGAAGGCCCCGGAC
The DNA here is from genome assembly GCF_042884245.1 of Streptomyces sp. NPDC058145. NCBI lineage: Bacteria > Bacillati > Actinomycetota > Actinomycetes > Kitasatosporales > Streptomycetaceae > Streptomyces > Streptomyces sp. NPDC058145. The sequence continues at coordinate 9,182 of NZ_JBHVUH010000032.1, read as the reverse complement.
TGGCACGAGGGAATTTGTGAGCGACAGCGCAAGGCACACTCCTCGCGACGCATGCGGGTCGAGCACGGCATCGCGCATCTGAAGAACTGGCGAGCCCTGGCCCGTCATCTCGGCCCCCGCGAGCACATGAGCGATATCGTTCAAGCCGTCGCCGACCTGCTGAGCCATCAGCAAGCCGAGGACATGATCCGTGCACGGCAGAGGTGAACACCAGGCCTCACCGGGGCCCTCGCCGTCTCACCGCCAACCACGCACGACCTCGTGCACGATAGGCGGTGAGCCGTCGAGCTCCTGATCGTCGATCATGGTCGTGTGGTGGGGAGCGCGAGTCGTGCAGCAATCATCAGCAACCGGAGGATCACGGGCCTGTCGGCCGATGTGATCGCTGAACTTGTCGCTGAGATTGGTCCGTTGGGGCACGAACGGCACCACGCCAAGCTCGCGTCCAGGCCGAGTAAGCGGGCCGTAGGCGCCGGCGCGAAGTACCGGCTGGTATTCGTCGACCGGCTCCTGGCCACGTTGGTTTCGGGTTGCGGCGGTGGAGGCGTACAGCACGACGCTGCTGTCTGTCTCCACCGCCTTGACGGAGGGCCGTCGTCGCAGGAGCCGTGTATGGCCGTCACCGTGATGGATCGGCCGTCCGCCGCCGTCCCGGCCAGCCGCCGGCACACGAGACTTCAAGTGCGCACCGTCCGAGGCTCGGTTGCACACACCAACATCGTGAAGAGCGGGACTGGTTCGGACACACTTCTGACGGGCAGTGGCGTCACGGGGTCACCCGAAAACCGTCGCGCGGGGCAGCCCTCCCCTCGCGTAACGTCCCAGGCCATGACCGTGTTGCATGGTGCTCTCGTCGTACTCCGCCCCACCGTCACAGAAGACGTTGCTGCCCTGGCGGCCATCCGGACTACTCCTGAGGTTCGCGCCCGGTGGAAGGGCGGAGACGATCTACAAACCGACATCGCAGCCAACCTTGACGACCCCGACTGCAACTGCCTGACCGTTGAATACCAGCAGCGGATCATCGGCATGATCCAGTGGTATTCCGAGGAAGAGCCGGACTACCGGCACGCCGGTATCGATCTTTTCCTCGAGCCCACCGTGCACGGCAACGGACTGGGCACCGACGCAGTACGCACACTGGCCTGCCACCTCATCGACGCCTACGGCTACCACCGGCTGGTCATCGACCCGGCGGCCGACAATACCGCGGCGATCCGCTGCTACGAGAAGGTCGGCTTCCGACCGGTCGGCATCATGCGGCAGTACGAGCGCGGTCCGGACGACACCTGGCACGACGGCCTCTTGATGGACCTTCTGGCCACCGAGCTGACGCGCTGACCCCTTCCATCATCCGGCGAGCGGTCCTGGCTCCCGCCAGGCGTACGGTCCGCTAAAGGCCGTCACCGCGAACGGTAGCGGCACCGGGTATGCCGCGGCGGCCGGGTTGGGCAGGGCCCAGGTCTGCCCCGTCTGCGGATGGACCGGTACGAGGAGGATGTCTGCGCCTGCGTCGGGGGCGGGAAGCCCCGGCCCGGCCAGGACGGCGCGTCGCGCCCCCGGACCTGTGAGCAGCAGGGCGTCGAGGGCGCGTTGGAACACTTCCTCGGTCAGGCCGTCCGGGACGATCACGGGCCGGCCCTCGGAAGCCGCCAGCAGATGGGCGAGCGCCCGGCCGGCCGCAGCCTCCCACCGCGGGCTCCAAGACCACCAGTGGTGCAATCCCAGCCGTGGTCCTCCCCACGCAGTGATCGGCTCGAACGGCGGTATGCCCCTCCCCTCGGCCGTCAGCTCCGCCCAGGAAAGCGGTGCCCTCGGCGGCCCAGAGGTGCGCAGAATCGTGCTTGAGGTCCTCGTCCAGGCCCGCTGGGAGACCCTGGCCTGGCTGGAGCACAACACGCTCGCGGTAAGCACCGGCCCGGCCGGCGTGGCCGGGAGCGCGCCGGCGTTGAAAGCCCCACCACCCGCCGGCCGCGTCCCCGTCTCACGGGGCAACAGACCCTAGGCATCCCCGTCCGCGGGCGTCGCCCTAGGGCTGAGCATCTGGGTCGTGGCCAGGGCGCGGTAGAGGGAGTCGGCCTCGAGGAGTTCCGGGTGGGTGCCCACGGCCCGGACCCGGCCCGCCTCCATGACGACGATGCGGTCGGCCGTGGTGACGGTGGACAGCCGGTGCGCCACCACCAGCACGGTGATGTCCCGCGCCGCCTCCGCCACGGTCTCCCGCAGTGCCGCCTCGTTGTCGGCGTCCAGCTGCGACGTGACCTCGTCCAGAAGGAGCAGCCGAGGGCGGCGCAGCAGGGCCCGGGCGATGGCCACGCGCTGGCGCTCGCCGCCGGAGAGCCGGCTGCCCCGGTGGCCGACCAGGGTGTCCAGTCCCTGCGGAAGACGGGCGACCACAGGGTCCAGCCTGGTGCGGCGCAGTGTCTCCCGAAGCTCCTCGTCCGTGGTGTGCGACGCGCCCAGGGTCAGGTTCTGGCGCAGGGTGCCGGACAGGACGGGCGCGTCCTGCTCGACGTAACCGATGGCCGCGCGCAGTTCGGCCAGGGGCCACTGCCGCAGGTCGCGCCCGTCCAGGAGAATGCGGCCGGTGTCCGGGTCGTAGAAGCGCTCGAGGAGGGAGAAGGCGGTGGTCTTGCCCGCGCCGGAGGGGCCCACCAGGGCCGTCACCCGCCGGGCGGGCACCGTGAAGGAGACGCTGCGATGGACGGCGGGCAGCCCGGGCTGGTAGCGGAAGCCCACCTGTTCGAAGCGCACCGTGGCCGCCGGCCGCGCAGACCGGTCCGCGGCCTCCGCGGCGCTTGCGGGGGGCGTGCCGGGGACGGAGGGGCCGGCCGTCTCCGTGTCCATGTGCCCGATCGCCTCGATGCGCAGCGCGGCGGCCGCGCCGACCTGGAGCTGCCCCACGGCGTCGACGAGCTGGCTGATCCTCGGGGCCAGCGCGAACAGGTACAGCAGGAAGGCGACCAGGGTGGACACGCTGATCGCTCCGGAGGCGACCCGGGCACCGCCCACGCCGAGTACCGCCAGGAAGGACGCCTGCCCGGCGACGGCGGAGGCGGCCGCCGACAGGGCCTGCCACCCGGCGGCGCGTACCCCTGTGCGACGGGCGTCCTGCGCCATGCGGTCCAGTGCAGCCGCCTCCCGCTGCTCGGCCCCGGCAGCCTTGACCGCGCGCACCGCCCCGAGGGTCCGCTCCAGAGCCGCGCCGATCTCGCCGACCGACTCCTGCGCCTGCCGGGTGGCACGCCCGATGGCCGGTGTCGCCACCCCCACGACCGTTCCCAGCACCGCCACGACGGTGAGCGTGACGCAGAGCAGGACCGGGTCGACGAGGCCCATCAGCACCAGCGTCACGACCAGCATGACGACGCCGGTGACGGCGGGCGCCGCGGACTGGGTGGCGGCTTGCCGCAGCAGCATGGTGTCGGAGGTGGCGCGGCTGATCAGCTCACCCGGTTCGTGCCGGTCCAGTTCGGGCACCGTCAGCCGGAGCAGGCGCCCGGTGATCCGCCGCCGGGCGGAACACACGACGGACTCGGCGGTGCGGTGCAGGACGTACTGGCCCAGGGCGGAGAACGCGGCAGCCCCCAGCAGGAGCGCGGCCAGGACCAGGACCGGACCGGTGGCCGTGCGTCCCGAGCCCAGGTTGTCGATCAACCGCTTGGCGGCCAGTGGCTGGGCCAGGCCGAGGGTACTGCCGACCAGTCCCAGCAGCGCCCCGGCGAGGCCGGTGCGACGGTGGGGCCGGAGCGAGGCCGCCAGCGCCCGGTAGCCGGACGGTGCCCTGAGGGCGCGCGTCCGGGAGGCGGCGCCCCCGGCTCCGGCGACCGCGGCTGGCGCGCCGGACCGTGCCGCGCCTCCTGGGTCCGCCGAGGGGGTCTGGACGGTCGTCGCGGTGCCGGGGCGTGCGGTGGTGGGCGGCAGTCCGGCCATGGGTCAGTCGACCGCGAAGAAGCGCTGGAAGTAGTCGGCGGGGCAGTCCTCGCCGACCGGCTGGGAATCCGCCTCCACCCAGGCGTGCGCGGCGAACGGCGGCTGCTTGCGCACCCCCACGCACCAGGTGGGCCACTGGCCGCGCATCCGGCACAGCAGGACGGTCGCCAGCGACCTGGGCAGGCACCCCTTGCGGCCACCGGCGGTCAGGCTCACGGCCAGGACGGTGTCCAGGGCGGCCGCGGTCTGCGCCACCGAGGCCGGCCGTGCGCCACGGCGCACCTGGCGCAGCAGGGTGCGTATCCGGGCGGGCGGCAAGGTCGCCAGCAGGTGGGCGCACCCCACGGCGAGGCGGGCCGCCAACCGGGTGGGCAGGGGTACGGAACGAGGCCGGTAGGGGACCGCTTCGGGTGTCGACATGGGGCTTTCCTCTCTGCACCTGCGGACGTGGTGAGGGGGGCGCTCCGGCTTCTTGGGTCGCCGGCCGCTTCGCCCGTCAGTTCTCGTTGACGAGCCCGGCCGACCGCAGTTCCGTGAGGATGCGGTCCACGTCCTGCTGGGCGAGGCTGTCGCTGACGTCGTACCGCTCGGTGAGGGCGTGCACCGCCTCTTCCGCGTCGCGGCCCGCCAGCATCGTCTCCAGGACCACGGCGGCGCTGGGGTTGAGGGTCCAGTACTCGCCGCTCTTCTCGTCCAGCAGGGCAAGGCCGTACTCGGTCTCGGCCATCAGGATGCCGCCGCGCAGTTCCAGTTTCATCGGACAACCTCCGTAGCGAGGGGTGTCTGCCGGTGGGGCAGGGGTTGACGGGCGTGCCGCAGCGGTATCGGCGCGGTCGCGTCCGGGCCGCCGGGGCACGTGAACGGTGGCGCGTGGCGGCGTCGGCGTCAGCCGTCCGCAGGGCGGTGCAGGGTCTCCCGGGTACGCAGCCAGACCTCGCAGCCGACGGTCGGGTGGAGGAGGACGTTCTCCAGCTCCGCCGACACCGGACCGGAGCACCAGGCGCGCCACGCGTCCGCATCGATCAGGCCCAGCCCGGCCAGCCGCGAGTCCTCGCACAGCGCCAGCAGGGCTTCCCGGTGCCGCCGCAGCCCGACCTCCTCCTCCAGCGTGGCGTTGGCCTTGGTGGCCCGGGTGCGGCTGGCCTCGGGGACGACGCCGCGCATGGCCTCCACCACGAGCGGCTTGTACCGCCACGGAGTCACCCGTTCCTCCGGGCGCACCGCCAGGCCGGCTTCCACCACACGGTCGTCGTAGAAGGGGGAGGCGAAGAGGAGGCCGCGCTGACGTGTCATCTGGTTGAGGTGCCTGGCGAACCGTGACACCGCCTGCATGGTGGCCAGTTCGCGGTGCTCTCCGTGCCCGGGGCCCAGTGGCCTCGCCACGGCGGCCTCCTGCTGGATGAGTGCGCGCACCGCGTCGACGGCGTCCGCGGTGGCCCACGGCGGCATCCTGGCCGGCGAGCACCACTGGAACAACGGCTCCTCCAGCGAGGGCAGCGGGTCGGTCAGGTCGGTCGCGATCTGCTCCAGCCACGCCCCGTACGGGCGCCGGTCCAGCAGTTGGCGTACGGCTCGCCGCCGCGACCAGCGGTACTTGGCCAGGTACCCGCGGGCGTGGCGGACGGCGGTGCGCGGCCGGCGCAGCAGCAGCTCGTGGACGCGGGCGGAGGCGCCTGCCAGCAGCTCGTCACCGCCGAAACCGTTCAGGTGGACGGTGGATCCCCGATCCGCGGCCAGGTGGAGCAGGCTCATCCGCCGGTTGCGGTCCACCGCGTACAGCGACGGGGCGTCCAGTACGTCGGTCAGCGCGTCCACGCCGTCGAAGGTGAGCGGGAAATCGTCGGCGGGAACGATGTGGTGCTCGATCCGCCCGCCGCCGTCGGCCGACGACAACTCCTCGACCGTGCGGCGGGCCCAGTGGACGTCGTCGCCGCGCTGGTCGTGGGTCTCCGCGGTGTAGGCGATGACCTTGGCGCCGGCAGCCACCGCGGTGCACACCACGGCGGTGGAGTCCAGGCCGCCCAGATCGGCTGTGACCACGTCCCGGTCCCGGACACGGACCTCGACGGCTCGGCGCAGCTCGTCCCGCAGCATCGCCGCGCCCCCGGCCAACGGCACGTCGCGACGCGGCAGCCACCACCAGCGCTTCCGGTGTGCCCGGCCGTCGCGTTCCAGAACCAGGTAGTCGTGGCCGGGCAGGGCTTCCACTCCGCGCCACACGGGTCGCGCCGACAGCGGGTGGAGCACGCCCAGACTGAGCATCTGGAGCGCGAGCCGGCCCTCGTCGAGGGATGCCCCGATCAGGTCGGCCAGGACGTCGGCCCGGTCGGCCGCCAGGTGGGCCCGGTGCGCCCCGCCATGGAACAGCGAGCGGACACCGGTCACGGTGCCCTGCGCACGTACCCGGCCGTGCAGACTGGCCAGGAGGTGGTAACTGCCGTGCCAGGAGCGGGCGTAGCGGTCGAGGGAGGCCGGGTCGGTGGCCGCGGCCGCCGCGCGGGCCGCTTCCTCGGCGGTGACGGCGTGCTCACCCAGCACCGCCAGGCGCACCCCGCCGCACTCGCCGACCGTCAGCTCCCGAGGATCCCAGCGCCCCATCAGCCACGGCCGGCCCGAGACGTGCGGGTGGCTCTCGGTGGCGTGCGGCAGAGCTCTGGCCGCCACGGCTGCCGCTTCGTCGGTATCGGGCAGCACCACGAACCAGGCGGGCACCACGGCGGGCAGCGCGGGGCTGTTCATGGACTCACGTACCTCCGGTCGATGGCGTGGCGCGGATGCGGCGGGAAGGACGGGCCGGGCGGAGCGGCGGAGGGCAGTCGGTGACCGCCCTCCGCCGCCTTGGACGGGCCCGGGTCACTCACTCCGGAGGGAGGAGGGCAGGGCCCGATCGCCTCGTGGTCAGATGAGCTGGTGACCGCCGAGGAGGTCCTTGGCGGTACCGCCGGCCAGGCCCGTCGTCTTGCGGAAACCGCCGGCCTTGCTGAGGGTCGGACGCTCGTACGTCATGGCCACACATCCTTTCGTTCACGACGACGTCAGCCGCCGCCGTGTCAGTCGGGTGAAGGAAACGTTGGCACAGGCACCTGCTCGAATCTGACCGTTTCTCACCGCGGTTCCGGATCCGCGGACGGCTAATTCCGTAAGTCACCCTAGGGGCGCCTATCGGATCATCACAACAGTGCGTGGAGGGGGTGACGTAGCACGCGGGAAGCGAACTCTGCACCTTTTCCCGGGTGGATGCCGCCGAAAGTGGCGGAACACGTGTCATGGAAAGCAGGTTTGAGGGTATCGGAGAGGGTTTTCCTGCTACCCGGAGGGGAATCGAGTGCGTCCGAGACCCGTAGGTCGCACCACCGCCGACCGGTTTTCCCAGGTCAATGGCTACCCGGCCATCAGAGGTCCCTCTCGGCCGTCCGGGGCGTCCGGGGGCCGGCACCCGCCACCGTGAGAGAAATCGACAAAAGCTTCAACTGTCGAAGATGTAATCATTGGCCAGCGTCTTCAGTCGGCTCTCGCGGTGATCCGCTACTCTCCCGTGAGAACTGGCGGGCAAGAACTGACGGGTAAAACCGCAGGTATTTCATATCCGGACCGCCGGGCGCGTCTGCTCTCGCCGACCGCGCCTCGCCGTACCCGTGGCTCTCGCGGCCTTGCACGACGAATGATTCCTGGCCGCCTCGGCGACCAGGAATCGAGTGCCCGTCGGTGATCTTGAACTACCGCGGTGCGGCCGGTCGGCAGGCCGCCGATGTCCGCGGAGCGGTCATCTGATGCCGGTGGTCCTGCTGACCCACTGGGGCAGTGTGAGCCGACCGGCTGCGCTCGCCGGAGAGGGCTCGCGCCGACGGGCCGGCACGTGGCCGTGGGCTGCTCGGCCGTCCCGGCCCTCCCGGTGGCCTCGGCCGGCGTCGCAGGCCAGGGAGGAGCGGAGGAGGGACAGGTGCGGCGCCACGGCCTCGAGCCGGTCGTGCTCGTGCAGGACCACCGCGGCTCCCTGCTCTTCGGGGGCGGGGGGCAGATCGCCGTCGGCCCTCTCGTCGCACCTCGGGGACAGAGCGTGGTCTTCGATCATGGTGGGGGACCTCCGTTCGCCCTCCCACCTTCACCCAGGCACGGTCCCTCGCGCGTCGTCCCCCTGCAGCGATTCCCGGCTACCACGTCCGCGGTATGCGGCACACCCGCCTACGGCCGGGGCGGCACGGGCGTACCGTGTCGGCGATCACCTGCATGCGTGGGGGGCGCTCCGGTTCTGCCGCCGGACTGGCCAGGCCGCACTGGTAGGCGATGACCACGAGCTTGGCCCGATCGCGTGCCGCCAGTTTGGTCATGGCCCGGTTGACGTGGGGCTTGACTGTCAGCGGGCACTGTCACGTTGACTGACCGGGTGGGATGATCTACGGGTTGATCATGGTGGAGGGGGACCGTCCGTGGACAGCGCGCCGCCGTCGTAGAAGGGCCACCGGTACCCGGTCGAGATCATCTCCCACTGCGTGTGGCTGTACTTCCGCTTCCCGCTCAGCTTCCGCGAGGTCGAGGAGCTGATGTTTCAGCGGGGCGTGATCGTCTCCTACGAGACCGTCCGCCGCTGGTGCGTGAAGTTCGGACAGGCCTACGCCAACGGACTGCGTTGCCGCCGACCTCGGCCCGGGGATAAATGGCACTTGGACGAGGTCTTCATCAAGGTCAGCGGAGAATTGAAGTACCTGTGGCGGGCCGTCGACCAGGACGGGAACGTGCTCGACATCCTCGTGCAGAGCCGCCGGGACAAGGTCGCGGCCAGGCGTTTCTTCCGCAGGCTGATGAAGAAGACACGTTCGGTGCCCCGGGTGGTCGTCACGGACAAGCTGCGCTCCTACGGCGCCGCCCACCGCGAGATCATGCCCTCCGTGGAACACCGCTCGCACAAGGGCCTCAACAACCGGGCGGAGAACTCCCACCAGCCCACCCGGCAGCGCGAGCGTGCCATGAAGGGCTTCCGCTCCGCCGGCGGAGCCCAGCGGTTCCTGTCCGCGTTCAGCGGCATCTCACCCCACTTCCGACCCCACCGCCACCTGCTCACCGCCCCCGACCACCGAGCCGAATTGACTTCCTCCCCCGCCTAAAGGCGGGGGATTCCAGCGGTCGCCCGCTGGGGTTCCTGCTTCATCGACGACTGCCCCGTCCGGGAGGACTCCCGTTGAGGTCTTACACCGTCTCCACAGGCAGACGCCGCCAGCCCGGCGGCCAGGATGTTGCGTGCCGCGTTCACG
>NZ_JBHVUH010000031.1:0-39185 GCF_042884245.1 Streptomyces sp. NPDC058145 | reverse complement strand
GTTACATTTCGAACCCGGAAGCTAAGCCTCACAGCGCCGATGGTACTGCAGGGGGGACCCTGTGGGAGAGTAGGACGCCGCCGAACAATCTTTGGAGGACCCCTGGTCCCAGCGTTCAGCTGGGACCAGGGGTCCTTTTGTTTTTACAATGCTTGCGGTACCTAAGACAGGAGTCATCATGTCCACCAACTCTCCCGACGATCGACCGGAGCGCGACCAGCGGCGACGGGACAGTGGTGACCGTGGTGACCGCGGCGGCTACCGCGGGGACCGTGGCGGCTACCGTCGCGACAACGACCGTCGTGACAACGACCGTGGTGGCTACGGCCGTCGCGATGACAGCCGCGGGGCCGGCCACGGTGACCGTGGTGATGACCGTGGTGGTTTCCGTCGGGATGACCGCCGTGACGATCGCCGTGATGACCGTCGTGGTGGCGGCTCCGGCGAGCGTGGTGACCGCGGTGGTTATGGCGGCCGTCGGGACGACCGCCGTGAGGGCGACCGGGGCCACCGTCCGGGCTTCCAGCGGGACGACCGTGACCGTGGGCCGCGCCGTGACGACCGTGGCGGGGACCGTCCCGGCTTCCGTCGTGACGACCGTGGCGGGGACCGTCCCGGCTTCCGCCGTGATGACCGTGGCGGGGACCGTCCCGGCTTCCGTCGTGATGACCGTGGCGGGGACCGTCCCGGCTTCCGCCGTGATGACCGTGGCGGGGACCGTCCCGGCTTCCGCCGTGATGACCGTGGCGGGGACCGTGCCGGCTTCCGTCGCGACGACAACCGCAGCGACTTCCGTCGTGACGACCGTCGTGGCGATGACCGCGGTGGTTTCCGTCGTGACGACCGTCGTGGCGATGACCGCGGTGGTTTCCGTCGGGATGACCGCCGTGATGACCGTCGTGGTGGCGGCTCCGGCGAGCGTGGTGACCGCGGTGGTTATGGCGGCCGTCGGGACGACCGCCGTGAGGGCGACCGGGGCCACCGTCCGGGCTTCCAGCGGGACGACCGTGACCGTGGGCCGCGCCGTGATGACCGTGGCGGGGACCGTCCCGGCTTCCGCCGTGACGACCGTGGCGGGGACCGTCCCGGCTTCCGTCGTGACGACCGTCGTGATGACCGTCGTGGCGACGACCGTGGTGGCTTCCGTCGTGACGAGCGCCGTGACGACCGCCGAGATGGCGACCGGGGCGGCTTCCGTGGCCGGGACGACCGGGGTGGCCGTGGGCCCGGCCGGGACGACCGGGGCGGCCGGCCCGGCGGCTACCGGGGACGTGACGGGCGGGACGACCTCCGTGATGACCGGCGTGGTGGCGGCCGCTTCCGGGACGAGCGCGACCGGGACCGCGAGCCGATCAAGCGGCTGCCGATCCCGGAGGACGTCACCGGTGACGAGATCGACAAGGACGTCCGGCAGGAGCTGCAGAGCCTGCCCAAGACGCTCGCGGAGGACGTCGCCAAGAACCTGGTGATGGTCGCGCGACTCATCGACGAGGACCCCGAGGGTGCCTACGGCTACTCCAAGGTGGCCCTGCGGCTGGCGTCCCGGGTCGCCGCCGTGCGTGAGGCCGCCGGCTTCGCCGCCTACGCCAACCAGAAGTACAGCGAGGCCCTCAGCGAGTTCCGGGCCGCGCGGCGCATGACCGGCAACGTGGAACTGTGGCCCGTGATGGCCGACTGCGAGCGCGGCCTCGGCCGCCCGGAGAAGGCCCTCGACATGGCCGGCGCCCCCGAGGTGCACAAGCTGGACAAGGCCGGGCAGGTCGAGATGCGGCTCGTGGCGGCCGGTGCCCGGCGCGACATGGACCAGCTGGACGCGGCCATCGTGACCCTGCAGAGCCCCGAGCTGGCCTCCAACTCGGTCCAGCCCTGGACCGCGCGCCTGCGCTATGCCTACGCCGACGCCCTGCTGGCGGCCGGCCGGGAGAGCGAAGCGCGGGAGTGGTTCGCGAAGGCCGTGGAGGCCGACCGCGACGGCAGCACGGACGCCTCCGACCGGCTCGCCGAGCTGGACGGTGTCGAGTTCGTCGACGCGCTCGACGAGAGCGACAGCGCCACCGACCAGGGCGACCGGCCCGACGACGAGGGCCGTGACGAGAAGCCGGACGAGAAGCCGGACGAGAAGTCGGACGAGAAGTCGGACGAGAAGTCGGACGAGAACAAGGACTGACGTCCGAAAAAGGTGAAAGGGCGGGACCCCCGGGTCCCGCCCTTTCGCATGTCCGGGGCCGGGTCAGAGCTCCAGCGCGCGCAGCACCAGTCCCGACGCCGGCTTCGGGCCGAAGGACGTGGACTTGCGGGGCATCTTCACACCCTGGCGCGCCAGTTCGCGTACGACCTCCTCGCGCACCGGGTGCAGCAGGACGGCCGTGCTGCCGTCCTGCTCGGCCTTCGCGACGGTGGCCGCCGTGTCATGGATGTAGGCGATGTGGGCGGGGGAGTCCTCGGGGACGTGCCAGACGTGCTCGAGGAGCGTGGCGTGCAGGACGGTGGCGTCCAGGGAGCGCCAGGCGGCTGGACGGTCCGCGGGGATCGTCCGGTCCAGGAGGCCGGGGTCCGGGCGGTCGACCAGGTGGAAGGCGCCGTCGCCGGCCAGCAGGAAGGCGTTGCCCGCGCAGGCCGCGTCCGCCAGCACCTCCTGCGCCTTGGACAGCGGCACCTCGAGGCGCCGTACCCGGAACAGCCCGTCCAGGGCCGCCAGCGCGTCCCTGACCGGCAGTCCGTGCAGCAGGCGGTGGATGGCGCGGACGCGGAGCGGGTAGCGGGCGGTGTCGACCAGCAGGACCAAGCCGTGGTCCCAGGGGCTGGGCGAGGGGTGTTCCGCGCGCAGCCGCAGGTAGGTGGCCCAGCGGTGGTGGCCGTCGGCGATGAGGGCCTGGTGCTGCGCCAGGTCGGACTGGATGCCGGCCAGGTCGGCGGGGCCGGTGACCGACCACAGGCGGTGGTGGAAGCCGTCCTCCGTGGTCGTCGCCAGCAGGGGAGGGCCGGCCACCGTGCGCTCGACGACCTCGGCCGCCGAGCCGTTGCCGTGGTAGGTCAGCAGCAGCGGCTCGAGGTTGGCGCGGGTGGCGCGCATCAGGGCGGCGCGGTCCGCGACGACCGGGGGCATGACGTCCTCGTGCGGCAGCACCACGCCCTCGGCGGGGGCGGAGACGCGCAGGGCGCCGATGACACCGCGCTGGAGCATGCCGTCGCCGTCCCGCTGCTCATACACGTACAGGGCGGGATCCGGGTCGGGGGCCAGCACACCCTCGGCGAGCCAGCGGCGCAGGGTGTCGGCCGCCTGTTCGTTGCGGGCGTCCGGGGTACCTGCCTGGGGGAGGATCAGCCGGACGATGTTGTGCGGGTCGGCGGACTCGAGGTGGTGCAGGCCGTCCGGGCGTACGACGACGTCGTACGGGGGAGAGGTGACGGCGGCCAGGCTGCCGACCCGGTCGGGGTCGTAGCGAAGGCCTCGGAACGGGGACAGTTCCAGGCCTCGGGGCACCGTTGCTTCCGAGTGACCTGCTGTGTTCATCCCGGCATCGTACGTGTGTCAGTGGGGTGGGGGATGATCGGGGGAAAGACGGTCGAACGAGGAGCGATGTGCAATGAGCCAGGGCGTCAGGACGAGGCCCGAGGGCAGTGGGCGGCCCCTGAACGAGGCGTACGACACGGCGCTGCTCGATCTGGACGGGGTGGTGTACGCGGGCGGGAACGCCATCGCGCACGCCGCCGACTCGCTGGAGCGTGCCCGCGCGGGCGGCATGCATCTGGCGTACGTCACCAACAACGCCCTGCGGACGCCGGACGTCGTGGCGGAGCATCTGACGGAGCTGGGGATACCAACCGGTGCGGACGACGTCATCACCTCCGCGCAGGCGGTCGCCCGGCTGATCAGCGAGCAGGTGCCGGCCGGCGCCCCGGTGCTGGTGATCGGCGGTGAGGGGCTGCGGGTCGCGCTGCGCGAACGCGGTCTGACCCCGGTGGAGTCGGCGGACGACGACCCGGCGGCTGTGGTGCAGGGGTACGGCGGCCCGGACCTGACGTGGTCCCGGTTCGCGGAGGCCTCGTACGCGGTGGCGCGGGGCGTGCCGTGGTTCGCGTCCAACACCGACCTGACGATTCCGAGCGGGCGCGGGATCGCGCCGGGCAACGGTGCGGCCGTGGAGGTCGTGCGGATCGCGACGGGCGCGGAGCCGCAGGTCGCGGGCAAGCCGCTGCCGCCCATGCACCGGGAGACGATCCTGCGGACGGGTGCCGAGCGGCCACTGGTGGTCGGGGACCGGCTGGACACCGACATCGAGGGCGCGTTCAACGGCGGGGTGGACTCGCTGCTGGTGCTGACCGGTGTCACGGACGACCCCCAGCTGCTGGCCGCGCCGCCGCGGCACCGGCCGACGTACGTGGACGCCGATCTGCGCGGGCTGCTCACAGGGCAGCCGGAAATCACCCGGGAGGGTGACGGTTTCCGGTGCGGAGGGTGGACGGCGACCGCGGCCGACCGGCTGGAGCTCGAAGGCGACGGCGAGGCCCTGGACGGACTGCGGGCGCTGTGCGCGGCTGCCTGGACGGCGGCCGGGGACGGCTCCTGCGAGCTGGACGGGGAGAAGGCGCTGGCGCGGCTGGGACTTTGACGGCCGGGCGGTGACCGGTCGCCGGGCGGAGCCGCGGCCGGTCACCGGACGCCGGGGCGGCGTCCCGGGGCACCCGGTTCCGGTCCGGTGGCGAAGGCGGCATCGAGATCACATGGGAGGGTAGGCTAACCTAACCTCGTGTTGGTCGACAGTCCTCCGGAGCAGCGCGCGGACACCGCCCCCGCGCTCCCAACCCGCCGGGCGGTGAGGGCCCTTGGGCTCCTGCTCTCGGTCGTGATCCTGGTGCTCGTCGCCCTGGCGAGCATCGCGGTCGGCGCGAAAGCGCTGTCGCCGGACCAGGTCTGGCACGGCGTGTTCCACAGCACGGGGACGTATGGCGACGTCGTCGTCGACGAGCGGATGTCGCGCACGGTCCTCGGTCTGCTGGCCGGTGCCGCGCTCGGCCTGTCCGGCGGGGTGCTGCAGGCGCTGACCCGCAATCCGCTGGCCGACCCCGGGCTGCTCGGCATCAACGCCGGCGCCTCCGCAGCGGTCGTCACGGCGCTCACCTACTTCGGTGTCACCAGCCTCACCGGCTATGTGTGGTTCGCGTTCGGCGGCGCCGCGGCGGTCGGCGCGCTGGTGTGGTTCCTCGGCGGCAGCCGGGGCGCCACCCCGGTCCGGCTGGCGCTCGCCGGCACGGCGGTCAGCGCCGCGCTGTACGGCTATCTCCAGGCCGTGATGATCATGGACGGCGCGGCGCTGGGCAAGATGCGCTTCTGGACGGTGGGTTCGCTGGCCTCGGCCACGGACTCGACCATCGCGCAGGTGCTGCCGTTCCTCGCGGCCGGCACCCTGCTGGCGCTCGGGCTCGCCCGGCCGCTGAACGCCATGGCGATGGGCGACGACACCGCCCGAGCTCTCGGCGCGAACCTCAACCGCACCCGGGCGCTCGCCATGCTCGCGGCGACGGTGCTCTCCGGTGCCGCGACCGCCGCCTGCGGTCCGATCATGTTCGTCGGCCTGATGGTGCCGCACGTCGTGCGCTCCTTCACCGGCCCCGACCTGCGCTGGATCCTGCCCTACGCGACCGTGCTGTCGCCCGTGCTGCTGCTCGGCGCCGATGTCCTCGGCCGGGTGGTCGCCCGGCCGGCGGAACTCCAGGTCGGCATCGTCACCGCGCTCCTCGGCGGCCCCGTGTTCATCTTTCTCGTACGACGGCGGAGGACGGCCCAGCTGTGAAGACCCGACGGATGAGCCGTGCCGTGCGCACCCCTGGGGGGTTGTCCCTGCGCCTGGACGTCCGCGCGCTGACCGTCGTCGCCCTGCTGCTGCTCGCCGCCTGCGCCGCGGGCGTGGCGCTGATCGGCACCGGCGACGCCAGGATCCCGGCGGCCGATGTCCTACGGACACTGGCCGGCGACGGCACCGCGTACCAGGACTTCATCGTCAACGAACTGCGGCTGCCGCGCGTGCTGGTGGGGCTGCTGGTGGGCGCCTCGCTGGGCCTCGGCGGCGCCCTGTTCCAGGCGGTCTCCCGCAACCCGCTCGGCAGCCCGGACGTGCTCGGCCTGTCCCAGGGCTCGACGGCGGGCGCGCTGGTCGTGATCGTGCTGATGTCCGGCAGCGCCGCCCAGGTCACCGCGGGTGCGCTGGTCGGTGGCCTGGTGACCGGGTTCGCCATCTACCTGCTCGCCTGGAAGCGGGGCGTGCACGGGTACCGGCTGGTCCTGGTCGGCATCGGAGTGTCCGCGATCGTCACCGCGGTCAACGGCTATCTGCTCACCAAGGCCGACCTGGTCGACGCGACCCGGGCGGTGGTGTGGATGACCGGGTCTCTCAACGGCCGTGACTGGGAGCAGGTCTGGCCGCTGCTGTGGCTGTGCGCCGTCCTCGTGCCGCTGGTCCTCGTGAGCGCGCGGGGGCTGCGGCTGATGGAGATGGGCGACGACGTCGCGAACGCCCTCGGGGTGCGCGTGCAGCGCGTGCGGCTGGTGCTGATGGTGTCCGCCGTGCTGCTCACTGCGGCCGCCACCGCCGCCGCCGGGCCCGTCAGCTTCGTGGCGCTCACCGCGCCGCAGCTCGCCCGGCGCCTGACCGGCTCGCCGGGCCCCAACCTGCTGCCCTCCCTCTGCATGGGCGCCGCTCTGCTGGTCACCGCCGACTGGGCCGCACAGCGTGCCTTCGGTGCCGACCAGCTCCCCGTGGGCGTGGTCACCGGCGTGCTCGGCGGGTGCTATCTGCTGTGGCTGCTGGTCGCCGAGCGCAGGGCGGGCCGGATATGAGCGGCACGACGGGCGGGCCGGACCCCCGCGGCACGCACCCGACCACCCGAAGGAGCACTGTGAACCGCCTGTCCGCCGAGAACGTCACCCTCGCCTACGACCAGCGCGTCATCGCCGCGGAGCTGTCGGTGGAGATCCCCGACGACTCCTTCACGGTGATCGTCGGCCCGAACGCGTGCGGCAAGTCGACGCTCCTGCGGGCGCTGTCGCGGATGCTCAGGCCCAGCCAGGGCCGGGTGCTGCTGGACGGGCAGGTCATCCAGTCGATGCCGGCCAAGAAGGTCGCCCGGACGCTCGGCCTGCTGCCGCAGTCGTCCATCGCGCCCGACGGCATCACGGTCGCCGATCTCGTCGGCCGGGGCCGCTACCCGCACCAGGGCATCCTGCGCCAGTGGTCCGCCGATGACGAACGGGTGGTCCAGGAGTCCATGGCGCGGACCGGGGTCGCCGAACTGGCGGACCGGTACGTGGACGAGCTGTCCGGCGGTCAGCGCCAGCGCGTCTGGATCGCCATGGCCCTCGCCCAGCAGACCCCGCTGCTGCTCCTGGACGAGCCGACCACCTACCTGGACATCCAGCACCAGATCGACGTCCTCGACCTGTGCGCGGAGCTGCACGAGACACAGGGGCGGACGCTGGTGGCCGTGCTGCACGACCTCAACCACGCGGCCCGCTACGCCACCCACCTCATCGCCCTGCGCGGCGGCGAGGTGATCGCCGAGGGCGCGCCGAACGACATCGTCACGGCCGAACTGGTCGAGGAGGTCTTCGGGCTGCGCTGCCAGATCATCGACGACCCCGAGACCGGGACCCCGCTGGTGGTCCCGGCGGCCCGCAAGGCACGGCTCAGAGCAGCTTCCTGAGCCGGAACAGGTCCAGCAGACTCGCGTCGAGGCGCACCCGGCCCCGGCCCCAGGCGGTCGCGAAGTTCAGCTCGCCGTCCACCAGGCACACCAGGTCGTCGCCGGCCAGGGCGAGCCTGATCTGCGCCTTCTCGCGGGGCGGCCCGGGGTGCGTGGTGTCGACCTCGATCCGGCCGCCGGTCATCCGGCCCACGAAGGTGACGTCGAGGTCGGTGATGTGGCAGCTCACCGAGCGGTCCAGGGCGGCGGCCGCCCGGACGTCGCCCTCGGCGCCCTGCATGTTGTCCGAGAGCTTTCCCAGTGCGGTGCGGCACTCCTCGATCGTGGCCATGGCCACCGACGGTACCCCAGCGGTTCGGGGTAGCGTCTGGGCATGAGCGAGTCCGTGCCCGAGGCCCCGGCGGAGGCCGTGGCGGAGGCCGAAACCGAGACCGTGCCCGTGGCCGATCCCGCGACCGGGCCGGCGGCCGATTCCGCTGTGCCCGGGGCCGGAACCGCGACCGGGCCGACGGCCGAACCCGACCCCGGGTACGCCCCCGAGCCCGAGTACGACCCCGCGGCCCCCGCGCCCCTGGACGTCCCGCGCACCCCCACCGGCGACGCCGACGTCGACGCGCGGCTCCAGCGGCTGGCAGACGCCGACCACCTCGCCACCGACGGCCACCTGGAGGTGTACGAGGATGTACACAGGGGGCTGCGCGACGCGCTCACCGCGCTGGACGCCCGCCCCGGACCCCAGGTCCCCGTACCGCCGTACCAACACAGGAGCTGAACCGAACGTGGCAGGAGTCGCACGCCGCCGTCTGGACGCGGAGCTGGTCCGCCGGAAGCTGGCGCGCTCGCGCGAGCACGCCAGCCAGCTGATCGCCGCCGGACGGGTCACCGTCGGCAGGGCCGTGGCGACCAAGCCGGCCACACAGGTGGAGACGGCGGCGGCGATCGTGGTCCAGACCGACGAGAGCGACCCCGACTACGTCTCCCGGGGTGGCCACAAACTCGCCGGCGCGTTCGAGGCCTTCGTGCCGCTGGGCCTCGCCGTCGAGGGCCGGCGCGCGCTGGACGCCGGCGCGTCCACCGGCGGTTTCACCGACGTCCTGCTGCGTGCGGGCGCCGCGCACGTCGTCGCCGTGGACGTCGGATACGGCCAACTTGCCTGGTCCCTGCAGAACGATGAACGCGTCACCGTCAAGGACCGTACGAACGTACGCGAGTTGACGCTTGAGGCGATCGATGGGGAACCTGTGGATCTTGTCGTGGGTGATCTGTCCTTCATTCCGCTCGGGCTGGTGCTGCCCGCCCTGAAGCGGTGCGTGAAGCCGGACGCCGACCTGGTGATGATGGTCAAGCCGCAGTTCGAGGTGGGGAAGGAACGGCTGGGCAGCGGGGGTGTCGTACGGAGTCCGCAGCTGCGGGCGGAGGCCGTGCGCGGGGTGGCCGACAAGGCCTGGGAACTGGGACTCGGGGTGCGGGGGGTCACCGCGAGTCCGCTGCCCGGACCGTCGGGCAACGTCGAGTACTTTCTGTGGCTGCGGTCCGGCGCCCCCCGCCTGGACCCGGCCGAAGTCGACCGAGCAGTAGCGGAGGGGCCGCGTTGACACAGAACCGAGCGCGTACTGTTTTCCTGCTCGCCCACACCGGGCGGCCCGCGGCCATCCGCAGTGCGGAGCTGGTGGTCAAGGGGCTGCTGCGGCACGGCATCGGGGTGCGGGTGCTGGAGGAGGAGGCGCGCGACCTGCCGCTGCCGGACGAGGTGGGACTCGTCAAGGAGGCCACCCCGCAGTGCCTCGACGGGTGCGAGCTGCTCATCGTCCTCGGCGGTGACGGGACCCTGCTGCGCGGTGCCGAGTTCGCCCGGGCCTCCGGGGTGCCGATGCTCGGCGTCAACCTCGGGCGGGTCGGGTTCCTGGCGGAGGCCGAGCGGGACGACCTGGACCGGGTGGTCGACCGCGTGGTGGCACGCTCCTACGAGGTCGAGGAGCGGATGACGATCGACGTCGTCGTGCACCGCAACGGCGACATCGTGCACACCGACTGGGCGCTGAACGAGGCCGCCGTGCAGAAGGCCGGCGCCGAGAAGATGCTCGAGGTGGTCCTCGAGATCGACGGGCGGCCGGTCACGGCGTTCGGCTGCGACGGGATCGTGCTGTCGACGCCCACCGGATCCACCGCGTACGCCTTCTCCGCCGGCGGGCCCGTGGTGTGGCCCGAGGTCGAGGCGCTGCTGATGGTGCCGATCAGCGCGCACGCGCTGTTCGCCAAGCCGCTGGTCACCTCGCCGGACTCGGTGCTGGCGGTGGAGGTGCTGCCGCACATTCCGCCGGGTGTGCTGTGGTGCGACGGGCGGCGGACCATCGAGCTGCCGCCCGGGGCGCGGGTGGAGGTGCGGCGCGGCGCCGTGCCGGTGCGGCTGGCCCGGCTGCACCACGCCTCGTTCACGGACCGGCTGGTCGCGAAGTTCGCGCTGCCGACCACCGGCTGGCGGGGCGCGCCGCACCAGTGACCGGCCCGGCCCGCGGGCCGCGGCCTCCGGGCCCCGCGCGGGCCGCTCGCCAGGGTGACACGGGCGGGCCATGTGCACTCCCCGCCCCGGACCTCGTATGGTCTGTTCCGTGTTGGAGGAGATGCGGATACGGTCGCTCGGGGTCATCGACGATGCCGTGGTCGAGCTGTCACCGGGGTTCACCGCCGTCACCGGCGAGACGGGTGCGGGCAAGACCATGGTGGTCACCAGCCTGGGACTGCTGCTCGGCGGGCGTGCGGACCCGGCGCTGGTGCGGATCGGGGCCGGAAAGGCGGTCGTGGAGGGGCGGATCGCCGTGCCCTCGAATGCCACCGCCGTCGTACGCGCGGAGGAGGCGGGGGCCGAGCTGGACGACGGCGCCCTGCTGATCAGCCGTACCGTTTCCGCCGAGGGCCGCTCGCGGGCGCACCTGGGCGGGCGCAGCGTGCCGGTGGGGCTGCTCGCCGAGCTGGCCGACGACCTGGTCGCCGTGCACGGCCAGACCGACCAGCAGGGGCTGCTGAAGCTCACCCGGCAGCGGCAGGCGCTGGACCGGTACGCCGGGGACGCCGTCGCCGTGCCGCTCGCCAAGTACGCCGAGGCCTACCGGCGGCTGCGGGCCGTCTCCGCCGAGCTGGAGGAGATCGTCACCCGCGGGCGCGAGCGCGCCCAGGAAGCCGACATGCTCCGGTACGGGCTCGAGGAGATCGCCGGTGCGGAGCCCCGGGCCGGGGAGGACGTGGAGCTGGCCGAGGAGGCGGAACGGCTGGGGCACGCCGAGGCCCTGTCGTCCGCAGCCACCGCCGCGCACGCCGCTCTCGTGGGCAACCCCGAGGACCCCGAGGGGATCGACGCCACGACCCTCGTCGCGGGCGCGCACCGGGCCCTGGAGGCCGTCCGCTCGCACGACCCGGCGCTCGCCTCCCTCGCCGAACGGATCGGTGAGGTCGGCATCCTGCTCGCCGACGTGGCCGGAGAGCTGGCGGGATACGCCGACGACCTGGACGCCGACCCGCTGCGGCTGACCGCCGTGGAGGAGCGCCGGGCCGCCCTCGGCACGCTGACCCGCAAGTACGGCGACGACGTGGGTGCCGTCCTCGCCTGGGCCGAGCAGAGCGCCACGCGCCTCACCGAACTGGAGGGCGACGACGAGCGGACCGGCGAGCTGACCGCCGAGCGGGACGCCCTGCGCACCGAGCTGGGCGTACTCGCCCAGGCCCTGACGGACGCCCGGACGGAGGCCGCCGAGCGGTTCGCCGCCGCCGTGACCGCCGAGCTGGCCTCGCTGGCGATGCCCCACGCGCGCGTGTCCTTCGACATCCGGCAGACCGAGGACCCGGAGGGCGTCGAGGTCGGCGGCCGGTCCGTCGCCTACGGCCCGGCCGGCGCGGACGAGGTCGAGCTGCTGCTCGCCCCGCACCCGGGTGCCCCGCCGCGGCCCATCGCCAAGGGCGCGTCCGGAGGTGAGCTGTCCCGCGTGATGCTGGCCGTGGAGGTCGTCTTCGCGGGCACGGACCCGGTGCCGACGTACCTCTTCGACGAGGTGGACGCCGGTGTCGGCGGCAAGGCCGCGGTGGAGATCGGGCGGCGGCTGGCGAAGCTGGCCAGGACCGCGCAGGTCGTCGTGGTCACCCACCTGCCCCAGGTCGCCGCCTTCGCCGACCGTCAGCTCCTGGTCGAGAAGACCGACGACGGCTCGGTGACCCGCTCCGGCGTCAAGGTCCTGGAGGGCGAGGAACGGGTCCGCGAACTCTCCCGCATGCTGGCCGGCCAGGAAGACTCGGAAACGGCCCGGGCCCACGCGGAGGAACTCCTGGCGACGGCCCGCGCCGACCTCTAGCGAGTAGCCCTCGGGCGGCGACCTGGGGTGGCGGGACGATCAGCCGCGCCCGCAGGTCCCGCTCCTTCCTGCTCTCCGCCGTGCTCACCCGGGCGGGCCAGGCACTTCTGCGCGCCGCCCCGCCCGGCGGGCGCGAGCGCTGGGAGCGGACGAACCACGCCGGGCGGCCCGTCGGCCTGTACGCCGGGCCCGCCGCGGTCCTCGGTACGGCGGCGGCCGGCGCGCGGGTACACCCCGGTGCTGCCGGCCGCTGTGGTGATCGTCGGAACCGCCCACCTCGTGAACCTGGTCGACGTGCGGCCGGGGCGCGCGGCCGCGGCGGTGCTCGGCCTCGGGGCACCCGCGCTGCTGCGCGAGGGGCCGGGCGGGGAACTGTCCGCCGCCGCCCTGGGCGGGGCCGCGGCCGTGCTGCCCGAGGATCTGGGGGAGCGCGTGATGCTGGGGGACACGGGGGTGCACGCCCTGGGAGCGGCGCTGGGAGCGGCGGCGGTCGCGCGCGCCCGGGGCGCGGAGCTTCTCGCGCACGCCCTCGCGGTGGTGGCCGCCGCTGTGCACGGGGACCGGGTGAATGCCTGGGCACGGGAGCTGTGAGACTCTGACCTCGGAGTACGGATGCCGGTGCCGTTCGGCCGCTGTGGGCCGGGGCTCACCCGTGTGGGTGAACGTGCTCCGGCGTAGTGCTCCGGATCGCCGTGGTGTGCGCCTCCTCGGGTTTTGCCGGAACGGCCGTACGTCCTGGCATGCTTGGTGGTGGACGCGGTTCGTGCGGGAGGCGCGCGGTACGTCCTTTCGGTCTTCCCGGACCGCTACCTTCGGTACGTTTTCTCGTGACGCCCGCCCCGAATCAGGAGCCCCCGGCCCCGTGAGCCCCGTGAGCAGCAACGCACCGCACGGCCAGTCGCCGCTGCGCACCGTGCAGGTGCTGGGCGGGGGCAACGCCGGCAGCAGCGCGCACGTACGTTCCCTGGCCGAAGGGCTCGTCGCCCGGGGCGTGCGGGTCACGGTGTGCGCCCCCGTCGAGGCCGACCACGCCTACGACTTCACCGGGACCGGCGCCGACCATGTGCACGTGCCGCGCAGTACCGACCCGGCCTCCGTGGCCGCGCTCCGGGCCGCCTGCGCCGGCGCCGACCTCGTGCACGCCCACGGTCTGCACGCCTCCTTCCGCGCCGTGCTCGCGCTCAGCGGGCGCGCCACCCCGCTGGTGGTCACCTGGCACAACCGGGCCCGGGCGGAGGGCGCGCGGGCGCATCTGCTGCGGCTGCTGGAGCGGCGCGTGGTGCGCACCGCCGCCGTGGTGCTCGGCACCACCTCCGACCTGGTGGACCGGGCCCGCCGCACCGGGGCGCGGGACGCCCGGCTGGCCGCCGTGGCCCTGCCCGGCCGGCGCCGTCGCGCCGACCATGACGACACCGACCAGGGGCGGCCCAAACTCCGCGCCGAACTCGGCGCCACCGGACGCCCGTTGCTCATGGCCGTCGGCTCCCTCGACCGGCAGCGCGGCTACGACGTCCTGCTGGACGCGGCCCGCGCCTGGCGCGATCTCGACCCCGTCCCGCTGGTCGTCGTAGCGGGGGAGGGGCCGCTGCGGTCCGAACTGCAGCGGCGGATCGAGGACGAGGAGCTGCCGGTACGGCTCGTCGGGCGCCGCGACGACGTGGCCGAGCTGCTCGCGGCCGCCGATCTGGCGCTGCTGACCAGCAGGTGGGAGTCCCGGTCCGTCCTGGCCCAGGAGGCGCTGCAGGCGGGCGTGCCGCTGGTGGCGACTTGCGTCGGCGCCCTCCCGGACCTCGTCGGCGAGGCCGCCGAACTCGTCCCGTACGGCGACGCGGAGGCCCTCGCGGCCACCGTCGTCCGGCTCCTCGCCGATCCCGGACGCCGTGAACTGCTGCGCGAGCGGGGTCCGAGGCAGGCCGCGACCTGGCCGACCGAGGATGAGACCGTCGCCCAGGTCCTGAGCGTCTACGACGAACTCACCCAGCCCCGACCCCTTCCCTAAGGCGTGTGGCGGCGGGCGCGCAGCGCCAGGCTCAGGGCCAGTACCGTCTGCGGGTCGTCGAGGTCGGTGCCCAGCAACTCGCCGATGCGGGCGAGGCGGTTGTAGAGGGTCTGCCGGTTGAGGTGCAGTTCGCGGGCGGTCTCCGCCTTGCGGCCCGCGTGCGCGAGATAGGTCTCCAGGGTGGGCAGCAGCGGCGGCTTGGAGCGGTGGTCGTGGTCACGCAGCGGGCCGATCGCGCGGTCCACGAACGCCGCCAGGTCCGGGTGGTCGCGCAGCCGCCACAGCAGCAGGTCGATGTCGAGGCGGCGGGCGTCGTACCAGGGCCGGTCGGTCAGGCCCTGCGCCGCCGTCGCCGTCTCCGCCGCGTGCCGGAGCCCGGCCGACGCGGCCGCCCAGCCGCCGGCCACTCCGACGACCACGACCGGCGGGGCCGCGCCCGGCCGCCGCATCCCGGCCCGTTCCACGCCCGCCCGCAGCGCCGCCGCCACCCGGTCCGCGACCGCCGGCCGCTCCGACTCCGCGCGCAGCCCGAGCAGGACCAGCACCCGCCCCTCGACCGGCCGGACACCCAGCAGCACCGGCACCCCCACCGAGGCCAGTTCCTCGGAGACCGCGCGCGCCAGCACCGCCCAGCCCCCGGCCGGGGACAGGGAGTCCCCGGCCCGCATCACCACCGGCAGCAGCGGGCTGCCGCCCGGCTTGAACCCGAGGACGCGGGCCTGCGCCGGGGCGTCCTCCGCCGTGATACGGCCCTCCGCCAGGTCGGTGAGGAAGTCGCCCCGGCCGCGCGCGGCCAGCTCCTCCTCCTGCCGGGCCTGCATCAGCACCACGGCCAGGATGCCCGCCGCCCGCTCCGCGGCCATCCGGTGCACCGGAGCCAGCGGCGAGCGGACCGGCAGCAGCACCAGCCGGGCCCGTACCGCCCCCGGCCCCGCCCCGGGCGCACCGCCGGGAACGTCCACGAGCACCGAACCGGCCGGCGGCGGCGCGTCCTTGTGCGGACCGCGCAGCCCCTCCCACACCTGCAGCGGGTCGGCGCCCTCCGGTCCCGACCCGGCGGCGTACAGCAGCCGGCCGTCCGCCGTCTCCAGGAACACCGGGTTGGCGCAGAAGTCGGCCAGGATGCCGAGCACTTGAGGCACCCCGCCACCGCCCAGCAGCGCCTCCGTGCACCGCCGGTGCACCTCCTCGGCGCGCTGCAGCAGCGCGTAGTGCCCGTTGACGATCTCCGTGTGGATCTCCTCGGTGACCGTCACGAAGGGCACCTCGCGATGAAGCTGGACCAGCGGCAGCCCGGCGGCGCGGGCGGTGTCCACCAGTGCCGCGGGCAGCCGCGCGAACCGCGGCCCCAGCTCCACCACCAGCGCGGCGATCCCCCGCTCGGCGAGGGTGCGCACGAACGCCCGCTGCTCGGCCGGCCGGGTACCGAGTCCGTAGCCGGTGGTGAGCAGCAGCTCGCCGCCCTTGAGCAGCGAGGCGATGTTCGGCACCTCGCCCGCGTGCACCCAGCGCACGGTGCGCCCCAGCCGGTCGCCGCCCGCCAGGATCTCGGGCAGTCCGCTGCGCAGCCCCGGCAGCTCCAGCGCCCGCTGAACGGTGATCCCGGCGCCCTGAGTGGCGAGTCTGCTCTCCGTACCGCTGTCCATGCAGCGGACGCTACCTGCGCAAACGCCCGGGCGACAGCGTGTGTCCCGGCTCAGGGCCTCTCGATCGGGTCAGGCCGGGCTCGCAGGCCCTGGTGCCGCCCCTCGCCGCGTTGTCGTCGGTTGCCATGGCTCGGCCATGGCGCCCTCCTCCGCCTCGCGCGGCTCCCCCACTGCCCGCAAGGTGTGGGAGGTGGCCCACTCACACCGGACCCCGCTCCCTGATCCGGCCCGACCCGGACGAAAGGACCTACACCGGGCGGATGTTGTGGTTGAAGCGGAACACGTTGTCGGGGTCGAAGGACCGCTTCACCTTCTCCAGCCGCAGCAGGTTCCCCTCGCCCAGTCCGGCCCTGACCCGGTCCCGGCCCTCGTCCCCGATGAAGTTGAGGTAGACGGCACCGGTGCTCCACGGCCGGACGCCGGCACGGACCTCGCGCACCCAGGCGACCGCCCGCTCGTCGTCGGCCGGGTCCTGCCAGATGGCGAAGGGATGCACCGCCCAGGGCGCGTCCCGGTAGGGCACGGGGTACTCGTGCGGACCGGCGGCGATCGCGCCACCCTGCGGGAACAGCAGGTGCTGGGTGCTGGTCGGCACCGGCATGGTCTCCGCGCGGGCGCAGTAGACGTCCACCAGTTCGTCGGGCAGACCGGTCACGTACTCCGCCGACCAGTAGTTCCGCTGCCCGGGCGGATCGTCCAGCATGCACTGGACGTCGGCGTACGGCATCGCGCCGACGATCTCCGCCTCGTGGGGCAGCGCCAGCAGGGGCTCGGCGAGCTTGCGCAGGTCGGCCTCGCCGCCCGCGTAGGTCAGCAGCGCGGCGCACACCAGCTTGCCCACCAGCTCCGCCGGTACGAACTCCTCGGGCGGCCCGGTCAGATACAGCACGGCGCCGCTCACCTCGTCGGGGCCGGTGGTGACGACCTCCCGGAAGATGCGGACCACGTCCTGGCCCAGTTGCGGCAGGTAGAGCAGCAGGGCGATGGAGAACTCGGGCAGTTCGTACAGCCGCAGGGTGAGCGCGGTGGCGACGCCGAAGTTGCCGCCGCCGCCGTGCAGGGCCCAGAACAGCTCCGGGTTCTCGTCGGCGCTCGCGTGCACCCGCTCGGCGTTCGCGGTCACCAGTTCCACACCGAGCAGGTTGTCGGCGGCGTAGCCGAAGGCGCGGTCCAGCCAGCCGGTGCCGCCGCCGAGGACGAAACCGCCGACGCCGGTGGTCGAGGCCCGGCCGCCGGTGGTGGCGAGGCCGTGCGGCTGGGTGGCCCGGTCCAGATGACTCATCGTGGCGCCGCCCTCCACCCGGACCGCCTCGGCCGTCGGGTCCACGGTCACCCCGTGCATCCGGCGCAGGTCCACCACCACGGCGCCGTCACCCAGGGCCGTGCCGGCGACGCTGTGCCCGCCGCCGCGCACCGCGACCGGCAGGTCCAGGTCCCGGGCGAACCGTACGGCGCGGACCACGTCGGCCGGGCCCGCGCACTGGGCGATCACGGCCGGCCGCCGGTCGATCATCGCGTTGAAGACGGCGCGGGCCTCGTCGTAGCCCGGGTCCGAGGGGGCGAACACGACGCCGGCCAGATCTTCGCGCAGCGCGGCGAGGGCCGCGCCCGCCTTCGAAGGGGAAGCCATGGCCGCCCCCTTCCGAAAAGGGGCAATAGTGCCTCTCCAGCCTAGGCGGGGCGGCTCACCCGGTCGCGTTCAGCCGCCGTACGCCCCCGAGGCCGTCAGCCGCAGTGCGGTGTCGATCAGCGGCACATGGCTGAACGCCTGCGGGAAGTTGCCGACCTGGCGCTGCAGTCGCGGGTCCCACTCCTCGGCGAGCAGCCCGAGGTCGTTGCGCAGCACGAGGAGCTTCTCGAACAGCTTCCTGGCCTCGTCCACGCGGCCGATCATCGCCAGGTCGTCCGCCATCCAGAACGAGCAGGCGAGGAAGGCCCCTTCATCGCCGGGGAGGCCGTCGACACCCTCGTCCTTGCCCTCGGTGGGGTAGCGCAGGATGAATCCGTCCGAGGTGGACAGCTCGCGCTGGATCGCCTCGATGGTGCCGATCACCCGCTTGTCGTCCGGCGGCAGGAAGCCCATCTGCGGGATCAGCAGCAGGGAGGCGTCCAGCTCTCGGGAGCCGTAGGACTGCGTGAAGGTGTTGCGCTCCTTGTCGTAGCCCCTCTCGCACACGTCCCGGTGGATGTCGTCGCGCAGTTCCTTCCAGCGCTCCAGCGGGCCGTCCGCGTCACCGGACTCGATCAGCTTGATCGTGCGGTCCACGGCCACCCAGGCCATCACCTTGGAGTGCACGAAGTGCCGGCGCGGGCCGCGCACCTCCCAGATGCCCTCGTCCGGCTCCTGCCAGTGGTCCTCCAGGTAGCGGATCAGCTTCAGCTGGAGCAGGGACGCGTAGTCGTTGCGGGCCAGACCCGTCATGTGGGCCAGGTGCAGGGCCTCGGTGACCTCGCCGTACACGTCGAGCTGGAGCTGGTGCGCGGCACCGTTGCCCACCCGGACCGGGGCCGAGTGCTCGTAGCCCGGCAGCCAGTCGAGTTCGGCCTCGCCCAGCTCGCGCTCGCCCGCGATGCCGTACATGATCTGCAGGTTCTCGGGGTCGCCGGCGACCGCGCGCAGCAGCCACTCGCGCCAGGCGCGGGCCTCCTCGCGGTAACCGGTGCGCAGCAGCGAGGACAGGGTGATCGCCGCGTCGCGCAGCCAGGTGTAGCGGTAGTCCCAGTTGCGGACGCCGCCGATGTCCTCGGGCAGGGAGGTGGTGGGGGCCGCGACGATGCCGCCGGTGGGGGCGTAGGTCAGCGCCTTCAGGGTGATCAGCGAGCGGACCACGGCCTCGCGGTACGGACCGTGGTACGTACAGTGCTCGACCCACTCGCGCCAGAAGTCCTCGGTCGCCTCCAGCGACGTCTCCGGCTCCGGCAGTGGCGGCGGCTGCTTGTGCGAGGGCTGCCACGAGATCGTGAACGCGATCCGGTCACCCGGGGCGACGGTGAAGTCGGCGTAGGTCGTCAGCGCCTTGCCGTAGGTCTCGGCATGTGTGTCGAACCACACCGAGTCGGGTCCGGCGACCGCCACCGTGCGGCCCTCGTGCTTGTGCACCCAGGGCACGACCCGGCCGTAGGAGAACCGCATCCTGAGCGCCGAGCGCATCGGCACCCGGCCGGTGACGCCCTCCACGATCCGGATCAGCTGCGGGGCGCCGTCACGCGGGGGCATGAAATCGGTCACGCGCACGGTGCCGCGCGGGGTGTCCCACTCGGACTCCAGGATCAGCGAGTCGCCCCGGTAGCTGCGCCGGGCGGCCGTGGGCGGCTGGGAGTCGGCCGCGTGCGCCGGGCCGAGCCGCCAGAAGCCGTGCTCCTCGGTGCCCAGCAGGCCGGCGAAGATGGCATGCGAGTCGAAGCGGGGCAGGCACAGCCAGTCGACTGTGCCGTCCCGGCAGACCAGGGCAGCGGTCTGCATGTCTCCGATGAGTGCGTAGTCTTCGATGCGCCCGGCCACGTGCAACTCCAGTCGAACGGCCACGTCACCCCCGCGCAGGGGGCTGTCGCTAGTGCGGTCAAGGGGTGGTTTTTATGTGTCGTTGAGCGGTGAAAGCAAAGCAGCCCGCCGAGCCCTGGGGCAAAAACGACAGCTCTTGCTCAACGAACTGCCGCGCTCTCGTTGTTCCGGGTGCTGCGGGCGGGGTGTGCCGTCGTTCCGGACGGGCTCGGCAGGTGAGTGTCCGAGCAGGATACGACGCACGTAGATGATCTGCGTGCCGCTCCCGGCAACCCGTGTGGGCCGAACGAGTGAGCAGCGGGTGATGAGCATGTGACGAATGCGCGCGTGTGTATACGGGTGTGCCGACGACGCCCCCCGAATCGGACCACTGTGTGCAGGACCGGGCGCGGAGCGTGGCCGGGAGCCATCTCGTCCGGGCGCTGTTACGCTGGTAGCCCGTGGACCGGTGGTGGAAGAACCCCCGAACCGCAGCGACGGCGGCCACCGGAAGCATCCGGACCGGCAGCCGTACCGCACGACAGACAGCGACCACGGGAGCCCCCTCTTGGCCATGCCGCCGAAATCTACGACGACCAAGCACATCTTCGTCACCGGGGGTGTCGCCTCCTCGCTCGGCAAGGGCCTCACCGCCTCCAGCCTGGGCATGCTGCTCAAGGCCCGCGGCCTGCGCGTCGTGATGCAGAAGCTGGACCCGTACCTCAACGTCGACCCGGGCACGATGAACCCCTTCCAGCACGGTGAGGTGTTCGTCACCAACGACGGCGCCGAGACCGACCTGGACATCGGCCACTACGAGCGCTTCCTCGACCGGGACCTGGACGGATCCGCCAACGTCACCACCGGTCAGGTCTACTCGACCGTGATCGCCAAGGAGCGGCGCGGCGAGTACCTGGGCGACACCGTGCAGGTCATCCCGCACATCACCAACGAGATCAAGCACCGCATCCGCCGCATGGCGACGGACGAGGTCGACGTGGTGATCACCGAGGTCGGCGGCACGGTCGGCGACATCGAGTCGCTGCCGTTCCTGGAGACCGTCCGCCAGGTCCGCCACGAGGTCGGCCGGGACAACGTCTTCGTCGTCCACATCTCGCTGCTGCCGTACATCGGCCCCTCCGGTGAGCTGAAGACCAAGCCGACCCAGCACTCCGTCGCCGCCCTGCGCAACATCGGTATCCAGCCGGACGCCATCGTGCTGCGCTGCGACCGTGAGGTGCCGACCGCCATCAAGCGCAAGATCTCGCTGATGTGCGACGTCGACGAGGCCGCCGTCGTGGCCTGCCCGGACGCCCGCTCGATCTACGACATCCCGAAGGTCGTGCACTCCGAGGGCCTGGACGCCTACGTCGTGCGCAAGCTCGACCTGTCCTTCCGGGACGTCGACTGGAGGACCTGGGACGACCTGCTGGACCGCGTCCACAACCCCGACCACGAGATCACCCTCGCCCTCGTCGGCAAGTACATCGACCTGCCCGACGCCTATCTGTCGGTCACCGAGGCGCTGCGCGCCGGCGGGTTCGCCAACAAGGCCCGCGTCAAGATCAAGTGGGTCACCTCCGACGAGTGCAAGACCCCGGCCGGCGCCAAGGCGCAGCTCGGCGACGTCGACGGCATCTGCATCCCGGGCGGCTTCGGCGACCGCGGTGTGCTCGGCAAGGTCGGCGCGATCCGCTTCGCCCGCGAGAACAAGATCCCGCTGCTCGGCCTCTGCCTGGGCCTGCAGTGCATCGTGATCGAGGCCGCGCGCAGCCTCGCCGACATCCCGGACGCCAACTCCACCGAGTTCGACCCGGCCACCGCCCACCCGGTCATCTCCACGATGGCCGAGCAGATGGACATCGTCGCCGGTGAGGGCGACATGGGTGGCACCATGCGGCTCGGCATGTACCCGGCGAAGCTGGCCGAGGGCTCCATCGTCCGCGAGGTGTACGACGACAAGGAGTACGTCGAGGAGCGGCACCGCCACCGCTACGAGGTGAACAACGCCTACCGCGCGGAGCTGGAGAAGAAGGCCGGCATCCTCTTCTCGGGCACCTCGCCGGACGGCAAGCTCGTGGAGTACGTGGAGTACCCGCGCGACGTCCACCCCTACCTGGTCGCCACGCAGGCGCACCCCGAGCTGCGCTCGCGGCCGACTCGTCCGCACCCGCTCTTCGCCGGGCTGGTGAAGGCCTCGGTCGAGCGGAAGATCTCGAAGTAACACAAGAGTTGTACGGTGGCCGGGGCGCGCCCATTCAGATGGATCGCGCCCCGGCCGCTCGTGCACGTGTGGAAGGACAGGGCATGACGATCAAGGACACCCCCGCGGAGTGGGAGATCCGGGCGACGGAGACCCCCTTCACGGGCAACAAGACCTCCGTGCGCACGGACGAGGTCGTCATGCCCGACGGCTCGGTGGTCCGCCGCGACTACCAGGTGCACCCCGGCTCGGTCGCCGTCCTCGCCCTGGACGAGGAGGACCGGGTGCTGCTCATCAACCAGTACCGGCACCCGGTGCGGCACAAGCTGTGGGAGATCCCGGCCGGCCTGCTCGACGTGCCCGGCGAGAACCCGCTGCACGCCGCCCAGCGCGAGCTGTACGAGGAGGCGCACGTCAAGGCCGAGGACTGGCGGGTGCTGACCGACGTGTACACCACCCCCGGCGGCTGCGACGAGGCCGTACGGATCTTCCTCGCCCGTGATCTCTCGGAGGCCGAGGGCGAACGGTTCGAGGCGGAGCACGAGGAGACCGACATGGAGCACGCGCGCGTGCCGGTCGACGACCTGGTGCGCCTGGTGCTCTCCGGCGATGTGCACAACAACTGCCTCGTGGTGGGCGTCCTCTCGCTGGTCGCCGCCCGGGGCGGGGACGGCCTGGACAGCCTGCGCCCCGCCGACGCGCCCTGGCCCGCGCGTCCCTTCGAGTCCTGAGCACCGAGTCCCGGGAAGGGTCCCGGCGGCCGCCCCGGCCCCGCTCACCCCGGTCCCGGACCCACCCCGTCCGGGGCCCGGTCCCACCCGCCCGCGCATTGGTGTGACGATCGCCTGATCCGATCGGGGGATCTGCCCGCCGCGCTCCCACCGGAACGTCGCAGAGCGTGAACTAGGCTCTGGAAATGCCTGTTCCGGGAGGACCCGGCGGGCTTGCGCGTGCGGTGGGACGGGAGTGTGGCCCGTGACGGATCAGCCGGTGGACACAGACGGCGCGCGGCTGCCCGCGCATCCGCCCGCGGAGGACCATTTCCTGGGCCGTACGCGGGAGTTGAAGGGACTGCGCGCCGACATCGAGCGGGCGGGCCTGGACACCCTCTCCGGCCGCAAGGCACCCCGCGCGCGCGTGCTCCTCATCGCGGGACGCCCCGGCTCCGGCCGGACCGCCCTGGCCGGGGAACTCGCCCGGCAGGTTGCCGAGCGTTACCCCGACGGAGTGCTGCGGGCCCGGCTCAGCGAGCCCGGCGGCACCCCCGTACCGGTCGCGCGCACCGCCCGCGACCTGCTCGCAGCGCTCGACGTGCCGGCTCCCGCCGGGGCCGCGGAGGACGACCTGACCGAGGTGCTGCGCACGGCCCTCGCCGGCCGGCGGGCGCTGCTCCTGCTGGACGACGCGGCCGGCGCCGAGCAGGTCGACGCGCTGCTGCCGGACGCCCCCGACTGCCTGGTCGTCGCCGTCGCCGGCGGCCCGCTCACCGGCATCGCCGACGTCCGCCCCTGCACCCTGGGCGGTCTCGACACCAAGTCGGCGGTGGAACTCCTCACCCGCTACACCGGTTCGGTCCGCATCACCGTCGACCCGCGCTCCGCCGAGAGCCTCGCCGAGGCCTGCCAGGGCCAGCCGGCCGCGCTCACCCTGGCCGGCGGCTGGCTCGCCTCCCGGCCCCAGGCGGCCGTCTCCGATCTCGCCAAACGGCTGCACGCGGACGCCGACGACGGCGCCGAGGGGACCCCGCTCGCCCGGGTCTTCCGGCTCGTCCACGACCAGCTTCCCGGCCAGGCCGCCCGGATACTGCGCCTGCTGTGCCTGGCCCCGGCCGGCCTGGTCGACCCGCACACCGCCTCCGCCCTGGCCGGCTGCTCGGTGGGCACCGCCGGTGCCGCGCTGAAGGAGTTCGTCGCGCTCGGCCTGCTGCGCGCGGTGGACTCCCCGCTGCCCGAGTACGTCGTCCCCGGCTGCCTGCACCCGCTGCTGCGCGCCCGCGCCGAGAGCCAGGAGCGCCCGGGTGAGCTCCAGCTCGCCCGGGCCCGGATGCTGGAGCGCAACGTACGGCTGCTGCAGTCCTGCCGGGTGATCACCGAGACGGACAGCCCGCAGGCCCGGGAGAAGCTACGGGAGATGCCCCCGGCGCTGCGCTTCCCCACGCCCCGCGTGGCCGCCGAGTGGCTGCGTGTGCGCAGGGCCGCCCTGCTGGCCGCCACCCGCATGGCCGTCGCCGACGGTGAGCTGGACACCCTCGCCCGCCGGCTGATGTCCCAGCTGGTCAGGGCCATGGCGGCGCACTTCGGCGCGCAGGCGGCCGCACCCGACCTGTACGAGGTCCACGGCCTCGTCCTCGATGTCGCCGAGCGGCGCGGGCTGCACCGGGAGCGGGCCGCTGCCCTGCTGAACCTCGGCGACGTGGACGCGCAGACCGGCCGCACCAGGGACGCGCTGGCCCGCTACCGGGCCGCGCTGGACGCCGGACGCGAGGCGAACGACCCGTACGCGACCGGCCGCGCGATGGAATCCGTAGGCGGCGCCCACCAGGAGCTGGGGGACTACGACCGGGCCGCGGACTGGTTCGGCCGGGCGCTGGCCGAGCGGCTGGCCCGCGGCGAGCGCGCCGGGGCCGCCCGGCTGTACGGCCGTACGGGCACCGCCCACACCTACGCGGGGCGCTACGGCGAGGCGCTCAGGAACTGGCGCGCGGCCGCCGCCGGGTACCGCAGGGACGGTGATGTGGCCGCCCACGCACGGGCGTTGAGCGAGGTGGCCCGGGTGCAGGAGTACGCGGGGCGGCCCGAGGAGTCGCTGCACACCTGCCGGGAGGCGGTGGAGTGGGCACGGCGCGCCCAGGACGCCCGGTTGCAGGCCGCCCTGCAGCTCAGGCTGGCCGACACCCTGGACCGGCTCGGCGACCCCGCGGCCGCCCATCTGCACCGGGCCGCGGCCGAGCGCATGCTGGGTAACGGGGCGCGGGAGGACGACGTCCTTCCGAAATACGGCGAGGACGCCTGCGAAATCCGTACTGCCGTGAGCGAAGATTGATGCAATGAAAGGCTAGACAGTCGGAACACCTTCATTAGACTGGCTCTGCCGCTCGTTCTCCTGCGGTGTCTCCCGGTATGCCCCTGCATGTCTGGGTACGTCTTGTACTGCACCCCCATACCCTCTGAGCCAAGGACCGTGATCGACGTGAAGGTCGGCATCCCCCGCGAGGTCAAGAACAACGAGTTCCGGGTGGCCATCACCCCCGCCGGTGTGCACGAGCTGGTGCGCAACGGCCACCAGGTCGTCGTCGAGCGGGGCGCCGGACTCGGCTCCTCGATCACGGACCAGGAGTACGTCTCCGCCGGTGCCACGATCCTCGGCACCGCCGACGAGGTGTGGGCCGCCGCCGACCTGCTGCTGAAGGTCAAGGAGCCGGTCGCGGAGGAGTACCACCGCCTCCGCAAGGACCAGATCCTCTTCACCTACCTGCACCTGGCCGCCTCCAAGGAGTGCACGGACGCGCTCATCGAGTCCGGCACCACGGCCATCGCGTACGAGACCGTCGAGCTGCCGAACCGCGCGCTGCCGCTGCTCGCCCCGATGTCCGAGGTCGCGGGCCGGCTGGCCCCGCAGGTCGGCGCCTACCACCTGATGCGCCCGGCCGGCGGCCGCGGAGTGCTGCCGGGCGGTGTGCCGGGCGTGACCCCGGCCAAGGCCGTCGTCATCGGCGGTGGCGTCTCCGGCTGGAACGCCACCCAGGTCGCCGTCGGCATGGGCTTCGACGTGACCCTGCTCGACCGCGACATCAACAAGCTGCGCGAGGCCGACAAGGTCTTCGGTACCAAGGTCAAGGCCATCATGTCCAACTCCTTCGAGCTGGAGAAGGCCGTCCTGGACGCCGACCTCGTCATCGGCGCGGTGCTCATCCCGGGCGCCAAGGCCCCGAAGCTCGTCACCAACGAGCTGGTGTCGCGCATGAAGCCCGGAAGTGTCCTTGTCGACATCGCGATCGACCAGGGCGGCTGCTTCGAGGACTCCCGTGCCACGACGCACGCCGAGCCGACCTTCCGCATCCACAACTCGGTCTTCTACTGCGTCGCCAACATGCCGGGCGCGGTGCCGAACACCTCCACCAACGCCCTCACCAACGCCACGCTGCCGTACATCGTCTCCCTCGCCAACAACGGCTGGGTGGAGGCGCTGCGCCGCGACGCCGCGCTCGCCAAGGGTCTCAACACCCATGACGGCAAGGTCGTTTACAAGGAGGTCGCCGAGGCCCACGGCCTGGAGCACGTGGAGCTGGAGTCCCTGCTCGGCTGACCCCCGCGACCTGGCATGTCGCCAAGTCGCCAACGGGTGAAAGGCGATTCGTCAACACGCATCGTCAACACCGGACGCCCGGCCGGACCTTGCCCGACAAGGTCCGGCCGGATGTGTGTATGGTCACTTTGCCACTTGCGGTCAACTCGCCTCGAACGTAACCCTTCGACCGATTCGCACACCGGTGAAACCTGCTGTGCGACGCCCGTACGCCCTTGACAGAGGGATGTTTCATTGCCGACACATCCTGCCGGGTCCGGCGGATTGTGTTGCTGCGGACCGCCGACACGCCATAGAGTCGCCAACCGTCGGCATGGTGCCACGCTGACCTTGTCTAGAAGTTTCCTGGTCACCAAGGAGGTAAGACGACTTGTGAATGAGTCGACATTTACTCCCGGGGGTGGTCAACCAGGAATGCCGGTACGGGGCCAGGCCGGTTCCGCGGGATTCGAGGCTGTCGGCTGCGTCGCTGTGCGCACCTTCGCAGCCCACCAGACTCCGGGTCCGCAGACGGTCCGGACAGCACACCACAGCATGGATGGCCATCACGTGAACGCCAGGGCCGGCGACGGAAGTGGCGCGCCCCACAACCAATTCGCCGTCTACGACGAACTGCCCGAGGGGCACTTCTACGACCCCGACGCCGAGTACGAGCCCGATCCCGAGTACGCGGCCACGCTCGCGCCCGACGCGGCCCGCCAGCGCCGTGAGCGCATCGGTCCGACCGGACGCCCGCTGCCGTACTTCCCGATCCCCGGCCCGCTGACCGACCACGGCCCCGCGAAGATCATCGCGATGTGCAACCAGAAGGGCGGCGTCGGCAAGACCACGTCGACCATCAACCTGGGTGCCGCGCTCGCGGAGTACGGCCGGCGCGTGCTGCTCGTGGACTTCGACCCGCAGGGCGCGCTGTCGGTGGGTCTCGGCGTCAACCCCATGGAGCTCGACCTCACCGTCTACAACCTGCTCATGGAGCGGGGCATGTCGGCGGACGAGGTCCTGCTGAAGACGGCGGTCCCCAACATGGACCTGCTGCCCTCCAACATCGACCTGTCGGCCGCCGAGGTCCAGCTGGTCTCCGAGGTCGCGCGCGAGTCGACCCTGCAGCGGGCGCTCAAGCCGCTGATGGACGACTACGACTACATCGTGATCGACTGCCAGCCCTCGCTGGGCCTGCTCACGGTCAACGCGCTGACGGCCGCCCACAAGGTGATCGTTCCGCTGGAGTGCGAGTTCTTCGCGCTGCGCGGTGTGGCCCTGCTGACCGAGACCATCGAGAAGGTCCAGGAGCGGCTCAACCCCGACCTGGAGCTCGACGGCATCCTCGCCACGATGTACGACTCGCGCACGGTGCACAGCCGTGAGGTGCTCGCGCGCGTGGTCGAGGCGTTCGACGACCACGTCTACCACACGGTCATCGGCCGCACGGTCCGCTTCCCGGAGACCACCGTCGCCGGTGAGCCGATCACCACGTACGCCTCCAACTCCGTCGGTGCCGCCGCCTACCGCCAGCTCGCCAGGGAGGTGCTCGCCCGGTGTCACGCCGAGTGAGTCTGCCCGGGGCCGACGAACTGTTCCGTACGACAGGGGGGATGGCGCTCCAGCCGTCCACGCCCCGGCGCGGGGCCAACGGCGAGGCCCGGGTGCCGGCTCCCGCGGGGGAGAGGGACGGCGTGGCCGCCGAGGACGCGCCGCCGTCGGTGCCCGTCCAGGGTGGTGACGGAGAGGGCGCGGAGCACGCCGCGGCGGACGCGGAGGCCGAGACCGCCGAGTCCCGCACCCGGCCGTCCCGGCGCCAGGCGCCGCCCGAGGGTTCGGCCGCCGCCGACGCCTCCGCGGCCGCGCAGCCGCGCAAGCGCGGGCGGGCGGCGAACCGGCGGCCCAGCGGGCGCGAACGGCACGACGAGAAGATCACGGTGTACGTGTCCGCCGAGGAACTGATGGACCTCGAACACGCGCGACTGGTCCTGCGGGGCGAGCACGGCCTCGCCGTGGACCGCGGCCGTATCGTCCGCGAGGCGGTCGCCGTGGTCCTGGCCGACCTGGAGTCCCGAGGGGACGCGAGCATCCTGGTACGGCGGCTGCGGGGTCGGTAGTCGGCCGAGCGGGCGCAAAGCGATAGCCTGCGACGGCCATGACCCCGAACGACGCCCCCGCCTCCGGCCCCGCTGCCGGCCGCAGGCGTGCGCTGGGCCGTGGACCTGGCACGCCCCACCTCCGACCCGCGGAGCCGCACACGGCTCCGCCGGAGCCCGCGCCGACACCCCCGCCGGACACCGCTCCGGCCCCGACCGAACCCGAACCACCGGCCGCGGGCGAGCCCGCCCCCGCGGAGCCGGGCGCGGCGGGGGGAGACACCGCTCAGGCGCCGGCGACCGCCGAACCCGGGCCGTCGGCCCGGCAGGAACCGGCGTCCGATGGCGTCGCCGCTGGTTCCGGGGCCGGGCGGGCCGCAGACGGTGATGCCGGGGAGACCGCCGCCGACGGTGTCTTCAAGGTTCGGCTCGCCAACTTCGAGGGGCCGTTCGATCTGCTGCTCCAGCTCATCTCCAAGCACAAGCTGGACGTCACCGAGGTCGCGCTGTCCAAGGTCACCGACGAGTTCATGGCGCACATCCGGGCCATGGGCCCCGACTGGGACCTGGACCAGACCACCGAGTTCCTCGTCGTCGCCGCCACGCTGCTCGACCTCAAGGCCGCCCGGCTGCTGCCCGCCGCCGAGGTCGAGGACGAGGCCGACCTCGCGCTGCTGGAGGCCCGGGACCTGCTCTTCGCGCGGCTGCTGCAGTACCGCGCCTACAAGCGGATCGCCGACATCTTCAACGAGCGCCTGGACGAGGAGGCCCGCCGCCACCCACGCACCGTCGGCCTCGAACCCCAGCACGCCGAGCTGCTGCCCGAGGTCGTCATCAGCATCGGCCCCGAGGGGTTCGCCAGGCTCGCCGTCAAGGCCATGCAGCCGAAGGCCAAGCCGCAGGTCTACGTCGACCACATCCACGCCCCGCTGGTCAGCGTGCGGGAACAGGCGGGGATCGTGGTGGCGCGGCTCAGGGAACTGGGCGAGGCCAGCTTCCGGGCGCTGGTCGAGGACACCGACGACACCCTCACCGTCGTGGCCCGCTTCCTGGCGCTGCTGGAGCTGTACCGGGAGAAGGCCGTCGCCCTGGAGCAGGAGGTCGCCCTCGGGGAGCTGCTGGTGCGCTGGACCGGCGGGGACACGGAGGTGTCACCGATGGTCACCGACGAGTTCGACCGGCCGCCCGAGGAGCCCAAGGAGGAGAAGAAGGCGTGAGCGAGACCACCGAGGCACCCGCCGGGACCACCGAGGCACCCGACGGCGCCACCGAAGTGCCCACCGACGCGCCCGCGGGCCTGCGCGCCGTCGCCGGGCTCGACCTCAAGCCCGCCCTCGAAGCGGTCCTCATGGTCGTGGACGAGCCCGCGACCGAGGAACACCTGGCCCGGATCCTGGAGCGGCCCAAGCGGCAGATCGGGGACGCGCTGCGCGAGCTGGCCGACGACTACACCGTGCAGGGCCGCGGCTTCGAGCTGCGGTTCGTCGCGGGCGGCTGGCGCTTCTACACCCGTGCCGAGTACGCGCCCGCCGTGGAGCGGCTGGTCCTGGACGGCCAGACGGCCCGTCTCACCCAGGCCGCGCTGGAGACCCTCGCGGTCGTCGCCTACCGCCAGCCGGTCAGCCGCAGCCGTGTATCCGCCGTGCGCGGAGTGAACTGTGACGGCGTGATGCGCACCCTCCTGCAGCGCGGTCTGGTCGAGGAGGCGGGCACGGAACCCGAAACAGGTGCGATCCTGTACAGGACGACGAACTACTTCCTGGAACGGATGGGCCTGCGCGGCCTGGACGAACTTCCGGAGCTCGCGCCCTTCCTCCCGGAGGCGGAGGCGATCGAGGCCGAGACCCAGGAGGGAGTCCCGTCGTTCGACCCGGACGCGCCCGACGCGCCCGGCGGTCAGGACGCAGACGACTAAGACGGAAACCTTGATGCGAAGCAGCGGCAGCGGCAAGAGCGGCGGGCGCGGTAACTACCGCGGTGCCGGCAACGACAGGGACCAGAAGCAGGGGCAGGACCGGCCCCGCAAGCCCCGCCCCGAGGAGCGCCGCTACGACGTGGGCCCCGCGGCCTCCCAGGAGGGCCCCAAGTCCGGGCGCGGCGGCTCCGCGCGCGGCGGCGCCAAGGGCGGCCCGAAGCAGTCCCAGCAGCGCGGCGGCCGTTCGGCCCCGGCGCGCTCGCGCGAGTACGAGACCCGGGTCGAGGAGCGCAACCGGGAGCGGTACGCGGGCAAGAAGGACGTCAAACCGCCCAAGACCTTCCCCGGCGCCGAGCAGGAGGGCGAGCGGCTGCAGAAGGTGCTCGCGCGCGCGGGCTACGGCTCCCGCCGCGCCTGCGAGGAGCTGATCGAGCAGGCCCGGGTCGAGATCAACGGCGAGATCGTGCTGGAGCAGGGCCGCCGGGTGGACCCGGAGAAGGACGAGGTCAAGGTCGACGGCCTGACCGTCGCCACGCAGTCGTACCAGTTCTTCTCGCTCAACAAGCCCGCCGGCGTCGTCTCCACCATGGAGGACCCGGAGGGCCGCCAGTGCCTCGGTGACTACGTCACCAACCGCGAGACGCGGCTCTTCCACGTCGGCCGGCTCGACACCGAGACCGAGGGTGTCATCCTGCTCACCAACCACGGCGAGCTGGCGCACCGGCTGACCCACCCGAAGTACGGCGTGAAGAAGACGTACCTCGCGGCCATCGTCGGCCCCATCCCGCGCGACCTGGGCAAGCGTCTGAAGGACGGCATCCAGCTGGAGGACGGCTACGCGCGCGCGGACCACTTCCGGGTGGTCGAGCAGACCGGCAAGAACTACCTGGTCGAGGTGACCCTGCACGAGGGCCGCAAGCACATCGTGCGCCGGATGCTCGCCGAGGCCGGCTTCCCGGTCGAGAAGCTGGTGCGCACCGCCTTCGGCCCGATCACCCTCGGCGACCAGAAGTCGGGCTGGCTGCGCCGCCTGTCCAACACCGAGGTCGGGATGCTCTTGCAGGAGGTCGACCTCTAAAGAGGTTGTGCTTCCGGACACCCCCTTTTATAGTCGCAGTGACTATTAAAGGGGGTGTCCGTGCTGCGGGGTTACGACAAGCACGCCTACGAGCCTTTCGCCGTCACCGTCGACCTCGCCGTCCTGACCGTCCGCGAGGGCGCGCTGCATGTGCTGCTGGTCGAGCGCGGGCAGGAGCCGTACGCCGGTGACTGGGCGCTGCCCGGCGGCTTCCTGCTGCCCGACGAGTCGGCGGAGACGGCCGCCCGGCGCGAACTCGCCGAGGAGACCGGCCTGGACGACGTCTCCGGGCTGGACCTGGAGCAGTTGCGCACCTACAGCGAGCCGGGCCGCGACCCACGGATGCGGGTCGTCTCCGTCGCGTTCACCGCGCTGCTGCCCGAGCCCCCCGAACCCCGCGGCGGCGGCGACGCGGCCCAGGCCCGCTGGCTGCCGTACGGCTCGGTGGGGCCGCTCGCCTTCGACCACGACCGCATCCTCGCCGACGCCCACGAACGCGTCGGCGACCGGCTGGAGAACACCCGCGCCGCCACCGCCTTCTGCCCGCCCGAGTTCACCCTCGGCGAGCTGCAGCAGGTCTATGAGACGGTGTGGGGCATCGCCCTGGACCGGCCCAACTTCCGCCGCAAGGTGCTCGCCACCCCTGGTTTCGTCGAACCCGTCCCCGGCGCCGCCCGGCTCACCGGCGGCCGCGGCAAGCCGGCCGCCCTCTACCGCGCGGGACCCGCCACCGCCCTGCACCCGCCCCTGCTCCGACCGTCCCGGGAGGGAAGCCCCGCATGACCACCACCCGCCCGAGCAAACGCGCCGCCACCGGCTCCCTCCTCGGCCTCGCCCTCGGGGACGCCCTCGGCTTCCCGACCGAGTTCAACGACGTCCCCTCGATCCTCGCCAAGTGCGGCCCCTGGCGGGAGATGGAGCTGCCGCGGCGCGCCCTCGTCTCGGACGACACCCAGATGACCCTCGCCCTCGGCCGCGGGCTCCGCACGGCCATGGAGCGCGGGTACCTCGCCCCGAAGCGGCTGGAGCGGCCGCTGCGCGAGGAGTTCGTGGACTGGTACCTGTCGCCGGACAACAACCGCGCCCCGGGCAACACCTGCCTGACCGCGTGCGACCTGCTCAAGGAGGAGGGCCGCGGCTGGCAGGACGCCAGCCAGGTCGGCTCCAAGGGCTGCGGCGCCAACATGCGCGTCGCCCCCATCGGCCTCGCCCCCGGCCTGACCGCGGAACAGCGCGCCGGCGCCGCCCAGTTGCAGTCCGCGCTCACCCATGGACACCCCACCGCCCTGGCCGCCTCCGACCTGACCGCACATGCCGTGCACCTGCTCGCCCGGGGCACCGACCCGGCCGGGCTCGTCGGGCAGCTCCGCAGTTACGCCTACGACAACCGCACCCGCTACGACCACACCTGGCTCGGCGATTTGTGGACCCGCTCCCAGGACCCCGGCCCCGAGCACTTCATCGCGCGCGGCTGGGACGAGTGCCTGGACATGCTCGGCCGCCTCCAGGAGGCCGTGCGCACCGTCTCCCCGGAGACCGACCCCTGCCTGGCCACCGGCGAGGGCTGGATCGCCGAGGAGGCCCTCGCCACCGGGCTGCTGTGCTTCCTGCTCTTCCCCGACCAGCCCGTCACCGCCCTGCGCCGGGCCGCCTGCTCCTCGGGCGACTCGGACTCGATCGCCTGCCTCACCGGGGCCTTCGCGGGCGCCTGGCTCGGCGCGGACGCCTGGCCCGCCGACTGGGCCGGGCGGATCGAGTACCGGGGCGACCTGTTGGCGCTGGGAGCGCTCTGGGACGCTTAGACCCATGATCGACGACCTCGACATGGACCTGACGCCCGTGATCGCCGAGCAGCCCCACCCCCTGCTGTTCGCGACCGTCTCCGGAGCCCACCTGTACGGGTTCCCCTCCGAGGACTCCGACCTCGACCTGCGCGGCGCCCATCTGCTGCCCGCCGCGGACCTGGTCGGGCTGCGCGAACCGGAGGAGACGCGGTCGCGGACATGGGTGCGGTTCGGCGTCGAGATGGACCTCGTCACCCACGACGTGCGCAAGTTCGCCCGGCTGATGCTCCGGCGCAACGGCTATGTGCTGGAGCAGCTCCTCTCGCCCCTCGTGGCGCACACCTCCGAGGAGCACCGGGAACTGGCCGCCCTCACGCCGGGCGTCCTCACCAGCCACCACGCCCACCACTACCGCGGGTTCGCGGTGACCCAGTGGCGGCTGTTCGACAAGACCGGCGAACTCAAGCCGCTGCTCTACACGTTCCGCGTGCTGCTCACCGGCATCCATCTGATGCGCAGCGGCGAGGTGCAGGCCCATCTGCCCACCCTCCTGGACCAGGTGGACGCGCCCGCCTACCTGCCCGAGCTGATCGCCGCCAAGGCCGAGCGCGAGCACGTCACCGCCGACATCGACCACGCGCGCGTGGAGGCCGACGTGGAGCGGCTGCACGCCGTGCTCGACGAGGCGCAGGCCGCCTCAGCCCTGCCCGACGCCTCAAGCGCGCACGACGCCCTGCACGACTTCGTCGTACGCGTCCGCCCGGCGGGCTGAGTCCCGGCGCGCCCGGAAGAGGAAGCCGGCCACGCGCGCGCGGTCCGGTTCCGGCGGCAGCGGGGTGCCGTGCAGGGCGTCCTCGGTCTGCGCCGCGAGACGGGCCATGCGGGCCTCGACCTCCGGCCAGGGGATCTCGCCCCGCTTCACCGCCAGCAGCGGCTCCCGCTCGTCGCCGACGTCGATCCGCAGCTCCCCGGTGCGCAGCAGGTCCCGGGCGCTCATCAGCAGACGCAGCAGGTGCATGGCGTGCTTCCAGCGCGGGGCGCCCGTCGTGCGGACGTCGGCGTCGAGCTTCCTGCGCTGGCCGAGGGCGTAGCGCGTGAAGGTGTCGTACACCTGCCGGGAGAGAAAGGCGCCGCGCAGGGACAGCAGTTCGCGGCCGGTGTCGTCCATGTGCTCCACCAGCGGGGAGTGCAGGCACTCCAGGATGTTCGGGTTGCCGCGCAGCGCCAGCTCGCAGAACCGCTCCAGCTCCCAGGAGAACCGCTCCTCGCCCGGCCCCTCCACGTGCGCCGGCGGTTTCGCGAAATGCCAGAACAGGGGAGTGGGGGCGAGGAAGACGCCCCGCCGGTCGGTGTCACTGGCCTCGGTGGCCAGGCCGAAGGCCCGCGAACCCATGACGCAGGCGTAGATCGTGTGGTCGCGTACCAGGTCCTCGGGCTGCATCCCGGGAGCGTACGCGGGCCGCTCACGCCAGGTGGATCGAATTTCCCTCCACCTTGATCGTCTCGGCGGGCAGCGGCCGGGTCGCCGGGCCGTGCGCCACCGAGCCGTCGGCGATGTGGAACCTGCTGCCGTGACAGGGGCAGTCGATGGTGCCGTCGGCCACCTTGCTCACCGTGCAGCCCTCGTGCGTGCAGATCGCCGAGAAGGCCTTGAAGTCGCCCTTCGACGGCTGGGTGACCACGATCTTCTGCTCCTTGAAGATCTTGCCGCCGCCCTCGGGGATGTCGCTCGTGCTCGCCAGCTCCTGGCCGCCGGGCGACGAGGAGGCGCCCGTCGAACCGCCGCCGCCGCCCCCGCAGCCGGTGGCGAGCGCCGCCGCGCCCGTCGCGAGAACCGTGCGCCGCGTCGTGCTGTAGGTCATGTCGTCACTCCGAACATC
Source organism: Streptomyces sp. NPDC058145 (assembly GCF_042884245.1). Lineage (NCBI taxonomy): Bacteria > Bacillati > Actinomycetota > Actinomycetes > Kitasatosporales > Streptomycetaceae > Streptomyces > Streptomyces sp. NPDC058145. Next base: position 4,778 of record NZ_JBHVUH010000031.1, on the reverse strand, counting down.
GCCAGTAAGAAAAGCCACGATTTGCGACATCTTCGCACCAAAGGTGCTCCTGTCGAAGGAAGAGGCGGGAGGGGAGACACGGCCGTCACCGGGTCGGACCCGCGTCTCAGCGGGCGGGCGCCGGGCACCCGGCCGCTCAGGGCATGGCTAGGCTGGACGGGCCAGGAACCAAACGCATGTCAGCAAGGAGCAGCGCCGTGGCGGTACGAGCGGTCCGGGGGGCCGTCCAACTGGAGCGGGACGAGGCCGGGCACATGGACGAGCAGGTCGGAGCGCTGCTCACCGCGATCCTGGAGCGGAACGGACTCACCGCCGACGACCTGATCAGCATCTGGTTCACGGCCACCCCCGACCTGCACAGCGACTTCCCGGCCGCCGCCGCCCGCAAGCTCGGGATCGTCGACGTCCCCCTGATCTGCGCCCAGGAACTGGACATCGAGGGCGCCATGCCCCGTGTCGTCCGGGTGCTCGCGCACATCGAGTCGGACCGGCCCCGCGCCCGGATCGCCCACGTCTACCTCGGCGCCGCCGCCGCCCTGCGCAAGGACATCGCCCAGTGAGAACCGCACTCGTCATCGGCACCGGGCTCATCGGCACCTCCGCCGCGCTCGCCCTGACCCAGCGGGGCGTCGTCGTCCACCTCACCGACCACGACCCCGAGCAGGCCCGCACGGCGGCCGCGCTGGGCGCCGGCACCGACGAGGCCCCCGACGGCCCGGTGGACCTCGCCGTCGTCGCCGCCCCGCCCGCACACGTGGCCGGTGTCCTCGCGGACGCCATGGCCCGCGGCGCCGCGCGCGGCTACGTGGACGTGGCCAGCGTCAAGGGAGGCCCGCGCCGCGAGCTGGAGGCGCGCGGTCTCGACCTGTCCGCCTACATCGGCACCCACCCCATGTCCGGCCGGGAGAAGTCCGGCCCGCTGGCCGCGACCGGCGACCTCTTCGAGGGCCGCCCCTGGGTGCTCACCCCGACCCGGGACACCGACACCGAGGTCCTCAACCTCGCCCTGGAACTGGTCTCGCACTGCCGGGCCGTGCCGGTCGTCATGGACGCCGACGCCCACGACCGGGCCGTGGCGCTCGTCTCCCACATGCCCCACCTGGTCTCCAGCATGGTCGCGGCCCGCCTGGAGCACGCCGAGGAGGCGGCCGTACGACTGTGCGGGCAGGGCATCCGGGACGTGACCCGGATCGCCGCCTCCGACCCCGGGATGTGGATCGACATCCTCTCCGCCAACCCCGGTCCGGTCGCCGACCTGCTCACCGACGTCTCCGCCGACCTGGAGGAGGCCGTCCGCGCCCTGCGCGCCCTGCAGTCCTCCGACGAGGACAAGCGCCGCGAGGGCGGCTCGGGCATCGAGGACGTGCTGCGCCGCGGCAACGCGGGCCAGGTGCGGGTACCCGGCAAGCACGGCAGCGCGCCGCGCGTGTACGAGACCGTCGTCGTCCTCATCGACGACCAGCCCGGCCAGCTCGCCCGCATCTTCGCGGACGCGGGACGGGCCGGGGTCAACATCGAGGACGTCCGGATCGAACACGCGACGGGGCAGCAGGCCGGTCTCGTCCAGCTCCTGGTCGAGCCCAAGGCCGCGCCCGGGCTGAAGGAGGCGCTGCGTGAGCGGGGCTGGGCGCTGCGGCAGTAGGAAGGCGGCCGTCCGTTCGGGTCACCCGTACCCAGTAACCTTGTGCAGGGCGCTCTCGCGCTCCGGCCCCCCCGCCCCCGCACCGCACCAGGAAGGTGTCCCCCGTGGAAAACGGCGCCCCGACCGCCAAGCCCGTGATCGTCGCGATCGACGGCCCCTCCGGCACGGGCAAGTCGAGCACGTCGAAGGCCGTGGCCGCCCAGCTCGGCCTGAGCTACCTCGACACCGGCGCCCAGTACCGGGCCATCACCTGGTGGATGGTGGCCAACGGCATAGACCTCGAGGACCCGACCGCCATCGCCGCCGTCGCGGGCAAGCCGGAGATCGTCTCCGGCACCGACCCGTCCGCCCCGACCATCACGGTCGACGGCGTCGACGTGGCCGCCCCGATCCGCACCCAGGAGGTCACCTCCCGGGTCAGCGCGGTCAGCGCGGTGCCCGAGGTGCGCACCCGGATCACCGAGCTGCAGCGCTCGCTGGCGGCCGGCGCCGAGCTCGGCATCGTGGTCGAGGGCCGGGACATCGGCACCACCGTGCTGCCGGACGCCGACCTGAAGGTCTTCCTCACCGCCTCCCCGGAGGCCCGCGCGGCCCGCCGCAGCGGCGAGCTGAAGGGCGCCGACGTCCACGCCACCCGCGAGGCCCTGGTCAAGCGGGACGCCGCCGACTCCAGCCGCAAGACCTCCCCGCTCGCCAAGGCCGGCGACGCGGTCGAGGTGGACACCACCGAGCTCACCCTCGCCCAGGTCATCGAGTGCGTCGTCACCCTGGTCGAGGAGAAGCGGGCCGGGAAGTGAGCCTTCCGTCGGAGCGGGGCGCCGAGGTCGGGCGGCGCATCGGCGTCGGCCTGATGTACGGGCTGTGGCGGCCGCGTGTGCTCGGCGCCTGGAAGCTGCCCGCGAGCGGTCCGGCGATCCTCGCCGTGAACCACTCGCACAACATCGACGGGCCGATGGTCATGGGCGTCTCGCCCCGGCCGACGCACTTCCTGATCAAGAGGGAGGCGTTCGTCGGCCCGCTGAACCCCTTCCTGACCGGCATCGGCCAGCTCAAGGTGGACCGCGCCTCCGCCGACCGCACCGCCATCACCCAGGCCCTCGGCGTGCTGGAGGCCGGGGGAGTGCTGGGCATCTTCCCGGAGGGCACCCGGGGCGAGGGCGACTTCGCCTCGCTGCGGGCCGGGCTCGCGTACTTCGCGGTGCGCGGTGGGGCGCCGATCGTGCCCGTGGCCGTACTGGGAAGTACCGCGCGACCCGGCCGGTTGATAAAGGCGCTGCCCCCGCTGCGCTCCCGCGTCGACGTCGTCTTCGGCGACCCGTTCGACGCGGGCGACGGTTCGGGACGGCGCACGCGCAGGGCGCTGGACGAGGCGACCGAGCGCATCCAGAAGCAGCTCACCAGCCACCTGGAGAACGCCAGGCGCCTCACCGGGTGCTGAGCCCTGCCCGGTGGATCAGGCCGCCGAGCGGGGCTGGTCGGATACCGTTGATTTCCTCCGGCCTGATCCGCCGGGCAGGGCAAGCGACACTTGAGTAGTGGATCAGCCCACCAGGGCCGCTCCACCGATCACCACGATGAACGACGAGGTACGGACTTCATGAACGACCAGACCCAGCCCGGCGACTCGGCTGAGCACGAGTACGACCACGGGGCTCTCGGCGACGCCGAGTACGCGGAGTTCATGGAGCTCGCCGCGGAAGAGGGCTTCGACGTCGAGGACGTCGAGGGCGCCATCGAGGCGGCGGGCCACGGTCCGCTGCCCGTGCTCGCCGTCGTCGGCCGTCCCAATGTCGGCAAGTCGACCCTGGTGAACCGGATCATCGGCCGGCGTGAGGCCGTGGTCGAGGACAAGCCCGGCGTCACCCGCGACCGCGTCACCTACGAGGCCGAGTGGGCGGGCCGCCGCTTCAAGGTGGTCGACACCGGCGGCTGGGAGCAGGACGTCCTCGGCATCGACGCCTCCGTGGCCGCGCAGGCCGAGTACGCGATCGAGGCCGCCGACGCGGTCGTCTTCGTCGTGGACGCCAAGGTCGGCGCCACCGACACCGACGAGGCGGTCGTACGGCTGCTGCGCAAGGCGGGCAAGCCCGTCGTGCTGGCGGCCAACAAGGTCGACGGCCCGAGCGGCGAGGCCGACGCCACCTACCTCTGGTCCCTGGGCCTCGGCGAGCCGCACCCCGTCTCCGCCCTGCACGGACGCGGCACCGGCGACATGCTGGACGCCGTCCTGGAGGCGCTGCCCGAGGCGCCCGAGCAGACCTTCGGCACCGCGGTCGGCGGTCCGCGCCGCATCGCCCTCATCGGCCGCCCGAACGTCGGCAAGTCCTCCCTCCTGAACAAGGTGGCGGGCGAGGAGCGCGTCGTCGTCAACGAGGTGGCCGGCACCACCCGTGACCCGGTCGACGAGCTGATCGAGCTGGGCGGCGTGACCTGGAAGTTCGTCGACACCGCGGGCATCCGCAAGCGTGTCCACCTCCAGCAGGGCGCCGACTACTACGCCTCGCTGCGTACCGCGGCCGCCGTCGAGAAGGCGGAGGTGGCCGTCATCCTGATCGACGCCTCCGAGAACATCTCGGTCCAGGACCAGCGCATCGTCACCATGGCCGTGGAGGCGGGCCGCGCGGTCGTCCTCGCCTTCAACAAGTGGGACACCCTCGACGAGGAGCGCCGCTACTACCTGGATCGGGAGATCGAGACCGAGCTCGCCCAGGTCGCCTGGGCGCCCCGGGTCAACGTCTCGGCCCGTACCGGCCGGCACATGGAGAAGTTGGTCCCGGCGATCGAGACCGCCCTCGACGGCTGGGAGACCCGGGTACCCACCGGCCGGCTGAACGCCTTCCTCGGCGGGCTGGTCTCGGCCCACCCGCACCCCGTCCGGGGCGGCAAGCAGCCGCGCATCCTGTTCGGCACCCAGGCCGGCACCAAGCCGCCGCGGTTCGTCCTCTTCGCCTCCGGCTTCATCGAGGCCGGCTACCGGCGCTTCATCGAGCGCCGACTGCGCGAGGAGTTCAGCTTCGAAGGCACCCCGATCCACATCTCCGTGCGGGTGCGCGAGAAGCGCGGCAAGAAGAAGTAACCGGCGCCTGAGGCATGGCGAAGGGCGGCCCCCGGAGAACGGGGGGCCGCCCTTCGCCAT
>NZ_JBHVUH010000030.1:0-42509 GCF_042884245.1 Streptomyces sp. NPDC058145 | reverse complement strand
CGCCTCACCGGTGAGAACACCATCTCCTGGCGCGACCCGACATCACCGGAACAAGCCCGCATCACGGGATAAAACACCGGGATAAAACGACCTCTAAAGCGGTGGCGGGCAAGCCGGAGAGGTTCTCAAGTGCCTGGCGGGTGGCGGATTTGGGCCATCGGACCCGGCCCGCCTTCCAGTCCCGGACGGAGGAGCCGTCCAGTCCGCCGGGCCGCCCGGTCAAGCGTCCCAGGGCGTTGTTCACCGCTTCGGCCAGGCTGTTGGAGCTGTAGCCGTGTTCATCCATCCACGCCTCGAGCGCCTCGTTACGCGTGGCCGTCATAGGCGCACCGTAACGAGATGCCGACCATCCGTCACGTAAAGCGAGTGTCAAATCACCCTAGGGGGGTCTGCGAAGTCCGTGCTCGATCGCCCTAACCAGGCAGCAACGGAATGGAGTTACCTGGCTACTGGCCAGCCGTTCCCGTGCGGTCGACCGCCGACCCCGCTCGATCCCTCACCTGTGGGAGCGAGCGGGGCGTCGAGGCGACCGCCTGCGTGCCCGATCGAGCACCAACACCAGGGAGTCACCTGTGAAGCCGCCAGAGCAGAAGCGCACCGTCCCGGTGAGCCAGCCGAGATTCCTCGCGCCGATGCCGACCGGAGAGGCCCGGATCCGCCGGGCGCAGGCAGAGCAGTGGATGCTCCAGGCCACCGACACACCTAACACGGCGGCCATGGAGTGGACCACGCACCAGGTGGCCCTGCTGACCGCAGGCCGGGCATGGGACACCGTCCGCTTGCCATACGCCCTCCTGCATCCCGCATTCGAGCGGGGCACCCGCCCGGAGGAGCTGCGCCGCCGCGTGGCCGAGCTTCAGGTGGAAGGGGCCATGTTCTGCGACCCCTACCGGCCGTTCCTGTACGTCCTGGTGCCACCGGGCAGAGACCGCCACTGGCCGGACGACCTGACCCCGGCCGGCGTGGAATGCATGGGCGGCACCGCCCCCTACATCCGGCACGTGGGTGTGCCGCGCCTGGACCGGTTAGCCCCGCCCGGCCTGTTCTGGCTGGCGCCCCCGGACGGCGGCGGCCGCCGCCTGGCCGACCCGCAGCACCTGTACGAGGTGCTGCGGGCATGCGCGCCCGAGTTGAGCCGGCCCACGCCACGCACCCCCTGACTGGCGCCGGCTGGGCACGTCTCCCCTGTCGTGCCCGGCTGGCGTCTCCCCCCTTCACCCCACGTGTCCCGCTCTCGGTGCCGGCGAGCCCAGGCAGTCCAGTTCCGAGTCCGAAGCGATCACAATTCTGAGCCAGTCGGGCGCGGGCAGAACCACCGTCGGCAGCAGGGCACCCGGCGTGCTGGAGCGCCAGCTGAACAACCAGGTGCGGGCCGCGAGCACACGTCGCAGTCGCGTCTATTCGGCACTGCCGAGTGAGACAGCGGGGTGCGAAACCACAACAGTGTTCCCGGCTCAGCTATGTCCGGGAACAGGCCATCGTCGCAGGCGCCGGCAACCCTGAGGCCGCCCGGCTGCGTCCGTGACTGCACAGTGAGAGGGGAGCGGAGCCATGTCGGATGGCTTAACGGACAAGGACAAGCCCCAAGTGGTGCCGTTCATGGCATATCTGTGGGCGACGGTGATGATAGGCGGCGGCGCGTTCGCCCTGGTCTATGACAGCACGGGCTGGCATCGCTGGATCTACGTGCTGAGCCTTTTCGGGGGTCTGACCGGGGTTGGCGAGTGCACGAAGAGGGCCCGCCAGGCCCGTGCCGCGCGATTGCCCCAGCCATGGCTGCCGCCGGCGCTTCTGGTCGCGTACGCGGCGGCCGTGGTGGTGGTCCTGGTCGTGCTGGCGGTGCGCTAGCGGTGCGTGTGGGAGGCGGCGTGCCTAGGACTGCCTCGCACAGTGGGTCCTCGCCGGGCTGTGGCGTGAGGCCGAAATCGGCGTGGTGGCGGTCTTGCCCCGGCTTCTGTGAGCCAGGGGGGCGGGGTCTTCGGGTGTCAGGCTTGCGGGAGCCGGTCGAGGAAGCCGAGGACGGCGGTGATCCGGCCGTTCTCGGTCAGGGTGACCACGTCCGAGCCGGCGACCGGCGCCGAGCCGTCGGCGGTGGACACCAGTTCCCAGCTGAAGCGGGCGATGTGGTGGTTGCCGTCCACGTCGCCGGTCAGCTTGAGTTCGAAGCCGGGGAACTGTTCGTGTGCCGCCTGGATGACCGCGGCGATCTGCTCGTGGCCGCGGACGTCGGCCAGCGGGTCGGTGTAGGTGCCGTCCTCGGACCACGCGGCGGCGACCGCCTTGGCGAGCGTGTCGGTGTCCGAGGCGTTCCACGCCTCGAAGTAGCGGGCGACGGCGGCAGCGTAGTTCGACATGGTGGGACTCCCGTTCCGATGAAGTGACTCGTCTTTCAGGCCATGGAGCCGGGTTCGGGCCGGAGTGCGCCGGCCCGAGCCCGATGGCTCCCATTGGCTCCCATCAATGTGCCGTGCCGGCAGGCTGCCGCTCGCGGTACGAGGACAGTCGTCCCGCCTGGTGGCCTGCGGACCGCGTGCAGCGTCCCGTGTCGCGGAGCCTTGCCATGCCCGGGCGATCTGGGAGCAGGAAGTGGCCGACGTCCACGCCTGCTACCGGCCGGGCCCTCCCCCGCCCGGTGCCCGCAGGTCACGGCACAGATCGGCCGTCAGCCCAGTGACGCTAGAGCGCCAAGGGCGGCTGGTGAGCGGGACCGCCCATCCACCCGGTCACCGCGCGGCAGAAGGAGTGGCCAGGGCAGCACCTCGGCCCGGCAGCAGACCACCGATACACTATTGCGATCAGCGCAATCTTCTGCGATCGTCGTAACCATGCATTCGATTGAGGAACTGGCCGCTCTGCGCAACCCGATGCCCGAACCGGGCGCCGTCGCCCCCGAGGACTGCTACGCCGACGCCTGCGACCAGGTACTGGAGCAGCGCAAGAACGACGCCCTGGGCTTGGAGGCCGCGGGCGAGGAACTGGGGACGGATCCGCTGCTGCTGGCACTCGAGGACCTGAAGGCGAAGAAGGAGGCTGTCGACGCACAGATCCGGCAACTGCTGGCCTGGGGCCGGGAGTTCCACGGCAACCGCCCCTACGGACTCGAAGAACTCGCAGGCCGCGCCGGCTACAGCATCTCGGGTGTGCGCACCGCCTACGGCCACACCGAGATCAGGCAGGTCGCCGAACAGATCGGCCGCCAGCCCAACCGGCCGCGACGCGAGAGCGCGAAGGGCGGCCGGTGAGCGGGACCGTCCATCCACCCACCTGCCGCCGCACCGCAACGGCTGCATGCCGTCTACTGACCTTCAAAGCGTGGTGTCGTGAGGGGGCGGCGGGGCGTGATCTCGGTGGTCTGTTCCAACCCAGGCGGTAGGAACTCGATCGCTCTGGCTGTGGTCGGTGCGCTAGAAAGGGCCGGTGACCTTGACTGTTGAGCGAACAGACGCACGCACATGGCCTGATGAGCACATGCAGGAGCTCTTCAGTGAGGGCTTCCCGGAGTTCATCTCAGCCGATCGGCTGGCCAAGCAGTACATCGGCAGGATCAGGGAGTGGTTCGCCGACCTTGATCTCATGCTGGTGGACGACCGCGGTGTGCCTGTCGCGGCCGGCTGGGGTATCCCGATCCGGTGGGACGGGCGAACGGAGACACTCCCCACTGGCTACACCCAAGCCACGATTCGCGCTGTGGAGGGCCGAGAACAAGGCATCGAACCCGACACCCTGGTGATCTGCGGGGCAATCGTCACCCCGTCGCGCAAGGGACGCGGCCTGGCCGGGGAGACCCTCAAGGCACTGCGCCAGCTCGCCGAGGATGCAGGATGGCCGCGCGTTATAGCGCCGGTGCGCCCGACGTTGAAAGCCCGCTACCCGCTGACGTCCATCGATGCCTTCATGAGGTGGACCCGCGAGGACGGTATGGCCCTGGATCCATGGATCCGGACGCATCAGCGTCTGGGCGCCCGCGTTCTCGCAGCGGCTCCCGAGTCGCAGACTATGACCGGCACGATCGCTGAGTGGGAGCGTTGGACCGGCATGGTGTTTCCCGAAACGGGTGGCTACGTCATCCCTGAAGGGCTGAGCTTGCTACAGCTCGACCGTTCTGCTGATCTGGGCACCTACGTAGAGCCCAATATCTGGATGCAGCACGTCTGAGTCCCGAAAGCGCTCGCTTACCACGGCGTTGAGGGCGTGATGTCGTCCTGGTGGCCGGCGTTGCAGGCCGGTGCCGGTGAAGCAGCCGTCGAGGACGTCGTGGCGATACTGGAGCCGGCGCAAGCCGCGCCGGACGGCGGTGATCAAATCATCGGGATCGGCGAACGCACGGTTGGCTGTGGTGGTGCGTCGCAGGACGGACCAGATGCCCTCGACCGGGTTGAGGTCGGGCGAGTAGGGAGGCAGTTGGAAGACGGTGAGCCAGTCGCGGTCGGCGATGTAGCGGCGCATGCCGGCCGTCAGGTGGGTGTTGAGGTTGTCCCAGACCAGCACGATCGAACCACCGAGCTGCTGGTGGGCGCTCTGGATCAGGTCGCGGTAATCCTTCCAGGAGAAGCTCTTGCGCCCATCGGGCCGGGCGTCCGGGCAGGGCCTGTAGATCAGCCGAGGTCGCTCGCCAGTCTTGTAGCAAGCCAGGGCCGCCACCGATAAGCGGCGGCGCGAGCGGCCCCGTACGCGGACCACGGGGGTGTGGCCGCGGCGGGACCAGGTGCGAGTGGTCGACGGCGTCATCGAGAGGCTCAGTCAAGATTTCCGTGACGGGGTTACGGAGCGTGACTTGAGTCAGGAGAGGAGGACTCGTTTGCGGAGTAGCGCGAAACCGGCTCTCCCATACATCTGTCGCTTCAGCATCTTGATCCGGTTGACGTGGCCTTCGACAGGGCCGGAACTCCAGGGCAGCGTAAGTCCCGCGGTGACAGCCTGGTGATCACGCTGGAGACCGTCGGCGAAGGCGTGCAGGGCGGGCAGGTCATCGGCGTGGACGGCGTCTGTCCATGCTGGCAGGCTGTTTCCACCGAGGTCGCAGACCATCCGCGCGAAGGCATGCACGTGGCTGCGGGCGGCAGTCAACTCCGGGCACCGGCCGAGTACTTCACCCAGTTGGCGCTCTTCGTCGTTGCGCAGGTGCTGGGGGTTCCACATGATCCAGTTGGTGACCTGCTGCGGTTTGATCACCGGGGCCGGCGACCGGATGGAGCCGAGGCCGGTGCGAAGCGGCCGGAGATAGCGTCGCACCGCTTGCGGGGTTCGTCCCGGGTAGCCCTGGGTCTGGATCTCCCGGAAGAGGCGGGCAGCATCGGTGCATCCTTCGTTCCATCGCCGGATCAGGTACGGCTTGTAGTCGTCCAGGCGGGTGGTGCGAAGGGCGCCTTCGATGAGGCCGTCGAGGTTCTTGCAGTGGGCATAGCGTTCCGCGGTGTGCCGGGCAAGGCCCAGCTCCCGCGCGATGGCGCTGATCGTCCATCCGCGGGCCAGCAGTCGGTGAACTGCCTTGTGTCGCTCCCGTGTTCGGGTGACCAGCCATTTTTCCGTGCCGGTGTCCGGATTGAGGGTCGAGGGCGGAGCAGCGGCCATGCGCCGGGCCGACGGGGTGCTCACCTCAGGTTCTTGCAGACAGGGCCGGTGAGCGATCACGGTGCGTTCGACAGCGGTGGTCAGGTTGTCCCATAAATGCCATCGGTCGGCGACCTGCAGCGCTCCCGGAGCGCCTGCGCGGGCCGCCTCGGCATAGGCGCCGGCCCGGTCCCGGCAGATCACCTCGATCCCCGGGTGTCCGGCCAGCCAGACAGCCACAGGTTCCTTCTCTCTGCCGGGCAGCAGGTCGAGGACGGCATGGGACTCGACGTCGACCAGTACCGTCCCGTATCTGCGCCCACGTCGGGTGGCGAAGTCATCCACCCCGAGCACCCGTGGTGAGGGAGGGCACGGGTCGGGCAGCGCCATCAGCACATTCAGCAGCGTCATCCGGCTGACGACGATGTGCAGCATGGCGGCGAGCCGCGCACCGGCACGGCCGGCCAGCGCCAGGGCAATGGCCTGGATCAGGGTAGCCAGCACGACAGTGCGGCGTCCGTACCGGATGGTGAGTCCTTCGACCTGCTCAACGAAGGTGCGACGCGCACAACTGGCGACATCGCAGAACAACCGCCGCACCGACAGGTCGATGGCCACGGGACGCCCGCCCACGGCGGCATCCGCCAGACACCGTCGATACCAACTGTGGACCCGGACCGAGGAAACGCCGCAGTCGGGACACGCAAGAGAACCGTCGCGGGTGCGGGCTTGGACCCGCACCACGCCGTCTTCCACGCGCACTTGCTCCACCAGCACCTTCTCCAGGTGCGGAAACACGATGTCCAGCAAGTCGTCACACACTGCGGACCATGCCACCGAAGTGACGGTCGGTCACCCCATCACGGAAATCTTGACTGAGCCCATCGAGAAGCCGGCCTCGTCCTCGAAGACGAGCCAGGCATCGAGCGCCGCCACGGTCCTTCCACCTGGGGCCAGGTCTCCTTCGCCCAGCCGTCCACCAGGGTCTCGTCCCGCTCGATCGCCCGCCGGGCCGGCACCTGGCAGCTCCAGCCGTGCCGCTTGAGCAAGGCGGCCACCCCTTGCGCGGTGTAGCTCTTGTGGAAGCGGCGCCCGATCAGCGTCTTGATCCGTGACAGGGTCCAGGTCTGGTCCGGCCAGCCGTGTGCCACCGATCCCTTGGCCAGCTCACGCTCCAGCACGGCGAACAGTTCGTCGCTGAGCATCGGCAGCGATGCCGGACCCTTCGAGGCCAGGGCTCTCGTACCACCCTGCGACCAGGCCTGGCGCCAACGCTGTACCGACCGAACGCTGACCCGCAGGTCGTGACCGATGACCGTGTTCTCGTCGCCCTGGCTGAACCGCTCGGCCGCCTCCCAACGCAATTTCTCGCGGAAGGACCGCCGTTCGTCGGTCAGCCCACCCCCTTGCGGATACCTCATGCAGTCGGCGTACCGCAGGGATCACGAAACGTCAGCCCCTACGACACCACGCTTTGAAGGTCAGTAACGGTACGGTCGGCCGCGCTACCGCCTCCCGGGCCGGTGTCGCGGACCGTGGCCGTGCGCGGGGCAAGGGCCGCAACCAGCGCGGCGTGCCGACCCGGGGCCGGCCGGTGGGTCAGGCGGCGTTCGGGGTGCGCAGGCCTGGGTGGTGGAAGTCGGCGGACACGACGGTCACCCTTGGAGTGGGGCCGCCCCACTGGTCGCGCCATGCGTCGGCATCCATCCAGGTGGTCTTCAGCTCGATACCGGTCTCGCGGGTGAAGCGCAGGCAGCTGGTGGTGCGTTGGGAGGGGTGCTCTTCGTGGACCGAGGTGCGGGGGACGATGAAGATTCCGCGCCGGGCGACGCGGGCCGCGGTAGCGATGGCGTGGTACTCGAACTGCCGGGGGCGGTAGGCGGCGCTGTCGCGGCTGCGGCTGATGGCGCCGAACGGCGGGTTGGAGATCGCGCAGTCAAAGAGGCCGAGGTCCATGTCGGCGGCGTCGAGCAGGTCGTGGCACAACCACGTCGCCTCGGGCAGTACGCGGCGGCCCACGCGCACGTATTCCGGGTTCTTCTCGACGCAGACCATCTCGCCGAGCGGCAGGTCCTCCCTGTCACGCCAGTCGGCGTGGACGGCTTCGAAGGCGAGGCGGCCGATGCCCGCGCCCAGGTCGATGATCCGTTCGCCCGGCCGGTCGCCGCCGATGTCGTAGGTGGCGAGCTCGCGTGCCATCTCGCGGGGGGTGAAAAACGCGCCGTCGAGAGCCTGCGTGGTGGACGCCGACGGCTGGTAATGATCGAGAACGAACTCCTTCTCCTTGCGGGTCAGGTCCCGGTCGGCAGCGACCAGGTCCATCGCTTTGTGGTGGTTGCGGGCCTGCTCACGAGTGAGGGGCACAGTCGTCTCCAAGCGCTGGGGTATGCGAAGGGGCGGCCCGAGAACGTGGGGTGGTGGTCACCGCTCAGCCCGGGTCGTCGCGGACACTGGCGCGGTGGCTGGCAAGCGGCGCAACCCTGCACCGCCTACGCCAGGCCGGGTGCGGGGCAGCTTCAGACTCTTGTGAGGGCGGAGATCGGGGGCCTGGAAGGCGCGGGGAGGGTGAGGGAGCGGCCTTCGGCACGATGCGACGTACTGGCCCGGCCCGGGGTAGAGAGCGGCCCCCGGCACCGCGACGGGCGGCGCCGGGGGCCATGAGGTCAGGCGGGGTGACGGTGTTCAGCCTGCGCTGTGGCCGCGGCATTCCGGCTCGCTGCCCGCGTGGGCGTCCAACCAGCATGCGGTGGCCGTGCCGGGTGCGCCGGCAGCGCGAAGCAGACCGACCAGCGCGTCGATCTCGGTGCACGGCAAGGCAGCCGCCACCTCGCACGCGGTGTCCTGGAGACTGAACACGGCGGCGAACCGGGCGGCGGCCTCCTCGAGCGGTGCGCAGGCGCCGGTTTGGACCATCGGCTGCTCGGCGGGGCCGTGATGGCACACGCCGGTCTCGTCGTGGTCGATCGCGGCGCCCCTGCAGTACTGTGCCCCATCCTCCGCCGCGTGTTGCTCGCGCTCGGCGCCCTCGGCTTCGGCTCTCAGTGCGCGAGCTACTTCGGGGAGGCGGCCGGTGAGCACGACGACCGGCACCGTGCCGGCCGGCTCGTCATCTTGGCGCGAGTCACGTACGAAGGTGAACCGGGTCCAGTCGTCCGCGGTCTCGACGCTGAGCGTGTTGCCGACCACGTCGACGAACTCGTACCGGTCCCGCCGGTCGAGGTGGTCGGCCAGGGCGCGCGCCTTGACCGCGGGCAGGAGCACGGTGACGGTGTCGCCGCCCCGGGCGAGGTTCTCCGCCTCGCAGGACACGTAGGGCCCGCGAGGACGGGTGGTGGCGCGAAGCTCCACGCGATGGCTCTGTGGGTCGGTGTAGCTGTACGAGGACACAGGTGCTCCTGTTAACGGTGGGATGGTCCAGGGGTGCGGCCGGGCCGGAGCCGACCAGGCTGTGACGGCACAGTGGTCTGTGGGGGGTGTCATGGTTGGTGAACCCGCGTGGTTCTTCCTGAGGCGGGATCCCGTCAGTCGGTGTGCTGGGCGGGGCTGCTCCGCGGAGGGGCGGGGCTGCGGAGTGGACCGTGCGCGGGGTGTGGCTTAGCTGCGCAACCTGCGCTGTGCTGACCGGGATGCAGCGGATCGGGCGCGGCAACGCGCTCGGCCCCGTCCCTCAACGGGGGCGGGACCGAGTGGCAGTAAGCGTGACTGAGGCAGGGACGGGCAGGGCCGGTTCAGGTGGCGGCTGGGGCCGCCGCGCTGTCGGAGACGGCCGCGGGCTTGGTGGTGGTCTGCTGTTGGCCGCGGTGAAGGCCCGCCACAACGGCACGCCGAGGAACTCGCGGTCCGCCAGGACCAGTTCGCCGGGCCCGCAGGAGCGGGGCAGGCGGCTGACCAGGGTGACTTCGCCGGTGCGGCAACCGGCCAGTTCGGCATCCAGGACGAGGTGGGTGCCCGCCTCGACCAAACAGGCCATCCGCACCTGGGGAAAGCTGGACTTGTCCTGACCGCGGCTGTTTCCGGGACGGCCGAAGGCGGCCTCGTTCGCCGGGCTGTCGGCGACGTCCCAGCAGGTGCCGTCCACTGCCAGCAGCCGCAGCCCGCGCCAGAAGCACCCCGGTGTGGCCTCGGTGCCCATCGGTTTTACGGTCGTGGCAAACAGCACCCGCAGCGGCTCCGAGCCCAGGCGCTGGCGGGCCCGGAACAGGGACGATTTCGCCGGGATGTGCCACTCGCCCAGCAGCCCCTGGCCCCGCAAGCCCTCGACCAGGTGCCGCATCACCTCCAGATACGGCGCCGGCGAGAACAGGGCAAGGGCGAGCACGAAGTACACAACCAGCCGGGCCGGCAGCAGACGTCTGCGCTGCTCACCACGACCACAGGCAGCCACCACACGATCCACCAACCCGGGCCGATACACCCAGGTCAGCAGCCCTAACCCCGATAACTCGCCGATATCCGCAGACACCCGCACCACCCCCGGGAAGCACTACGCAGCAGCGTACGCCCGCGGACTAAAACAACGGCATTGGCCTTAAGCGGGGTCATGCCGTCGACCTGCTCAATTGCTTGACAAGGGCAGATAATCCCTCAGGAGCCGCGAGGAGTGCATCAGCGAGTTGCTGCCGGGTTCCGAAGGGGCTGGGGCGGTGCTCGCTGATCAGATCGCGGAGCCAGCCCGGCCAGCTCCCCGGGTCTTTGAGATCGGCCTGGCTGACGTACGCGACCTCACCGTCGCAGGCGGTGAGCCGGACGCCCGAGAATGGTGTCGGTGAACGCGAGAGTAACTTGGGCGATGGGCCGCTGCTCGCCGAGCATGTCGATGAAGGGCTGGTTGCTCGGGAGATCCACAGTGATCCGTCGTCGTTCATTCGAGACAACTGAGTTGATCATGAAGTAGGTGCTCCTTGTCCGCTGCGGAGCGGCCTGTCCTCGGCCGCTCGCCGAACGTCGTGGACGGAGCAGTTAGGTGGGCAACTACGTGGGCGAGAGGTCGGCGGTCAGCACTGTGCCGAATGAGGACGAGTCCCGTAACTCGGGGCTACTTGCCGCTGGGGCGTGACGTGGTCACGGTCACGACGGCCCGCGCCCTACTGAAAGGTCACGCTGCACGAGCCGTCCTTCCGCAGCGCCGGAGCCGGCCGACATTCAGGGCGCGGCTCTGGGCGTGGCGCCTCCGGGGTTCTGGCCAGGGGTGGGCGGCTGCTGGCGTTGAGGGCGTTGCGGGGTGGGCTGCTTATGTGATGTCGCAAGAGTGCTGGCCGAACGCAGAACCCTGCTCATGTTGGCGGACAACTGACCGAACGCATTGACGACTTTGGCGACGCGCTGGGGATCCAGCGCGGTGAAGGGGGACGGGCCCTGGGCCGGGTCGAGCGTGGCCAGCGTCTCGCTGAGCTCGAGCAGGGTGCGGGTCCCGGGCGCCGCGGCTTCCACAGTTCTGGTCCGATCTGGCGCGGCCGCGCCGTCTGCTGCGACCCACTCCTGTACCGCTCGTGCCCGGGCGGCCGCAGTGGCGGCGGTGGCGAGCCGGCCTTGCCGGGCGAGCTCTACCAGGCGTGCCTGGTCGCCTTCGGGATCGGGGTGACTGCGGCTGGGGATCACCGCGGCGACGGAGACCAGGAGTGGCTGAGCGCGGATGACGCTGGCGTAGATCTGCGCGGCGTGCTGCGCGGTGGCTTCCATCCAGTCGTGGTCGCCGGTGCCGGTGACTCGAGCGGTGAGCAGTTCCAGCACGTCCTGGGCACGTTCGGCAGCCGCGGGGAGGCCGGGGCCGCAGGCTACGAGCCGGTTCCAGTCGTCGATAAGGACCTCGTCCGGAGCGTTGTCGTACGGGTAGAGCAGGTCGGCCCGGCTGTAGGCGGTGCTGGTGCTCCGGGCCTGGTTACGGATCTCCTCGGCCGCGCGCATGGAGATCCCGGTGTGCTCACTCACTTCGGCGAGTACGGCCTGGTCGGGCAGGACATCGGTGTGGAAGGTGATCAGAATTCCCCAGGCCCGGCCGGCTTGTTGTGCGCTGTCCAGGGAGGGTGGTTGGTGGTGGCTCGGCATCTGCCGGATGAGCCACTCGGCCTGCGCACGGGCGAGAGCCTGGGACTGCTCGGAGACACGGCCGTCCAGGAGTTCGTTGATCTGAACGTCGAAGCGTGCCGATTCGAGAAGCCGTCCTGGAGCGACCGCGCCGTCGGGGTGCTCGATGCTCTGGCGGGTGCGGGAACGGTCTTCCGTGAACCACGCGATGGCGTTGTGGACGTTGTCCCCCGAGGGGCCGGCGGCGTCTCCGCTTGCCCCTGGGTTTTGGGGCTCCTCAGCAGCCACGGGACGCTCCGTTGGTTGCGGCAGTCGGGATCACGCGACGTTCGCCTGCTGCGCGTTGGAGGGGGTGGGCTCCGGCACAGACCGCTCGTGGTACCGCAGCGCCTCGCGGGTGGCCTGCTGGAACTGCGCGCGGCTCTGGTCGATGAGGGCGCGCGGGTCGAGGGTCTCTCGCGCCGCCGCCTCGACCGCGGTGCTGGCGTCGCGCGCAGTACGACGGACCGTCATGGTGACGAGATGACTGGCGCCCTGGTCGGCGGGGGCCACCTGCAAGGTACGAGCGGCGAAAGCGATGTTGCTGAGCTCTTGGGCGTCCAGCGCGGGCGCCCCGTCATAGCGGGCCAGCTGATGGGCCTGGTTGGTCAGCAGCCAGGGGTCTTGGGCGGCATGGGGAGGTAGGGACTGGATGGCTTTGAAGATGTAGGCGTGCTCGGGCTGCGTGAAGTCTTGCGCAGCCAGAGCCCTGGTCGGGCCACTGTGCAGCTGGCTTGGGTCCTGCATGAGCGAGATGAGGACGCGGCGCTCGACTGGGCGAGAGGTGTAGCTCGGCTGTCCTTCGGTTGGCTCGGGCGCAACCGTTGGCGCCTGCTGTTGTCCGTAGCCGGCGAGAGTACGGGGCGAAGCGTCGAGGCGCTCGGCGAGCTGGTCCAGGGCGTATTCGTTGGTGCTGAGTTCGATGGCGACCTGGTCCAGGGACACGTCGGCCAGTCCGTAGTCGCGGACGCGGCCGGCCAGGTACTCGACGGCGGCGGGGATGCTCGGCTCGAGGACGAAGGAGACCGCGTACTGGGCCGCGTTGTCGGGGTTCGGACTGTAGTCCGGTGCACTCGCTCGCACCAGGTAGGCGGCGATGACCTGGTTGGCGTTGGCAGCACGGCGGGCCCTGGCTGCCTCGTCGCCGATGGAGCGGTGGTAGTCGTTGTAGTCCAGCCGCAGAGTGATGTGCTGGATCACGGCTGCGGCACGCTGTTCCGGCGTGAGGACGGGGTCTGTCGCTGCCGGGAGCGCGATCGCAGGGTCGGGCCCGGTGACCAGCGCGTCCCAGATCTCGGCGGTCGAGGGGTCCGCAAAGTCCTGGGGCTGGAGCCAGTAGGGCGATGCGTCGGGAGAAGACGGGGTGTACCGGAACTGCCGCGAGCGGGCCGGGTCGTTGAGGACGGCTCCGATGACCGCCAGCTCCTTCAGGAGGGCGTCGTGGTCCACGCCCCGTGGGCGGCTCAGCTCGAACGGAACGTTCTTGGTAGTGGAGGGGTGCTGGGCTGCGCGGGCGGTGACGTAGGCGTCGTGCCGGGCGTGCTCTGGGGTGGCCGGCCAGGTGGACCGCGCCATCTCGCGGATGGCGCCGTGGAGGCCTGCCCAGAAATCCGACTGGGTGTAGTACGCCTGGTTGACGGCCCACTGAGCGTTGGCATCGCCCGCCGCGGCGCGCTGTTGGTAGAGGGTCATCATCCTGGCGGTGACAGCGTCTGCTGTGGCCTGAGCTCGGTCGGCACCGGGGTAGGCCTGCAGCCGCTGCTCGATTTCGTCGAGCCCGCCGGACAGCAGTGCCTCGTAGGCGTCGCCGAGCCAGGCTGTCTGGAAGTGGTCGGGTTTGAGCCAGTAGTCGGGCTCGCTGCGGTTCCAGTCGACGAGCTGGCGCACCGTCGAGCGGTCGCGCAGCAGGCTGCTGACGACGTTGAGTTCGTGCTGCGGCGCCCCGTACTGGTCGTTGTTCACTCGGCCCCCGCTTCGGGCCGGACCAGCGGCGCCTCGGTCGGCTCGGCGACCGCCTCCCGCGGCGCCCCTTCGGGAGCGGTGGCCGCGGTCGCCGCCCGGTAGCGCTCGGCATGGACGTCGAATTGGGCGGACGCGGCATCGTCGAGCGCCACCCACCCCAACTCGTGCAGTCGCCACCACCGGTCCAGGTAGCGCACCGGGCTGCCCTCGAACCGGCCAAGGGCATCGGCCTTACCATCTGCGATGAGCTGCTCCATGGCGGCGGGAGGCATCGGTGCATTCAAGACCCGCTGCTGTGCCGAATCCTTGAGGAGCTCCATTCGTTCGGCCCAGGTGACTGTGGTGGTGCTGCCGGGCGCGGCCATGGTCGGCTCCCGTTCCGATGAGGACGGTGGACTCCAGGCAGGCTGCGTCGTGATTCACCGGCCAACAAGCCGAATCCGGGGTGCGGTCCAAGGGGTGAGTTCAATGGGCGAGGAATGTTTGTCCTACGTCCCACCCGGCGGGACTGAGCTCGCGCGAGGGGCCTTCGGCAGGAGGTCGGTGAGACCCGATCACGGTGAGGGTGAGAGCTGGCTGCTTGACCGTCGGCGCGGAATGTGTGCTTAACTGGTTCTTGAGACCAGCCATCTTCAAAGCTCATCCGACGAGTTGAGCATGTTTAATCTTGCACCTTCACGGGTGCAGGTATGGCTGGTCTCTCCTCTTGTAGGATCCCTTTCCCACCGGCGATGTCCACCACGTGGCCAATAGGACACGGGGCTGGAAATCATGCCGCGTGAGCGAGCAGTTCCCCCTTCGTGTACAGGACCGTCCCTGGTCGTCATCCCCGTGCGTGACTAGGGCAGGCGCCTATGACAGACCGATGGCAGCGGGGGAAGAGGCAGCATGGTCACTGGTCGCAATACCCGTTGCCGGCACTCAGCTCGGCAGGCTGCCACCATGCTGAGATGGCCCACGACATCGTGTTCTTCCTCGCTCCGGACGACGAGAGTGCCGCTGCGACGCGCCGACAGGGACCTGGTCCGGCGTTTGAGTCTGTGACCTGCCGTTTCATAGAGCCGGACAGTGCCATAGCGGAGTGGGACATGTACTTCGAGGAGCCCTCTGCCGAGGTCCCGCCGATCGAGCAGCTCCTTGCATGGCCGTGGCCGGAGTGGGTCACTGCCCCCTTGAACGATGGTGTTGAGGTGTTCGCTCTGCCGCCGCGGTTGATCCGGGCATTGGCCGACGCCACCTCCGTTGAGCTGCAGGAGCTGGCAGATCGCTGGACCGCGAGGCTCAGGTCCGCCGACGGGGACGAAATGACCGACGATGATCTGCTGGCGGTCCTGCAGGCAGTGTCCCGGCTTGCGGCGTCTGCGGTGGCCACGGGCGGCGGCCTCTACAGCTGGAGCTTCTGACCGTCCGGTGAACCTCTCCTTGGGCGGCGGCGTCGCCGTTTCTGGCTGGGCGAGCCAGGAAAATGACACGGCGCTGGGAATCCAGCACATGACATGGCGTGGGAAGTCCAAGAACCGTCGAGGTCAGAGGTGCGGCAGATGACACGGATCGCGGGAACCTACACCTCTTTTCGGCGCTGGCCCACACCGGCCGGGGCGACGAAGCTGCCACAGGTGCCGCTTGCGTCCGTTGCCGGCTGAGTTGTGGTCCGGCCTGTCGGGGCCTGCCATCGAGTGTGGAGCGGTTACGGACTGCACCATCCTCATCGAGCCGGTCACGTTTCTCCTGATGGCGCTCGGGCGCCGGGGCCAGTGGGGTCCCCTCGCTCAGGGCCGCATCCTGGTCGGGGGGCGCAAGCCCTGGCTCGCTCCGCGTTTCCCGGCTCTGTTCAAGGCGCCCTGAGCGCGACGGGCCGCGGCGGCCCGACGGGGGCCGGCTGCCTGTGGTCGTACGGGCTCGGTGGTCACCTGGGTTCGGGGGCGGTGACGGCCGGGGCGGCGCCGAGGAGGCCGAGGAGCGTCTCGCGGTGGAGGTCCGCGATCGGGCCGAGGAAGTCCGGGTGGCGCAGCAGGGGGGCCGCGCGGTGGTCGCGCGGGCTGGGGATGGTCAGCCGGCGCGCGTCGCCCACGCTGTCGGGGCCGTGGTGGGTGGCGGCCAGGCAGGCGGCGGCCAGGGCGGCGAGGTCGGCGTCGGCCAGCAGGCAGGCCGCCCAACTGACGACGGTCTCGTCGACCTGGGTGCGCCAGGCGTGGGTGGCGTCCGTCAGCGGGGGTGAGTCGGCGCCGGTGACGAAGTCCAGCCGGCCAGAGCCGCCGGGGCCGAGCAGGTCCAGCAGTTCGGCGTCCAGCGCGGTGGGGTAGCGCAGGGCGGCGGCGATGGTGGCCGCATGGCCTGCCTGGGCTTCGGCCAGGGCCTGGTTCAGCGGGCCGGTGGCCGGGGGGAAGGCCGCCAGCAGCCAGCGTGCGGAGGCGGCGATGACGGGCGAGAGCGCGGTGGGCATGGTGGACCGTCCTGTGCGTATGCCCGCCTGTCCTGGGTGTTCCGGTGTGGGTGATCCGGTCGCGGGCACTGCGCGCCCGGGCGGGGAGGTGCGGACAACGGTACGGCGGCCTCCCCCGGGGGCGACAGGAGCTGCGTCACAGCCGGGGTCGGTGGGGCGTGGCCGGGCGCGGTCTAGCCGAGCATGTCCGCCCCTGGATGATCTAGAGTTCCGGCGGCGGCAGTCGATCCGCCGATCAGATACTGGACTCAGGGGTGGGGATTGATCACTGCAAAGTCTGCTGCTGTGCAGCGGAGAATTCCGGCGACCGTGCGGCGGGTAGCAGCGCATTGATGTTGTCAGGTTGTCAAGACCCGGTGCGCATTCGCTGTGACTAGTTGCTCGGCTGTCCGAGTCGCTCGGCGATCTGTGCGCGCATGGTTGCGGTGCGCTCCGGGGCAGCCACCTCCAGGAGCATGTTGACCAGGTCGGAGGCCAGAGGCCCTGCCTCGTGCGGGGGCAGTTGCATCCATGCCTGGGCGGCGTTCTGCGCTGCCACCTGGGTGCGCCGTTTGCCCGGTCCGAGCCGGTCGAACCAGGCGAGGGCGAGCCAGGTCCAGGAGGCGGTGGCGAAGGCGTATTCTCCGCTCAGGTATGCCAGGTCGGCGCGGAATTGTGCCGCCTCGAGGGTCGCGGCCGCAGTATCGCCCTGCTCCGCTGTGAGCTGCTGCAGGATCTCGTCAGCGGCTGGCATGGCCGTGTCGAAGTCGTGGGCGCGGCCGGCGGCCTGGGCGGCGGCGAGCCGGTCGGAGAGGCTGCCCAGCTGCTGCGGAGGCGCGGCCGGCACTGGTTGTGGAGCATCGGCTGCCGGGGTTGCCGGGGCCTGTGTGGTTGCGTCGGGCATGACCTGCATGTCGAACCGGGAGCTGGTGCGTTCGTCGTGGACCTGCACGAGGACCGGGAGGCCGCTGCCTGCTGCTTCGATGTGGAGGATCTGGATGACGACTTGTGAGGGGTCGACTCCGTCGGGGACGGCCTGCGGTTCGCTGTCGATGTGGAGTTGGCCGTCGCGGCTGATGTGGACTTGGTAGCGGGTGCTGGTGTTGTTCATGGTGTGCGGCCCGCGGCGTGGTGTTGCGGGCCCTCCTCCTTAAGGGGTCAGAGCGAGAGGCCGTGGCTGCGGAGGTAGGCGCTGGGGTCGATGTCGGATCCGTAGGCGGGTCCGGTGCGGGCTTCGAAGTGCAGGTGTGGGCCTGTGACGTTGCCGGTGGCGCCGGAGAGACCGATCTGTTGGCGGGCCTTGAGGGTTTGGCCTGTGCTGACGGTGATCTTCGAGAGGTGTGCGTATTGCGTGTATTTGCCGTCGCTCATCTTGATGACGAGGTTGTTGCCGTACGCGCCGCCCCATCCGGCTTCGACGACGGTGCCGGTGCCGACGGCTTGGACGCGGGTGCCGGTGGTGACGGGGAAGTCGATGCCGGTGTGGTGGCCGGAGGACCACATGCCGCCACCGGAGCGGTAGGGGGTGGTGACGCGGGAGTTTTCCACGGGCAGCGCCCAGGCGCCGTTGTTCTTGGCATCGGTGGAGTGGGCGGCGTTCTCGACGGCGTCGCACCCGGAGGTGGTCGTGAGTACGGCCTTCTTGCCCCAGCTCTTGGCGACGAGCTCACCTGCGGCTTTCTCCCACTTGGCGTACGCGTCGGGGAAGCCGCTGCGTTGGACGTTCTGGGCGGTCTGGGTGAGCGGTTTCGTCTGCCATTTGTCCACGTTGGCCAGGCGCTCGAAGAATGAGTTCGATGCGTGGATGGGGTCGGTGACTTGTGCGAGGGTGCCCCAGCCTTGTGAGGGGCGTTGTTGGAAGAGGCCTTGGGAGTCGTGGTCTCCGTGGTGGATGTTCTTGAGCATCGACTCTTGGATCGCCGTGGCCACGCCGATCACTGCGGCGCGGGGTGGCAGGCCACGACTGCGCGCGACGTTGGTGATCACGCTGGCGTTGCGCTTCTGCTCCTGCGTCCAGTTGACGCTCTGCTGCTTTCCCTGAGGGTTCAGGGGCACCGTGACCTGTCCCCCGGGCTCCGCAGCCAGTATCTCCTGCTCCTTGCTGGTCGCTTGCATCGCCGAGTTCGCGGGTGTGCAGGAGTCCTCCCAGTTCGGTCCGTCGTCCGACTTGCCGGCGCCCAGCATCAGCGGCAGGCAGAGCGCTCCAGCGCACATCGCCGCTATCCCACCCCCGGCGATGCCGATGGCTTTGCTCATCTCTCGGTCCCCAGTCGTCGATGCGCATCCCGCCACGAGGGACGGAAACCGCAATTCCCGTGCCATGGGGTGAGCCAGACCAGCTAGGCGTCCCAGGGCTGCGAATGCGCCATTACGTAGCCGTGCGATGCACGGTTAGCGTCTGCGCCGAGTGAAAGCAGCAGGGAATCGACAACTTGCGCTGGATTCTAGGGCATTGAATAGCGGGTGCGTCAACGCATCTGCAGAAGAGGCGTTTAAGTTGCCTCTCCATATTCGGCTGGAGGCGTTTGGTGCGATGCGCGAATGCCTTGCTGTCGACGACCGGTTGTCCGGGTCCTTCACGCGGACTGGGGCAGGCTTTCGCGGCCTGGGAGGGATTTGTGCAGGTAACACAACAGGTGATGCAGCTCGCCGCGGACGGCGGTATTGACGGCATCACGAACGGAATCAAGCCCGACTGGAATATCTTTGGCGCCATCGGGACCAAGGTGAAGATCATCGTCGGCGTGGTTATGGCCGGCGCCGTTCTCTTCCTGCTCGGAAGCGCCATTGTCGGAGCGGTTCATATCCGAGTCGGGAATCAGCAGCACAACACGATGGAGACGAAGAAGGGGCAGACGATGGTCGCCAGCTCCCTCCTCGGCCTGTTCGCGGTCGCCTCCATGTCCACTCTCTTCGGCATCGTCTACGGGTTCGCAATCTGATGGCCGGCAACCAGAAGCAGACCGGAACCCGGACCCTGACGGCCAAGGCTCCGGAGCCCCCCGGCTCCGCAGTAGCGTCCGCGTGGCGCCGGTTGAAGATCGGCGCGATCATCTTCGGACTTGTGCTGGCCCTCGGAATGGCACTGACCCTGTTCGGCGGGAAGGCGGGCAAGCAGGGCAAGGAAAGTGCCGAGACGCCCTCCAACTCCACCCCCACCTCCCAGGCCGGCGGCAGCGGTCCCGGCCTCAAGGCGAGGGCCGTCAAGAGCGGTGTCCCTGTGGGCTATTCGCGGACCAAGGACGGCGCCGCGGCGGCCGCGGTCAACTATCAGGTCGCCCGGTCCTCGCCGGGGTACTTCACCGACCGTGTGCTGCGTCACCAGGTGCTGAAGACGGTGATGGCGAGTTCTGCGCTGGCCGGTCAGCAGGCGCAGGACGACCAGACGGTCAAGGGTCTGATGGCGGCGCTCGGCGTGAGTGAGCAGAGCGCGCCCGAGATGGTCATGCGGGCCGCCTCCCTCGGCACGAGCGTGCGTTCGTTCTCTCAGGACTCGGCCACGGTGCGGGTGTGGATGAGCGAGGTCGTCGGGGTGCCCACCGACCAGTCGAAGATGCCGGTTTCTGGCACCTACTCGACCTACACGCTGATCTTGCAGTGGCAGGACGGTGACTGGAAGGTCGCGACGATCGACCAGGCGGACGGCCCGACTCCGCTGGTCGCGGCCGACCAGTCGGCGTCGTCCACCGACGAGATGCGCCTGGCGAACAAGGAATTCCAGGCACCGCGCTATGCAGGCTGAGGTCGTGCGGCGCGTCGCACAGTCGATGGTCGCCGCCCTGTTCGCTGCCTGTCTTGCGGTGGCCGGCCCCGCAGCCCTCAAGGCACAGGCTGACGACGGTCTCGGCTCGCTCAGTCCGTGCAATTTGCCGGGCGGGAAGTTTGTCTGTGATACGGCGGATAAGGGGAGCAAGTGGCTGTACGACAAGTCGGGGGCTGACACCGTCGTCGACACTGCGAGCGGAGCCATCGATTTCGCCACTGACCCGCTCGGCTACCTGGAGCAGAAGCTACGGTCCGGGACGAAGGGCATGTTCTCCGCGTTCGGTGAAGAACTCACCGGCAAGAAGCCGTCGTCCCCCAAGAACGGCAAGGGGAACTAGTCATGATGGAAATCGACTGGGGAAACCCCGGCTTCTTGCGCCTGTACGGTCTCGTCTTCGCTCTTGCCGCCGTGTTCACGATGGTGCAGTGGCTGATATCGGTGGTGAAGCGGGTGGTGCGGGGTGTGTCGATCGCCCAGGCCGCCATGGAGAATGTCGGCTACCTGCTGATGTCCGTGGCCGTGGCGGCTTTCATGCCGCTGGCCGTGGCGTACGCAGTCGGTTTCATGGACAGCGGGGCAGAGGCCATCCTCGGGGACTACATCGACGAGGTGTTCGTCGGCGGGCTGGCCGTCTTCACCGCGCTGAGCGCCATCTCCGTTCTCGCGCCTGGGGTCGGCATGGTCATCGCCATCCCGATCGCCCTGATGATCCTCTTCGCGGTGTTCGGCCTGTGGGTGATGCTGGTCGTGCGCAATGCGCTCATCCTGCTCGGGCTGATCTTCGGACCGCTGGTCTTCTCCGGTCTGGTCGACAAGGACTTGTGGGGCCATACCCGCAAGTGGGTCGGGGTCATGGCCGGCGTCATCGCCAGCAAACTGGGCATCTTCCTCGCCCTCGCACTGGCCGGTGCCCTCCTGGGCGGCGTCGGCGACAGCGGCCACCGCATGACGTGGACGCAGGCCATCGGTACCTGCATCACGTTCACGGCCCTGCTGTTCATCGCCCTGTTCATGCCGTTCCAGGTGGCGAAGTGGCTGCCGCCCTTCGGGGATGAGATCCAGGCCATGGCCCAGGTCAAGGACGAGGCGGGCCAGCGCGCGCGGGCCGTGAGGCAGAAGCACGACGACATGAAGGCACAGGCCGCCTCCAAGAACCCGGCTGGAGGCGGAAGCGGAAGCGGTGGAAGCGGCGCCGGTGGCGGCGCCATGGGCATGGCGAGCAAGGCCGCTCCGCCTGCCGCCGCCGCAATGGCTGTCAAGGAAGTCGGCGACCAGCTGCGAGATCAGACCATCCAGGCCGCTAAGGACGGCGTCAACAACGCCTCCGGAGAAGACGGCGAAGGCGGAGGCCAACAGGGCGGCAGCCCCAGCAAGGGCAAGAGCCCCGGTGGGCCGGGCGGCAGCCTGCATGGTGGGGGCCGCGGCGGCTCCGGCGGCGGTGAGGGCAGCGGAACCCGCCGACCGGCACCCGTTCCGCCCCCGCGCCCCAGCGCTCCCGGATCCCGATCGAGGGGCGCTCCCCCGCCCCCGCCCAGGCAGGGCGGCCAGCCGCCCCCGGCCCCCGCCCCTTCTCCCCCGCCGCCTGCGCCGCCCGCGAGCTAGCGGCAGCTGTTTCTTCCCGCCTTCACGCTTTGAGAAAGGAGCGCCGATGGACCGCGTCTTCAGCTTCCCCCGCCCGCGGCCGCGCGGTCTGCTGGGGCGTCGCTTCGAAATGGACGAGCAGCTGGTGCTGCTCGCCGGGATCGTCCTGGCCGTCGGCTTGCTGGCCGGCCTGCCCGGGATCCCCCTGAAGGTCCTGGGGGCTCTTGGGGCCGCCGGAACGTGCATCTACGTCACGGTGGTCCCCTACAGGGGCCGCACGTTCCTGCGCTGGTACGAGATCCGCCGCTCCCACCGCCGGCTGCTGCGTGACGGCAAGCTCCTGTACACGTCGACGGCCCCGCTCGCCGGGCGGCGCCGGGACGGCACACCGGTGCCGGTGGCCCAGCCGGTGGGTGTACCGGAGTCCCTGGAATGGATCAGAGCGAAGACCGCGTACGGGGACATCGCCGTCCTGCTACAGCCCTCCGAGTCCATGTTCGTGGCCTGCATCGAGGTCGAGGGTGCCAAGAACTTCGGCGGATTGGACAGCGCGGACAAGGAAGCGCTGATCTCCGCGTACGAGTACCTTCTCAAGGAGACCGCGGAGTCCGGCGGTCGCATCCAGTACGTGCAGTGGCTGGCCCGGCTACTGCCCACCGACCCCAACGCGCACGCCCACGATGCCGCGGCGCGTCGGGACCCGGCCGCACCCGCCTGGCTGAGCGACTCCTACGACCAGTTGGTCGACATGGTCTCGGTCTATTCCGAGGACCGGCGGCTCTTCCTAGTGCTGGGCATCCCCTATGCCCAGGAGCTGTCAGCTGAGGCCCTCACCTACAAGACCCTGCACGACGGATACGGCGAGGTGCTCGGCAAGGAGATCGAGCAGTTCATTCGCGGTCTGGGCGGCGCCCAGCTGCGCTGGGTGCGCAACCTCGACGAGCCCGCGCTCGCCTCGCTGATCCACCACGCCTACGCACCCGACCACTGGATCAACGACACCCGGGGCATGGACCGCGCGACGTGCTGGCCCGCCGAGATGGACGCCCGGGAACCCACCCGCATGGCGGCCCGCAGCTGGGAGGGCGCCGATCCCTGGTACACCGCTACCGCCTGGATCAAGCAGTTCCCCGTATTGCCGGTGGGCGTCAACTTCATGGCACCGCTGCTGCTCTACGTCTCCGACGTCATCCTGACGGTCGGGGTGACGATGCGGCTGCTGCCCACCGACAAGGCCCTCGAGGACGCCATGGCGGACGTCACCAACGAGGCCGGTCAGGCCGACACCCACCCAGGAAAGATCACCGACCCGCGCGAGGAGCGCGAGCTGGGAGCCTCCGCCTCCACCATGCACGACCTCGCCAACGGCGCGGCCGGTGTGAGGTTGACCGGATGGGTCACTGTCACCGCGCCGGATCCCGAGCTGCTCGTGCAGCACCGCAACACGGTGCGGGCAGCCGCGGTCAAGAGCCAGCTGGCGTTGGAGTGGTGCGACTCCGAGCAGTACCGCGCCTTCACCAACACCTTGCCCATGGTCACCGGACTGCTGAAGGACTGAGGCGCCATGCTTGAACTCATTCGCCGTCAGTCCCAGACCAGACGGCGCGCTCTGCGTACCACCACCGCCACCGCGTCCGGCCTCTACCCGGCGGTCGGCGCCCCCTCCTCGGACCCCCGAGGGGTGATCATCGGCCGGGAGATCTACTCCGGCAAGGCCTACATCTACGACCCGTTCATCCTCTACGACCCCTCCGCTCGCGAACGGCTCCCCAGCGGTCACGCGCTCGTGCTCGGCAAGTCCGGGTTCGGCAAGTCCTCGCTCGAAAAGTGCTATGTGCTGCGGCAGTTGCGCTTTCGCGACCGCTCGTTTTGCGTCCTGGACGCGCAGGGCGAGGACGGGGTGGGCGAGTGGGACGGCATCGCCCGCGCCTTGGGCGTCACCCCGATCCGCCTGGTGTATGGGGGTGAGGACGGCGAGGGGGTGCGGCTCAATCCGCTGGATCCCCGGATTCCGTCCCAGTATCAGTTCAAGATCCTCTGCTCGATGGTGGAGATCATTGGCGGGCCGCTGAGCAGCGAGAGTGAGTTCTCGCTCTCGGTCGCTCACGCGGCGGCGCAGGTGCGGGCTGCGGCCGAGGATCGGGTGGCGGTGCTGTCCGACATCCACGATGCGCTGACCAACCCCGAGCCGGCCATGCTCGGCCGGCGTGAGGTCGGCGTCGAGGACATGGTCGAGTGGGGTCAGCCGGCCAGCCTTGCGATGGATCAACTGTGCAGCCCGACGCGGGATCTGGCCGGGTTGTTCAACGGGCCCACCACGCCCGGCATCGACCTGGACGCGCGGCTCATCGTCTTCGACCTCACCTGCCTGCCGCGTGAAGGCGAGGCGATGCCGCTGCTGATGAGTGTGATCGGCCCGTGGCTGCGCTACGCGTGGATCAAGCTCGGTGACAGCATCAAGCGCACCCTGATCGTCGAAGAGGCCTGGCACATTCTGTCTCACCGGCCCGTGGCCAGGCTTTTTGAGGAGTTCGTCCGATACGGACGGCGGCTCGGTCTGTCGTTCTGGGCGATCTTGCACCATCTCGGCGACCTGATGGTGGAGGAAGCGCCCGAAGCCGCTGCGATCTTGAAACTGACCGCCACCCGGGTGCTCTACCACATGGACAAGGCTGAGGCCGATATCACGGCGGACTATCTGCAACTACCCGATTGGGCGCGCGAGGCGCTGGTCGACGGCGCCAGCCGCTGCTCACCCGGCCGGGCCGTGTGGCAGGTGGGCAACCGGATGCACCTGGTTGAGCACATCCGCAGTGCCACCGAGTCGGAGCTGACCAACACCAACCGCAAGATGACCGAGGCCAGCTCTGGGAGCCAGGCGCCCGTGGCACCGCTCATCTCGATGCGAAAGAGCGCCGCCTGATGGCCTCCTTCAACCACACTGACTGCGCACCATCGCGGCACACCAGGCCCCCCTCCACTCGGCAGCAAAACCAACCGCATCGCGGCATCGTCGCGAGTGTGCAGCTCACCACCAGTCGGCCGGTCAACCGCGGCTCGACATCTATCGGTGGGGGTGCGCAGTAGTGGCCAAGGTCGTCACCCCGCACTCGGGCAACCGCCTGCACGTCTACAAGGACGCCTGGTGGATCGCCCTGTGCATCACTGCCGTTTTCCTCACCTTGTGGGCCTGGGTGGCCGC
Organism: Streptomyces sp. NPDC058145; assembly: GCF_042884245.1. Taxonomy (NCBI): domain Bacteria; kingdom Bacillati; phylum Actinomycetota; class Actinomycetes; order Kitasatosporales; family Streptomycetaceae; genus Streptomyces; species Streptomyces sp. NPDC058145. The sequence goes on along the minus strand of NZ_JBHVUH010000030.1, from coordinate 17,963 downwards.
CGTCGTCTCCGGTCTGCTCGCGCATGCCTCCCCCGCCCGGGTGTCGTGGAACGAGACGGCGGCCGCCATCCCCGCCCTGCTGACCCATCCCCTGCAACCGCAGGACATGTACCCGGCGGGGTCCGGGGTGGGCGGGCCCTTCGCCTTCTATCCGCCCTTCCTCGCCGTGGCGGCCGGCACCTGCTGGGGAGCCCGGGCCGGGTGGCGGCGCTGGCTCTCGATGCGTGACGAGGGCACCGACGGACTGGCCACCACGGGCCAGCTCGAAGAGTCGATGGGCGAGGCCAAGGCTCTGTCCCGGCTCGGCGCGCTGCGCCCGAGCCTGGCCGCACCTCGGCCCTCCCTCGACAAGACGACACCCGCCCGCGCGCTGCCCTGGCGCTCCAGCGCACCGCCGAAGGTGACCGACGCGCCGGTGACCGAGGTCGCCGTGTTCTGCGGCACCGCGATCCCGACCGGCGTGAAGCTGTACATCCCGTTCGAGGAAACCGTCCTGATCGTGGCCCCGCCCCGTGAGGGCAAGACATCACAGCTGATCATGCCGTGGATCCTCGACTTCCCCGGCAGTGTGCTGGCCACCTCCTCCAAGACCGACGTGCTCTACGCGACGGCCAAGAGCCGCGAGAAGTACGGGCCGGTCATGGTCCTCGACCCGACGGGCCTGTCCAACTGGCCGCTCCAGCTGCAGTGGAGCATCGTGGACGGCTGCGAAGACTTCACCGTCGCCCGCAAGCGCGCCGAAACCCTCACCGGCACCACCAAGTCCGATGAGGGAACGAAAAACGGGGGGTACTTCGTCATGAACGCCCAGATGCTCATGACGTGCTGGCTGCACGCCGCCGCGCTCGAGGGCCTGAGCGGAATGGACATCCTGCGCTGGGCAACCGCCCCCACGGAACGGCAGCCGGTCGACATCCTGGCCGCCCACGGCCAGGCGAACCTCGCCCGCGCCCTGGCTGCCCAGCACGCCGCGGCGCCCGAGGAGCGCTCGGCGAGCTGGCGCACTGCCGAGCAGTCCGTCCTCGCCCTGTACGACCACAAGGTCGCGGCGATCTTCGGCAAGTCCGCCCGCGACGAGAAAAACTTCTCCATCGCGAAGTGGCTCACCGAGGGCGGCACCGTCTTCCTCATCGGCGAGGAAGACGAGGGCTCCAGCCTGGCGCCCGTCCTGGCGGCGTTCTCGCGGGCCATCCTCGACACCGCTAAGGTGATCGCGGCCCGGATGCCCAACGGCCGCCTCGACCCGCCGTTCGCTCTGCTGGGCGACGAGCTTGCCAACGTGGCTCCGCTGCCGCAGATCCCCAGCCTGATGTCGGTCTCCGGATCGCAGAACATCTTCATGGTCGCCGTGTTGCAGAACTTGGCCCAGGCGCACGAGAGGTGGGGGGAGCTGGGCGTAAGGAAGATGTTCGCGGCTGCGACCATCAAGGTGATCTTGGGCGGTGTCTCGGACGAGCAGGAGCTCAAGACGTACTCCCAGCTCGCCGGCGAGTTCGAAGAAGACACCGAGTCGGTGAGCGACGACGGAGACCGCGCCTCCATCAGCATCTCCACCCGGCGCCGGGCCGTGCTCGAGCCCGGGGACATCCGGCAGATCAAGGAACGCGAGGGCCTGGTCGTGCACCGCCGTACCCCCGTCACGCGGGTCAAGTTCGAGCGGATCCACGAAGGCCCGCGCGCCAAGGAGATCAGTGAGGCCACCAAGGAAGCACTGAAGAAGGTGAACAGCCATGCCGCCAGCCACTGAGTGGTCCATAGCGCAGGTCCTCCCCCGGTTGCCCGGGTTGGTGAACGCTCCGGCCACCGCCGTGGCGGTACGCGGGGGACGCCTTCGCCGGTCGCGAAAGGCGGCGTCGCATGCCTGATCCACTCGGCCCACTCTTCGACGCGCTGGAGTCCATCAACGGCGAGCTCACCGGATTCGCCGCGCGCCTGGCTCGGCTTGAGGACGCTGGAGCGGTGCGAGGTGCGGCGAAGACAGGTGGCTCCGGCGAGGAAGGCGGGAGTGACAGCGGCCGCGTCCGTGGCGCTCCCGTCGTGTGGCACAAGGTCAAGGAGGAGGAACGCGCAGAGCTGTGGGGCGAGTTCACCGCGTGGGTGATCCGCATGGCCGACACCTACGAGCTGACCACCGAGCAGCTTCCCCATGCCTGCTGGTGGGAGCACGGAGCCGTGGTGGCCGAACTGACCGCGCTGTGGACTGGCTGGGAGTCGGCTTACGGCAACGAGGAGGACGCGGCGGCCGGCCCCTATCTGTGGCACGACGCCTGGTCCCGCGGTATCGAACGGATCGGGCGCTCGTGGCTCGGCGAGTGCACCAACGGATATCACCAAGCCAAGTCGCGCACTGTTTGGGACACCGACCCCGCCTACCGCAAGAAGATCATCGAGGCCGGGCCACCCGGCGTGCGTGGAGCGTCTCAGAATGAGTGACCTCTTCTCATTTTCCGTGACCCCTGTCTGGCCCATGGGCCACGGAAGTGCAACGAACGGGCGTCCGTTGGTTCGCCTGGGCCCGTGCAATTTCAGTGCCCCTCTGTACTGGCCCAGTGCTTCCCAGGGGCCGTCGGGGTGAGTCGTCGGCCCACCGCACACGCGCCCTCGGGAGTCGCATGTCTGGTGCCGCCATCTGTCTCAGTGAGCATGCGCCGTGTTGATGGTGCGATCGTGTCGTCGACTTGGCCTCATGCGCGCATCGATATGACCTGGAGACCTCGACTCCGTGGCGGACGTTCCGCTGGCGCCACGGGCAGAAGCGCTGCTCACAGCGGCTGACCGGCGGCCAGCAGCGGAGTTAACCGAGCGCGAACGACGCCCGCTGCTGCTACCGCGATCCGTCGTGGACCATGAGATCGACCGACGATACGCGCGCAATAACGGGAAGCCGGCCGTGCAGGTCGGCCTCGGCCTCCTCCAGGACTGCATCCCCTTGTCCCTGGGCGATGGTCAGATGCGGGACGACGTCGATGAACTGCCCGCCGAACGGCGGGGTCTCCGGCCACCGGTCCGCAATCGCCTCCGTGAGCCGGCGGAACGATGCGTCCGGTTCGGGGGCGAGATACAGAACCCCAGGGAACCGCCCGCAGTGCTCGAACCGGGCTTCGAAGGCCTTGTGACGCCCGATCACCTCACTGATGGCTGCACAGGTGTCGCTGTCTATACGGCTCTCGTCAAGGAACGGGAAGAGCACGGTGACGTGAGCCGGGACTCCCGCACGAGCCGAGGGGTCCAGCCGGCCACGCCATGCTTGAACAGCAGGTTCCGCCTCAGGGACTTTCACGATCAGTCCCGACTGCCCTGCCTGAAATTCGCTGGAGCCGTCGCCTGCCATCGCCCACATGTACCAGTGGGCCCAGACGGCAGCGACCGATTATCGCCGTGAGTGACTACCGGCAATTTCGCATCGGCAGCCGACAAGTCCTCGCGCCTCCTGAGTTCCAGGGCAGGGTGAGCCCGGCGGTGACGGCGTCGTGGTCGTGGTCGATGCTGTGTGGAGGCTGGGCAGGTTGCCCTGCCGGACGCCGTCAATCCAGTCGGGCAGGCGCTTGCCCTGACGCTCGGTGGGCATGACCGCGAGGGAGCGGACGTGCCGGGTGAGGACGTCGAACTCGGGGTGCTGGGCGCGGCCGGCCTTGAGCTGGAGCTGTTCAGTTCGGTGAGGGTGTCGGGGCGTCTGAGGACCCATCCGGCGCCCGGGCAAACGGAGCTTGACCTCCAGGGGTCAGGTTGCGGTGGGCCAGGTCCGCAGCACAGCGGCGATTTTCCCGGTACAGGCGAGGTCGAGGAGCAGGTCCTTGAGGGCGATGGCGTCCTCACGGGCGGGTTTGACCGTGATTCCGGCGGCCTCGAGGTACATGACCCCGGTAGCGGCGACGACAGCCATGTTGGAGCGCTCCAGCCAGCGGCACTGGCCCAGGGTGTGTATCAGGGCAACGGCCTTGGCGTAGGGGCCGTCGTGAACGGACTGCTCGAACAGCTCGGCCCTGTGGCGGGCCACCGCCGAGATGGGAACGCCGTAATGGTCAGGGGCCGGACGTTCGCCCCGGCGGCCTCGGCGACCCCTGCAGAATCGAGCTGACAATTGAGAGTCTTGATCATTATGGGCGACATCGCCACCGTGCGGGGTAGACGCCGGATCGCCCTGACTGCGACCCGGCTATCCCTGCCCTGCTCCGCAGGAGACCGATTCCTCCCCGGCCTGAAGGCCGGGGCATCCTCGGAGGAACCCGGTGAAGTGGTTCTGGCTCGACTTCTGTGGTGCGTGCACGCTGAGTAATGAGGTGGGGAGGACGGTCCCGGCTGGCTAAGGGTTGTCCCGCGAAGTCGAGCAGTGGCACTGGTCCCAACTGGCAGGCGGCCGAGCGGCATGACGACCCGCGTGACCAACGCTGCTGACCTGCACCCCGACCGCAAACCGGGCTACCACGACGGCCCCTTCGCCCGACACCCCGACTCCCTGACCGGAGGCTGTTCAAGCACGGACACCTCTAATCCTGCGCTCAGGGCAACGCGGGCAGGCTGCTGTGGGGCGCCGATTACGCCTGGGCCGGCACCGGCCTGGTCACCACAAACGGCCGACCGGGCACGCTCTCCTCCCAAGGGAGCCGAAGCGACGGCACCGCCTCGGCCGTCCTGCGGGAAACGGTGACCCGGGGCCAAAGGCAGGACAGCTGCACCTCCTGGGCACCTTTCGGGGCAAGGGCCACTACAGGGCACGAGCCGAACTGTACATCCCCACTCCCACCCACCGCGCCGTGACCACCCGCCTCACATACGACTGCCCCTGACCCACCCGTCAGCCGTCGGCGCGGACATGGCCCGGACGGCATCGGCAATTTGGCCCGGGGCGCCACCGGGTACCGCTCGGACCGCCCCCGGAGCGGTCGGCGCACCAGCTTCGGACGAGTGTCCAACTGCCGGTAGCAACAAACGAGTTTGCGACTCGAGCGGGGTACGCGACGCGGCGGACCGAGGCTAGACATTCGGGTCCTTTCGCACGCCATTGCCGAGGAGTTGCATTGACAGGCCCAGCCCGCAGGCGGGAGGTTCCACGTACCCGGGCAGCCCTTCACCATCCGCATCCACCCGCCGAACACCCCACTGTCTCGGCGCGAGGAGGGACCATGAGCCCAGACACCGCTGTCCTTCTGTACTCCGCCCACCCACTGGTCGCAGCCTCGGCAGGAGAGGCGACGATGGCCCCGGGGTCACCGCGCACCGCCGTGCTCGACGAGATCAAGGCAGGACTGGACGCCGCTCATCAGCTGATGCAGGCAGGGGACTACGTTGGGGCCGTCCAGGCCTACCAGTCCCTGCGCAACCGCATATTCCGTCTCCTCAGCAACGGTGGGTCGGCGCAGGCGGCGGCCGTCGACCCTCGCTTCGGTGCTCCGCACGACATTGCGCATCTGGAGGAAGTCGTCCGAGCCGGCACGGTATTGCTGGGCGACCTGGTACCTCGCAAGCCCGATCCGCCCGTCATCCAGGCGGACATCGACCGGACCACGCTGGGCGGCTACGGGGAAGCCGCCAAGGCGCTGCCCCGGCCCGATACGGACGGGGACTCGCCGTTCACCGACATGGCCACGCTGGGCATGGTGGCCTTCGACAGGGGCGAGTACGACCTTGCGGCCAAGAGGCTGTCGGTGGCGGCCGACCAGGCCAAGGACGACAGGGTCGCCCGGGCGAGCCTCCTGCTCAACGCAGGAGCCGCGGCCGCCCAGGCGGGCCTGAGCGATCAGGCCCTGGAGCTCTTGAACGCCGCGGGTGACGGATTCCGTGACGCCGGGGACACGCTCGGTTCCGCGCAGGCCATGCACAATCTGGCGGTCGTCGTGGCGACAACCGGTGCGGCCGCCAAGACCGATGAGGTGCTCAAGCAGACCGACGCGGCGTCCGGGAGGGCAGCGGGCCCGGTGGGGCAAGCCCTGGGCGTCATGCGGTCGCTGGGCCGACTGGGCACCGCCGGTCAGACGAACAGCAAGGGCGTGGCCGGTCTCCTGGACGGTGCAATGGACTATGCCGTCACTGGTGTCGGTGTCGGTGTCGGCATCAGCGTCGGCGGGCTGCTGACGGACGGGGTCGACGGCGGCGCCCGGGCCGTCAGCGCCGACGTCCAGAAGGCGCTGGGCCAGGGCATCCGGCTCATCGTCCGCGACCCGCTGATCCGCACGGCATGGCGCAGCGACCCCCTCGTGGGCACCCTGGAAAACGACGACCGCGAGGTTCGCTACACGGCGGGGTTCGCAATAGGCTCAGAGATCAGGACCGTCGGCTGGCGGCGGGCCGCCGCGCCGTCGGTCGAGGAACTCCTGTCGGCCGCGTACCGGATCCGGCCCGACGCGAAGACACATGTGGAGCTGCGCTGGTCGGTCCTGACCGCCGTCGACCTGTCCGTCCAGCTCGCCCATCTGTTCTACTACGTGATCCCGGTCGGCCTCGCGGAGGCGTACGCGGGGCTCGGCGACTGGGCCGACGCCCGTCTGTGGCTGTACCGGGCTGCCGAGTATCCGTACCTGAACCGGCACCTCGAGGCACCGGTGCTGTGGCTGCGGCTCGCGCACACCTACCTCGGCGAGGGCGACGCGCTGTACCGTCAGGGTGAGTTCGCCGAAGCACTGGCCACCTACGGTGCGGTGGTGGCTGCTGACGGGACCCGCGGCAGTGCCGACCTGTACATGATGCCCGCGCTCGCCGAGGTCGGCGCCCTTGTCGCCACCCTGCTGGACGACACACAGACACTGCCCGGGAACCTCGATGCCGGTCTGGGCGCGGTCGTGCTCGACATCGCCGCCAAGGTGGCCCAACTCGCCCGGAATCTGGACTGGTTCGGGGTCCCGGTGGACTTCGTGCCGCCGTTCACCTTCGACTACCTGCAGAACGCAGCCCGGTTCCTCGGCCAGCAGGCCCAGGCCGCAGAGCGGGACTTCATCCAGTTCATGGAGCGTTACGACACCGGGAAACTGACACGGCTGCAGCTGCATCAGGCGGTGGCGGCCGCGACCGCCGACCGGGCCGTCGCCGACCAGCAGGCCGCCGCCGCGCAGGAGGAGGTCCAGCTCGCCCGGACCGCGCAGGACCTCGCCAACCAGCGCCGGGCCCACGCTCAGGCGGCGCGCGACGCCTACTCCGCGATGTCCGGCGAACAGATCGCGCTAGAGACACAGACGGCCTGGTACAGCTCGCAGAACACCTGGGAGCTCAACAACCCGATCCCCGGGGACGGACGGCAGATCCACGAGGTCATCGCCGCGGACCGGCACCGGCTCGGCGTGATCAACCGCGACTACGAGCTGCTTCGGATGCAGCAGAACATCGACGAACTCGCGCTCGCCGCCCAGCAGTCGAGCGACCAAGTGGCCCTCTCGCAGGCCCGGGCGCAGGCGGCAGACCTCGCGGCGCAGGCCGCGAGGCTGCGTCGGCAGCAGGCACAGGATCTGGCGAGCGGGTTCGAACAGGGCTTCTTCACCCCGGAGGTGTGGCGGCAGCTGGCCGGCTTCATGCGGGCGCAGGCGCAGCGCTACCTGTACTGGACGACCCGGATCGCCCGGCTCATGGAGCGGGCCTACGAGTTCGACTACGACACCACCGTCGACCGGGTCCGCGCCGACTACACGGCCGGCGCCGTCAACGGGATCCTGGGCTCCGACCAACTCCTCGCCGATATCGAGTACTTCACCTACGACCGGATCACCCGCACCTCCCACAAGACGCTGCGCGCCGGCTTGGTCGTCTCGCTGGCGGAGAAGTTCCCGTACGCGTTCGCCGGCTTTCGCACCACCGGTCAGATCTCCTTCAACACCCTGCTGTCCGACCTGGAGCGCGACTATCCCGGCTCCTGCAACCACCGCATTCAGGCTGTCGAGGTCGCGGTGATCGGGCTGGTTCCCGAGGGCGGCCTACGCGGCACGCTGGTCAACAGCGGAGCCTCCCAGTACCGGGCGCTCGACGGGACCGTCAAGTGGCGGCTGCAGAACGTCGACACGATGCTGCTCAGCTCCTACGGCCGCGACGACAGCGTGCTGTTCCGGCCGCGCCCGGAGCTGCTCAGCGTGTTCGAGGGCGTCGGCATGGCCTCCGGCTGGACGCTGCGGTACCCGCCGGACATCAACGACGTCGACTTCCGGTTCATCGTCGACGTCCAGGTGACCTTCCACTTCGAGGCGCAGTTCGACCGATCCCTCGCCGAGACGGTCGCTGCGATTCCGCTGCCTGCGGAGGCGCTGCGTGCGAGCACGTCCTTCAGCCTCGGCAGCGACTTCCCGGACCGGTTCTTCTTGTGGCGCAGCCAAGGCACGGCCACCCTGCTCGTCGGACCCGAGTACCTGCCGCACCAGCATCTCGCCCCCGTCGTGCGCTCGGTGTCGCTGCAGCTGCTCGGCACCGACGGCCCGGCCCCGGCCGTACCCCTGACGATCACCGCACCGGGCGGCGCCACCGCCGATGTCTCTCCCGACGGCACCGGGCGGGTGCCCTCGACCACACCGTCCCTGGCCGCACTGCGGGGCGCTGCAGTGCTGGGCGACTGGCAGTTGGCCACCCCCGCGGACGGCCCCGACCGCGCCACCGTGTACGACGTCCTGCTCTTCGTGGAGTACGGCTACACCCAGCGAGGTGCGGCGTGAACGGCACCACTCCGGACGTGCTCAGCCTGCCCAAGGGCGGTGGCGCCGTGGGCGGGCTGGGTGGCGCTTTCACCCCCGACCTCAACACCGGCGGCGGAGGCTACGCCGTCCCGCTGGACCTCCCGCAGGGCGTCGACGGCCACACTCCCAAGCTGACCCTCCAGTACGCCACGGGCTTCGGCGACGGGCCGTTTGGGTTCGGCTGGTCGCTGCCTGTCCTACGGGTCGAACTGTCCTGTGACGGGCGGCTGCCGCGGTACGACGGAAAGGATCCGCTGGTCCTCCCTGGCGCCGGACCCCTGGTCGAGGTGCCGGGGGGTGCGGGCCAACTCGTGCCGGAGACCGACGGGCTGGGCTGGCGGATCCGGCGGCAGGGCGACGGCTTCGAACTCGCCGACCGCTCCGGTACACGCCACCTGGTCGGCACTACGGCCACCGCCCGGATCGCCGATCCGGCCGACCCGGGCCGGGTGTTCGCCTGGCTGCTGGAACGTTCGATCCGGCCGTCCGGCGACGAAATCGTCCACACCTGGACCGCGGACGGGCTGCCGGAGTCGGTGTCTTGGGCGAGGTACCGGCTCGAAATGCACTACGAGTCCCGGCCCGACCCCATTTTCGACGGCCGTTCCGGATTCCCCTTGACCACCACCTGGCGGTGCACATCGATCGAACTGCACGCCCCATCGCAGGCCCCGAGCCTGCTGCGCCGGTATACCCTCGATTACGCTGCGGGCCGACCGACCGGGCACAGTCTGCTCGCGGGGGTGACCCTTTCAGGGCACACCGCGGACGGCGGCACGGCCACGTTCCCGCGGCTCGCGTTCGGCTACACCACCGGGGGCGGGTTCGCCGTGCAGGCGGTCAGCCCTGACGTCGCCCGGGTCTTGGCGGCACCGCAGGGCACGGTCGCCGACCTGAGCGGGGACGGGCTGCCCGACGCGGTCGCGCTCGGCCCGACGCCGACCGTGACCCGCAACCGCGGCGGACTGGCCTTCGCCCCTCCGCGCCGCCTGGCCCGCACCGGGCTGCCCGGTGCTCCGCCCGGCGCCACCGTCTTCGCGGCCGATCTGAGCGGGCGCGGTCGCGTCGACCTGGTTACGGTCGGCCGGGGGCTCAGGCACCGCTACCCGATGGACGGCACAGGTGTGGTCGGCGCTCCGGTGGTGAGCGCCTACGCGCCCACGTTCACGCCCTGGGACTCCGACGTACGCCTGCTCGACCTCGACGGAGACGGCGCGGCCGACCTGTTCAGGCTCGCCGACGGCGTGTTGGCCACAGTGTCCACGGCCGGCGGCGCCGAGGACTGGCGGCGCGTGGAACGCAGGGTGATCGGCAGTACCGATCCGCTCTCCGACGTCGACCTCCGCTCGCCCGACATCCACGTCGCCCCGATGACCGGCGACGGTCTGGCCGCCCTGGTCGAGGTACGCAGTGGGCGGGTGCGGTACTGGCCCAACCTGGGCAACGGCCGATGGGGGCCGGCCCGCACCATGGCCGACAGCCCGGTGCTACCGGCCGGCTACCGCACGGACCGGCTGCTACTCACTGACGTCGACGGCGACGGCTGCGCCGACTTGGTCTACGTCGACACCACCGCGGTGCGGATCTGGCCCAACCTCGGCGGCGCCGCGTTCGGCTCCGAGATCACCGTCGCTCCTGTCCCGGGCTTCGCGGCCGAGCGGGTGGAACCGGTGGACCTGCGCGGCACCGGCTGTGTCGGACTGCTGCTGACCACCCGGCACCGCACCCGTCCCACCGCCTGCCTGGTCGACCTGAACGCCAAGCCCTACCTGCTGAACCGGATCGACGACGGCCTCGGCCACGTCACCGAGATCGACTACGGCACCTCGCCGGCCGAGGCGCGGCGGGACGCCGAACGCGGCCAGCCCTGGTCGACGTCACTGCCGTTCTGCCTGCCCGTGGTGACCCGCCTGACGCAGACGGCACCGGCCGCGGCCCCCCGCGTGAGCAGGTTCTCCTACCACAACGGGCACTGGGACCCCGCGCTGCGCCGGTTCCTGGGCTTCGCCCGGGTCGACGAGGTGGAGGAGGGCGACGACACCGTCGAGGCACTACTCAAGCGCACCGAGTTCCACCTGGGACGCACGCCCGAACGCACCGACCGCCCGCCCACCACTGCCGAACGGCTCGTGGCCCAGGTACTGCGCGGCAGGGTGATCCGCTCCGCCGGCTACCCGGCCGGAAGCGACCCGGACACCCAACCCCCGCTGTTCGAAGTACGGCAGACCTGGCAGGCACACCTCGCCGACGTGGGCGGCGTCACCGTCGCCTCCCCCCGGCTGACAGAGCGGCGGGAGGACCACCTCGACGGTGCCGCCATTGCCTGGCGCACCACCGTCACCACCACCCTCGGCTGGGACGACTTCGGCAACATCACCGAGCAGGTGCAGCGCAACACCCTCGCCAGCGACCCGGCGGCAACACAGGAACTGCGCACGGCCACCGCCTATGCCACCAACCCCGACGGCTGGCTCGTCGACCGCCCGGCCCGGGTCACCCAGACCGACGGCACCGGCACGGTCGTGGACGCCCGGGTGCTGCGCTACGACGGTGAGCCCTTCACCGGCCTGCCGGAGGGTTCGGTGGCACTTGGTCACGTCACCTCCGAGGAACGGCTGGTGCTGCGCGACGACCAGGTGATCGCCGTGTACGGCGGCGACCCGCCCGACCTAGCCGAACTCGGCTATCACCGCAGGACGGACGAGGGCGGCTGGTGGGTCTACGTCCGCCGCTACGACCGCTCAACGCCCGGCACCCTCGTCAGCCGTGACCCCCGCGGAACACCGGTGACCCTGGGCCTCGACACCGACCGGCTCTTCCCGGTGCGCCGCACCGACGCCCGGGGCAACGCCGTCGAGGCCACCGTGGACCACTACGCCCTGCGACCCGCCACCCTCACGGATGGCAACGGCGGGCTTCGCCGCAACTCCTACGACGCCCTCGCCCGGCCGGTGGCCGAGTTCCGTCCCGGCGACGAGTCCGACGCGCCCACTGTCGTCTACCGGTATCTGCTCGACCCGGCCGGAGCGGCGGTGGAGACCGTCGAGTACCCCCGCGCCGACCGCGGCGACACGGTCACCTCCCGTCGGCTGGTGGACTCCGACGGCCGGGAGACCGGCGTGGCCCGCCTCGACGGCGACGGATCCTGGCTGGTGACCGATGCGGTGTGGCGCAACTCCCGGGGGCTGGTGGCGCGTCAGTACCTGCCGTACCGGACGCCGGTGGGATCCGATCCGCAGCTCCCGACCCAGGCGCGGGCGCATCTGGCGACCCGCTACGACGCACTCGGCCGGCCGCTGCGGGTGGACCTGCCCGACGGCGCGTTCCGGCTCGGCACGCACGCCCCGGGCCGGTCCGACCTGTGGGACGAGGAGGACACCCGGGCCGGCGGCGCCCACGAGGACACACCGACCAGCTATCACCTCGACGCGGCCGGCCGGGTCGGCCGGGTGGTGTCCCGGTCCGGCACCACCGAGGTCGTCACCCGCTACCGGTACGACCTGCGTGATCAGCCTGTGGAGATCACGGACGCCAACGGCAGGGTCACCGCCGTCACCTACGATCTGATGGGCCGGAGGATCCGGGTGGACGACCCGGCGACCGGCACGGTCCTCTTCGTCCATGACGCGGCGGGCAATCTGGTGGACCGGCGCAACGCCGTGGGCCAGCACGCCGGATACCGGTTCGACGAGCTCAACCGGATGGTCCGCAGCACTCAGGACGGACAACCCGACGTCGTCTACCACTATCTCGACCAGGCCGACGTCGTCGACGGCGTGGCCCCGGGACGTCGCATCGGCCGCCTCGCCTCGGTCGACGACGTACGCGGCACTCTCACCTTCGACTACGACGTGCGCGGTGAGGTCGAACTGCGCCGGGTGAAACTGACCGACGGGACCGTACATGCGCTCCGGCGCCGCACGGACCGGCTGGGCCGCGTGTGCTCCATCGAATACCCCGGGGCCACCCCCGACACCCCCGGCCCGGTCCTGACCTACCGGTACGGCCCACGAGGACTGCTGAGCGCCATTCCCGGAGTGGTCGACTCGATCGACTATGATCCGGCCGGCCGACCGGTGAGGACCGTCTACACCGGCGGAGTCCGCACCACACAGCGGTACGACGTGCTGTCCCGGCTCATCGCAAGCGAGGTGACGGACGCGGCCGGACGGCTCCTCGACCAGGAGACGCTCACCCGCGACCGGGCCGGGCACGTCCTGACGGTGTCCGGAGCGACGCCCGCCGACACGTGGACGTACAGCCACGACGACCTGTACCAACTGACCCGTGCCCAGCCCGCGTCCGGCCCTACCCTCGACTTCGCCTACGACCCGGCGGGCAACATCCTCTCCCGTACCGACGTGGGCACCTTCCTCTACGGCGAGCGCGGCGCCCCACCAGTGTGCGTCACCACGGCGGGATCGCAGCAGTACGACTACGACGCGGCCGGCCGCCAGACCAGCAGCCGCGCCGGAACGCTCAGCTATGACGGACGCGACCGTCTCGTCGAGATCACCGGAGCGGTGGGCGCCCAGGTGTCGTACGGGGCCTTCGACGAACGGGCCGTGCGCGAGATCAAGACAGCGGGCCGTACCCTGCGGACGGTGCTCCTCGACGAACTGGTCGAACTGCACGATGGGCAGTTGCTGTGCATCGTGACGGACGGCCGTAGCCGGATCGGGCAGTTCGTCCCGGGCAGGTCACTCACCCGCTGGCACACCGACCACCGGGGCTCGGTCCGCCTCATGACCACGGGCATGGGCACGGTCCTCCAGCGCATCGCGTACGACCCGTTCGGCCGGATCCTCTCCCTGCAGCCCGGAGACCGGCCGCGAGACACCTACGACGGGTACGAGCTGCTCGAAGAGGTGAGCCTGTACCTGTCCCCGAAGCGGCCCTACGACCCTGTGCTGGGCCGCTATCTCGTTCCCGACACCGTCGCCACGGACCTGTGGCAGCCGGTGGGCCTCAACCGCTACGCCTACGCCGCGAACGACCCCGTCACCCTGCGGGATCCCACGGGCCGCGCCTGGTGGCAGATCGCCCTGGCGATCGTGGCGGTCGTGGCCGTCGTCGTACTGACCGTCGTCACCTTCGGGGCCGGACTGATCACCCTGGGCGCCATGATCGGGGTCTTCGCCGCGATGGCGGTCGGCGGCGCGGTCGGTGGCATCGCCGCAGCACAGGCCGGCGGCGACATCGTGCTCGGCATCCTGCTCGGGGCGGCGCTGGCCGGAGCCGCGGCGCTGGGCGGCGCACTGGCCGGGGCCGGTTTCGCGGCCGCGCTCGGCGCCAAGTCCCTGGCCACGTTCCTGCTCTCCGGGGCGGTCAGCGGGGCGCTGCTCGGTGCCAGCACCGGGTTCGCGGCCGGGTTCGCCGGCGGCACGGGCTCGCTCGGCCAGATCTGGGAGAAAACCTGGCAGTCGGCGCTGGCGGGATTCGTCACCGGCCTGGTGTTCGGGGCGGCGAGCTACGGATTCGCCCAGGGCTGGTTCGGCACCGGGAACATCGATCCCCGGTTCCCCACCGGCGCCGAGACCCGACACGCGCTCGCCGAAGGCGCCAAGGCGGCAGGACAGGCGGCGAACACCGGCGCCGGCGCCTCCACCGCCATCGGCCAAGGAGCGGCGAGCGCCGCCACCAGCCTCGCGGGCACCGCACTCAACTTCGGCGCACCCACCGGCTTCAACGTGTTGCAGACCTTCGTCTTCAACCCCGTCGCCGGGACCCTGCTCATCGAATCGGTGGCGGTCCTGTTCGCCTTCGACCTGGTCGACGACGTCATCGACCTCCTCAAGGAGAAGAGCGCCAAGATCTCGGTCAGCGGCACGTTCTGAATCCGGGAAGCGCGGTCGAACATCTTCGGCGGGCGGTCCACGCGTTATCTCGTGGACCGCCGACGCCGATCGGCCTCCGGTTCGCGCACCATGAACACGTCCACCGGATCCTCGGTCTCGAGTGTGAACCCGTGCCGCTCGTACTTTGTGAGGCAGGCCCCAAGTAGAGCGGCCAGAAGTCGGCTAGCGGCAATACCGACTTTGTTGGGGTCTGGTCGTTGGATGGGTTGTGCCAAGGCCGGGTCAGGTGAAGTCGTCGGGGGTTGGTCGGTTCTCGGATCGGATCGCGTTGGGGTGCTGACGCGGGCGTTTCCGCCGGAGCTGGTCGATGAGGTGGTCGCCGGGTGCGGCAGGGTCGAGCAGCGGACGCGGCTGCTGCCGGCACGGGTGGTGGTCTACTTTGTCCTGGCGATGTGTCTGTTCTTCGGGCAGGGCTATGAAGAGGTGGCCCGGCTTCTGGTTCAGGGGCTGGAGCGCGAGGGCCGGTGGGCGACCGCCTGGCGGGTGCCCACGACGGCGGCGATCGGGCGGGCCCGGTTGCGGCTTGGGCCGGAGCCGTTGCGGGCCCTGTTCGCCCGGGTGTGCCGGCCGGTGGCGGTCGCGCGGACGCAGGGTGCCTGGTATCGGCGGTGGCGGTTGGTCGCGGTGGACGGCACGGTCTTCGATGTTCCGGACACCGCGGCGAACGCTCAGTTCTTCGGTCGTCCCGGTACCAGTCGTGGGCAGGGCCGCAGTGCGTATCCGCAGGCGAGGGTGGCGGCCCTGGCCGAGTGCGGCACCCATGCCGTGTTCGCGGCCGAGGTCGGACCACTGGGGGTCCACGAGACCGCTCTGGCTCAGCGGCTGTTCCCCGCGCTGACGAAGGGCATGCTCGTGCTCGCCGACCGGGGCTTTTGCGGTCTCGACCTGTGGCGGGCGGCGAAGGCGGGCGGCGCGGACCTGCTGTGGCGAGTCCGCAGCACCGTGGTGCTGCCGGTCCTTCAGACCCTCGCCGACGGCTCCCACCTGTCGCAGATCGTCGCCGCGCGGGACCACTACCGGCGCGCGGACCCCGAGCGGGTGCGGGTGATCGAGTACACCTTCGGCCCACGCGGCGGTGACGGCACCGTCTACCGGCTGATCACCACCATCCTCGACCCCGAGCAGGCACCGGCCGAGGAGCTTGCCGCCCTCCATGCCCAGCGGTGGGAGATCGAGAGCACCCTGGACGAGATCAAGAACCACCAGGGCGTCCCGGGGCTGGTGCTGCGTTCCCAGCACCCACACGGCGTCGAACAGGAGATCTTCGCGTTTCTGCTGGTCCACCACGCGCTGCGGGACCTGATGCACCAGGCTGCCCTCAGGGCCGGGCAATCCCGACCGGATCTCCTTCACCCGCACCCTTCGCGTCGTTCGCCGCCACGTCACCGGGCAGGCGGCGCTTTCCCCCCTCCCGACTGGCCCGGTCCATCACCCAAAGCCTGCGTGAGATCACCGAACGGCTGCTGCCCGCACGGCGGTTGCGCTCCAACCCCCGCATGATCAAACGCAAGATGTCCAACTGGGCCCTCAAACGAACCGAGCACCACAGCCCACCACGGCCACACCCCCCGACGGTCCGACTGGTCGGGCCAACCAGAGCCACCTCGACCAGCCGGAAAACAACCTAAATCACCGGTATTGCGGCTAGCGGGGCTATCCGGGACAGCGCCGACGACATGACCAACCCAGCCACGGCAAGTCCATCTCACCTGTAACTAGGCACTACGGGACGGCCCTTACGAGCTCGTGCACGGTAGGCGGTGAGGCGTCGAGTTGCTGACCGTGGATCATGGTCGTGTGGTGGGGAACGTGTCTCGTACAGCGATCATCAGTGACCGGAGGATCACGGGCCTGTCGGCCGACGTGATTGCTGAACTCGTCTCTGAGTTAGGCCCGTTGTGGCATGAACGGCACCAGGCCAAGCTTGCATCCAGGCCGCGGAAGCGTGCGGTGGGCGCCGGAGCGAAGCACCGGCTGGTCTTCGTCGACCGGCTCCTGGCCACCCTCGTGCACCTGCGGCACGGAGTCACGCACGACGTGCTCGCCTGCTGATTCGACGTGGACCGCTCCACCGTCACCCGTGCCATCGGCGAGATACGACCGCTGCACGCCGAGCGAGGCTGCACGGTCAGCCCTGGCCTTCGGCTGTGGACTCTGGCCGACGTCGTCAACCATCTCGGCGCCAGCAGGAAGACCGGCATCGTCGACGGCACCGAGATCCGGGTCCGCCGACCGGCCGCCGGCCGCAAGGACCGGGACAGGTTCGTCTCTGGCAAGAGCAAGCAGAACGCAGTCCCCGCCGGCACCGGCTCCCGCGCACCGCGTGAGCGCCGGGCCCGCCGGATGCGCGGACATCACCCACGCCCGCCGCGATACGCGATCGCTGTGCAGAATGCAGCCGTCGACGTCTCCACACCGAGCCACGGCGTTGTCCAGGGCGGTCACGGCCAGGCGGGACTACATCCGCTCGTCGATGGAGTAGCCCACGATCCTGTTGCTGAAGGCGTCCTTGATCGCGCAGAGGTAGAGCTTGCCTTCGCCGGCGGCGTGCTCGGTGATGTCGGCGAGCCACAACCGGTTCGCACAGGTCGCGGTGAAGTCACGGCGGACCAGGTCGTCGTGCACCGGCGGGCCGGCCTTCTTGCCCTTGCCGCGCTTCTTGCCGAACACGCTCCACCAGCGGTTGCCCCGGCAGATCCGCCATGCAGTCCGGTCCGCCATCACGGCCCCGGCGCTACGCGCTTCATCGGCCAGGAACCGGTAGCCGAATTCCGGGTCGTCACGGTGAGCGTCGAACAGTGCGTTCGCGCGATACGACTCCTCCAGCACGGCGTCGGCCACCGGCTTGTCGAGCCAGCGGTAGTAGGGCTGTCTGGCGAGCTTCAGCACCCGGCACGTCACCGTGACGGGCACCCCGTCCACGGCCAGCTCCTTCACGAGCGGGTAGATCCTTTTCCCGGCAGATGCGCCTGCGACAGATAGGCCGCGGCCCGGCGCAGGACCTCGTTTTCCTGCTCCAGCAGCTTGATGCGCCGACGCGCTTCCCGCAGTTCCGCGCTCTCCTGGCTGGTCACCCCGGGCTTGGACCCGTCATCGGTGTCCGCCCGGCGCATCCACTTCCACAAAGTCATCGGGTGAACCCCGAAATCGGTGGCCACCTGCTCGACCGTGACACCCGGGCCGCGGTTCCTCGCGACCCGCACGACGTCCTGGCGGAACTCTTGTGGATAAGGCTTGGGCACAGCGACATCCTTCCCACCCGCCTCACAGGGCAAGCCAGTTCAGATGTCACCCGATCGTGCGGCAGACCCAGGTCGCACGGCCCCTCCAGGCGAGGGGAGGGCACCCCGTCGCTCCTGGACGATGCCCGAGCTCCCGCAGGGACCGAGGCCCGTGGGACGAGCTGGTGCCGCGAACAGCTACTGAGACATCCCACGCAGGTAACGCGTCAAGCGGCTTG
>NZ_JBHVUH010000029.1:0-45083 GCF_042884245.1 Streptomyces sp. NPDC058145 | reverse complement strand
CATCAAACACGCGGGCGGGCAGCCCGTGTCAGCCTGTGGAGACCTCGCCGCCAGGCGGTCCGTGAAGCAGGAACCTGAAAGCCGGGCGACCGGCCGAACCCCCTCATAGGGGAATCTCCCTCGTTCACGAGGGGGAGGACGTCAACCACAGGGCCTCGTACGCGGCCCGCTCCGAGGTGAGGCCCAGCGCCTCCAGGTCGGCCCACTGGCGTGCCGTGATGTCGCAGCATGGTCCGATCCATCTCTGTGCGAGGGCCACGGAGGCCGTGCAGAAGCCGCAGTCACCGTCGTAGACCAGCACTGGTCGCGTTCGCATGACCTCCATGATGCGCGCTTCCGGTGCCCTCCGACGGACGGGCAGGTCAGGCAGCCAGGGACTGGGTCGTCTTCCTGTCCGCACAGCGGTCCGCTCGCAACTGTTCGAGGAGAGCGTCGGCAACGATGAGGGCCTCGTCCACCGACCGGGTGCCGGTGATGCCGCAGAGCGTGCCGGAAGTGTCTTCCAGTTCTCGGCTCGAGTGGCCGGTGGGCTGCAGGTCGTGGCGGAAGCGTGCGTCGGCGAAGCGAGCCAGCACCGCACGCAGTTCCTTCTCCGCAGGCAACAGCACAGCGACAACCTCTCTCGACAGACGGGCCGTCACCCGGGGCCCGTGACATCCGTATGCGCACACCCGCCAGGTGGCGCCGCGACTGAAAGGAAGCAGATCCTTTCCCAGGGTCTCGTCTGCCCCCGAAGGATCACTGTATGCACTACGCCTGGCACGCCCTGTCGATGACACCCTCCCCGCACGAACTGGGCACAGGGCAGCGCGGGAGACGTGGCCATCGCGAAGAACTCGCCCCGCATCTCGAAGGTGTTGTGCTCCGAGTTTTGAGACACGCTTTACGCGATACACGCAACTGTGGCCTGCGTCCTCGCTGTCTGACAGGGCGTTGGGCCTGTCAGGGCCGAATGACGAGAGAGTGGGGCAGGTCGTGGGACGGGGCAAGGGCGGCATAGGTATCGCAGTCGTTACGGGCGCGATGCTGGTGGGCGTGAGCGCCTGCGGCGGAATCGGCAGTGACAAGGCCGGCGGGGACGACGCGAAGGCACCCGGCAAGCAGAGTGCGAGCGCTTCTCCGTCACCGACGAAGCCCAAGGGGCCGCCGATGCTGCTGGAGACGATCACTCCGCAGACGGGGTCCACGGTCGGCGTGGCCATGCCGATCTCGGTGGTCTTCACGAATCCGGTGGCCCAGAAGGCACGGGCCGCGGTGGAGAAGCACATGAAGGTGAGCGCCTCTCAGCCGGTGGCCGGCGCCTGGCACTGGTTCGGCGACAAGCGCGCCGACTGGCGACCGAAGACGTACTGGCCGTCCGGCACGAAGGTGAAGATCGAGGCCGACATGCAGGGCGTCAGCAACGGCAACGGCCGCTATGGCGTACACGGCTACACGCACAGCTTCACGGTCGGCGACGACGTACGCGCGGATGTCTCGGTGACCGGTCACACCATGAAGGTGTCCAAGAACGGCAGGCTGGTGCGCACGCTGTCGATCAATGCGGGCAGTGCCCAGTATCCGACGTGGAACGGCACGATGGCCGTCATCGACAAGCAGGAGAAGGTCCACATGACCTCCTGCAGCGTCGGCATCAGCTGTGACAAGGGCAGCGCCAACTACTACGACCTGACGCTGCCCTGGGACGTTCACCTCACCCAGTCGGGCACGTACGTGCACTACTCGACCGGCGACCCCAATCCGGGCAGCGGCAGCGCGCGCGGCTCGCACGGCTGCGTCCACCTGTCGATGTCGGACGCCAAGTGGTTCTACGGCCAGGTGAAGCAGGGCGACCCAGTCACCATCACGGGCTCGGCCCGTGCCAAGGCCCCGGCCGACAACGGCTACGCCGACTTCAACCTGGGTTGGGACCAGTGGCTCGCGGCCAGCGCGTCCGGCGAGGGGACGACCGCGACCCTGTGACGCGGCGCGGGTGAAGGCCCTTGCCCGCCGGCGGCCGACATCACTCCATCCCCTCTCTTCGGCACGACACCAAAAGGCGATCGGCGCCCTCCCGTTCTGGGAGGGCGCCGATCCGGTGTGTCCGGCTGTGCGGTGTCACGCGTGACGGTGCGAGCGCCGGTTGCCGGTGACGAGGCGGTACAGAACCAGCAGGATGAGGGAGCCGACGATCGCCGCGATCCAGGTGGAGAGGTCGAAGAATCCGTCGATGGAGTCGACCCCGAAGATGACCTTGCCGAGCCAGCCGCCGAGCAGACCGCCGACAACGCCGATGAGCATGGTGACGATGATGCCGCCGGGGTCCTTGCCCGGCATCAGCGCCTTGGCGATAGCGCCGGCGAGCAGCCCGATGATGATCCACGCGATGATGCCCATGTACGTCTCCGCTTCGTCTCATAAAGAACTTGTTAGTTCATCGTGTGTTCCGTCTGCGCCCGAACAAACGTCCCTGATTGCGGCGGGGTCATCGCATGGGGCGCGGCCGATCACCGGCGCCTTCGGGCGTGGCGGGGAGGGCGACCCGGGACAGCGGGGAGGCCGGGCGGCCGGCTCGGCACCGCAACCCCGTACGGACGAAGACGAATAGAGGCCATCCGCTCCGTGGTCGGAGCCCGAGGGTGCCGGGGTGCTCCCGAAGCGGGCGTGGATGTGACACTCTTCAGGGAGAGCCAGCCTGGTCTGGTGGGAGACCCCGCGCCGCCTCGTGGCGACCGAACATGAGTGGCCGATGGATGGTGCGGGTGGTCTTGCTCGGCTGTGAGCGGCCCATGCCGCGCGCTTGACGGCCTACTTCCGGGGCAGTGGGAGCCGACCGTGATGGGCTTTGATCCCGAACGGTGGTTCCACCATGCCGTCTTTCGATGTGCACGTCAGCAATCATCACAACCGCGTCATGATCACTGTGGCGGGCGAACTCGACTTCGACACCTGCCCGCGCATCACCCAGCTCACCGACACGGTGAGCATCCGCAACCGCACCCTCTGCCTGGACCTGGCGGGTGTGTCGTTCATGGACGCCAGCGGCCTGAGTCTGCTGCAGAGCCTGCACCGGTACACCGAAGCGGAAGGCGGGACACTGGAACTGTCCGGTCTGCAGGACCAGCCGCGTCGCATCCTGGAACTCACCGCCACCGACGCCTGAGGCACATTCACGCCGGGCCTGGCATCACGGTCAAGTCGCCCGCGCTTACGTTGCGTTGTGACGGCGGGAGCGTCTGGGCGCCGTAGCGCCCCGGCCGGCGATTTCACGGGCAGGCCCTGGGCATGGCACTGCGGCCCTACTCTGTGGCCGCTTCCAGCTCCCGCCTGAGGTTCCGCAGCGTCATGTGGATGTTGCGGGCCTGGAAGGTGGCGAAGGTGCTGCCCGCTGTGACGACCCGATCGAAGGCGTTGGCCGCAAACGCGGGCCAGGCACGCCGGTCGTCGGTCCAGGTCTCGGTGACGCGCGTGCCTTCGCTGATCGGCTCGAAGCGGTACTCCCAGCTGGCGATCGGGCCGCGCAGACGCGGTTGCCCGATGCCGATGGCGTGGACTCGGAACGCGAAGCGACGGCCGGGGTCGGCGGCGGTGACCGTGCACCGTGTGACCCAGCGGAACCTTCCACGCCGGTTGCGGCCGACGAACGTCGAGCCCAATACCGCCGGCCCGTCCTCGGGGGCCCCGGTCGTACCCAGGTTCTC
Source organism: Streptomyces sp. NPDC058145 (assembly GCF_042884245.1). Lineage (NCBI taxonomy): Bacteria > Bacillati > Actinomycetota > Actinomycetes > Kitasatosporales > Streptomycetaceae > Streptomyces > Streptomyces sp. NPDC058145. The sequence continues at coordinate 41,403 of NZ_JBHVUH010000029.1, read as the reverse complement.
GGGGCTCCAGCGGCCCATGTCGGAGGGGCGGCTCACGGCCTGGCAGGCGACCTCGGGCGGGACCCTGACGAGGATGCTCTCGCTTACCGTGAATATGCGGGCCACTGCGGTACCTCTTTCTGCGCAAGAGAAGTTACTCCCCGGTAGTGGCTCATGTTATGTGCCGGGACGGCCCACGGTGCCTCGTGAAGTGCACGCTCGCCCGGGCCGCCAAGCCTCGGCGCAGCGTTCACCGACCGCTCTCCCCGGTCGGGGGCCGTGAGAGCCGCCACAGGGTCCCTAAGCCGCCGATCCCGCCATCAGCCCTCTGATTCCTCGCCCTCTCCAGCCGTGTCCCCAAGGGCAACCCGCAGATCGTGCATGCCCTGCATGGTGTCGATGAGGGCTTCCTCCGCCCCGCTCAGAGCCCGCCTGGTTCCCGCGACGTCACCTCGATCGGCGTGCAGCTGGGCACTGAGGGTGTACAACGCCGTCATGGCGGCCGCGAAGGACGCCTCCCGGCCCGGAGGTGGTTCCTCCGCTTCGGATTCCGAGACCTGAATGGCGGTGCGCTGCAGTCTGTTCGTCAGGATGTTGACCGCCAGGCCGGGATCATGGTCCAGCTGCTCCGCCCAGCCGAGCATCGTGTCGAGGACATCCTCGATCTCCCCCTCCTCGGACAGACGCGTCGCGGCGGTGATCTCCCACTCCGCCTTGGCCAGCAGATGGCCCAGCAGGCGCAGACGATCGGGTTCCTGCGGTTCCTCGCGCCGCGCTTCCGGATCCGCCGTTGGTTCGGCTCCCAGAGCGCTCAACGCCGCATTGATCTGTTCAGCACTCACCGGACGCTCGCTTTTGATGCTCACGCTCTCAGCTTCGCCCCTCGAAGGCGTCATCGCCCGCCCACACACCCGGTCGGAACCCCGCCGGCCCAGCCCCGGAGGGGTGCGGGCCGCATGCGGCGTCCTTAGGCTGGTGGTGCTCGGGGGCTACTGCGCGGAGGTGTGGGCATGCCCCGAACCATCTGGTCCGGTGCCATCTCGTTCGGTCTGGTCACCGTGCCGATCAACGTGGTCAGCGCGACGGAGGACCACTCGATCCGGTTCCACCAGTTCCACACCACGGACATGGGGCGGGTCCGCTACCGCAAGATCTGCGAGCTCGAGGACCGGGAGGTCTCCCAGGACGAGATCGGCAAGGGCTACGAGCTGACCAAGACGCAGGTCATCCCCATCACGGAGGAGGATCTGCGCAATCTCCCGCTGCCGACGGCCAGGGCGATCGAGATCGACGCCTTCGTGCCGCTCGCCTCCATCGACCCGATCCGGATCGGCGAGGGCTACTACCTTCAACCGGCGGGGAAGGTCGCGGCCAAGCCGTACAAGCTGCTCGTCCAGGCGCTCGGCCGCTCGTCGAAGGTGGCGGTCGCGAAGTACGCGTGGTCCGGCCGTGAGCGGCTCGGCCTGCTCCGGGTGAAGGGCGACGTCCTGGTACTCCATGCCATGCGCTGGCCCGACGAGATCCGCTCCCCGAAGGAGCTGCTGCCGCCGCCGGTGGAGGTGTCGGACGAGGAGATCGAGGGTGCGCTCGCGCTGATGGAGACCATGACCCGCGAGGACCTCGAGGGGGAGGAGTTCCAGGATCGCTACACCGAGGCCATGGCGCAGATCATCGAGGCGAAACGGGAGGAGAAGCCGCTGCCCGAGGCGCCGGAGCCGGAAGCACCTGCCCAGGTGCTCGACCTCATGGCGGCGCTGAGCGAGTCGGTGCAGAAGGCGAAGGCCTCGCGCGGCGAGGACGCCGGTCCAGCGGAGGTGCACAGGCTGCCGAAGCCGAAGAAGACGCCGGCCGCCAAGAAGCAGCCGGCCGAGAAGCAGCCGGCCAAGAAGACTGCGGCGAAGAAGGCTGCGGCGAAGAAGGCGACCACGAAGAAGACGGCTTCCCGACGGCCGCGAAGCGCCTAGACGAGCGCTCCCAGCCAGGGGATATCCCCGCAAGCGGTCGCTTACCCCCGAGATCCACGGCCGCTTTCTTCACGACGCCGACCTGGACACGGCATGGCGCCGGATTCGCGGTCCGGCCCGCGCGGCTGGATATCGTCAGGATGTGGACAGCGGGATCAGGCAGCCGGACGAGGCGGTCGCGGGGGAGGCGCGGGGCGAGTTGTCGTACCGGGTGGCCCGGGCGCTGTGGTGGGGGCCGGCCGCTCTGGTGCTGGCCGTCGTCGGTACGTCGGTCCTCGTAGCCGGTGCGGGGCACGGCCGGCGACTGGCCGTGGCTTCGGCCCTGGTCCTCGTGCAGGTCGGTGCCCTGAGGTGGCAGGTGCGCGCTCCGGCCTGGGTGCTGGCCGCGAACGCGGTGTCCGGGCTCGCGGTGTGGGCGCTGCTGCCCGCGGTGTCCTTGACGGGGGCGCTGCTGGCGGCGCAGATGACGTTGTGCGTGCTGTCGGCCACCAGGTCGCGGCGGGTGTCGGTGGGGGCGCTGGCGGCGATGTGCGTGCCCGCGCCGCTGGCGTTCTGGGCGGGTGGACCTACCGGTTTGGCCGTCTATCTGCTGACGGTGGTCCTGGCGTGGATGACGGGGCAGTGGCGCAGGGCACAGCAGGCTCGGGTGAGGGCGGAGACGCGCCGGGCCGTGGTGGAGGAGCGCGCCCGGATCGCGCGGGAGGTGCACGACGTCGTGGCACATACCCTTTCGGTGATGGTCATTCAGGCGGGGGCCGCCGCCGACGTGTTCACCGAACGGCCCGACCAGGCCCGTCAGGCGCTACGGGCCATCGAGACGGGTGCCCGCTCGGCGCTCGGTGAACTGCGCCTGCTGCTGCGCGCTTTCCGGCCCGAAGCGGGGGAGGACGACTACGGGACGCAGCGGGAACAGCAGCCCTCGCTCGCACGCCTGGACGAGCTGGCCGACACCGTGCGTGCCACCGGGATGACCGTGGAGGTGTACCGCGAGGGCGCCATTGACGGACTGCCGGCCGCGGTGGACCTGGCGGCTTACCGGATCGTCCAGGAGGCCATGACCAACACGCTGCGCCACGCGGCCGGCGCCGACGAGGTGAGCGTACGCGTGACGGCCGCGGGGGAGTGTGTGGAGGTCACGGTGGCCGACAACGGCCGTACAAGGCAGAGCAGTTCGGCTTCACCTTCGGCTGCGGGCGGACGCGGTCTGGTGGGGATGGAGGAGCGGGCGCGGCTCGTGGGCGGTACGTTGCGTGCCGGTCCGTTGCCCGAGGGCGGGTTCGAGGTGGCGGCGCGGCTGCCGGTGGGGGACGTGTCATGACGGTGCGCGTGGTGGTGGCCGACGACCAGGCCCTGGTCCGAACCGGATTCCGCATGATCATCGACGCCCGGGACGACCTCGAGGTGGCCGGTGAGGCCTCCGACGGGCAGGAGGCGGTGCGGCTCGCGCGGGAACTGGCACCCGACGTCGTGCTCATGGACGTACGCATGCCCGTCGTGGACGGCATCGAGGCGACCCGGCAGATCGTGGAGTGCGGCAGTCGGGCCCGGGTGCTGGTGCTGACGACCTGGGACGTGGACGCGCACGTGGTCGCCGCACTGCGGGCCGGGGCGAGCGGCTTCCTGCTGAAGGACATGCGTCCCGCCGAGCTCGTCGACGCGATCCGCCTGACCGCGCGCGGGGACGCGCTGCTGGCGCCGGCCGTGCTGAGTCGTGTCCTGGACCGGTTCCTGCGCACCACACCCGACCCGGCGCCGCCGCCCTCCCTGCGGGATCTGTCCGGCCGCGAGCGGGAGGTGCTCACCCTGATCGGGCAGGCGCTGTCGAACGCGGAGATCGCCGCGCGGCTGCGGCTGTCGGAGGCGACCGTCAAGAACCATGTCACCGCGGTGCTGCGCAAACTGGGCCTGCGCGACCGCGTCCAGGCCGTTGTCGCCGCCTATGACCACGGTCTCGTGCGACCCCGCCGCCCCTGACAGCCGCTGCCCCCCTGTTCACCTCTTACGACGGTCTCCTCCTCACGACGCTCCTCTCCGCACGAGGCTCTCCTCCTCAGGGAGGAGACCGGGCCCCGATCCTCCCGCGGTCCCAGTGCCAGACCGCTCCCATGGCCGATCCGCGGGCGGTGTGGCCGGCCGTAGCGTCGAGGTGTGATCGACGACCTGCCCTGCCTGATGTATCTGCTCGCCCACGACGATGCGGCCGAAGGCCCCTACGACCGACCCCGGACACAGCTGCTGGTCCGTGCCGCAGCCCTGACAGACCTCGTGTTGCGCGGCCGGCTGGGGGAGGAGGACGGCACGGTCACCGTGTCCGGGACCAAGCCGACCGGCGACCCCGTCCTGGACGGCGTGCTGCGCGAGGCCGCCGCCGCGCACGGCTGGAGGCACCTCATGCGCAGCGACCGCAAGCGGACCCTGACGCAAGTGGAGGACCGGCTCGCCGCGGCGGGTCTCCTGACCGTCAAGGAGCCCCGCACCCCGTTCGGCACCCGACGGCTGACCGTGACGGACCGCGCCGTGCCCGCCGCGCTGCACGCCCGCGTATCCGCGGCGCTGCACGGGGACGGACCCGTACGGGAGATCCCCGCCGCCGATGCCGCGCTGCTGGCGCTCGCCGCGGCGGGCGGTGTCCGCTCGGTCGTCTCCCGGCAGGACCACAAGACCTACCGGACCCGTATCGACGCCTGCACGGGGACCCTCGCCGCTCTCGCGCCCGGCCTCGAGAGAGCGGTACGCGCACTGCCGACCACCATGATCGCCGCACAGGGCGGCATGGGCGGGAGCTGACCTGCCCGGATGGGGAGACGATGACCATGCACCGCGTCCTGACCACCCTGAGCTGCGCCCTGACCGCCGTCCTCGCGACGGCCTGGTCTTCCGTAGCACCACCGACGCAGCCCGCCCGGACCGCCGTCACCTCCAGGCCCGCCGTCGCCATGACGGTTCGCACCCACGACGGTCTGGTGCGGGGCGCCGTCCACGACGGCTACCGCACCTTCGAAGGCATTCCCTACGTGGCGCCCCCGGTCGGCAGGCTGCGCTGGGCACCGCCCCATCGCGCGGCTCACTGGCCCGGGGTAAGGGACGCGACCCGGCCCGCGAGCGCCTGTCCACAGCCGGCCGGTGAGGTGCCCGGCGGCAGCACCGACGAGGACTGTCTCCACCTGAACGTCACCACGCCGGACGGCGCCGGACCGGCGCGCCCCCGGCCGGTGATCGTGTGGCTGCACGGCGGCGGTTTCACCACCGGAGCGGGCAGCTCCTACGACGCCCACCGCATGCCCACCCGCGGCGACGTCGTGGTCGTCACAGTCAACTACCGCCTCGGGGCCCTCGGGTTCCTCGCACACGGCGGGCTGCCGGGCTCCGGCACCTTCGGCCTGGCCGACCAGCAGGCGGCGCTGCGCTGGGTCCGTGCCGAGATCGGCGCCTTCGGCGGCGACGCGCACAACGTGACACTGGCCGGCGAGTCGGCGGGCGGATACAGCGTCTGCGCCCAGCTCGCCTCACCCGCCGCCGCGGGCCTCTTCGACCGGGCGATCATCGGCAGCGGCCCCTGCGCCGGCCGCCCGGACCGGCCCTTCGCACCCTCCTCCGTCCCCCTGTCCACAGCGCGCGCTACGGGCGCGGACTTCGCGGCCAAGGCCGGCTGCGGCTCCGCCCGCGACGTGATGGCCTGCCTGCGGCGCCTCGACGTCTCCCGTCTCCTCGCAGCCCAGGACACCGACCAACAACCGGCTCACACCACCCCGTTGCTGCCCAGCGACCCCGCTGCGGCGATCGCCGGCGGCCGCTTCCACACGGTCCCCGTGCTGATCGGCAACAACCATGACGAGGGCAACGGCTGGGCCGCCGGGATCATCCAGGCAGGCAATCCCGTCACTCCCTACACCTGGCCCGACATCGTGGCCGCCTTCTTCCCCGGCCCGGGGCAGGCGAAGGCGATCGTCCACGAGTATCCGGTGCACCGCACCGACGGCGGTCCGGTGTTCGGCGCGGTCATCGGCGATGCCAACTTCGCCTGCCCGACCGCGCGCACCGAGAGCCTCCTCGCCGCCCATGTTCCCGTCTGGGGCTACGAGTTCGCCGACGAGCACGCTCCGCCGCTCACCCCGGGCACGCCGCCGTTCCCGCTGGGCGCTCCGCACGCGAGCGAACTGCCCTACCTGTTCGACCTGGGCGGCCGCCCCCGAGACCTGACCCCGGCACAGCACCGGCTGGCCGACATCATGATCGACTACTGGACCCGCTTCGCCCGCACCGCCGACCCGAACGGCCCGTCGTCACCGCCCTGGCCCCGGCAGACGGTGCTGTCCCTGGCACCGGACCACATCGTCCCCACCCGCACGGTGCGGTCCCGCCACCACTGCACCTTCTGGAACGCCCTCGGATGACCACGGAGAAGATCGCCATCAGCATCCGCCGCCCCTTCTGAACATCCGAACCCGTCGACCTGCGTGCCCCTCACCTACCTCCCAGCGGCTGCCGATGGCGTGTCACACCGCCGAGGCGAGCGGCCACGCCCCACTCCGAAGAAGCCCCCAACGCAGCAAGCACTCAGGAAGGACCTCCCTATGACCCTGCTTCGCCTCCTGCGTTCACCCGTTGCCGCGACCGCCGTCACCGGCACCGCTCTGGCCGCCTGCGCGTGGGCCACACCCGCGACCGCCGCCGCCCCCGCCGTCAAAGCCGACGACGACGTCTACGCCAACTGCAAGAACGACACCCCGGTCCGCAGCCGCCCCGACTACGCCCTGGACGACATCCTGTTCACCTGCCACCGGGCCACCCGACTGCGGTTGCTCTGCTGGACCTACGGCGCCGACCACCAGGAGTACTACAAGATTCCGACCGGCATCCCGTTCCAGGAGACGGGATACGTGAGCGCCGCCAACATGAACAACGAGACCGGCGGCCTCTACGAGTGCCGGACGGGGTGAGGCAGAGGCGGCCATCGGCCCAGTCCTGGGTACTCGACGGACGTGAGCCGCGCTCGTTTGCATGACCACATCCGGAGCGTGCCGGAGCCGGCGAATGGCATGAGTGATGCGTAACGACAAGGCGGACCCCGGCAGCGGGCCTCCGAAGCCCGGGCCAGAGCTGGTCACGTTCGGTCACAGCACAGCGGACCGGACCACGCTGACCGGCCTGCTCCAGCAAGGGGTGTCACCGCCGTGGTGGACGTCAGAACCGCCCCCGGCAGCCGCCGGAATCCGGAGCTGTCACGGCAGCGCCTGGCGCAGTGGATGCCCGAGGCGAACATCGCCTACCGGTGGGAGCAACGTCTGGGCGGCTGGCGCAAGCCGGCACCCGACTCGCCCGACACCATCTGGCGCAATGATTCGTTCCGCGGCTACGCCGCTCACACCCGCAGCCCCGAGTTCGTCACCGCGATGGATGCGCTGATGCAGCAGGCAGGCGAGACACGGACCGCGGTGATGTGCAGCGAGGCGGTGTGGTGGCGCTGTCACCGGCGCTTGATCGCCGACTTCGCCGTGCTGGCCCGGGGCGCGAGCGTCCTCCATCTGATGCACGACGGTCGCCTCACCGCGCACACCCCGACGCAGGGCGTGCGCCTTCGGGACGACGGCCTCCTCGTCTACGACGACGGCCCGCCGGCGGCTGGAGCGACACTCTTCTGACGCGGACGGAGGTCGGATCCTGGGCTGCGCGGTCGGCCGTAGTCGCCGACGTATGGGGCAGACCGGTACCCGAATGACCGTCGCGCAACGGCCCCCGCCCCGCATGTGACCCGCCGGCTCCCGTCCGTGCTCCCCGCACCCCTCTACGAGGCGCACCGAGCGGGCGTCCTCACTCCGCCCAGACCTGGATGCTGGTCATGCGGACCCTGCGGGTTGCAGGTAAACCTCGTCGACGTAGCACCAGGCCCATACTTCCCCTGATTCCGTGGAGCGTATGAGAGGGTGCCCAGTCGATTCGTAATGAGCGGTGGCATGGGCGCCCGGCGAACTGTCGCAGCATCCCATGTGCCCGCAGGTCAGACAGAGCCGCAGGCGCCCTCCGCCGTGCCCTCGGGCTACGCACTCCTGGCACACGCCGCTCTGGGGCACCGGTGCCGAGGCTGCATCCAACACATGCGCGCAGCTGCGACCCTCCGGACGGCCACCGTCCGGTCGCACCACCCAGCTGATCATGGGGTTCCCTCATCGTTGCTGATTGCTGCTGCTTCCGCCATTTCTGCTTCGCACACACATGGGGAACCGGATGCGGCTTGATCGGAAGCGCTGTCTGAAGTGGCCGAGTTGACGTTTGCGCGGAGTGCACATCATCCGGGGTCGGTCGGCCGACGGTGATGGATAGTGGATCATGGTGGGAAGTCATTCGCGCTGGGCGCGCAGTAGATTCGTCGAGACTGCCCAGAGGCGCTCGGCGAGGGCGGGATCGAGCGCCCATTCCTTGACACCGTGGGGATGGTGCGCGAGGTCGGCGTCGTTCGGCACGGTGTAAGCCTCTTGTGTGGCATCAAGGTAATGGCCGCCGGAGTGGGCGAAGGCCGGGGAGACGGCCGCGACGATGCTGGTCGCGGCGCCCTGCTCAACCGTCTTGTAGGTGAAGTCGCCGGCGGCCTCGGCTGCGTCGAGCGACTGCCCCGAGGTACGTGTACCAGGTGGCGCTGATCCCGGCGAGCAGCGCGAGCTCTTTCCGGCGCAGGCCCGGGGTCCGTCGTCGGCCGCTGTGTGGCAGTCCGACCTCGTCCGGGGTGATCCGCTCTCTGCGGCTGCGAAGGAAAGCGCCCAGCTCACGGCGCTGATTCGGCTGACTCTGCATGGTGGATGGCACCTCTGGTTCCAGAATAGGCAGCTTCTGGATACCAGGTTAAGGACGGCACAGACTGGATCCGAGTATTAGGTGCGGCTCTCACCGATGGCCAGTAGGTCACCGGCTACCGGTAGGGCAGAAGGAAGAGGCGGAGATGGTGTCGGGAATCGACGGCAAGGTCGTGGCGATCACGGGAGCCAGCAGTGGCATCGGCGAGGCGACCGCACTGCTGCTTGCGGAGCGGGGCGCGCGGCTCGTCCTTGGCGCGCGCCGGTCCGAGCGCCTCGCGGAACTGGTGGCGCGGATCGAGAAGTCGGGTGGCACGGCCGTGCAGACCCGCACGGACGTGACCCGACGGGAGGACTTGCACGCCCTGGTCGCACTGGCCGGCGAGCGATTCGGTCGACTCGACGTGCTGGTCAGCAACGCGGGGTCCGGCACGATTTCGCCTCTGGACGATCTACGGGTCGACGAGTGGGACCAGATGGTCGACGTCAACATCAAGGGCGTGCTGCACGGAATCGGAGCCGCGCTGCCCGTCTTCCGGGCCCAGGGCACGGGCCACTTCATCACCCTCGCGTCCACGGCCGCATTTCGGATCGTTCCGAGCATGGCGGTCTACGCCGGCACGAAGTTCGCGGTCCGTGCCATCAGCGAAGGCCTGCGCCAGGAGTCGGGCGATTCTCTGCGGGTGACCACCGTCTCGCCCGGCGCAGTAGAGACCGACTTCGCTGAGGCGTCTACGAATCCGCAGGTCCGAGCAGAGATCACGAAGATGCGGGACCGGATCGCGATCCCGCCCGAGGCGATCGCCCAAGCCATCGCGTTCGCCATCGAGCAGCCTGCGACCGTGGACGTGAACGAGATAGTGGTCCGGCCCACCGCCCAGAGCTGACCCCATTCAGGGCGGGGTGGGGCGCTTGGGCCCAGGGACCGGACGTGATGCGGCCGCCCGGGAGCGCAGGTTCGCGCCGGTCCGCGGGCGGCCGCAGCCGCGGCTGTCCCTGCCGTCCTACCGGTAGGTGACGGTGATGGGGGTGTGCACGCTGTGCCGCGGGAGGGTGATGGTCAGCATCCCGGTGTCGCCGTCCCAGTGGTACGCGTCGGGGGAGAGCTTCGCCCCGTCGGCGGACACCTTGGCGGGTGCCTCGCTCCCCAGGAACGTCAGTGTCCACCGGCGCTTGTCGACCTGTCCCGGATACGCGCCCTTCACCGGGCTGATCGACACGGTGTGACGCGATCCGGTCTGCCTGTAACGGATCCTCGTCGTGGCGCTCTTCGCCGCGGTGGCCCCGTTGTCCTCGTAGAGGCTGTACGAGCCCGAGGCGCCGGTGGAGATGGTCAGCGTGACGTCGGTCAAGGCGTTGCGGTCGTTGTGCGCGACGTTGCGCGTGCGCGTGGGCAGGATGCCGCCGGCCTTGACGAACACCGGCATCGAGTTCAGGGCGGTGGTGATGTCATGGGTGGTTCCGCCCGTATAGGTCTTCCCGGTGAAGTAGTCGGTCCACTGGCCGGGCGGGAACCACACCGACGTGGTGGCGGAGTCACCCGGCGTGGTCACCGGGGCGACCAGTACGTCGGAGCCGTAGAGGTACTCGCTGTTCGCGACGGCGTACGCCTGCGGCTCGTCCGGGTACTCGAGATAGATGGGGCGGACGATCGGCACGCCGGTGCGATGCGCCTCCTCGGCGAGTGAATAGGTGTAAGGCACCAGGTTTTCACGGAGGTTGAGGAACTTGTCGGCCGACTGCCGTGCCGCCGTCCCGTACTGCCAGGGCAGCCTGTCGCTGTGATTGCTGTGCAGGCGGTCGATCGGCTGGAACACGCCGAACTGGACCCAGCGTGCGTACAGGTCGTCGGGCAGCTTGTACGTGGTGCGGAGCTTGCCGCCGTCCGTGTATGTCTCCGAACCGGTCAGTCCCGTCGTGTCGTTGTGGCCGCCGATGTCGTGCGTGATGGCTGCCATCCCCGTCGCGGCGGACTCGCCCGGCGTGTAGCCGACCTCCTGCCTCAGCACGCCCCATGTGGAAGACGTGTCGCCGGTGAAGTGGACGGTCGTGCGCTTGTCCGCCCACGGCCCGGTCGGCAGGGCCTGTTGGCCGCTGTATCCGCCGGCCTGCAGTGAGCCGTAGGCCCGGGAAAGGACGAAGCCCCGGTCGTCGGGGCCGGCGGCGGCGTACTGCTGGTTGATCCAGGCGTCCGGGGTCACGCCCGGCAACGAGGACTGCGACGCGTCGCAGCACCAGTCGAGCCACCAGAAGTCGTTGCCCTGCTGATCCATGGTGCGATGCAGGTCCATGTACGCCTTGAGCTGGTCGGGGTCGCCGAGGTCGAAGGTGTAGCAGTTGTCCTGGACGCCGGCGCCCGAGGCGCAACCTCCCTTCGCCAGCTTGCCCTTGGCCGTGGCCTGCGCCTGGGCGAACTGGGGATCGGAGGCGAGGATGCTGGGATGCACGTTGAGCGTGTTGTGCAGTCCCTGGGAGGCCGACCAGTCGAAGAAGCCCTTGGGATTGGGGAACTTGGCGGGATCCATTTCCCAGCCGCTCCAGTTGTTCACGGCCTTGAAGTCCGTGTCGGTGACCAGGACGTCCAGCGGAACGCCCTCGGCTCGGAACGCCGGCAGGATCTTGTCCTTGTAGTCGGCCGCGGTGCGGTCGACGTACTCGGAGTACCAGACACCGTAGGCCCATTGAGGCAGCAGGGCGGGCGGCCCGGTCAAGGCGGCCAGGTCTGTCAGCGCCTGTTTGTAGTCGTGTCCGAAGCCGAAGGCATAGCCGTCCTGGTAGGGAGTGCCGCCGTGGCCGGCCCGCTGTGTGACCTTCCGCGCCGCGGTGTCGTACAGGGCCGATGACGTGTCGTCCAGGAGATACCACCCGTCCTTGTTGAGCAGGCCGGGCGTGGTCACGATAGGCGTATTGCCACTCACTCCGTCCAGGCCCCGGCGGTACCCGCCGAGCGCGACATGCGGCGGGGGTGGGGCCGCCTCCGGGCCGGCCACGGAGACGGTGTCCGCGTTGACGTGGCAACTGGCCGTGTCCGGGCAGCCGAGGGTGATGTCATCCGCGCCCGCTTTGAGGGTCACGGGTACCGAGGCCGTCTGCCAGTCGTCCCAGTCCTTCGTCGCCAGGAACGTCAGGGTGCCGGTGGCGCCGCCCGCGCTGACGGTGGCGGTGCGGGCCTCGTGCCGGCCGTCGCCGCCCGGACCGTTGGCGTACCGCACCCGGAGGGTGTAGACGCCGTCGGTGGGCACGCCGACCACATGGGTCGACAAGCTTGCTCCCTGGTTGAGTTCGGCGACGAAGCCGGTGCCCGCGTATCCCGCGTGGTCCGTGGCACTGACCGCCGTGCCGCCGATCCGTGCGGCCTCCGCCTCACAGCTCACGCCGAAACGGCAGTCCGGGATCGCGGTGGCCGAGAGTGGCGGATAGGGGTCTCCCGGCCGTACGAGTGCCACGCTGTCCAGATTGACGTCACCGGAATCCGAGGCGGTCCGGGTCAGGGCGACGGTGTGGTGTCCTGCGCCGAGTTGGAGGCTCTCGGTGACCAGGCCCCACGTGTCCCAGTCAGCCGTGGTCGGCAGGGTCACCGTCTGCCGCGCGCCGCCGTCCACGGTCAGGGTCAGCGTGCGGGGCTCGGTCTGGCCGTCACCGCCACGGGAGTTGGCGTACTTCACGCCCAACTGGTAGGTCCCGGCAGTACTGACATCGATGTCAGCGGACGCCGAGCTGCCTGTGCCTTCGAAGCCCGCCGCGAAACCGGTTCCGGTGTGCCCGCTGTGGTCGGAGGCCACGGAGACTCCGCTGAGCTGCAGATTCTCGGCTTCACACAACGCGCCCAGTCCGCAGGTCAGGCGGTGCCACGGGGTGGCGGTCACCGGTGTGCTGCCTGCTGTCAGCTGTATGGAGAGGTTCTGGGCGTCGAACGGTCCGGAGCCGACCCGGTAGCGCAGTGTCATGGCGCTCGTCTTGATGGTGAGCCAGCCGTCGGACGTGGTGGTGGTGTAGGCCGCCGGTGTGAATCCGCTGCGGCCGATCGCGTTGAACGTCGGTTCGTCGGTGAACCTTTGGTCTCCCGCGTACTCGGTGCGGATCAGGGTCGGCGAGAGAATCTCGAAGCGGGCGTCCCCTGACGAGACGCTCGGGATGTGAGCACGTGGCGCGGCTCCTGCCGCTGCCGCGCTGGTGTGGGTCAGTGCCATCGCAGCGGTCGTGACGAGGGCAACGGCGCCTCCCGCCAGCCGCTGCCTTGATCTGGGCCGGCGCCTTGTCCATGGGGCTGGCATACGCAACTCCGTTCTCCTGTCGGCCGGGCGGCTCATCCGTCCTGCGCACGTCGTGGCTCCGACGGCACTGAGCAGGGTGCGTCTGTTTCCCGGAGGGCGAGGTGCAGAAGTACCAGGGGCATGCGGCCTCTTCAGAACGAGCCGCCTGCTCTTTCAACGATGGAAATCACGCACCCAGAATGAGAGCACGTCGCCTCATGGGGTGTCCATAAGGGGGGCCAGAGGTAGTTCGGGTGACCAACTGGCCCGTCTGCCACCGATCCAGGCGTCGCGCCTCAAGGCTGTCAGCGGGCTCCAGGCAGCTTCCCTGGCGCGCGGTCATGGCGCCTGGATACGTCAAGGGCACCGTTGCGGACGACGGACATACGTGCGCGAACGGCCGGTGCGGGGGACACGCCAGGGGTTCTCCGCCGAGGTCATGGGTACTCCGCACCCGTCACTGTCCACCCCTGTTCCGGAGAGTCATGACGCAGAAGACAGAAAACGAAAAGGGCAACCGTTTCTGCAAGGCGTGCGGCACGCCGACCGAGGACGGGAGCCTGTGCAAGCACTGCGGCACCGTTCTGGACCTCCCTGACGACGCGGGGCTGGTAGAAGACCAGGGTGCGCCGCCACGGCGCGACTTCGAAGGGGACACCGAGCAGCAAGAGCACGGGTGAGGCGAGCGGCAGGGACGATCCCGCAGCGCTGAACAGCGTCCAACGGGGTACACGGGCCGGCATGGCATCCACAACTGATCTCATGTCCGTGCGGGCCGTGCGGCAACTGCGCCGGGTTCGCGCCTTCTACGCGGTGGGCGCTCTGCTGTGGGCTGCATCAACCGCCTGGACGGGTTGGCAGTCTCCCGGGAGTCGGCAGATGTGGGTATCGGCCCTCCTCCTCGTCATCTTCGCAGGCCTCCTGGCGGCGACCACCCTGTGGCTGCAGCGCTTTCAGGCCGCGATCCCGGCCGGCCCCACCCACCACGCCACTTCACGGAGGACGAGTGGGCCGCGCCACGCCCATGCCTGACTCTCGGCGAGCCGGATGAGCGGACACGTCTGCACGGTCGACGTCATCGACCTGACACACCCGGATGCCGCCCCCCGAGGACAAGGGCCGGCGAAGGCGCCGGTCAGGACGGTGGCTCACCCGGTCGGGTCAGGGCCGTGTCGGTGGTGGGGAAGGTCGGCAGGATGCGCCCGATCCCGGTGATGGACAGCATGCGGTGCACGCTCGTACTCGGTGCGATCAGTGCGAGACGGGCGTGGGCGCGGGTGGCGGCGTGGTAGCCGGAGATGAGGCTGTTGAGGCCGGAGGAGTCCAGGAAGGTGGTGAGCTTCAGGTCTATCAGAACGGTGAGTGCGCCCACCGCGAGGACGTGGTCGATGGTGGTGTCCAGCTGGTGCGTGGTGTAGCGGTCGAGATTTCCCGCCACCTCGATGACGTACGCGTCGGCTGCCGCCTGGCTGACACGCAGGTTCACGTCTGTGTGGTGGGGTGTGCCGTGGTGTGTCATGGCCGTCGCCTGCAGAGGTCAGGGGGTGAGTTCGTGCTGGTGGCCGACGCGCCATTCGGCGAGCAGAACGGTGGCGTCGTCGTCGAGCCGCCCGGAGTGGTGGCCGAGCACGGCTTGCATCAGGCGGCGCAGCGTTTCGTGCAGGGTCTGCTGGTCGGAGTGGTGGCGGATGATCCAGTCGACGAACCGGTCGCGCCCGAACTCCTGGCCGTGGGCGTCGCGGGCTTCGACGATGCCGTCGGTGTACAGCAGCAGGCGGTCGCCGGGCTCGAGCCGGTCGTTGCATTGGGTGATGGGCAGGCCCAGGTCGGTGCCCATGGGACCGGCGGGTGAGCATTTAAGCTCCATCACCCGGCGTCGGCCGCGGACCAGCAGAGGCAGCGGGTGGCCGCGGTTGACCCAGGTCAGCTGCCCGCTGTCCAGGTCCAGCTCGGCCAGGATGCCGGTGACGTAGCGACTGGTGCCCAGGTGACGGGCGAGCATGTCCTCGACGGCTTGGCTGGTCTCGGTAAGGGACGCGCCCTGGCGGCGGGCGTTGCGGCAGGCGGCCATCGCCAGATTCGCGGTGATCCCTGCCCTGATGTCATGGCCCATCGCGTCGAAGACGGTCATGTACGCGCTATGGCCGGCGATGGCGTAGTCGAAGGCGTCACCGCCCACCTCGTAGGCGGGTTCCACCAGGCCGCCGATGGTGATGTCGTTGCCGGCGAAGGCGGGTGGCGGCATCAGGTTCCACTGCATTTCCGCGGCGACGTTCATCGGGTCGGTACGCACCAGGCGGGCGAAGGAGTCGCTGAAGGAGCGCTTGCTCAGCAGTAGCAGCGCCGCCACCGACGCCAGATGCCGCAACAGGTGCCGCGCGCTGTCGTCGTCGCCGGCTTCGACGTCCGCGCGGAGCACGCCGAGCCGTTCTACGCCGTCGGTCACCGGTGCCCACCACCGGCGCGGGCCACGTCCGTCGCGTGCCGCTTCGGCCAGCAGGTCGACCCTCTGATAGGCGCGCCCGGGCAGCGTTCCGTCGACTTTGACCTCGTCGCCGCCGCCTGCCGCGTCCAGTCCATGTCCGGTGATCTGCCGCAGCACCGTTTCCCGGATGTCCACGGCGAACAGTGCGACATCCGTCATACCGAGGCGGGCGGCGTGATCGGCGATGAGGCCGGGCAACTGCTCGAGTGCGACGGTGTGACTCGCCTCGATCAGGTGCAACACGACGCCCTCATCGCCCGGGGAGTGAGGCATGGTCGTGCCTCAGCCGGGCTGTGGGTCGAGCGGGAGCGGACCGAAGTGAGCAGGTTGCCGGGCTGCGGCAGCAGCGCCGGCGACGGCCCGGCTGCCCTTCGGGACGCGGCGCGTGTGCACCGCGTCGTGCCCGTGCTGCCGTGCCCGGGTCTCGCCGTTCTCGGCATGGGGAACGGCAAAGGTCTCGTGCTGGTTCTTCCTGTCCTGCGGAAGCACAGGTTTCATGACCATTTCCATTACGGCACCCCTCGCTCCGCTGCGATACCGCCGGGCGCCGAGTACCCACAGCTTCGTCGTCGAAGTACAGCCCGTGTGGTCGTCACGAAAGGTCTTGCCGTCGTCGCCCGCGGTGCTCCGCGCTCTTCGCGGCCCATCCCGGGAACCGGGTCACCGTCGAGGACATGCTCGTGGACCGCGACAAGGTCGCCGTTCGCTCGGTGCTGTACGGAATCACGGGCGACGCACCCGACACCGCGCCCACCATTCTGGAGATCTTCCGCGTGACCTTCGGTGCTGGCCGGCGGACCCGCCCCCGATTTCGCCCCAACGCGCTGATGGAACGCTCACTGTCCCTGTCCGGTGGTGGTCTCCGGCACTTCCTGGGAACCCGCGAGGAGATGCTCTCCCGGGCCCCCGGACGTGATCGAGGGCATCAAGAACGGCTCGCTGGGCCCATGCATCCTCAAGACCCTGCCGCTGACGGAAGCCCCTCAGGCACACCGGTTGCTGGACAAACGCGAGGCGATCGGCGAGATCCTCCTCTCGCTGGACGGCCCTTCAGCGCCCTGACGCGGCAGTCTCACGCCACATCCCCTGTTTTTCCTACCCGATCCACCAGCTACGCGACCTTGGAGAATTCCTGATGCGTGCAACCCTCATGTACAGCGCCGGCGACGTCCGCGTAGAGAAGGTCCCGGACTCCGTCATCAAGCTGCCCACCGACGCGCTGGTCCGTGTCACCGCGTCCTGCGTCTGCGGCAGTGACCTCCGACAGGCGGGCAGTGACTCGGCGGGTGGCCAGAAAACGCAAAGAGTTCTTCGCGAAGAACTCTTTCCTCAACCCGGTGCTGGGGGCCATCCTCTTCGAGCGGGTGCCGCGCCGGATACTGGGCCGGGTCAACGCACTCGGTGACTCGCTGGCCTGGGCCGGTATCCCTCTCGGAGGGCTGATCGCCGGGGCGGCGGTGGCCTCGGTCGGACTCTCGCCGGTGCTGCTCGCTTCCGGAGCCGCGTACTTCCTCACCACGACCCTGACCGGAATGCGTCCGGAGTGGTGCGAGATGGACCGTTCGAGCGGGCGAGGCGTGCCGATGCGGCTTCCTGAGGAAGACGCTCCACAGACCCGAGATCCTCACCGAGACGGAACGCCTTCGGCGCAAAGCCGTCCTCGTCCACTGCCCTGAACTGGACGCAACCGAAGCAAGATGCTCAACCCGGACTGCAGAGGGAGATGAGCAGGCGCTGTTCCCGCACATTGACATGGCACACCAGCCACTCACCCTTCATCAGCCACCCCGACAGAGTCGCCGCCGTGCTACGGGGCTTGCTTCTTCCCAGCAGCGGACACGCTCAGTGACCGATCACGGAAATTGAGCCGGACCCTGTTCAGGTGAACATGAAGGCCCTGGATGGCTTGCCGGTCGGCCGATTCCGGGCGGAGGCGCTCGACTGAAGTGCTTACAGCCCGGGCCATGGCCCGGTTCCGGGGTGAGGCGGTGGACTGGACCCTGCACGAGGCGGGCTTCTCCCTCAGCACACGCCCCCCTGCCCCCAGGCCCACCTACGCATGCTGCGATAAAATGTGGCGAAAGTGCCTGTTTCCTGTGTCTGCGTCCGCCGGCACCTCGCGGCTCAGCCGCCTCGAACGGTACGGCACGGCGGCTCACGTGTGCTCGTCAGCGTGAGGTCGACGCCGGCAGGCGGCACGGGACAGTTGGCTTCCCGTAGGTCCGTTCTCCTGTAGGTCGGTTCTCATGGACCTCAACACCATCACCGAAGTAGTCCGGCGACCGTCCGAGCGGCCAGGGATGGACTGGCATGAGGGCGACGCCTGGCTCGCAGGCGGAACATGGCTCTACTCCGTGGAGCAGCCGGACCTGCGACGGCTGGTCGACCTGACGGCGTTGCGTTGGGAACCTCTTGTCCGGACGGACCAGGGCCTGGAGATCGGCGCCACATGCACCATTCGCGACCTGTACGCCTTTCCGTGGCCGGTGGGCTGGACCTCCGGAATTCTCTTCCGGAAGAGCTGTGAGGCATTCCTTTCCTCGTTCAAGGTCTGGAACACGGCGACCGTCGGCGGAAACATCTGCATGTCCTTGCCCGCCGGACCGATGATCACGCTGACGGTCGCGCTGGAGGCGCGGTACGAACTATGGGCGTCAGACGGCTCCGTGCGCTTCGTCGACGCCCTCGATTTCGTCACGGGCGACCACCGCAACGTTCTCGCCCCCGGGGAGATCCTCAGGCGCATCACCATTCCGGAGCACGCGCTGCGCAAACGCACCGCACACCGCCGTTTCACGCTGACCCGGCTCGGCCGTTCGACGGTGTTCCTCGTCGGCACCCAACGGCTGGCAGCGAGCGACCTGTTGCTCACCGTCACCGCCGGCACCACACGGCCGGTCCGCATCGCCTTCGACTCCCTGCCCGATGTCCGAACCGTGCGACAGAGCATCGACGCCGTGCCGGCCGGCCTCTGGTTCGCCGATCCCAACGGGACTCCCGACCACCGTCGCCATCTGGCACGGCACTTCGCCGAGGAGATATGCCGCGAACTCACGGCTGGGGACCTCGCATGAGCTACGTCGTGAACGGCATGGAATTCGACCGGGAACCGGCCCCCGGCCAGTGCCTGCGCACCTTCTTGCGCGAACTCGGCCATTTCGGCGTCAAGAAGGGGTGCGACGCGGGCGACTGCGGCGCCTGCACGGTGTGGCTGGACGGCACACCGGTGCACAGTTGCATCACCCCCGCGTTCCGCGCGGACGGCCGCGAGGTCACCACGATCGAAGGCCTCGGACGGCCCGGCGCCCTGCACCCGATGCAGCGGCAGTTCGAGGACGCCCCGGGGTTCCAGTGCGGATTCTGCACCGCCGGGATGATCATGACGTCGGCGACCTTCACCGAGGAGCAGAAGGCGGATCTGCCACGGGCGTTGAAGGGCAACCTCTGCCGCTGCACCGGGTACCGGGCGATCGAGGACGCCGTGAAGGGCGTCAGCGCGGTGGAGACGGCAGCACCTGGCAAGGCCGTCGGGACGAGTGTCGGCGCGCCCGCTGGCCATGACGTCGTGACGGGTCACGCCGAGTTCACCATGGACACGCGGATCGACGGCATGCTGCACCTCAAGGTGCTGCACTCACCCCACGCGCACGCCCGGATCCTTTCGATCGACAAGAGGGCGGCTCTCGCGGTCCCCGGTGTGCACCGGGTCTACACCTGGCAGGACGTACCCCGCAGACGCTTCACCACGGCCATCCACACCGACCACCTGGTCGACCCGGACGACACCTACATCCTCGAGGACACGGTCCGCTTCGCCGGCCAGCGCGTCGCCGCGGTGCTGGCCGACACGGTCGGGGCGGCCGAGGAGGGCTGCCGGCGTCTCGCGGTCGAGTACGAGGTGCTGCCGGCGGTGTTCGACCCTGAGGTGGCGATGACCGACGACGCACCCCAACTGCACGGCTCCCACGATCCGTTCGTCCGGGACCCCGTCCACAACATCCTGCTCGAACTCCACTCGCACATCGGCGACGTCGACGCGGGATTCGCCGCGGCCGACGTGATCCACGAAGGCACGTACTTCTCACCACGGGTGCAGCACGCGCATCTGGAGACCCATGGGTCGATCGCCTGGATGGAGGACGGCCGTCTGAACGTCCGCACCAGTTCGCAGTCACCGTCCATCGCGAAGGTCAAACTGGAGTACCTGTTCGCGCTGCGCCCGGACCAGCTCAGGGTGTTCTGCAAGCGCGTCGGCGGGGGATTCGGCGGCAAGCAGGAGGTGATCGCGGAGGACCTGGTCGCGCTCGCCACCCTGGACACCGGGCGGCCCACCTGCCTCGAGTACACCCGTGAGGAGGAGTTCACCACGGCCTCGCCGCGGCATCCGATGACTCTCACGGTCAAGCTCGGCGCGAAGGCCGACGGAACGCTCACCGCCTTCCAGGTACGCAACGTGTCGAACACGGGCGCCTACGGCAACCACGGCGGCGAAACGGCGTACGCGGGCGGAGCCGCCGTCATGATCTACCGCTGCCCCAACAAGAAGTACGACGCGTACTCCGTCTACACGAACACCGTGCCGAGCGGGGCGCTGCGAGGCTACGGGATGACGCAGCCGGCGTTCGCCGTCGAGTCGGCGATGGACGAGTTGGCGCGCGCCCTCCACATCGACCCGCTGGAACTGCGCCGACGCAACATCGTGCGGCCGGGTGAGCCCCTGGTCGCCATGGACGACGGCCCCGACGACGTGATCTTCACCGAGGACGGACTCACCAAGTGCGTCGACCTGGTGGACGACGCCATGGCCCGTACGGCCGACCGGCCGCCTCCCGGCCCCGAGTGGCTCGTCGGAACCGGCGTGGCGAGTTCGCTGCACGAGACCGCGCCCCCGACGGAACACCTCTCCGAGGCCTGGGTCACGTTGGGCGACGATCTCATCTACGAACTGGCCGTCGGAACCGTCGAGTTCGGGGAGGGCACCTCCACAGCCCATGTCCAGATCGCGGCCAACCAGCTGGGTACGACGCCGTCGCGCGTCCGGCTGGTGCAGTCCGACACCGACCGCACCGGATTCGACACCGGTGCCTTCGCGAGCGCGGGCCTCTTCGTGGCGGGCAACGCGGTCCTCCGGGCGGCCAACGCCGTGCGCGACCGCGTCCTGGAATTCGCCGCGGCACACACGGGCGTCCATGTCGTGATGTGCACGATGGACGACGACGGTGTCGTCTGCGGGGACCGGCGGGTGTCGCTGGCCGAACTCGTCGCGCTGGCCCGGGCGCGTGGAATCCGTTTCACCGCGGCACGCAAGGCGTACGGCTCGCCCCGGAGCGTCACCTCCAACACGCAGGGCTTCCAGGTCGCGGTGCACCGCGTGACGGGTGAGATACGCATCCTGTACAGCGTGCACGCGGCGGACGCCGGGGTGATCATCAACCCGGCGCAGGTCCGGGGACAGGTGGAGGGCGGTGTCGCCCAGGGACTCGGCTTCGCGTTGACCGAGAACCATCACGTCGACGACAACGGCGTCATGGTCAACCCGAACCTCCGGAACTACCGCATCCCCACCTACGCCGACATCCCCCGCACCGAGGTCCTCCTGGTGGGCTCGGCGGACTCGGTGGGGCCCATGCGGGCGAAGGGCATGGCGGAGTGCTGCGTCAACCCGGTGGCCCCCGCGCTCGCGAACGCGGTGCATGACGCCACGGGCGTCCGCTACCGAGCGCTGCCGCTGACTCCGGAACGCATCTACGGCCGGCTCCCCGCGGAGCAGTCCGTGCCGACGGGTTGAGCCACCATGAACACCGAAAAGAACGTAGCCGCCACGGCGACGGCGATCATCGGCCAGAAGATCATGCCAGGGGTGGAACGGGAGTACGAGTCCTGGCAGGAGAACCTCAACGCCGCGGCCGCCTACTACCCCGGCTTTCTAGGTGCTGAGATCTCCCCGCCGACACCGCTGCAACCCGACTGGGTCGTCGTGTACCGGTTCGACTCGGTGGCCCATCTGCAGGCGTGGATCAACAGCGCGACCAGGCAGACATATCTCGACGTCGGCGCCAAGTACTTCGACGGTCCGGCGACCCAGCAGGTGGTCAGCAGTGGCACCCAGTCACTGGATCCGCTGGTCACCGTGGTGGTCACCCACCGCGTCCCCCCGAACCAGGTCGACGAC
The DNA here is from genome assembly GCF_042884245.1 of Streptomyces sp. NPDC058145. Classification (NCBI taxonomy): domain Bacteria; kingdom Bacillati; phylum Actinomycetota; class Actinomycetes; order Kitasatosporales; family Streptomycetaceae; genus Streptomyces; species Streptomyces sp. NPDC058145. The sequence goes on along the minus strand of NZ_JBHVUH010000029.1, from coordinate 19,762 downwards.
TTCCTCGACTGGCAGCACCACATGGTGCGGGAGGAGAGCAAGTTCGAGGGGTTTCGCGGGACGGAGCTCTTCCGCCCCATCGAGGGCCTCCAGGAGGAATGGACCACGCTGTACCGCTACGACAGCGCCGAGCACCTCGACGCCTGGCTGACGTCGCCCCAACGGCAGGAGGTCCTGGCCGAGGGCGAGAAGTTCAAGGACTTCAGACTGCACACGATCGACAACTCGTTCGGCAGTTGGTTCGCCTTCGAGGGCAACGGCAAGGAGGCACCGCCGCCGCCCTCCGAGACCAGGACCTCCCTCGCCGTCTGGGTCGGTCTGTACCCGACCGTCGTGGTGCTGACGCTCGCTCTGTTCCCGCTGCACATGCCGCTCTGGATCGGCCTGCTCGTGGGCAACCTGCTCTCGAGTTTCGTCATGAGCTTCCTGACCATGCCCTACTACGTGAACCCCCTGCTCGGGCGCTGGCTGCGGCCGTCACCTGACGAACAGGCGACAAAGGCCAACCTTCGAGGCCTCGGTATCGTCGCGGTTGCCATGGCCTTCTGGGCTGCCGTCTTCTACTTCGTCACGGTTCGCTTCTGGACCCTGCCCTGACCGGCGACCGCCCGGACGCCGAGGAGCGGCCTGGGTCTGCCGGATGTCCGGGGCGGGTGTGGGCCAGGGTTTCGCCGGAGCCGGGGCGGCCGAAGATGGACCCCTGCCGGTGGCCGCGCCGCCGGCGGCATCGACATGAACCCGCGTGTGCAGGCGCAACTGTTTCGGCGCTCACTTCCTCCCTGTCACGCGCGCGGGTGCAGTCCGCTCGGTGTCCGCCTTGTGTGATGGCACCAAGCCGACCCCCGTCGTCGGCCTGGCTCCCAGCCAGGTGAGGAACGCAAGGATGAACAGGCCCTCGACGATCAGGGAAAGCGGGCCATACGGCGGTTCCCAGCCGGGCTCGTAGTAGCCGTCGGGTAGCCCGACGGTGCGCGACAGCCCAAATCCGATGATCATGCCGAGGCTGACGGCCGCTCCCGTCAGCCATGCGGTCATGGGGCGACTCCTGGCCACGAGCGCGGCCGCCACGACGAGCATGACGGCACCGCCCACGGCGAACAGCACCCCGATGTAGAACTTCTCCTCAAGGTGATCCGGGACGAGAAGAACGTGCAAAACGGTGTTGCCGACCGCACAGCACGCTCCCAGTCCTCTCAGAGCGATGTCGGTGGCGGAGATGGAGTTCATGGCGGCTCCAGAAGGGCACCGGCGGCCGTAAGCCAAAGCATGGCTTCGGCCCCACGGGTAGCCGGCCAAGGACGCTTGACTGAGCGCGCAGACCGGCGCCGAGTCTTACGTATACGCGAAATGGGAAAGGCCGTTCCGCACTCGCGCCGGGGTGGGTACGGTGCGCTCCGGCCAGTGGACGGGTGAAACTGTTCGATTGTCCCGCCCGTAACCCCTAAAGTCGGGCTCCATGCGGAGGCACACCCCCTCTGGGGACGGATTGCCTCCGGCGCAGTAGGTACGGGATCGGCGCTCGAGGGGATTGCCTCCGGCCGACGGGATGAGGTGCGGCCTGCGGCCAGGAGGAGCGATAACGCGTCTTTCCGAGAGCGAGTGCGCCCCGGCCGGATCAGGGTTGCCGTTGTGCGGGGATCCCACAGTGCGCGTGTTTTCCTGATGGCAGCGACCGCTCGCCGCTCCGCCGGTGAACCGGCTGATCAGCAGGCCGGAACCTGTCGGCGGGACAGGCGAGGCCGGGAGCGTGATGAGCACTTTCCTCGCCGGTGAGCAGCCGGCCAAGATCGTGCGGGGGGCGAACCGGGAATCGGTCCGGCTGCGGGTGGAAGTCTCGGTCACGGACGCCGCGGTGGGCACCTCTCCGGGCGGCGTCCTCGTTGACGCCGTGGCTGGGGATCTTGGGTCCGTGGGCTGAGCAGGGAGTGGAGGTAGTGCTGGGTCTCCTCCAGGGGGCAGTCGGGCTGGATGGCCCTGTCGTCGTGGCGGCACAGGGGTATCGGCGGCATTCTTGAAAAGCGCCGTCTGACAGGAGGTACACGTGATCGACTCGTATCACCTGCTGCTCGTCCGCGGTGTCCGGCAAGTGCGGGACGGCTGGTGGCGCAGTCCGGCTTTGGCCAGCATCCTTGGCCCAAGGCGTGCCGCGGCGCTCCCCGCACGGCACCGGGCCCGTTTGCCCGATGCGGAAACCAGCCGGGATCGAGGAGACGGCGTCCCAGGCGCAGCCGGGCGGTTTTCGTCGAGCCCACAGGGCTACCCGCCCTTTCCCTCAGCGCGAAGTCAAGGCTCCGGGAGGACCTCATGACGCAGCGAGGCCCTGGACGGGCCCTGGCGATGCTGGACCGCCTGGAACGGTGGCCTGGCGCCGATCGGGTGATCGAGGCCGTCCAGCACACCGTGCGGTCGCTACCGCTCGGAGCAGCCCGGGACGTTCTGCACGGACGCTGGCTCGGCCACCCCGTGCATCCACTTCTCGTGCAGGTCCCCATCGGCACATGGCTGTCGGCGACCCTGCTGGACGTGCTGCCTGGGGTGCGGCGAGGGCCGCGCGCCCTCACGTTCGCCGGACTGGTGGTCGCTGTGCCCGCAGCGGTGACAGGCTGGGCGGACTGGGCCGAGTTGCATCGTCAGCAGCAGCGCGTCGGCGTCGTCCACGCTCTGGCCAACAGTGCGGCAGTCACACTGTTCGCCGGTTCCCTGGTCGCTCGTTCCCGTGGCCGGGAGGCGGCCGGAAAGGCACTGGGGATGGCCGGGCTGAGTCTCACGGGACTCGGTGGGGCGCTCGGCGGCCACATGGCCTATCGACAGGCATCCGGAGCCAACCACGCCGAGTACGTCGCCCACGCGGTGTCCTCCGGATGGCACCGCCTGGGAGAACTCGCTGAATTCACACTGGGGCAGGCAGCACGCCGGCACGTGGACGATGTACCCGTCATGGTCGTACGCGAAAGCGACGATGTGGTTCACGTCCTGGCCGACCAGTGCAGTCACCTGGCTGGCCCCTTGTCGCAAGGCGACGTCGCCGACGGGTGTGTGCGGTGCCCGTGGCATGGCAGCGTCTTCCGGCTCTCCGACGGGTGGAACCTGCGAGGACCGGCCACGGCCCCGCAACCCGCCTTCGACACGCGTATCACCGACGGCGCCGTGGAAGCCCGGCTCCGTGGCACCGGCTGACACCCGTTGCGGGAGGGTGAGCGTGTGATTGGCGCGGACGAGGGTGAGGCCGAGGCCGCCACGGGATGACCCCATCGCCATGGCCGACGCCTGACGCCGGGGTCAGGATCTCGGCTTTCCCGCCCTGGCCTGCGCTCGGTGCAAGGGCGACACCTGCGCACCTGGCGCGAACCGGTCCTTGCCCCCGCACCGCAGCACCTGGCCTCCTACCCGGACCCGCAAGCCCGGAGCGTGGCCGCCGAACTCGTCGGTAAGTTCCCCCACACCGGCTCGTTCACCGCATCGCCCGCCCAGGGCGGACCGGTGCGGAACCTGAACACGATGCCCTCAAGGACCTGACGATGATCCCGTCACCGGCCACGGGACCGGCCCGAGGCGGCGGAAGCGGTTCGGGACCTCATCTGCCTCGACCGATCATCGACAAGACGCTCCCTGGGGAGTGCCCTGCCGCCGCCTCCTGACGAACCGTCTGCCCGCCGGGGCCACAAGGGCCAGCACCCCCGCCGCCAGCACCCAGTGCTGCCACCGCCAGAGCGGATTTTGCCACCGCCAGAGCGGTGCGGGTGCCGCCTCGACGGGGATCGCGTCACGGTTGTTTCCGGGCACGGGATCGTTCGCACCGTACACGGTGATGGAGCCCTTGGCGCCGGGGATCCGCTTGTCGATCCGGATGTGGAAACCGATGGTGCTGGAGGACCCGGGGCCTGGGGCAGGCCGCTCCGAGAGGTCGCACAGGAAGAAGTAGTTGTCCTTGTCCTCCGGTGGCCGGCAGGAGTACCTCCGATCGTCGTCGTCCCCTTCCCAGGGAATGGACGTGATCGTGGTCCCGGGGGGCGGCACCACCGCGAAAGATCCACGGGCTCCGCCGTCCGGGGAACCGGGGCCCACGTTCGCCACACCGAGCCGGACCACGACGGTGTCGCCCACCCTGCCCTTGACCGTTTCGGTGACAGGGGCGTAGTCGGCCGGTGGGGACGACTGGGACACACCAACGGAAAGAGCCGTGCCCGGCTGCGGGCGGTCGACGCCGTGGACGGTGGAGGTGACCCCGGGCCGTTGCGGCTGCTCGGTCCGGTGGCCGGTGGGCAGCGGACCGTCGGCGTCCCACCGGGCACCACCTTCGACAGGCACCGTGGCGACCTCGGCATGCAAGGTGGTCTGATCGCCGGGCGCCGGCTGCGCCCACACCGGTCCCGCCGCAGTGAGCGAGACCAGGGACACGATGACGGGGCTGATCCCTCTCACGACGGCACGCTCAGCCACGGGGGCCGAACCCTTCTGCTCGCATCCCTGCCTCACATCTCCGGGACAGTACCGTTCCTGAAAGCCACTCAGCGGATCAAGCGCACAGCATTTCCACTGACCCTGACGGAACAGCCCACTTGCGGCGTGCTCGCGCGTGGTGGTCAGGCTACGAGCAGGCGGAGGCCGAGCTCTGCCGCGTCGAGATCGACCAGGTCGCGGTTGCGTTCGGCCCACTGGCCCGAGGAAAGGTCGTCGCGGAGCCTGTTCACCGCCCGCTGCTCGGCCTCCGGCCCGACCCTGGTCCATACCGATACCGCGCGGCGCACATGTTCGTCCAGGTACGCCTCGGGCCGGCGCCAGTAGGCCTCGAAGAAGCCGTCAGCACAGTCCCATGGAATGAGCACCGGCTCCAGGCGAGCCCCGATCGCGCGGGCCAGCTGGTCCACCGAGGGCCGGCCGGCGACGAGTTCGGTGACCTCAGGCAGATAGTCGCGGGTGAGCCAGAACCGGTGACGCCATCCGGTGTCACTTGCGTCATGCGTGAACACCACCACGCGCCGGGCCACTCGCCGCATCTCGCGCAGCCCGGCGATCGGATCCCGCCAGTGATGAACGGTACTGAAGGCCATCGCCGCGTCGAAGGACTGATCCTCGAACGGGAGGCTCTCCGCGGCGGCGGCCACGCACGGCGCCGCGCTCGCGGGACGCTGCGCCCGCATGACCGCCGACGGTTCCACCGCGGTCACGTCGCGGTCCTGGGGTTCGTAGGAGCCGGTGCCGGCGCCCACGTTCAGCACCGTCCGTGCGTCCCCGAGCGCATCCCAGATCCTCGCGGCGATTCGCGGCTCGGTGCGTCGCGTCGCGGGGTAAGCGGACCCGATGGCTTCGTACAACTGCGCGCCGAATACCTTCAGTTGTTCCTCCGACGTTGTCCTGATCCCCATTGCCCGTGCCTCCAGTTCCCTGTCCAGGGCCGTGACCATGGCGGCAGCGCGGTCGCGCTGTGCCAGCAGCAGGCCGCGCAGCCGGTGCAGGTGCGCGACCGCGTCGGTGTCCGGGTCGTCTACCAGAGCCGCGATGTCGCGCAGTCCGAAGCCCAGCCGCCGGTAGACGAGCACCTCCCGCAGTCGCTCGATGTCGCCCGCCGAGTAGGCCCGGTATCCGGACGCGGTTCGCGCGGATGGCTGCACGAGGCCGATCTCGTCGTAGTGATGCAGCGTGCGGACGCTCACGCAGGCCAGCTCGGCCACGCGTCCCACGGTCAGGTGTTCCTCCACGCCACCGACGATGCGGCATGACGCCACGTGAGGGTCAAGTGCTCGCTCTACGTTGCCTGGGACGGTGTAGTTCACGCATCCCTCCTGGACGCGGTGGTCGTCCGGCATCGCCGGGTGAGGATAATTGGCGCCGCGTGGTCGCAAGCGGCTCACGAGGCTCGTTCCGCGGGTGCCTATGGCGTTCAGCCCGGCGCCCTCGTACAGGGCGTGCTGGGACAGGCCGTTGTCGAGCACGTCCGCGGCCGTCGGGCCCGTGTCTCCCGCGTGCGAGAAACGACGACGCCGTGGACGGCACTCGGGGGGAGCGCCATCTGGCAGCCGGTCCGGCTGCGTACGGCTGATTTTTCCTGTCCGGCATCCGGCATCCGGCTTCCGTGCCACAGTGGTCATCAGCCGACCCGGCCGTCATGGCAAGCACCAGGCTCTTAGGAGGGGGATCACATGGTTTCGGAGGTACTCCCGTCCGAAGGACGCCCGGTCCGCGATGTCGTCCGTGAGGTGGTCATTGAGTCGGCGCCGGACGAACTTCCCCTGCTGGAAGGGCTCTTGGAACTCGATGACGCCACCGTCGTCCGGCGTCTGGACGGCCACGGGCAGCGCCGGGAACCGCTGGGCTTCGGCATGGGCGAGATCGCCGTGCTGGTCACCCCGGTGGTCTGGCTGGCTCTGGACCAGGCGGCCCGGCGCATCGGCGATGTCGCCATGGAGCGTGCGTCGAGGGAGTCGGCCGGTGTGCTGCGCCGGCTCTTGCGCAGAAGCCGTCCGCCGGTCGTGGTGCCCCCGCTCACCCGCCAACAGCTCGCCGAGGTGAAGCGGTTGGTGCTGGCGACCGCCGAGCAGCGCGGTCTTGCCGCCGCGCAGGCCTCGGAGATCGCGAACGCGGTGGTGACCGGGCTGGTCCTGGCCGATCCGTCCTGCTCGGACGACGGCGGGCCGGCCTCTCCCGCCGTCACCGGTTCCACGTCCGAAAACTAGCGCGCCATGGGCGTGACGGCCCCTCGGCCTCGGATCGACGAACGGGCGATGGGCGCGGGTACCACTGTGCGGTTCGCCCTGCTGGTGGTTCTGCTCCTTGCCGCGGGCGGGGCGATGATGCTGCCCGTGGTCAAGTCCTTGCACCGTACGGATGCCATGGGCTGCACACTCGCCACAGGGATCGACCCGGACCGGGGCGGGGACATGGCTTCGGTGATCAACGCTCTGAGTCAGGCCGTGGCCTATCGGGGCTGTATGGCCAAGTACGCACCGCCGCCGGCACAGTGGCTGATCTACGGTTGGCCGGTCCTGCTGTCCGTCGCCGCCACGCTGCTGTTCGTCCTGCTGCCCTTCTGGAAGGCCCGGCACAGGCGTGCCGTTCCGCTGGAGTCAGTGGATCCGGACGGTGATATCCGGGCGCTGCTGACCGATATAGCGGCTACGGCCGGCCTGGCCCGGCTTCCCCGGGTGGTCGTGGACCGGGCCTCGGTCGCGACCGGTGCCGTGGTCTTCGGCCGCAACCGCCGGCCGACCGTGTGCCTGTTCGGCGGTCTGCTCGCCTGCCGGCGCAGTGACCCCGAGCGCTTTCGGGCAGTGCTTCTGCACGAGTTCGCCCACATCGCCAATCGGGACATCACCGTCACCTATGGCACGGTCGCCGTCTGGCGCGTGTTCCTCGCGCTGGTCCTCCTGCCCTACCTCGTCTGGGTGAGCAGGCAGGTCCATGGCTTCCTCACCTGGTGGGGCGAGCCCACCGACCTCCCGTCGCTCACCCGTGGCCTGCTGCTGCCCGCTCTCACGGCCGCGCTCGTCTACCTCGCGCGGTCGGACGTGCTGCGCAGCCGGGAGGTCTATGCGGATCTGGCAGCGGTGCGCTGGGGTGCGGACCCGCATAAGTGGGACGTCACGCCACGGACCCCGGCGGACGGCCGGCTCCGGAGCGCGCTCGGCTCGCTGCGGGAGCTGTGGGGCACGCATCCGCGCTGGGAGGAGCGGCGCGGCGCCCTGGCGGATCCGGCGCCGCTGTTCGGGGCCCACGCGCTGCCGATGTTCCTGACGGGGGCCGCAGCGGCGATGGTCAACATCCATCTGCTGACCTATCTGTCGACCTACAACCAATACAGCCTTTGGCGGGTCCAATTGGTCTCGCTGGCCCCGGCCGCCCTGGTCGCCGGGGTGATCGGCACCGCCCTGTGGCGATCAGTTGCCTACGCGGTCCTGACCGGCGACCGGATCCCTTCAGGAGCGCGGGCGGGCCTGTGGCTCGGTGCCGGGTTCGGTGCCGGCGGGCTGTTCACCGGTTATGGGATCAGTGGTGCCCAGTGGCTTCCACAGCGGCCCGCCGTTCCGCTCCTCATCGTGTGCGCCGGGGTCGCGTTCGCCTGGTGGGTCACCCAGTGCGCTCGTCTGTGGGCCGGTACCTGGCGTGGGCGCTCCCTCCGTCCGCCACTGCTGATCGGCCTGGGCTCCGCCATGCTGGTGCTGTCCGCGTGGTTCGCCTGGTGGACCATGGACGGGGCGAGCTGGGCGGCCGGCGCGTCGTACAACAGCAGTGGCATGCGGCAGGGCGTCCTGAACGCGTTCCCCGGTTCCGGCGGTGCGGGTGCCCCCGACGCTACGGCGGCGGACGGTTCGGTCGTCGTATCGGCTTTGGCGGCCGCCTGGCCGATTCTGGGTGGATTCGTCGCCTCGCCGCTGATTCCCGCCGCCATCGCGGCCCTGTGGGTGGTACCGCTGGCTGCCTGGGCGCTCGGCCGCGCCCCGGGCGCTCCTCGCTGGGTGACCAACGCCCTGCCCGGCGGAGGCGGCCAGAAGGCCCCGGCGGGGGAACCGTTACCGCCCCTGCGCCGGGCTCTGCGGCCCGGGGCGCTGGGCGGGGGAGGATGCTGGCTCGCCGTCGTGGTTGCGCAAGCCCTCCTGCCCGCACCCCCGTCCGGTCCGCAGCAGCTGATCGGTGTCCACGAAGCGCACTATCTGGCGTCGCTGTTCGTCGCCCTGGTGGTGCCGGCAGGGGTGGCCGCTGCAGTCGCGGCGGCGCGGTCGGGCCGAGGACGCCGGCTGGTCGCCGCCCTGATCGCGGCGGAGTCGGCCGCCCTGCTGGGACTCGGGGGGATGATGCTGCTCGTCTCCTCGGACGGCTGCGTCGGGCCGCTGAACACCCTGGAGAGCAGCTGCTCCTGGCGTCCGGTCTGGGACACCATGTCGTGGACGCTGCCGCGCCTGGTCAACGGCGTCCTCACGCTCGCCGCGATCATCGCGCTTCTGGCGGCTGCGGCCGTATCACTCGTGCGACGCGTGCGCCCGCGGCAGACTCGGCCGACAGACGCGGCAGGCGAGGAACTCACACGGTCCGGCGGTGGAGCCGCTGATGGCCGCCGTCTCGGCCTGCGCCTGGTGACGGCCATGGTGGTGGTGGCGGCGGTGGCGGTCGCCGTGGTGGAGCCGGTCTCCCTGGCGAGATTCCACACCATGGTCCCCGACGCCGCCACCACCCAACGGACCGCCCGGCAGTGGTCCCACGCCACGGTCGTGACGGTGTCCGCCGACACCCGGGCACGGCAGGTCCACGCCTGGCACCGGCTGGGCGGCCGCTATCTGCTGGAACACGCCAAGGCCGACGACGACTACCTGCGCGCCGTCCTTCGCTCGGCAGTGGACACCAAGAACGTCCGGCTGCCCTATCTGGCCCGTCTCCAGCCCATCTGCGCCGACTACGGCAGAATCGCCGGCTGGGTGAACGGCGCCTACTTCCGTGTGCCCGACCGTGGGGCGCAGGCCGCCTGGCAGGCCCTCGGCCTCAGCGCGCAGAAGGGCAGCGTCGACTGCGAACGCGCTCTGAAGCAGCAGGACATCACCATGTTCGTCAGCGCGATGCGGGAACTGCTCGCGGCCGGGAAGAGCACCGCGGAAGTCATGACGAGAGTCGAAGTGGTGCTGAAGGAGGCGGGGTACGAGACCTACTTGCGATCTACGCAGAAGGCGCGCAAGCCGGGCTGGTGATCCGTCGCCTCGGAGCGTCCGGGCCGCGGACGAGAGCCTCGGGCTTCCGTCGTGTACGGCGTCGACCCACGCGGAGTCCCAGAGCACCGCGCCTCGCGGTCTTCGGATCGTGCCGCCGCGGCAGCTGCCTCGTCGCCGCTGCCCGCACCCACCCGACCCGGACCGCTCGGTCGGCTGCTCAAGGGCGCACACGGCTCACCGGCCGTGTGGCAGCCCGTCTGCCGGGCGGCGAGACTGGGGGACAGCGGGGGCGGGAGATGGGTGAGCCATGAATACCGTCAACGAAACGATCGAGATCGCGGTGCCGGTGCGTACCGCGTACGACCAGTGGACGCAGTTCAAGAGCTTTCCCCGGTTCATGACCGTGGTGAAGCGGGTGGAGCAGGTGAAGCCCAACGTCACCACGTGGGTCATCGGCGTAGGACCGGTGTGTCGCGAGTTCGAGGCGGAGATCGTCGAGCAGGAGCCCGACACCCGTGTGGCCTGGCGGAGCCTGGAACGGCGTCCCTCCCACCGCGGCGAGGTCTCGTTCCGGCCCACCGCGGGAGGAAGTACGTCGGTCAGGCTACGGCTGGAGGTCGAGCCGCGCGGCGTGGCCGGCGCGCTCACCGTCGTACCCGGGCTGACCAGGCGTGTCGTGCGATCGGAGCTCGGGCACTTCAAGGAGTACATCGAGGGGTTGGGGGAGGCGGGCGGCTCCTGGCGAGGGACGATCCGCCACGGACACGTACGGCCCGCGGAACCGGAACCGCCGAGGAGCCAGGTGCCCTGCTGGCCGGTCGGCTGACCGCGTGCGGGGCGACGACGAGCGAGAGGCGACCCGATGAACAAGCCCCCGGGCGAAGAGCCGCAGGACGAGCTCACCGTGACACCGCCCAAGACATGGGCCGCGGGTGTGCCCGCGGTGGTGCACGCCCTCGAGTACTCCCTGCAGCAGACGTCCCCGCTGAAGACGGGGGTGGACCTGCTGACCATGAACCAGGTGGGCGGCATCGACTGTCCCGGCTGCGCCTGGGCGGACCCCTCTCCGGGCCACCGCCATCGCAACGAGTACTGCGAGAACGGTGCCAAGCACATCAATGACGAGGCCACGACGCGCCGCGTCACCGCTGACTTCTTCCGCGAGCACAGCGTCTCCGAGCTGAGCCGCCGGTCCGACATGTGGTTGAACCAGCAAGGACGGCTCACCGAACCGATGGTGAAGCGGCCGGAGTCCGACCACTACGAGCCGATCAGCTGGAACGACGCCTTCGGACTGCTCTCCGCCGAGCTGACCTCCCTGGACACACCGGACGAGGCCGTCTTTTACACCTCGGGCCGGGCCGGCAACGAGGCCGCGTTCGTACTGCAGCTCTTCGCCAGGGCGCTGGGCACCAACAACCTGCCCGACTGCAGCAACATGTGCCACGAGTCCAGCGGATTCGCCCTGCACGAGACGCTGGGCACGGGCAAGGGAACGGTCAGTCTGCACGACCTCCACCACGCCGACCTGATCTTCCTGGTGGGGCAGAACCCGGGAACCAACCACCCGCGACAGCTGTCCGCGCTGGAACAGGCCAAGCTGAACGGTGCCCGCGTCATCGCGGTGAACACACTGCCCGAAGCCGGCCTGCTGAGATTCAAGAACCCGCAGAAGGCGCGCGGCGTGATCGGGCGTGGTGTGCAGATCGCCGACCGGTTCCTGCACATCCGCGCCGGCGGTGACCTGGCACTGTTCCAGGCGCTGAACCGCCTGCTGCTGGAGGCGGAGGACACCCGGCCCGGGCAGGTGCTGCACCACGACTTCATCCGCTCCAGCACCAGCGGCTTCGAGGAGTTCTCCGCGCACGCGCGTGCGCTGTCCTGGGACGACATGCTCACCGCGACAGGGCTGACCCGGAAGGAGATCGAGAAGGTCCACGACGACGTCCTGCGCAGCGAACGAGTCGTCGTCTGCTGGGCCATGGGGGTCACACAGCACAAGCACGGTGTCCCCACCATCCGGGAGATCGTGAACTTCCTGATGCTGCGCGGAAACCTCGGCAGGGCGGGCACCGGAGCCTGCCCGGTGCGCGGACACAGCAATGTGCAGGGCGACCGCTCCATGGGAATCTGGGAGCAGATGCCCGACATCTTCCTGGACGCGCTGCAGCGGGAGTTCGGCTTCGACCCGCCGCGCGCCCACGGACTGGACTCGGTGAACTCGATCCGGGCGATGCGTGAGGGCCGTATCAAGTTCTTCCTCGCACTGGCCGGCAACTTCGTCCGGGCCGCACCCGACAGCGAGGTCACCGAGGCCGCCATGCGCAACTGCCGCCTGACCGCCCACATCTCCACCAAACTCAACAGGTCCCACACCGTCTGCGGGCGGACCGCGCTCATCCTGCCCACCCTCGGCCGCACCGAACGGGACATCCAGGCAGGCGGAGAGCAGTTCGTCACCGTGGAGAACTCGATGAGCGAGGTACACACCTCCCACGGGCGGCTGAGGCCGGCCTCCAAGCTGCTGCTCAGCGAAGTCGCCATCCTGTGCCGACTGGCCCGCCGCACCCTCGACGGCAGGGCCGACATCCCCTGGGAGCAGTTCGAGGCCGACTACGGCACCATCCGCGACCGGATCTCCCGCATCGTGCCGGGGCTCCACGACTTCAACAGGCGAGTGGCCCGCCCCGGCGGCATCCAGCTGCCGAACCCGGTCAACGAGGGCGTGTTCCCCACCGCCACGGGCAAGGCGATGTTCACCCGCAACGCCTGGGAGATGCCGCGCCTTCCCGAAGGGCACCTGCTGCTGCAGACGCTGCGCTCGCACGACCAGTGGAACACCATTCCCTACACGCCCAACGACCGCTACCGGGGCATCCACGGCAGCCGCCGCGTGGTGCTCGTCAACCCGGCCGACCTCCGCGAACTCGGCCTTGCCGAAGGACAGCACGTCGACCTGGTCGGTGTGTGGACCGACGACGCCGAACGCCGCGCCCAGGACTTCGAGGTGGTCCCGTACCCGACCAGCCGGGGCTGCGCCGCCGCCTACTATCCGGAGACCCAGGTCCTCGTGCCCCTGGACAGCGTGGCCGACATCAGCAACCAGCCGACGTCCAAGAGCATCGTGGTCCGCCTGGAACCCGCGCCGGCCCGGACGAGCACGCCCCCGGGCTGACCCTCGGCGTCCGGCTGGGTGCTCGCGGGCGGGCCGGGCGGATCGTCGAGGAAGGCGGCGCCCGGCACAGGCGTCGCGGGCGGGGGCTTCATCGCGCTCACCGCGACGCTGTCGACGGCCGGCTCGGTCCCGGCCGCGGGCATCATGCTCATCTTCGGCATCGACAAGTTCATGTCCCTGTCGGGCAAGCTGCCGGTCGCACTCGCCCGGCGGGCCCGCCGACACGGCACGGAGGTGCACGCCGTGGCCGGCCGCTGCACGCTGTCCGCGCCGCCCGCCACTTCCGTTCCGTGCAGGCCCTGACCGACCTGACCGACCAGGACTGCGCGAGCGACAGCGCCCTTTCCGCACAACTGCTCACACAGTGCGGGCGGACCCTCGCCGACCGGTGGATCACCGGGTGCGCGGACGAGAAGGCGCCGGCGGATAAATTGACTCTGCCCCAAGGGCTGTCCCGTAACCGCAGGGGTTTGATGATGGGGATCTTTGATTCTCCTCACCCTGTGCTGAGGATGGCCCCGGATTTGCTTGCCTTGATTCCCCAGGTGTGGACTGGTTGATCTGCGGGTGGGTCCCGAACTGGTTTCTTGGTTGGGGGGCGTGAGGGTTGGGACGGGGCGTGGTCCGGGGTGAGTGGGTTCCCTCGTACGCGCGGCAGCAGGTGGTGTGGGAGCGGGTTCAGGGTTCGATGGCGAGGTGTTCGATGAGGTCGTTGTTCAGGGTGAACTGGTAGCGCAGATCGACGGTGCCGCCGGGGAAGTTGCCTTCTAGGTGGTGTGTGGCGATGTAGTGGGCCGGGTCGGTCTGCTGGGCGCCGGTGAGGTGGATGGTGTAGTTGAATTCGGTGGCGGTCCGGTCCAGCCACCGCTCGATCGCGGCGGTGCCCTGGTAGGTGTTGCCGTCGTCGATCACTGTGGCGTCGTCGGTAAACACGGCAATCGCAGTGGCGGTGTCGTGGGAGTGGTGCGCTGTGAGGTAGCGGGTGATCACCTCGGGCAGGGCGTCCGGGGTGATGGTCCGGGGCTGGTTGTCGTGCATGACGCTCCTTGGGGTGGTGGCGGGTTCAGACGGTGGGGGTGGTGCCGCCGTCGATGACGTGTTCGGCGCCGACGATGGCCGAGGCGCGGTCGGAGACGAGGAAGGCGACGAGTTCGGCGACTTCCTCGGGCCGGTTGGGGCGGCCGAGCGGGATGCCTCCCAGAGAGTCCATGAGCCGGCCCAGCGCCGCTTCCTCGGTGATGCCGGCATCGTGGGCGATCCGGGTGACGAGGCCGTCGGCGGCCGTGGTCTGGACGAAGCCGGGTGAGACGGTGTTGACGCGGACGCCGTGCGGGGCGACTTCGTTGGCCAGGCCCTTGCTGTAGGTGGTCAGGGCTGCTTTGGCCGCGGCGTAGGCCAGGGTTCCGTTCCACAGCGGCATGCGGCGCTGGATCGAGGTGACGTGCACGACCGCGCCCTTGCCCAGGGTGATCATGTGCGGCAGGAGAGCGCGGTCCAGGCGGACGGCGGCCAGCAGGTTCGTGTTCAGCTCCCTGGCCCAGTCGTCCTCGCCCAGCGCCGCGAACCCTCCGGCCGGCGCCTCGGAGCCACCGAGAGTGTTGACCAGGATGTCGACGCCTCCCGTGCGGGCTTCCACTTCGGCGGCCACGTGGGCGGCGCCTTCGGCGGAGGACAGGTCGGCGGTGATGAAGGTCTTCTCCTCGATGTCGTGGGGGCGGCTGCGGGCCGTGACCAGCACGGTCGCACCGGCCTGGGCGAGGCGCCGGGCGATGGCGGCTCCGGTGCCCTTGGTGCCGCCGGTGACCAGAGCGCGCCGGCCTTCGAGGGATTCGCTGATGGATGTGGTCACGGTGTGTTCCGTTTCCGGGTGCGGGGGTGCGAGGCACCGCTCCCGTCTCGACTGCTAAAATAGAAGCCAGTAGCTTCGACTTTAGCAGTAACTGAGGGGATGGCCACCTTGGCAAGCCGGATCAGGCTGGAGGACCGGGAGTGCCCGCTGTCCACGACGGTGCAGCACGTCGGCGAGTGGTGGACGCTGTTGCTCCTCCACGACGCCTTCGACGGCTACACCCGCTTCGACCAGTTCCAGGAGAGCCTGGGCATCTCCTCCAGCATGCTCACCACCCGGCTGAAGACCCTCGTGGCGGACGGCCTGCTGGAGCGCAGGCCCTACCAGACCAACCCTGTGCGGCATGAGTACGTCCTGACCGAACTCGGACGTTCCCTGCGCCCGGTGATCGTCGCCCTGGCCGCGTGGGGCAACTCCCGCCTCGCACCGGCTGAGCGCAGCATGATCCTCGTCGACGCGGACAGCGGTGACGAGGTCGAGCCCGTCGTCGTCGACGCCAGGACCGGACACCGACTCGACGACAGCACTGCCTACGTCTTCACTGCAGGTCCCGCGGCCAGCGACGCCATGCGCCACCGCTACGCCGGACAGCCGGCCGTTCCCGCGGACGAGGCGTAAGGTCGCCCGGAAAGGCCACGCAGCCTTGAGCGGGGCCGGATCTACAGGCCGTACCTGATCAACCTGGCGACACCGGCTCGTCGTCGGCGTCCTACCTGCCATGTCTCCCCAGCCGTTGAGAACTGGATCAAGAGGAGTAACACCGGTCGTTTCCAGGAATCCCCATCAGTGAGGTCCGGTGCCCGGCTGCTGGACGTCAGAGAAAGAGGAGGTCGACGTCCTTTTCGGCGCAGAGCCGTAGGACGACCGCTAGTTGTCGGGCGTCATCGAGGTGCTGTTGGAGGAAGGGCTCGCCAGTCTCCTCCTGCCATCGTTCTGTGATCTCTGATCTGCCAGAACTTCGACCAGTGGGCCAACGTCCGCCCCGTGCACTTCCTCCCGGGCGTCGCCAGCCCACTGCGCAAGGCCGATGACACCGAGCTGGACTGGGTCGTCGTCCGGGAGAACAGCGAGGGCGAGTACGCGGGCCTCGGTGGCCGCAACCTCGGCGGTCGCGGACCGGGCGGTGAAGTCGCGCTCCAGACGGCCCTGTTCACCGAGGTCGGCTGTGAACGCATCATGCGTTTCGCCTTCGACCTGGCTCGCACCAGGGCACACAAGAAGGTCTCCTCCGTCACCAAGAGCAACGCCCAGCAGTACGGCATGGTGCTGTGGGACGACGTCTTCAAGCGGGTCGCCGCCGACTACCCGGACGTGCGGACCGAAAGCGTCCTGGTCGACGCCATGTCCGCGAAGTTCGTACTGAAGCCCGAGGACCTCTCGGTCGTCGTCGCTTCCAACCTCAACGCCGACATCCTCTCCGACCTCGGCAGCGCGCTCGCCGGCAGCCTGGGCCTGGCCGCCAGCGCGAACCTCAGTCCCGAGCGCCGCTTCCCCAGCATGTTCGAGCCTGTCCACGGCTCCGCCCCGGACATCGCGGGCCAGGGCCTGGCCAACCCGATCGGCGCGGTCGGCAGCGCGGCCCTGATGCTGGAGCACTTCGGCCTGTCCGACCAGGCGGCCCGCCTCCACAAGGCGATCGAGGCGACCACGGCCGCGGGCATCCTCACCCGAGACGTCGGTGGCACCGCCTCCACCGAGGACGTCACCAAGGCACTCATCGACGCTCTGAACTCCTGACGACGCTCGCAGGGCGGCCACCACACCAAGGAAGCAAGCCCAGCCATGTTCAGCGGGCGCCGGTTTCAACTGAGGTGCTGGTTGCCGCTGTTGCTCGCGGCGGGGAGGTGTCGGTCTGCTGCAGCTCGGCCAGGAGCTGGTTCCGTCCGGCCAGAAGCTCGGTGAGGATGCGGCGAGCCGCACGCAGGAGTTCGGCCACATCGCCACCGGCGAGCGCGTACGTGACGGTGGAGCCCTCTCGTATGGACACGACGATGCCCGCGCGGCGCAGGATGGCCAGCTGCTGGGAGAGGCTGGAGGGCTCGATCTCGATGTCCGCGAGCAAGTCCCGTACGGGGACCGGGCCGTGCTGCAGCAGTTCCAGGACCCTGATGCGGGTGGGATGCCCGAGCATACGGAAGAACTCTGCTTTGGCTTGGTAAAGAGGAACCCGCATAGCGTTCTTCCTGCCTGTCTAGGGGCCTCTCATGGCGCGGCTCGCCCCCGAGGACGCAGCCGCGCCATGAGTCCTGCCTAATCATCTTTCTCGCTCCGGGCGGCCGCCGTTCATGAATTGTCGTCCTCTCCATGTGATGGCTTGAAGAATTCTTCAATTCATGAGCATGTGTCAGCCCGGTCTCGAGGAGGATCTAGACCTCGAGTTGCCCTTCGATCCGCTTGAGCTGATGGCGCGCCATGGCCAGGTTCGAGCGGGTCCTGTCGATCACGAGGTAGAGGAACAGGCCGTTCCCGTCCCGGCCAGTCACCAGCCGGATGAGGTGGTACTGCCCTCCCAGCGTGATCAGGATGTCCTCGATCTGGCTCTGGAGTCCGAGAAGCTCCATGGTGCGCACCTTGGCGCGGATCACGTCCGTATTCCCGGCCGCGGCAACCGTCAGGTCCAGGTCCTTGCCCCCACCCAGGGTGCCAAGGGCCATGCCACTGGTGTAGTCGACGACAGCCGCCCCCAGTGCCCCCTCGATCCCGGTCACCATTTCCTTCAATGCCACTTCCACAGTCGCCATCGGCGCCCTCCCCTTGATTGACCGCTGCGGCCGGCTCCGTTTCCGGGCCCGCCCGTGAACGCACCGTATGCGCACCGACGCACCGGGGGAGAAGCCTGCTCAACAAGGATCAAAGTTGATCGACGAGCCCTCTAATGTGGTAATCGGGTGATCATTCTTGTCGGGTCACCTAGGGCCGGAGCGGTGCCGAGGGCCACGGGATCCGAGACGAGGAAAAAGCAGTCCCGGCACAGCGGTGGCGATCAATCAGGGACTGGCCGCCGGGGGCGTGTGCCGGCCGAGGCTGAGCACCCCTTCGGTCATGCGCGCTGTCTGGGCGTCCTCTTTGAGGGTTTCGCATCGTTCGAGCAGGGCGTAGCCCTCGCAGAGCACGGTTTCGTGTCCGCCGTAGGACTCCAGGTTCAGGACCGCCGCCTCCAGGTGCCGGATCTCGCAGGCCAGCATCGGTAAACCGTCAACCCCCCGGGCATGGCTGTCGGCTGCCCGCTGGTGGAGCAGGGGCGTCAACTCGGCACCGCTGGCGTTGCGGATGGTCTCGGCGTCACTGCCGCTGCGCAGGACGAGGCAGGCCTGGGCATGTTCGATCACGCGGACGAGGGTCCGGTATTCGGGCAGGGACAGTTCGAAGGCCGGCAGCCCGTCGGTCGGGCGGCCTTCTGAATGGGTGGCGCCGGTGGCCGGGTCGGGAACCCTCGTACGTCTTCGCGCGCCGAATCTCTGCATCGATCCCCCCAATAGAGCACAAGAGCTGACCCTGACCGCAGACTGGTCCGCACCCAGGAGGCGGACACCCCACCGGCTGGGGCGGGTGTCCAGGCGTACGACTGCCCGATCTTCGACAGTCCAATGCTCAACTGTTGTCCTGCGAAAAGTTTCAGGCCAACCTTTATCAGGTAAAGACACGCGCCTGGGCCTCTCCGAGGTCGCAGTGCGATGCCATTCGCTCCTCTGTTTCCGTTTGGTCGTGAAGATGAGGAGGGGCTGATTCCTGCTCGCACGGTGAGCGGATGTGGCGGGCACGTCTCGACCACTTGTGCGATTGCCTCCGGGGGTCAGTGGAGTCGCTGGGGTCTGTCTTCCTGTGGGCGGAAGTCATGCGCACACGTGCCTTCGCCGTGCCCATCCGGCGTGCCCGCAGGAGAACAGCCGGCACGATCGGTTCCGCGATCATGAGCCACCCTGCGTCGCGCCCTCACCGATATGGCCGAAGCGGGCCCAAAGGAGTGATGACCCCGCCTGCACCCGCCCGAGCGGCCTGCCCAGTCGGAGCTCGCAGTCGGTCGACTGATGCGCAGTTCACGGTAGTCACCGGAAGCTGAGGGCAGTGAAACCGCCGGAAGCGGTACCGAACATCGGTGCGTATCGGCACCGGGAGAACCAGGAGCACCAATGAACAGCCCACTACACGGCCGCACCGCCGTGGTGAGCGGCGCCAGTAAAGGCATCGGACTGGCCATCGTCGCGGCCCTGGCGCAGGCCGGGGCGACGGTGATTGCCGGATCCCGAACCTCCACACCCGAACTGGAGGCACTTGTCAAAGATGGCGCGGTCACCTGGATCCCCGTCGACCTCAGCGATCCCCAGGACGCCGAGCGGCTCATCCGCGAGGCCAAGGGACGCGTCGACGTCCTGGTCAACAACGTCGGCGCCGCCCCTGCCCGGACCAGCGGCTTCCTGTCGGTGACCGACGCCGACTGGCAGCACATCCTGAATCTGAACCTGCTCAGCGCCGTACGAGTCACCCGAGCGGCCTTGCCGCTCATGCTCCAGGCCGGGCAGGGTTCGATCGTCACGGTCGCCTCCGTCAACGCCACCCTGCCCGACCCGATGGTGATCGACTACAGCGCCAGCAAGGCCGCCGTCGTCGCTTTCTCCAAGGCGCTGTCGAAGGAAGTCGGGCCCAAGGGCATCCGCGTCAACACTGTCAGCCCCGGACCGGTGCAAACCGACTTGTGGCTGGCCCAGGACGGGGTCGCAGCCACGGTCTCCGCAGCCACCGGCATCACCCCGGACGACGTGGTCGCGCAGGCGGCCGGCTCCACCACCACCGGCCGCTTCTCCACACCAGCGGAAGTCGCCGACCTGGTGCTGTTTCTCGTCGGCGACCAGGCGCGCAACATCACCGGCAGCGACATGATCATCGACGGAGGATTCATCCCTACCTGGTGAGAACACGGGCAGCATTGACGTCCTCCCCCTCGTGAACGAGGGGGATTCCCCTATGAGGGGGTTCGGCCGGTCGCCCGGCTTACAGGTTCCTGCTTCATAGACCGCCTG
Organism: Streptomyces sp. NPDC058145; assembly: GCF_042884245.1. Classification (NCBI taxonomy): domain Bacteria; kingdom Bacillati; phylum Actinomycetota; class Actinomycetes; order Kitasatosporales; family Streptomycetaceae; genus Streptomyces; species Streptomyces sp. NPDC058145. The sequence goes on along the minus strand of NZ_JBHVUH010000029.1, from coordinate 85 downwards.
GCGGCGAGGTCTCCACAGGCTGACACGGGCTGCCCGCCCGCGTGTTTGATGTTGATGGCCGCATTGACGTCGGCGTGCGCGGTGT
>NZ_JBHVUH010000028.1:0-45885 GCF_042884245.1 Streptomyces sp. NPDC058145 | reverse complement strand
GCCATCAACATCAAACACGCGGGCGGGCAGCCCGTGTCAGCCTGTGGAGACCTCGCCGCCAGGCGGTCTGTGAAGCAGGAACCTGAAAGCCGGGCAACCGGCCCAACCCCCTCATAGGGGAATCTCCCTCGTTCACGAGGGGGAGGACGTCAATAGGGAGCTGCCTCCGCCTCGGGGAGCAGTAGCCTGCCTGGCTCGCAGGAAAGCACGTAACACAACGTCACCCGGCCGGGCCGGTGAGCGGTGCGGCCCGGTTGCTGCACGGGGCGGCGGGGCCGGGCCGGACGCGGTGTTCAGCAGATCGTCAGGCGCTCAGGGTCTGGAGGAGTTGCTTGGCGCGCTCGTGCTGTTGATCGGGGAGGGCCCTGGCCCAGACGGCGTTTTCGGGCAGGTAGGTGAGCAATGCTCGGGTGTCGGGGTCGGTGATGTCGAGGAGCGGCGGCTGAAAGGGGGTGGCCTCACGGCGCGGAGCCTTGGCGAGGGTGTCGCTCAGGTGTCGGAGGGCGAGGACGGTGGTGCGTTCCGCTGCGGCGGGCCAACGGTCGTCCTCGTCGCGCGCAGTGTCGAAGGCGTGGTTGTCGTCGATGAGGGTGAGGGCCTGCCCGACGGTGCCGGCCGCGGCGTCGTAGTCGGTGCCGGGCGCTTGCTCGGGTCGTGGCATGTGGGTTTCCTCGTTCGTGTCGGTGGCGTGGTGTTCACCGTGCGGAATCGGAGGGCTAGCGGCGCAAGGCGCTGGTGTCGCGGGCAGCGGTCGGTCCGCGATGCCAGTGGCAGGCGGTGGCGCGGTCGGTCACGACAGGCTCCGCAGCCCGGCAGCTAGGCAGTGCTCAGGGTTTCGGCGGACGGGCGTCCCGGCCGACGTGGGGCGGCCCCGCACCGCGGGTGGTTGCGGGGCGGGGCCGAAGGGGGGCGGTCGGTGTTGGTCGTCAGGGCTGGGCATGGGGGTGGGCGGGTGCGCCGGTGATGAGCACGTGGAAGAAGCTGGCGGCGAGTCGCCAGGCGTCGGGGCACGCGGCTCGGTTGCCGGGGGGGTGAGGGTGAGCAGGGCGTTGACGTCGCCGATGGTGTCGGGGAGTTCAGTGAGGGTTGCGGCCTCGACGTGGTCGGCCGGGTGAAGGTGGCCGGAGAAGCTGCGGTCCTTCCGGTGGGGGCGCAGTGACCAGGACGGCGCGACGGGTTCGGTGGGCGCGGCGGTGGGTGCGCCGGGGCGGATCGCGTCGGGATGGAGGGTGCCGACGTGGCGGAGGGCGGTGAGCCAGCGGTGGCCGGGGACGGTGTAGGGGCGGACGCTGAGGATTCCGTAGGGAGTGATGATGACGGTCCCCCGGGTGCGGGCCTGACCGGCGTGGGGGCAGTCTTCGATGAAACGCAGCCCCAGCATTCCAGCAGAGCAGGTGGAGCGGGCCGGCGCCTCCGCTATGCCGCCATTGCTCACGAGAGTTCGCCGATAACCGCCAGAAGACGGCCGGAGGAGGGGTGTTGACCGATCGCGTCCGGCCGGGCCAGCTGTCGCCTGGCGACAGGGTTCAATCCTGGCTCGACCGGTTCAGCGGCGGAGCGCTCGTGCTTCGGCCGTGGTGCCGAGCGCTTCCGGGGCGCGTGCGTCTGGAGCACCGCGCAGGGCGGGGCGCGGGTGAGGCAACCGCTGGGGCCTGCCCGTTATCCCAGGGAGGCGGGGGCGACCGCGGAGGTCATCAGCCGGCTGGCTGTTCCGGTGCCGTCGGCCGGGACGGTCCACAGGTCCGAGCCGTAGTTTCCGGGGATGGCGTAGACAAGGGTGGAGTCGTCGGCCCACAGGGCCTGGTCGTCGATGTTGCGCCGCTCGGCGGTGGCCGTCTCCTTCAGGGTGCGCAGGTTCAGGACGTACAGCCGCCAGGGGGCGTCGGGCGAGGCCCCGCGGACGCGTTTCTTGTAGGCGATGCGGGTGCCGTCGGGCGAGAGGGAGGGGCATTCGACGTTTGCGTGCACGGTGGTGAGGGTGCGGGCGGCGATGCTGCCGCGGACCAAATAGGTGTGGCCGCCGGTGGCCAGTGTGGCGTAGAAGCGGGTGTCGTCGGCGAAGGTGACGCCCCAGACGTTGGTGTCGGCAGCACGGTAGGTTCGGCCGTCCTTGATGACGCGGAAGGTCTCCAGGTTGTCGTCGATGGTCCAGGTCCGGGTGTCGACGATGCTCGTGCGGGTGGAGAAGTTGGTGCCGGCGTAGGAGTCTCCGTTGACGAAGACCGTCCAGGCCACCAGGTGGCCGGAGGGCGAGACCCGGGCCCGGGTGGGAATGCCGGCGGCCGGGAAGCGGTGCCGTGCGTGCAGGTGCGCGTCGAGCACGACCGCCCGGTAGGTGTCCCGCAGGGTGCCGTGCACGGCCTGCAGGCAGATGCCGGTCCCGGCCGCCGCGTGGAAGCGCAGGCACTTTACGCCCGAGGCGGTGCGTGGCCCCTGCGGATCGCTCGCGGGTACGCTAGCGATCTCGTCGCGGTGCGGGCCCCAGGCCAGGTTGCGCACCAGCAACCGGCGGCCGTCCGCTGGCCGGAGTGAGACGCTGCCGGTGCGCACGGTCGGCCCGTTGGTCTGCTGCTCGTCCCGCAGGCCCGAGCGGTGGGCGGCGTACAGCACCGCCCCGGTGCCGACGCTGGCGAGCAGCAGGACGGCGGCCAGCAGGATCAGCAGCCGGGTGGATTTGGTCATGGGGACACCTCGGCGGAGTTCACGTCGGCGGCGGGACGAAGGACGACTGCGGCCACGACGGCGCTGACGGCCAGCGCGGCGGCAGTGAAGGCGAGCGCGGTGCGGCCACCCCACAGACTCCAGGCCGCGCCGAATGCGAGCGAGCAGCCGAACCGGGCCAGCGCCTGGCCGGTGCCGACCAGCGCCTGCCCGGCGCCCTGGTGCTGCGGCGGCACGGCATCGGCGGTGGCGGCCGCGAGGACTCCGTCGGTGGCCGCGTAGAAGGTGCCGTGCAACACCAGGACGGCGACCACGGCAGGAAGGCCGTGCCAGGGCGAGAGCACCAGGCCGTAACCGAGCAGCAGGACACCGTGGCCGGCCGGGAATAGCCGGCGACGGCTGATGCGGTCGGCGAGCGCGCCGAGTGGGACGGCCAGCGTGAGGAAGACGGCGGCGGTGCCCAGCGGGAGCAGCGGGAACAGGTCGGTAGGCAGGTCGGCTTCGCGCTGCAGCAGCAGATACAGGAAGGAGTCGCTGACGGTGGAGAGACCGAGTAGGGCCGCGCATGCGGTGAGCCTGCGCAGCTCGGGGCGGCGCAGCAGTCCCAGCGAATCGCGCAGGGCCGGCCGGGGCGGCTCGGGCTGCGTGACGGCACCAGCGGGGATGATGCGGCGAGGCACGAAGAGCACCAGCACCAGGACCCCGAGCACCGCGATGCAGCCGCTGACCGCGAAGGCCGCGTCGTAGCCGTCGGCGGTGGCCCGCAGCACGGCGAAGGCGACGAGCGGGCCGAGCAGCGCGCCGGTGGTGTCCATGGCGCGGTGCACCCCGAATGCCCGTCCCCGGTGCTCGGGCTCGGTGGCCAGCGAGATCATCGCGTCCCGGGGGGCGGTGCGCAGTCCCTTGCCGGTGCGGTCGGCCGCTAGCACGGCACTGAGGACAGGGAGGGTGTGGGCGAGCAGCAGCAGTGGCTTGCACAGTGCCGATAGGCCGTAGCCGGTGCCCGCCACAATCTTGTGGCGGCGGCCGCCCCTATCGGCGAGGTGACCGCCGGCCAGCCTCACCAGCGCGCCGACGCCGTTGTTGATGCCGTCGAGGAGACCGAAGCCGAGCGGCGACAGGCCCAGGCCCGCGACCACGTAGAGCGGCAGGACGGCGGTGACCATCTCCGAGGAGACGTCGGTGATCAGGCTGACCGCCCCCAGGGCCAGCACGGTGGGAGGCACGGCGGCCTGCCGCCGCCCCGGACCGGAGTCCGGGGCGGTGGCAGGCTTGGTGCTGCGGGAGTCCGCGAGATACACGGGCGTCAGTTCCAGATGCCGGCGATGTCGGACGCGGAGGCGGCGTTACCCGCGTGCGCGGACAGACCGGCCAGGTCCTCCACCGTGCGCAGCACGTTGTAGTGGTTGTAGGTGGTCGCGCTCGAGCTGCCGGGGGTGACGTGCTGGCCGTAGAAGAGGGTGGGGATGCGGTTGCCGGAGAGCTTGTTGTCCTCGTCGAAGGTGACGGCGAGGATGCTGTTGTGACTCTGGGCCCAGGTGGCGTAGGCGCCCAGGTTGTTTTTGATCCAGGTGTCGCCCGTGGAGACCGAGCAGTCGTGCATGTCACTGCACAGGTTCGGGGTGACGAAGGAGACCTTCGGCAGGGTCGTGTAGTCGGTCGGGAACTGCGCAAAAGTCATCGCGGTGTTCGTCGGCACGTTAGAGAAGCCGAACCACGGGTTGTGCTTCTGCGCGTAGTTGCCGCTGCTGCAGGTCGTCGAGCCCTGGCTGGGCAGCGACTCGTTGTAGCTCTTCCAGGTCTTGCCCGCGGCGATCAGCTCGGAGGCCAGGTTGGGCGCGGAGATGGAGCCGACCGGGACGCAGCTGTCGTCGGTACGACCTTGGTTGGAGCCGGAGAAAAGCATGTAGTAGTTCGGCTCACTGGGGTGGGTGAGGCCGAAGGACTGGGTGAGGTTGGCGCCACCCGCCTTGAGGGTGTTGTTGATGTAGGGGGCGCTGGAGCTTCCGATCACCTGCGAGTAGGCGTGGTTTTCCATCACCACGACCACCACGTGGTCGGGGGTGGGCAAAGCGGCGGCCTGAGCGGTGGAGGCCGTGACGGTCCACACACCGATCGAGGTGGCTGTGAGGGCGACGGCCCCAGCGAGAGCGGTGAGGGGGTGTCGGGTGTGCTTGGAAGCCTTGACGGCGGCCATGACTGTCCTCCGGACAGAAGTGACGGGCACGTGTGGGGGACGGCGCCGCAACTCTAGGAGCCTCGAACCGGAACTGAGTGACGTTAAGACGAACGCTGGGCCCCGCTCGGCAAAGTTCATTCCAGGCGCAGGTCATGTATAGGGAAGGCAGCTGAGCAGGGTTCATGTTCTTGTCAGGTTCGCGGAAGAATCGCCGGGCTAAGAGGTCCCCGGCCGCCACGTTCGGGGGCTCCCTAGGACGTAACCCGGATTTGCGCATGCCCGCGAGCCGGGAGCCGAAGTGATGCCTGACAGCCTCAACTTGACTTCCTCCCCCGCCTAAACGCGGGGGATTCCAGCGGTCGCCCGCTGGGGTTCCTGCTTCACCGACGACCGCCCCGTCCGGGAGGACTCCCGTTGAGGTCTTACACCGTCTCCACAGGCAGACGCCGCCAGCCCGGCGGCCAGGATGTTGCGTGCCGCGTTCACGTCACGGTCATGCACGGCGCCACAGGCGCACGTCCACTCGCGGACGTGCAACGGCTGCTTCCCGCGAACCGTGCCGCAGACCCCGCACAGCTTGCTGGACGGGAACCAGCGGTCGATCACGACGAGTTCGCGCCCGTACCAGGCGCACTTGTACTCCAGCATGGAGCGAAGTTCCGTCCAGGCAGCATCCGAGATGGCGCGCGCGAGCTTGCCGTTCTTCAGCAGGTTACAGACGGTCAGGTCCTCGATCACGACCGTTTGGTTCTCACGGACGAGCCGAGCCGACAGCTTGTGCAGGAAGTCGCAGCGCCGGTCGGCGATCCGCACGTGGATGCGAGCGACCGACCACGCCCAGTCGCTGCAGCAGCAGGAGAGGCGCGCCCGTCAAGTGGCTGACGCCTGGCAGGGGTCCGCCTCCTCCGCTGTCTGGCGCAAGGGGGTACTACCCGATGGGCGACGCAGTGCAGGCACCGGAATCCGGTTGGCACAGCCAGACGGACAAGCGGGCCTATGAATCCAAGAACTTTGTGCGCGGCAAGCTACCGACCACCGCCGCTGACGAAGGCAAGGTGAACTGGGGAAGCGGGGACACACTGACCCGTCCACTGGTGGGTGCGAAGGAGGCGTATCAGTCGATCGCCCTCAACATCAGTGAGGGAGCCCGGCTGACCGTGGCGGGAGCGAGGCTCGGCGAAACCACAATTCCGACGAGCCGAGGCACAGCGACCGTTCCTGCCTGGCTGTTCACGCTGGAGGGCTACGACACCCCGCTCAAACGCGTGGCTGTCACCCCGTCACGGCTTCCGCAGCCGCCGATTGGACAAGCCCAGCAGGGTTCTGCCGGCGGGCTCAGGCGAGTCGCCCAACTGGCCGGGACGGCGACGGACGGCCGGTCCATCATGGTGAAAGCCACTCACGGATCATGTGACGACGGCCCCACCGTGAAAGCGCTGGAGACGAACGTGAGCGTCGTGTTGTACGCCTCCATTACAGGGGCACAAAGCGGCCCTTGCAACGCCGACATGATCGAACAGAGCGTGAAGGTGCAGCTACGGAAGCCGCTTGGTGGCCGAATTCTCTTAGACGCCCTCACCGGCGAGCCAGTGCCGTACGGAGAACCCGACGGGCCCTCCCCGAGCTGGACCTAGTACCTCCGCAGCCTGTCGGGTGCATCCGCGACCGTGGGCATGTAGTCGATCGTTTGCTCGAAGGCGATGTCATCGGTGTGACCTAGAGTCCTGGCCATGACGACTCTGATGATCGACGCTGGCCCGTCTGCGCCGGACTCGCTGGTGACCCGGACGGGTGGAGTGCCCCTGGCTCCCGCAGGCACTGAATGGCCGTGCTGCGCGTCGTGTGAGGGCCCGATGCAGTTCCTCGCCCAGGTCGTCCTGAATGACCTTGATGGAGGGGCAGCGGAGAGCAAGCGCGCAGTCCTCGCCTTGTTCGCCTGCCAGAACGACCCAGGCATGTGCAGCGACTGGGAGCCGACCTCGGGAGGGAACCGCGCCCTGCTCTTCCCACTGGATGGCCTGGAGTCGCTGCCCCGCCCCGAAGGTGCCGAGGAAGCTCTGCTCGTGCTCGGCGATGTCCGGGCCGTCGACCTGGAGCAGGAGTCCGAGGACGACTACGACCTGGCCCGTGAAGCCTGGGCAGCGAGGAGCGAACGCCCCGAATCGTCCGTGCTCGGGCAGCTTGGAGGGCGGCCCGCCTGGATTCAGGGCGATGAGACCCCCTCCTGCTCCTCGTGTGCTGGCACGATGCCGTTCGTCGTGCAGCTTGAGGAAGGGCCAGATCACAGCACCGCCATGAACTTCGGCGGCGCGGGCTGTGCATACGCGTTCGCCTGTCAGCCGTGCGACCATGCGTTGCTCCTGTGGCAGTGCTGAGTCGCGCTCGGACCACTGATTCGACCGCGCTCACTGCATGGCCCGATCACCTGCGTCTGCGGGGCGGGAAGACGGGCGATCCGAGTGCCTGCCGTGGAGGCTTCCCGCAGCCGGATGATGTCCTTGTGAGGGTGGCGGTCGGGTCGGGAGTGGTCACGGCGTGGGGCCTCTCGTGGTTGGCGGCACGCGCCGCTCGTCGGTGGTGCGGTAGTCGCACAGGCCTTGATCGCGGCATCGGCACTCGGTGACGGTCAAGTAGACGTAGGCCTTGAGGTCGGGTCAGTTGTCGGTGCCGGTGCGCAGGGCGTTGCCGCGGCCGCAGGACGGGCAGCGTCTGCGCTCGGCGCGGCTGCCTTTGGCGGCGCGCTGGGGTCCGCTGTCGCGGCGGGTCTGGCCCATCACAGTTGCTCGGTGCGGGCGGGGGTGCCGCGTTTGGTGTGCGGCTGGTCCATGGGGTGGGTTCTCCGTTTGGGGCGTGGTCGGGCGGCCCGGGAGAGCGGGTTGTGTTGTCACCGCTCCCCCGGGCCGGTGCGCCCTACCGTGGTGTGGCGGCGAGCAAGGCTCGCTACCCCGTCCGCCGGGCGAGCCGTGACGGGCACGACGAGCGGCATGACGCAGCCGGCCCCGCCTCCTCTGGTCGGAGAAGGCAGGGCCGTGAGATGAGGGTGGCCGCTCAGCAGTCGGTGTTTCGGGCCTGGCCCTCCGCTTCCGCCGGTCAGGGGGTGGGTGCCGGTTTCGCGCCGACCAGGTGGTCGACCGCAGTCAGCAGGTCCGTGGTAGCCCTCGTTCCGTCGAGTACGAGATCGGCCCGATGCCGGGAGGGGGCGACGTATTGCGCGTGGCGGGCTCGGCCGCTGAGCAGGTAGTTGCGCAGGGAGACCAGCGGGTCCTGGTGCTGAATCTCGATCTTGCGCACCAGCTTGCGGGCCAGGCGGATGTCATCGGGGGCGTGGACGTAGATCCGCCAGGTGGCTCGGGCCGCGATCTTGGGCAGGGTGAGGGCGAACAGGCCCTCCACCACCACCATGCGGTGCTGTCCGCTGGTGGCCGCTGCCTCGAGTGCGGCAGCCACGGCGTCCTCGTCGACGGAGCCGGGATGGTTCCAATCCAGCGTCTCGGCCCCCGTGGCGCTCAGCGTGCGGACCCCGCGGTGGGGCTCATGCGCGGGGACGTAGAAGTCATCCAGGTGGATGAGAGCCACAGCCATGGGCCGGAGCAGCGCCAGCGCCTTGGCAAGAGTGGACTTGCCCGAGGCGGTGCCGCCGGCGATCGCCAGCACGGGCGCTCGGTGCCCGACGCTCGCAACACCCGTGTTCCGCAACGGCACTTCTTCCCCCGGGAATGGGGTTCCGCCGACTGCCGGGCTGGGGTGGGCTTTGGCGCCAAGCCCAATATCCGCGACGCGTCCAATCGGCAGCTCTGTGCGGTCGCCTCCGTCTCGGCCAGCAGCGCCGCGGCCCGCTCGCGCCCGTGGCCCGCGGCCTCGGCGATCCGCGCGGTCGCAGCCGCCATGTCGGCCGGCCCCTTCAGTCAGCGCTCACCGCTGTCCAGGCCGTGCGGCGGGATCGGGCGCAGCAGCCGCGCCGCATCCAGCACATCCGCCAACCGATGCTGCTCGGAGTCGGCATAGCGGACCGCGTTCGAGACCACCACCGGCACTCCGAGGTCGTCGCCGAGCTGCACCGTACGCGCAGCCAGCCGCAACGAGCCCGCCCCGGTGCCCGACCGGCACGCTCGCCGACGTGATGGCGGGGCGGGTGACGCCGCCCGCGGACAGGCCGCTGGTGTTCTCGCCGTTCGGCCTGGGAGTGCTGGACCTCGCCGTCGGCAGGTTCGTCTACGACGAGACCGTCCGCGCGGGCCGACTCCACGTGGTCGAGGACTTCTTCCACGACCTGAGCCGGCATGGCTGACGATCCGTCCGATCCGGCACAACTCCTCGCGACTGCGTTCGAACACCGCCGAGTCCGGGTGATTCGGCCCTGGTCTGTTGAAAGCGGAAACCTCACAAGCGCTTGCTGACGTCATGATGTGATCGCCGCGTGGGGAGACGCGGCAGGCCTTGGGGGGTCACATGGAAACTTTGCGCGCGCTGGGGGCGGGGGATCCGAATCGGGTCGGTCCGTACCGCGTGGTGGGCCGGCTGGGTGCCGGCGGCATGGGACGGGTCTACCTGGCCCGCTCCAAGGGCGGCCGAGCCGTCGCCGTGAAGGTCGTGCGGCCCGAACTCGCCGAGGACCGCGAGTTCCGGCAGCGGTTCGCCCGGGAGGCCGCCGCGGCCCGGAGGGTCAACGGCGTCTTCACGGCGGGCGTGGTGGACGCCGACCCGGACGCGGACCCGCCGTGGCTGGCCACCGCCTATGTGCCCGGCATCTCGCTGGACACCGCCGTCGCCCGGCACGGCGCCTGGCAGGCCGGCCCGGTGACCACGCTGGCCGCCGGGCTCGCCGAGGCGCTGGAGGCGATCCACGCCGCGGGGCTCGTGCACCGCGACCTCAAGCCGTCCAACGTGCTGCTCGCCGCCGACGGTCCGCGCGTCATCGACTTCGGCATCTCGACGGCGACCGAGGCGAGCGCGATCACCCGCACCGGGATGGTGATCGGGACGCCCGGCTTCATGTCTCCGGAACAGCTCACGGGGGAGCCGGTCGGCCCGGCGAGCGACGTGTTCGCGCTGGGCGCGGTCCTCGCGTTCACCGCGTCGGGCTCCGGCCCCTTCGGCACGGGCTCGGCCCAGGGGCTGATGTACCGCATCGTCCACGGCGACCCCGATCTCGACGCGGTGCCCGGGCCGATCCGCGGTCTGGTCGGACGCTGTCTGGCCAAGCGGCCCGGCGACCGGCCGACCGTGGACGCGCTGCTGTCGGAACTGATCGACGCGGCGGGCGCGCCACGCACGGCGCTCCTGTTCACGAACGCGACGTGGCTCCCCCCGATGGTGGCCGCGGAGGTGCGCGTCGCCCGGGACGGCGGCCCCGAGGCGACGGTGCCCGAGACGCCGCCCGGGGGCGGCCGTCCGCAGGGCGGCACGCCGCCGGCCGCGGACCCCGCCGGAAGGAATCACCAGGCGCCGACCGTGACCGGGCCGGTGCCGCCGACCCCGCCGCCCGCCTACACGCCGACCGAGGTGCTGCCGACCCCCGTTCCGCGGCCGCCCGGGAAACCCTCCCGGGCGTCCACCGGCAGACGGCGAGCGGCCGTGATCGGCTCCGGTCTCGCCGGGGTGGTCGCGATCGGGCTCGTGGCGTGGCAGGCCGACGCCGTGCTCGGCGGCGGGTCCGGCTCCGGCTCGCGGGCCTCCTCGCCGGGGTCCTCGCCCTACGACAGCCCGGCACCGCTGGACGGTCCCTCCTCCCCCGCCGCCACGCCGGCGCCGCTGGACAGCCCGTACACTCCGGCCGGCACGCCCGATGACACCCCGACCCCGCCCGCGAGCACCCCGCCCGAGGACAGCCCGTCCGCACCCGCCTCCGACGTGACCGACCTTTCCGGTCGGTGGAACGGGAGTTACGTCTGCAACCAGGGCATCACCGGGCTGGTGCTCACCATCGAGGACCACGGCGACGGCACCGTGGACGCCGTGTTCGCGTTCTACCCCGCGCCGTCCAACCCGCAGGTGCCGCGCGGCTCCTTCGCCATGGCGGGCACCCTCCAGAGCGGCGTGCTGACGCTGCGGGCCACACGGTGGATCGAGCAGCCACCGAACTTCCTGGCCGTCAACCTCCAGGGCTCGTACGACACCCAGACACCGGATCACCTAGACGGCCGGGTCTACGGCCCCAACTGCACGACGTTCTCGGCGGACCGTTCCTGACCCGCCGGGCCGGTCCACCGGGGCGAGCCCGCGGGGGGGAGCCCGGTGGCCGGCAACACCCGTGATCCGCCCGTGTCTACGCGCGCAACTTCCTTTATCCGTAGGAGGATTGACGAGCGGCTCGTGCGACTGTTTCACTGATTCGGCAGTGGCTGAGCCACTCACCCACCGGCCGCTGTCCCGGAATTCACCGCCGGGACTGGTTTGTCATGAGCAGGGCAAACAGTTCGGCGGCTCGCGGTGATCCGACCCCGATCACGTCGAACGCCCGGACGCGGACCGGAGTACTGCATCGGCGACATCTGACGCGGCGACACCGACCAACGGAGATCACGATGAGCAGAGCAAGCAGCAGACGCAGAGCACTGATCGGCGCGATCGTGTGCGCCGCCGTCGTAGGAACCGCCCAGCCCGCCGTCGCCTCCACGGTGGCCGACGGTGGCCGACGGCATCCGGCCGCCCCGCACTCCTCAGTCCACGGCGTCGAGATGGCGGTCGCACGCTCTCTCGCCTCGTCGCTGGCACGGTCCGACTGGCGGGCGCGGGTACGGGCGGCCACGCTCGCCACCGAGGACGCCGATCTGCAGGCGCTGACCGACAAGGCCGGAAGCCTCGCGGGCAAGGCTCTGCCCGCGTCCGTGGCCGGCGCGAACCGCCGGGTCGCTGCGCTGAAGGGGCTGCCCGCCTCGACCGGTTCACTGCTTCGCGTGCGCCTCGGCGCCGCCTCCATGCGTGCCCGTCTGACCCCGGACATGACCCCCTGGGTCGCGGTCGCCGCCTCCGACGAGCGCGCGAAGACGATCACGGCGTACGACAGCCGGGGCCGCGGCCACACCGTAAACGCGACACACGTACCCGCCTTCCCCCTGTACGTCCTGGACATCGACGCGGCCAAGGCGCACAAGGCCGGACTCCGAGTGCTCCGCGAGCAACTCGCCGACAACGGCGTCAGCACACCCGCGCCCCAGGGCGCGCACGCCGCGGACACGGCGGGCTGGTGGGCCACCAAGGTCACCGCGGTCGAGGTGAACGACGACCAGGAACCCTGGTTCAAGGGCGCGGCCGAGATGTTCTCGCTGGTGACCGGCTTCGGACAGGACGGCAAGGCGCGCGTCGACTCGGTCGACATGCCCTACGTCGACTACGACGGGACGGTGTACTACCCCAACCAGATCCTGGTCAACTGGTCCAACTACAAGTACAACCTGGCCGACGTCGTCATGATGGAGGACGACGACGGCACCAACTACAAGTCGCTCGCCCAGGCCCTCACCACGGCCCTGCTGACCGTCACCGACCAGGGCACCTACATCCCGCTGGTGAACGCGGTGCTGTCGGCGATGCCCGACTCCTGGTTCACCGACGACCCCGACTACGTGGAGTCCTGGTACACCCTGGCCAGGAACTCCACGGGCCGTCTCAATGGAGCCGCCGGCAACGGCTGGATGACCGTCGAACCGTACTTCGTCGAGCAGTTCTGACCCTTGGGCCAGGGTTCACCCGAGGCCTGCGAGCGGGGCGGACGGCTGCCAGGCGACGGGCATGACGACGTCGACGGCGTCACGACGGGCCAGCGGCAGCAGTCGGCCCGTCGTGACGCCGAGGTCGTCCATGACGTATGACATGGGCCGCAGGGGCCGGTGGAGGCCGAGGAAGAAGTCGTCCCAGTGCACGAGGACGACACGGCGGGCCCCGGTCGTGACCACGACCTCGTCCTAGTAGGCACGCACGAACCCGGCCGGTCGCCTGCCCAGGTTGCCGACACCCAGATAGACGATGTCGGCGTCCACACCACGCAGCGCGCCGGGCCGGAAGTTGGCACTGGCGTGCAGCAGCACACGGCCCCCGGGATGGCACTGTAGGCGGTGCCGGTCCGCCAGGCGCCTGCGCGGGCCGGCGGGACGAGGGGCTCGTCGACGGTGCCGGGGAAGCGGTCGCCGGGGCTGTGCACGGAGTCCAGGAAGGTCAGCCCGAAACTCCCGTACGACACCGTGTCCCCATCCGCGACCGCGCGCAGGGACGACTCCGGCACGCCCGAGCCCCGGCCGATGTTCGCGGTGGACCGTGAGCCGATCAGGTCGGCGCCGGTCTCCAGCGCCCACACCGGGGCGTCCAGGGCGTGGTCGTAGTGGGAGTGAGCGCAGAACACCGCCGCGAGGTCCCGCGCCCGGAGCCGGTCGATCGCGGCGCGCACGAGCGCGCGGTCGGGTGAGATCCTGCCCACCGCCACCCGCAACAGCCCCGGTCGGCTGACGAATCCGTCGCTGAGCACCGAGGTCTCCCCGTCGGAGAACAGCACGGAACTGGTGCCCAGGAAGTGCGCGACCACCCCGTCGTGGCCGGGCGCGGCGGGCTGCTTGTACGGAAGGCACGGGCGCAGACTCGGACGGCCGAAGGGCGTTCTCATACGGGCATCCTGGCCCATCACGACGCCGCCGGGCGAGGGCGGCGTGACGGGAGGATCGGACGGCCCGCCTAGAGGTTGTCCCGTAACCGGTGGGGTGGTTGGTGCGTTGGCTGGGCATGGGTGGTGTGATCTCAGCGGATGATCCGAAGTGGATCGAGCCGTTCTCTGGGCTGACCGAGGTGCAGTTCGCCAGGTTGGTGGCGTTGGTGCGGAGTCGTGGTGGTGTCGTGCAGCGCGGCCGGCCGTGGCGGCTGCCGTTGGAGGATCGGGTGTTGCTGGTGGCGACGTATTGGCGCACGAACCTCACGTTGCGGCAGGTGGCGCCGTTGTTCGGGGTCTCGAAGTCGGCGGCCGACCGCATCCTCGATCACCTTGCACCTCTGCTGGCCATCTCGCCGGCCCGTCGGCCGCGCAAGGACACCGTCTACATCGTGGACGGCACCCTGGTGCCCACCCGCGACCGCAGCATCGCCGCCTCGAGCAAGAACTACCGGTACTCGACCAACCTTCAGGTCGTCATTGACGCCAACAGCCGCCTGGTGGTGGCGATCGGCTTGCCGTTGCCCGGCAGCCGCAACGACTGCCGGGCGTTCACCGAGTCCGGCGTCGACCGGGCCTGCCGCGGAGCCCCGACCATCGCCGACGGCGGCTACCAGGGCACCGGCCTGCTCATCCCGCACCGCAGACGACGAGGCCAGACCCGCCTCAGCCCGCACCAGGAAGCGGAGAACGCCATCCACCGGGCGCGAGCGCGCGTGGAACACGCCCTGGCGCGGCTGAAGAACTGGAAGATTCTGCGGGACTGCCGACTCAAGGGCGACGGAGTTCACCAAGCCATGCTCGGCATCGCCCGGCTCCACAACCTGGCCCTCACCGGATAACCCACATCCCATACGGGACAACCTCTAGGGGATGGACTCAAGGAAGGGGCGACCGTGTTCGCGCATCGCCTGAATGGCCTCCTCGTATTCGGCCTCGTCTTCGAGGAGCAGAGCCATCCGCGTGTGGATGTTGTAGATGGTGCCGAGTCCGAGGTCGGATGTGATGACGACCCAGCCGTCCTCGGTCCCGTCCCACAGGTAGTTCAGGCTCTCGGGTTGGGCGGTCATGGTGTTACCCCGTGCTTTGTGAAGGTGACAACCATGCCGTCATGCCCGATCGGAATGATCTGCGACGAACGCATGGGGGATCCTGCCTTTTCGAAGGCGTCCAAGAGCCTTCTGTCCGCTGGGCTCGGGTAAGCGTATCCCTTTGGGTGCGTGTGGTAGACGAGGATGGTGTCCGCCCGTACGGGGACCTGGACTCGGTTGGAAAAGCCGGAGTAGAGGAAGTACTGGCCGCCGGTTCCCTTGGGTCCTGGGCCCAGCTTGTAGACCACGGCGAACTCGACTCCGTGCTTGATGGTCAAGTTTTCAAGCTCGGTTGACCGGGAAGGTTCGCCGGGTGAGTACGCTCAGCCGGGCTGTTTTGGAGGAGGGCGGGCGTGGCGCGGAGACCGTCGGTGGATGAGGCCTTGGGACTGCTGGAGGGCGAACTGGGGGCCCGGGCGTTTACCGATCCGGTCACGGAGGACGTCTGGCTTGCCTTTCTCCGTTTCAGCCGATGGCTGTTCCACGTCCCGGACAGACCCGATGTCGACGGCCTTTTGTTCCAGTACGGCACCTACACGTTCGACGGTCCTCCGACGTTCACACTGGACCTCACCCGACAGTTCGAGGTCTCCGACAGCGACGGTGATCACGACCACTACGTGCAGGTCCACTGCGAGCTCAGATACGAACTCACACCCGACCTGGAGGCTCTGGGAAGCTTCGACTCGTGGTACTTTCACGACGCCGGAGGCGATCTCGAAGAGTGGGTCCAAGGACTGGTCGAACGGGCAGCGTGGGCAGCGATCCGCAGACTCAAGCCGACCGAGATCAGGGCGTACCAAGAGCAGGTGTAGTCCTCAGGCCGCCATAGTGGTGGGACGTGGGCTTCACCGAGGTCGAACGCGAGCGGCTTTCGGATGGACCGGATACCCCCGGCGAGACGGGCGTCCAGGTGAGGCGGCGCCTGCAGATGTAGCCTGACCCAGCCGGCGAGTTCGGTGAATACGAGCTTGTCCCGCCTGCCGCGGACGCGTGCTCATGGATCTGACCGTCGCCAGTGCCCTGCCGCCATAAATGGGGGCATGTCCTTCAGCCCACGGCACCAACAGGCTGCGATGGGGAGCTCTCGGGGAACAAGGGCAGCGCGGTTCGCCGGGGCCCGGGGCGGATGCAGGGGCTGTCCGGCGGTGATCTCCGCACAGCGGGCGGTGAGGCGTTCGAGGGCGCCTTGAACCTGCCCGGTTCGCGGCGAGTTGTCTTGCTCACCCAGTAGGCCGTTGCTATGCCTTGGGCACTCAACTCTAGGGAGCACGCTGTGTATCAAGAGCCCCCTCTTCCCGCTCCTCCGCGTTCACGTGCCCGGGGATTCATCTGTGCCGTCGCGGCGATCTCCCTCGTGACGCTCACCGCCGCGACAAGTCCCCCCGACGCGCACACCCGGACCGCGGCGGACCCGGCAGCCGTGGTCCGCGAGTGGAACGCCATCGCCACCGACACGATCAAGACCAGCCTCGGCCCACGCCCCTCCGGGCAGGCAACGATCTGGGAGGGATTCGTCTCCGTCGCCGTGTACAACGCCGTGGTGGGGATCGAAGGCGGCTACGCCCTGTACAAATGGCACGAGCGCGGTCCGGCCAAGGCATCCTCTGCGGCGGCCGCCGCCACCGCGGCCCACGACATGCTGCTCACCTACTTCCCCGCCTTCAAGGAGCGGCTCGACACCGCCTACGCGGACTCGCTCGCCGCTCTTCCGGCCAGTCATACCAGAGACCAGGGCGTGGACTACGGAAAGCGCGCCGCCGCCCGCATCATCGAACTCCGGGAAGGGGACGGAAGGTTCGCCGACGTTCCGTTCACCGCTTCCCCGGCACCGGGGGTCTGGCGGCCCACCCCGCCCGCGTTCCAGCCCTTCATCGACACCTGGCTCGCCAGGCTCCGCCCCCTCCTGCTCGCCTCCCCGCAGCAGTTCCGGCCCGGCGGACCACCCATCCTCTCCTCGGCCGCTTACGCCGAGGATGTGCAGGAGCTGAAGACCATGGGCGTGAAGACCGGCTCGGGCAGGAGCGCGCAGCAGACCGAGACCGCCCTCTTCTTCAGCGGCAACCTGGTCGAACAGGTCCAGATCGCCGTACGGGACCACGCCGCCCGGCACCGGCTCGGCATCGCCGAGACGGCCCGGCTGTTCGCCGCGGTGAACGCGTCGGCGACCGACGCCGTCGTCACGGCATGGGACGCCAAGCTCCACTACGGCACCTGGCGGCCGATCACCGCCATCCGCCTCGCCGACACCGACGGCAACCCCGCGACGACGGCGGACCCGGCCTGGGAGCCGCTGCTCCTCACCCCACCACACCCGGACTACATCGCCGGCCATACGACCGTCACCGCCGCCGTGGCACGCGCCCTGACCGGCGTCCTCCGCACCACGCACATCGACCTCTACGTCCCCTCCGAGGTCACCGGCACCACGCGGTTCTACGGGTCTGCCGACGACCTCAACCGGGACGTCGTCGACGCGCGTGTATGGGGCGGCGTCCACTCCCGCACGGCGGACGTAGTCGGCTGCCGGGCCGGCACCCGTGTGGCCGCCTGGGCGCTGGACCACTACTTCCAGCCGGTCGCCAAGGACGGTACCCAGCCTTCCCTGCCGACCCGAGCGGCTCGGCAGGACAGCCTCGCCGAGCCGGAGTGCGGCGACGACACCGACTGACCCACAGAGCCGCAGAGGACCCGGCGTCGAGCCGGGTCCCCTGCGGACCCTGCCTCGAGCACTGGATCAGCGGGGAGAGTTCTCCGAAGTCTCCGAGCACCACCTCTACTGAACGGTAACGTCAGAGGGGCCTTCGATACAGCCTTCACGCAGGCCGGGTGGGCCGACCGGAGGAACGCGGATAGTGATCGCTTGGATCACATCGGATCATGGTGCTCGGACTCCGATGCGACGCCAGGATGTGATCATGTGACGACTTCCCCAGGGTCCGAATCGGGGGCCGACTCCGGCTCGCACGTGATGGTGCGACGGGGCCTGACGAGATCAGCATGCTCGCGGGCGGAAATGGCCGGGGTCGTGCTGGTCCTGCTTCTGACGGGGTGGCCGGTGGCCTGGTGGGGCCTCCAGGACCTCAGCGAGGCTCTGACCTTCCCGAGTTGCGTCATCGGAGCGGCCCTCATGCTGGTGGCCCTCACCATGATCGTGGGTGTGGCCGCGGTTCTGGACTGTTGGGTCCGAGGGCCAATTTCCAACTTCAGGGTGGTCGCGCTGATCAGTACCGGCGTGGCGTTCCTGACGAACATCTTGCTCCTGTTCCAAACATGGAAGGACGGCGAGAAAGTCCGCTATCCGGTATTTTTCAGTCTGCTCGTGCTGGGTTCGCTCTGGGCAGTCATCTCGGTGTGGCGGAGACTGGACCGGATTCCCACTCCGAAGCGAGTGGCTATGGCAGTCATTGTCACCACCATTGTGGCGATCGCTAATTTCAGCTACCAGTACCTCTTTCAGCCGTACCGGCGAGCGGCCGCACCTCTCGTGCAGCTGTCCGTGGGCAAGGCGGTGCCCAGCGAGGACGGAAAGGCGTTCTCCCTGCCGGTCGACATCAAGCTCGTCAACCACAGTGATGTGAGTTTCCATGTGCTGGGTGCCGAGTTCCATGTCATGGGAGAGAAGGTCAAGCTGAACCCGAACGACCTGCCTCCCGCGAGGTGGCGGGAGGAGGCCGAGCAATGGGCCAGGGCTCGGGAGAAGCATCCGCTCACTCGCCGGGAGGTCTACCAGCCCGGCGAGCTGGTGGCGGCGCAGCCATGGATTCCCGCCGGAAACTGGATCCAGGAAAACGACGAGTCGCTTACGCGAATCATTGTCCAGCTTCCCAACGACACGCCGTACAAGAAGCTGACCTTCTACTCCTCCCTGAGTTTGGCGCGCAAGGACCGGCTTGTTATGGGAGTTTTCGGACCACCCGGATACTCTTGGCGGGGCGCCGAGATGCCCCAGTGGGTCAAGGGCTCGAAAGGGGACAACACCATCGTCAAAACTGCCAAGATGAGAGAGAACAGCGCGATCGATCGCTATACGAGGGCCCAGCGGTACGTCAGCACCTATTGGCGCTTTGGTTCCCACGGCGCTGAAGTGTCGGTAGTCATCGCGCGAAAGGGTGAGGAGGATCGAAAATTCCCCGAAGAGACAAACCGCGAGGTGCGGACCCGCTACGGTCTGCTCGACGTCCTGACGGGCCCAGTCGAACAGACGCTGGGTGAGATCAAGAGACTGAGCCGGCGCTGACCAGCCCCTCCAGCCACATCACCAGGGCGAGCGAGCTTTTCACGCGGCCCCAGGAGTACGCCGGAGAACGTCGCACCCTCAAAGGACACTCTGCCACCGGAGAACGTCGCACCGTTGAAGTTCAGAGGGCCGTCGATAGTGACGCCGGTGAGGTCCAAGTCGCGACCTTGCCAGGAGCGGCGGGTTCCTCGGGGGCGGCGGTAGTGGTCGCCGATGACGCGCAGAACCGTGTGTCGCACCTTACGGAGGGCCAGATAGCGGTGGTGTTCCTCCTGATGGGCGGGGTCGTCGCCCGGGGTCGGGGGTGAAGGGTAGCTGGAGATAGGCGCATAGGACGTCGATGCAGACACCTCACGTTGCTATGCCGTCAAGTTCAGGGGATCAGTCCTCCGTTCACGGCGCGGAGGTAGAGCCGCTGGTGCCACTCGTTGGCGTCCGGTCCTGGGGCCGCAGCAGTCGTCCGGGCCGAAGCAGGCGACCAGCGCCTTCGCTTCCTCTCCGGTGACCGGCTTCAGGATCGCATTGAACTGCTGGACGCGCCGGTCGATCTCTTCTTCGCTCGCGTCCCAATCGGGGAGCGGGCCGTCGGCGACGAACGTCTGCACTTCAGGTCTCATGAGCGAATGATCGGTTGCCATCCTCACCTCAGGCACGACACCTTCGCAGGTCAGGCCGCTGCCACCTCGGCGAGCGAAGGTCAGGCGGCGGTCTTCTTGCGGCGGCGTCCGGTGCGGGTGAGTGCGTCGACGAGCTGTTCGCGGCTCATCTTGGAGCGGCCTTCGATGCCCTGCTCGGTGGCCCGCTGGTACAGCCCCGCCTTGTTCAGCTGCTGCAGGTCGCTCTTACTTGTGCTGCGCTGGCGGGCTTTCGAGGGGTTTCGTGTCGTCTTCGGCGGCGCTTTGTGGGCAGCGGCTCTCTTCGCCGCCTTCGCGGCTGGCTTTCGTGCTGTCTTGCGGGCGGGGGCCCTCTTGGCCGACCGCGACTCGGCGTCCGTCTTTTGACCGCGGGCCTGGTCGAGGCTGCCTTGCAGAACGGACATCAGGTCGATGACGTTGGTGGCCTGCGGAGCTTCCTGCGCCACCTCAATCTGCTGGCCCTCGGCCTTCGCATGCACCAGCTCACGGACCTTCTCCTCGTAGGTGTCGTGATACCGGCCTGGTTCCCAGGGTGCGCTCAGGGCTTCGACGAGCTGGATGGCCAGGGTGAGTTCCTTGCCTTTGCCTGTGCGGTGCGCAGGGAGTTGAGGCAGTTCCTTGCCAGGATCGCGCACCTCATCCGCCCAGTGCAGCGTCTGCAGCACCAGCAGCCGGTCTTCGGCGCGCAGCGCGGTGAGGTACTGCTTGCCGCGCATGACGAACGTCGCGATCCCTGCCGGCGACGACCGGGCCCGCCGCCGGTCCGAGCGACGTATCAAGGCTGCCGGCTTCCCCCGCGACAAGTCGCTGCGCAAGTTCGACTTCGATGCCAACCCGAACATCGACGCGGCCATGGTCCACACCCTCGCCAAGTGTGAATGGATCAAGAAGGGGCTGCCGCCCTGCCTCATCGGCGATTCCGGCACGGGCAAGTCGCACCTGCTGATCGCGCTCGGCACCGAGGCCGCGATGGCCGGCTACCGGGTCAAGTACGTCCTGGCGACGAAGCTGGTCAACGAGCTGGTCGAAGCGGCCGACGAGAAGCAGCTGACCAAGACCATCGCCCGCTACGGCCGCGTTGACCTGCTCTGCATCGATGAGCTCGGCTACATGGAACTCGACCGCCGTGGCGCCGAACTCCTCTTCCAGGTTCTGACCGAACGCGAGGAGAAGAACAGCGTGGCCATCGCCTCCAACGAGTCTTTCTCCGGCTGGACCGAGACCTTCACCGACCCCCGGCTCTGCGCGGCCATCGTCGACCGCCTCACCTTCGGCGGCAACATCATCGAAACCGGCACCGACTTCTACCGCCTCGCCACCACCCGCGCCCAAGCGGAACGAGCAGCCGTCTGAGCGCAGTGAGTCTGCTCTATCGAACTGGCCCGCACTCATCGACGATCACGGTCGGCTCCGACAGGAAGACATCCCGGTCGACGAGGCCGTAAGCGATGTTGAACGTGTCGAGCCAGTACGACCAACCTCGGATCCCCAGGGCGCTGGTGAACCGGTAGTTCAACTGCCAGCGGACCCACTGCCCGGGAAGCAGCCGAACTGCCGGCGGCCTGCGCGGCCGAGGCGGCAACCCGAAGAGCGGCTCCACACGAGCGAGCACTCGGAGCCGATCACCTTCGTCCCGCAGGCTGACACCGATCTCGCGAAGGTCCTTCTGGCTCGAACGCGGCTCAAAATCATTACGCTCGGACATCTGGACGAAGTGGGCAAACCCGGAGGGCACCTGAGGCAGCGAGAAGCCGACGGGCGCCGCGTTCCTGCGGGCAGCGGCCTCCCCGCCCCGAGACTGCTTCGTCCACGACGTCTTGATCCACTGCACCGTGATGTCCACCGCACCTGCCCTTCGCCGAGAGCCTACGGTCAACATTTGCTTGACGTCACCCAGGTTCCGACGCAACTGCCTGCTGCCAGTTCTCAGCAACATTCCAGATGGCTAGAGACTACGCAGCCAGGTCAGCGCAGCCGCATCACGACCGAGGCCGAACCGGCCTTCCTCAACTCGCCCCAGCGCAAAGCGCTTGAAGCCCTCGGTGAGAGCTTCCTGGCCTCGCAAGCCTTCACACCGTCGCCCGAAATCGGTGCGGTCGCGGCACTGGAGTTCGGCCCCAACGGCAAGGTGACCGCGGTGGCCGAGCCCAATCGCCGCGGCGGCGGCTCGGCGATGGTGGTCCACGAGACCCCCTGAAAGCCCCACCGGGACCCGTCACCACTTCTCCCTACCCCGGCCGACGGGCCGGCGCGCCCGCTGCCCAGGCAAGGCCACCGCAGGCGGCATCTGCATGAGCTGACCTTCGCTCGCCCGGCGTCCGTGGGTGCCTTCCTGGCCACCCGCTCGGCGTTCGGCCTGCTGGCCCTGTGGAGGGCGAGTCGGCCGACGCCCTCGCCGCCGCGCAGGCGATGCGCCCCACCAGATGCCCTCTTAGACAACGGTGAGTCGGGTGGGGCGCGGTGCCTGCTTGAGAATACGGAAGAGCTTCTTGATGTCCCAGGGGGCGAGCTTGATGCATCCGTTGCTCAGGTAGCTGTTGTCGCCCTTCCAGCGGCTGCCGCCGCTCGCGGTCATCTTGCTGTGGATGAGCAGGTCCCTGCGCCAGGTCTTCGTCTTGCCGTGGCACTGCTGGTTGCTGAGCGGGATCGCATAGCCGTGGATCTTCGTCCCGGGGTAGTTGGTGTAGAGGC
Organism: Streptomyces sp. NPDC058145; assembly: GCF_042884245.1. NCBI lineage: Bacteria > Bacillati > Actinomycetota > Actinomycetes > Kitasatosporales > Streptomycetaceae > Streptomyces > Streptomyces sp. NPDC058145. Next base: position 23,753 of record NZ_JBHVUH010000028.1, on the reverse strand, counting down.
TGCCGACCTGGTAGGTGCCCGTCGGCAGCCAACCCTTCATCGGCTTGCACTCGTCCGTGGACCCCATCCCGGATCCGGCCCGGAAGTCCGCCACGACCCGGCCAAAACGCCACACCTGAAGTCGTGACTGCCGCGGGTCGTGCGCGTTGCGCACAAACCTCAGCGAGGGGTTCGCGGCGACATGAGGAGTCTTGTGGTGCGCGCCGGTGCTCCCGTGACGGCCCGGGGCGGGGTCGGCCGCGGTGGCGAAGGAGACGGTGACTCCGGCGGTGAGAACGGCGAAGGCTGCTGCGCCGACCAGGGCGGTACGGACCCGGTTGAGCGATGTGACGGACATGGGTGATCACTCCTTCGAGCGGTTTCACAGGGAACGGGGTGATGCGCGTACGGCCGGCCCTCCGGCTCCCGCACTTGGCGCTGGGGCCGTGTTCACGGGGCCGCGACGGCTGCCACGACCCGAGGATTTCACCGCTTCCGGTGCTATCAGCAGCCTTGGGCAGAGAGGCTGATGCGGCATCATGCATTCACTCATGCACGGCTGTGACCTGTACTTATGCAGGCAGTGGAAGGGGGAGGAACCGATGGCCGAGGCACAGCGGCAGCGGGGGTGCGCGGAGAGTCCGGCGGGCGCGGAGTTATCAGCGCGGCTGCGTCGTTGGTGGGAGGCGGCGGGCCGTGAGAGGGACGGCAAACCGCCGGCCCAGGAGTCACTGGCGCGCCGGGTCGGCGTGGCCCAGACCACGCTGTCGCGCTATCTCAACCCCGTGCACCGCTCCACGGCGCCCGTGGAGGTGGTCCGCAAGCTGCACGCGGCGCTGAACGCTCCGCCAGACGAGCTGGGGCCCGCGCTCGAACTGGCTCGTGCAGCGGCGGACACCGCGACCACGGCACCCCCCATCGGCAAGGAGCCGCCGCGGCGCGCGTGGCGGTGGACCCGAGCCACACGTGCCGCGGTGTGCGCGCTCACGGCGGTCGGCCTGTTCTGGACGGGATGGGAGGGGGCCCGGCTGTTTCCCCCGCAGGCCCGCCGGTCCGCGGCCGCAGTCTCCCCAGGTCCCTCGGCGACGCCGACCGCCCGCGCCGAGTGGCCGACCGTACGCCCCGGCGACAGAGGCTCCTTGGTGTGGACCGTGCAGCGGTTGCTCAAGGTGCGCCGTCAGCCGGTGAGGCTCACCGGCATCTTCGACACCGCGACCAAGAGCCGTGTCGTGGCCTTCCAGCACGACAGCGGCCTCCAGCCAGACGGTCTGGTCGGGGCGCGGACCTGGTCGATGCTCGCCATGGCGACCGCACCCGGCGACACCGGTCCGCAGGTCGAGGCGGTGCAGAACCTGCTGGCCCGCGCGGGTTGGCCGGCCGACATCACTGGACGCTTCACCGCGGCGACCCACCAGTCGCTGCTCGGCTTCCAGCGTGAGCACGGCCTGCCAGCCACCGGCACGGCAGATACCGCCACCTGGCTGGCCCTGACCACGGCGGAACGCCGCCCCTGAGCGGACCGGTCAGTCGCCGCCGTCCGACATCGCCCTCAACGCCTTCCATTACAGGAAGCAGCAGTGCGGGGTGCTCATGAATGCCACGCCACATGAGCGAGCCGAAGACGCTGCGCGGCCTGCAGTTGGCCTACTGCCTCTACACCGCCCGCTTCTCGCTGGCCGACCTCGAACCCGCCCGACGCCCGGCGACCACCCTCTCGGACCCGGACCGGCAGCCCCCGGCCGACCCGGGCACACAGGCCGCGCCCCGTCCTTCGGACGTGGAGCCGGGCAGCGGGGGATACCCCGCGTCCCGTTGCAGCACGAGCGGGCCGTTCTCGCCGGCGCGGGTGGTCCTCGAGAAGCTGCGCACCGTTGCCGCGCGGGGCCGGGTGTACGACGTCGTCGCGCACCAGCAGGCGGCGATGCCCGAGCAGTTGCTCGCGTTCCCGGCCGCCGAACCGGGGCATGACGACCAGGAGCCGGAGGCCGGGCGCCGGGAGGCGATCGACCTGACGGCGCTCTTCAGGACCAGCCATGACCAGAACTACAGCTGCCGTGGCTGAGCGGTCCGGCGGTTCGCCCGTAATGTCCTCTGCCGGTTGAAGGCAGGCCGTCGCGTGTCGCCGCGGCTGCGCCGGGTTCCACGGGCCCGGAGACAGCGGGTTTCCTCCTTCCTGGTCTTCGTCGGGGTGGGGGCCGGCCGTCAGGCCGTCAGGTGACGGCCGGAAGCTCGGTGAGCCTGGTCCAGCAGGTGGTGAACGCGGTGGCCCAGGGCCAGGTCCGTTCGATGCGCAGGATGCGGCGGCGGGCGTGGTCGGCGAGTCGGGCGGGCAGGTGGTAGAGACGGAAGTGCATGGTGTCCGGTTCGGGCGTGTTCGAGCTCGTCCTGGTCGTGCAGGGTGAGCAGCCGCAGCCAGGCGTCGAGATCGGCTGCGAGGTTGCAGGCGAGCATCCATCCGGCGTTGATCTGCCACGACTGGGACGGGGGGTTGTGCAGGCCCACCGCTTTGCCGGTGCGGATGCGGTCCTCGACCTCGGCGTGGTCGCGGTGCAGGGCGTCGAGGAACTGGACCTGGTGCGAGCCGGGGATGCCCCACAGGTGCCGGATGTTCGTCGCGGTGATCGAGTAGCGCCAGCCGGTCTGCTTCTCGAAGTCGGTCAGCTTCTTGTGCTGCCGCCGTGAGGGTCTGACCCGGCGGACGATCAGCCGCATCCCCTCGGGCCAGCCGTCACGGGTGTTCACTCCGGTCAACTCGGCGACCTGGTAGCCCTCCTGAACACTGCCGTCCTGGTGCAGGGAGGTCTCCCATGCCCCTTGGGGAAGCTTCGCGATCGCCGCCTCGTCCTCGGGCGTGATCTTCCAGCCGACGGTGTAGCGGACCGTGCGCCGCTTCGTGTTCAGGGCCTCCAAGTGCTCCAGCAGGCCGTGCGTGGCCCCGGCGCCGTCGACACGGATGAGCAGCTTGGCATGCGAGGAGCCGGGGACCTGCTCCAGACAGGCGGCCAGCACGCGAAGATGGTCCTCGACGGTGTTCGCCCCGGCATTCCCGCAGCGCAGCTCCATCGCCAGGCTCTCACCGGTGTTCGCGCCCCAGCCGGCCAGCGGGTGGAAGCCGGACCGTGCCCTTGAACGTCGCGCGAACAGGTGTGGCGGTTGGCTGGTGACACAGCACCGGACGTTGGCGGGCAGGTGATCGTGGACATCGACGGTGTCCTCGTCCTGGCGCACTCCGAGAAACAGGACGCCGCCGCGACCTGGAAGACGGCGGTGACGACGTCTCGCCCGCCGATTGTGCGCTGATGCTGCCTCGCCTGGAGAGCATCACCCATCAGTGGGCGCAGGATGGCAACGACACGCTCCTGCACGAGCACATCGAAGAGGCCCGCGATCTGGCGGCAGTCCTGCGAGTCTGCATCGAGAAGAACGTCCCGCTGCGCTTCCTCTGAAGCACGGCGCCCGCTGAGCCCCCGTTCGCGGGACAGCCCTTCAGGCTGCTTCGATGTGCTGCCCGCGCCCGCCGGGCCGCGGAACCCCCTTCACCGAAATCATCCTCAGCGAACTCCTCCAAGCCCTCCAGGACCCCGCCACAGGAAAACCCCATCTCGGGAACCGCCTGGTTTAACGAGGCGACGTTCAGCGGGGATGCCCGGTTCGACGAGGCGACGTTCACCCGCGACGCCCAGTTCGGCAAGGCCAAATTCACCGGCTCCGCCGCGTTCAGTGGGGCCATGTTCGGCGGAGACGCACGCCCAGTTCAGTGGGGCAGCGTTCACAGGCACCGCCCGCTTCATCCAGGTGACGATCACCGGAGGTATGCGGTGCAGGCGCGGTTCGGGCCATTGGCGTGCGCAGAACAAGTTGATCTGCACGGTGCAGTGTTCGAAGCACCGATAACGATGGAGATCGCGACACGTGCGGTGCGGTGCGTACGGACGCGGTGGGAGTCAACGGCAATCCTGTACCTGCGGTACGCGACCGTGGACCTCGGTGGCGCGGTGTTCTCCGCCACGGTCGCCGTAAAGGCCGCTCCCGGGCCCCTCAGTGACCTCGATACCAAGGGATTCACGCCGCTGCCCAAGCGCTGGACCGTGGAGCGGACCTACGGGTGGCTGATGTTCCACCGCCGTCTGGCCCGCGACTACGAGACCCTCCCAGCCCGCTCCGAAGCAATGATCCACCTCGCCATGACCGATCTGCTGGCCCGCCGCCTCACCGGCGAAGCCACCATCTCCTGGCGCGATCCGACACCACGGGATCAAACACCAATTCTGGGATAAAACACCGGGATAAAACGACCTCTTAGGAGTTCGATCGCTCTTCCGCACTGCCCGGGAGCCACCCGGCCATGCTGGACATGCCAGACCGCCTTGGAGTGCTGACGTCCCGCGACGTTGATGTCACTCGTGGATCGAACGGGGCAACCGCGCCCGAGTTCTATGGCGTCCTTACCGCCACGCTGGGGCAGCATTTTGTCAGCGGATTCCGGCGGAGGGCTGCCTTTTCCCGTCCTTGGGCAGCACGGGCCGGTGTCGGCGCCCACGATCGGCGGACACGAACGGAAACGGGACATGGGCCGCCCGGTGTCCGGGACAACCGCCCGATCCGTTGCCGGGCATCAGGCGGGCGAGGAGTTGTCGGGTGTCAGGGTCGGTGGTGTGGACCCCTCGGCCGCCCCGGGACAGGCCGGGCGCGGCCGACGAGTTGCCGGACCTCAGAGCGACGTCATGACGTGCTTGATCCGGGTGTAGTCCTCGAAGCCGTATGCGGAGAGGTCCTTGCCATAGCCGGACTTCTTGAACCCGCCGTGCGGCATCTCGGCGACGAGGGCCATGTGGGTATTGATCCACACACAGCCGAAGTCGAGGTTCTTCGACATCCGCATCGCCCGCGCGTGGTCCTTGGTCCACACCGAGGAGGCCAGCGCGTAGTCGACGCCGTTGGCGTACCGCACGGCCTGGGCCTCGTCCGTGAAGGACTGGACGGTGATGACCGGGCCGAAGACCTCGTTCTGGATGATCTCGTCGTCCTGCCGGAGGCCGGAGACCACGGTCGGGGCGTAGAAGTAGCCCTGCTCGCCGACCCGGTGGCCGCCCGCCTCGATCCTGGCATGCTCGGGGAGGCGCTCGATGAAGCCGCTGACCTGGGCGAGCTGGCCCGCGTTGTTCAGCGGTCCGTACAGCACGTCCTCGTCGTCCGGCAATCCGGTCCTGGTGTCGGCCGCCGCTTTGGCGAGGGCGGCGACGAACTCGTCGTGGACCGACTCGTGGACCAGGACGCGGGTCGCGGCCGTGCAGTCCTGCCCGGCGTTGAAGAAGCCGCCGATCACCAGGTCCTCGACCGCCTTCGCCAGATCGGCGTCCTCGAAGATCACCGCCGGGGCCTTGCCTCCGAGCTCCAGGTGGACCCGCTTGACGTCCTTGGCCGCGCTCTGGGCGACCTGGATGCCGGCGCGTACAGAACCGGTGATGGACGCCATCGCGGGGGTCGGGTGCTCCACCATCAGACGGCCGGTCTCACGGTCACCGCAGACCACGTTGAAGATTCCGCGGGGCAGCGACAGCTCCTCCAGGACACCGCAGATGATCTCGGCGATCAGAACCGTGGAGGCCGGGGTGGTGTCCGAGGGCTTGAGGACCACGGCGTTGCCCGCCGCGAGAGCCGGGGCGAACTTCCACACCGCCATCAGCAGAGGGTAGTTCCATGGCGCGACCTGGGCGCACACACCGACCGGCTCGCGGCGGATGATGGAGGTCGTTCCCTCCATGTACTCGCCGGCCGAGCGGCCCTCCAGCATGCGCGCCGCGCCCGCGAAGAAGCGGATCTGGTCGATTGCGGGGGCGAGTTCCTCACTGCGGGTGAGGTGGAGCGGCTTGCCGGTGTCCCGGCTCTCCGCGGCGACCAGTTCGTCGGCCCGTGCCTCCATCGCGTCGGCGATCTTCAACAGTGCGCGCTGCCGTACGGACGGTGTGGTGTCGCGCCAGACGGGGAACGCCGAGGCCGCGGCCGCCATCGCAGCGTCCACGTCCGCGGCCCCCGAGAGCGGGGAAGTCGCGTAGACGTCACCAGTGGTGGGGTCCACCACATCGAGCGTGCGGTCGTCCGAGGCGTCCGCGAACGCACCGTCGATGTAGTTGCGGAAGGTGGTGCTCATGGAACGTATCCTCTGGTCAGGCGGCGGTACGGGCGGAAAGGTGCTCGTGGACGGCGACCCAGCGGCCGTCGTCGGCGCGAGTGAAGACGATGGTCTCCCGTTCGTGGACCGTCTCCTGGCTGGTATGGGTGGCGATCCGGGTTTCGACGTCGTGACTGAAGACGGCGGTGTCGCCGAAGTGCTGGATCAGCTGTGCGGACGAAGTGCAGCCGAGGATCCGGAAGCCGTCCTGTTCCACCCACTGCTGCCACAGCGCCCGGTACTCGGCCGTGGAGCCGAGCCGCTGCGGGGTGGTGTGGAAGACGAAGGTCGCGTCGGGGGCGAAGGCGCCGAAGTAGTCGTCGAGACGGCCCTCGGCGAAGGCGGCGACAAGCGCGTCTGCGGCGGTCCGGACCTCCTGGACAGTGGTGGTGCTCATGTACGGCTCCTGGTCACGGGCGTCCGGCGGTCGAGGCCGGAACGCAAGGCGTTCGGTTACGTAGGTGACGGCGAGGCCTCAGTGGGCCACGGCGGGCTCGGTGACGGTCTCCCCGGTGTCGCCGGTGATCGGTGGCACGGGGGCATCCGACGCCCGCACGAATCGGGGTCCGGCCGGTCCGTACACGGCGCGCGGTTCGGGGAACACGGCGAGCAGGGCGAGGTAGAGCACGATCGCGAGGGCGAGGCCGACCAGCAGCGAGATGTCCGTGCCGCCCGCGAGATCGCCGAGCGGGCCGACGAACTGGCCGGGCAGGTTGGTGAAGAGGAGCGCCACGACGGCGGAGACGAGCCAGGTGGACATGCCGCGCCAGTTCCAGCCGTGCGTGAACCAGTAGCGGCCGCCGCGTTGGCGGCGGTTGAAGACCTGCAGAGCCTCCGCGTCGTACCAGCCGCGCCGGGTGACATAGCCGAGCGTCATGACGATCATCCACGGTGCGGTGCAGGTGATGATCAGCGTGGCGAAGGTGGAGATGGACTGCGCGAGGTTGAGCGCGAAGCGGCCGGCGAAGATGAACGCGATGGACAGGGCACCGATGAAGAAGGTGGCCTGGACGCGGCTGAAGCGCGTAAAGACGCTGGAGAAGTCGAGCCCAGTGCCGTACAGGGATGTCGTGCCGGTGGAGAGGCCGCCGATCAGGGCGATCAGGCAGAGCGGCAGGAAGTACCAGCCCGGTGAGATCGCGAGCAGTCCGCCCACGTAGTTGGGGGCGGCAGGGTCGACGTACTTCTCGGCCTTCGATGCGATGATCGACGCGGTGGCCAGGCCGAAGAAGAACGGCAGCAGGGTGGCGATCTGGGCGAGGAACGCGGCCCCCATCACCCGGCGGCGCGGAGCCCCGGCCGGGATGTAGCGGGACCAGTCACCGAGGAACGCGCCGAAGGAGACCGGGTTGGAGAGCACGATCAGCGCGGAGCCGATGAACGAAGGCCAGAACAGCGGGTCGGCCGTGGAGGCGAAGGCTCCTGCGTAACCGGGGTCGAAGTCGCCCGCGAAGGCGAAGGCGCCGAGCACGAAGAGGGCCGACGCCGCCAGCACCGCGATCTTGTTGACCAGCAGCATGAACCGGAATCCGTAGATGCAGACGACCAGGACGAGCCCGGCGAAGATCGCGTACGCGATGCCGTAGGTCACGTCCGACTCGGGGACGTGGACGAGCCGGTGGGCGCCGCCGACGAGCGCGTCCCCCGAAGACCACACCGAGATCGAGAAGAACGCGATGGCGGTGAGCAGGGAGAGGAACGAGCCGACGACTCGGCCGTGCACGCCCAGGTGCGCGGAGGAGGAGACAGCGTTGTTCGTGCCGTTGGCGGGGCCGAACAGCGCCATCGGGGCCAGAAGGAGCGCACCCGCCACGAGACCGAGGACGGTCGCCGCGAGACCCTGCCAGAAGGAGAGGCCGAAAAGGATCGGGAAGGCGCCCAGAACACAGGTCGCGAAAGTGTTGGCACCGCCGAAGGCGAGCCGGAACAGATCAAGGGGGCGGGCTGAACGGTCCTTGTCCGGGATCCGCTCGACACCATAGGTCTCTATCTCGGTTATCGAGGTCGTCATGGGTGCTCCAGATTCCGGTCATGCAGGGGGGATGGTGCACAGTGTGGGGCCCGCAGACGGGTAGCGACAATTGTGTTTGCCACAGAGCCGTACGCTGTTTTGTGTGGCGAACAACAAACTCACCGTCGGTGATCTGCTCTCCTTCCCGGCGCTCCAGCTCTCTGTGAAGGCCGGCAGCGCCGGTCTGGACCGGTCCGTCTCCTGGGCGCACGCCAGCGAGCTTGCCGATCCGACGCCCTGGCTCCTGGGCGCCGAGGTGATCATGACGACGGGCCTGGCGGTCCCCCGTACCGCGGCCGGACAGCGCGCCTACCTGGAGCGGCTGGACGACGCCGGGGTATCCGCTCTCGCCCTTTCCGCGCAGCTGCACATACCCCCGCTGCACGATGCGTTCTTCCAGGCGGCGGAGGAGCGGGGCTTCCCGGTCCTCGAAGTGCCGCTCGCCGTCCCGTTCATCGCTGTCGCCCAGGAAGTCGCGGCCGCGGCCCAGGAGGACGCCCGGCACCGGCTGGGCGCGCAGCTCCAGGTCTTCGGCGCGCTGCGCTGGCTGGTCGCCGAGGATCTCGACATGCCGACACTTCTGCGCCGTCTCGAAGGCCTGTCGGGTTACGACGTCTATCTCTGCACACCGCAGGGTCACCCGCTCCTGCCCGGCGTTCCCGTGCCGGATCCCGCTGTCCTGCCCGCTTCCATCGACGCCCCGCCGACGGTCCCCGGCGGATTCGTCCTCCCAGTGCCCGCGCCCGGCGGCCCGGCGGGCTTTCTGGTCGCATACGAGCGGCAGGGCGCCCAGCCCGCGGGACTCGCCGTCGTCCAGCACATCGCCACGGTGGCGGCGCTGCGGCTGGCGATGGTACGCAACGAGCGCGAGACGCTGCGCCGCGAGGGCGCGGAGACACTGGCCGAACTACTGCAGGAGGTGCTCGACCCGGAGGCGGCGCGCCGCCGGCTCGCCCGGCACGCGATCGAGGGCGCCACCGTACTCCTCGTGGTGCGCCACACCACCGACGAGGCGCTGCTGTCGTGTCTGCAGAACCAACCCCATCTGCTGCTCACCCGAGGTGAGGACCGATACGTCCTGGGAGCACCGGAACTGGCAACGGCCATCGGTGGGCTGCCCGCCGTGGCAGCCGGGGTCAGCCGCCCCTTCCTGCCGGGCGCCGCGCTGAAGGTCGCCCAGCGCGAGGCGCTGTGGGCGGTGGCCAAGGCCGTGGAGTCGGGCCGCCCCGTCGTCCATTACGGCGAGGACTCGACGGGTCGGTGGTTGCCGGACGACCCCGCTGTCCTGGCCGCGCTGGTCGAGCATGTGCTCGGCGAGGTGCTGCGCTATGACGCGGCCCATGATTCGCGGTTGCTTGTCTCCGCCCGCACGTGGATGGAACGCGACCGCCGTACCGAGACGGCCGCGGCGGCGCTCCACATCCACCCCAACACCCTTGCCTACCGGCTGCGTCGTTTCGGTGCTCTTGCCGACCGTGATCTGACATCGACGCAGGCCCTGACCGAGGTCTGGCTGGCGATTCAGGCAGCGGGGGCGCTGGGCCTCACCGACTGAGCACGTGCGGGGCAGACCGGGAGGGCAGAGCTGGGAGACTGATGAGGGAAGGATGCGACCCTGGCCGGCCTCGACGGAGACCTGCGCGCCAACATCCCTGGCGCATCCTCCGCTCCCCTGCCGGATCCCTACCGGATCCGCCCCTTCGCCGAGTGGAACAGCCAGACCACTCCCCGGTCACCGCCGCCCGCTCCCGCGGCACCGACCCCCATTCCTGCGCTGCCGAGCCACGCCCCTGCGACCGCACTCACGCCGGGACAGAACCTGGTGCTGCCCGAGGAGGCCTGGCAAGAGCTGCGCATCGCCTTCAGCTTCCCGGGCGCCGACGCCGACCTCACCCTCTTCCTGGCCGACACGGGCGGCCAGGTCACCTGCGACGAGGACTTCGTCTTCTCCAATCAGCCCTCCGCCGCCCACGGCGCGGCCCGCCTGCTGGGCAAGCAGACCGAGGGCCCGCGCACCGTCGAACGCGCAGCCCGCCACCTCGCCGCCCTGCCAGCCCACATCCAGCGCGCGATCGCCATCAACACGGACGTCGACACCGGCCTGACCTGCAGCGCCCCCACCCACACAGCCCCGTACATGGATTGCGTCACCAGGGCCGCGTGGACCTTCCAGCCGCCTGCCAGCCCCGACATCCGCGCCATGGCCGTCGCCGAGCTGTACCGGCACACCACCAACGGCCAGCCCGTCGGCAACCTCCGCGCCATCGGCCAAGGCTGGGCCTTTCGCCGTTTTCTTCGCGCCCGGGGCGCCGGGACGACGTCGCCCGCCGCCCCGGCGTGGCGCATAGCCCGTACTTGCGTGTCCGTCTGGGCAACGCAGTTCAGAGCCGCATTCCCGGCCTCGGACGGAAGAAGCTCGCCAAGCTCACCGCCGAGGAAGTCCGCACCTGGCTCAACCAGCTCCGCACCACCTGCCAGTGCTGCAGGCCGGACCGCCCGGTCTCATCCTGAAGGGCTTCTACTCCAAGAACCGCACCCTCGACGGTGCCGTCACAGCCTCGGCCGGAGGCGGCAGCGGTCGGCGCCACCGCATCGGGCTCGCCTCTCACTCACGCGTTAGTCCACCTGCGGGAGCCGGGCGCGCTACCGGCTCCGCTCGGGGCGCCGCTCCTGCCTCCGGCCCGCTCCGCCCCGGCTGCGCCTCCGCGCGCCCACAGGTGGATAGGGCCGATGGTCATGAGTCGATCACGCATAGGACAGGCCGCGGTCAAGACGGTGCCTCCGGCGGGGGATCGGCCGGCACCGGGATGGAGGGGGCGCCGTTCCCGACTGCGGGACCGTAGTGGCGTGCGCGGAGAACTCCCATCCCGTCCGCCGTCGACCCAGGCAGAGCCGAGCAGACGCGGCCCAGGGCGTCAAGGTCGTTCGTGCAGTGACGCGCTCCACCTTGACGCCCTGAACCACGCCCGCTCCACGGTGTGTGGGTCGACGGCGGGCGGGATGGGAGCTGGGGTGTGTTGTGGCTGAAGGTGGATGGTTCGTAACGCGTCGCTTCTGAAGCCATTGCAGATCTCGCCAAAGGCATCAGGTCCGCTCGCGAGCGCCCGTCACCCGGACGTCGGCCCGGACGGGCGAGGGCTCCTGGGGAGCGGGCGCTGCTGCGTCGGTCATCCCTCAAAGCTAACAACGCGCGGACCTGCCCGGATGGAGATGACGTGCTTGGCCGGGAGCGTGGCATGCAGCTAATGCGATGGCACGCGGGCATAGAGGGTCCGATTCCGGCGTGCATACGTTGGGTGACAGCCCGGCGTGCGTACGTGGGGTGACAGCCCTACGTTGGGAAAGCCGAGGTCGCAAAGCCACCAAAATGACTGCCGGCACTTCCACGGCCGAGGCGCCTCGGATCAGCAGAGGAGATCGTCATGGCAAGCAGCAACCGCGCCGTCGTCTTCCAGAACCCGAGAGACATGCGCGTCGAGTCCCTCGACTTCCCGAAGCTTCAGATGCCGAACGGGAAAAAGGCCCCGCATGGCGTCATCCTCAGACTCGTCGCCACCAACATATGTGGTAGCGACCTGCACATCTACCGCGGGTCCTTCCCGGTGCCCCAGGGCATGGTGATGGGGCACGAGATGACCGGGGAGGTCATCGAGGTCGGCCCCGACGTCGAGTTCCTCAGTGAGGGCGACCTCGTCTCCGTCCCGTTCAACGTCGCCTGCGGCCGATGCCGCAACTGCCGGGCGCGCCGGACCGACGTCTGCGAGACCACGAACCCCAAGGTGTCCTGCGGAGCGTACGGCTTCAACCTGGGCGACTGGACCGGCGGCCAGGCCGAATACCTGTTCGTCCCGTACGCCGACTTCCAGCTCCTGCGCTTCCCGGACAGGGACCAGGCCATGGCGAAGATCCGTGACCTGGCGCTGCTCTCGGACATCCTGCCCACCGCGTTCCACGGTCTCATGGAGGCCGGTGCCAAGCCGGGCTCGACCGTGTACATCGCCGGCGCCGGCCCGGTCGGCCGCTGCGCCGCAGCAGCGGCGCGCCTCCTCGGGGCATCCTGCATCATCGTCGGCGACCACAACAAGGACCGCCTGGAGCTGGTGAAGAAGAACGGCTGCGAGACGATCGACCTGAGCCAGGACGCAGCGCTCACCGACCAGATCGAGGCCATCCTGGGCGAACCCATGGTCGACTGCGCGGTCGACTACGTCGGCACCGAGGCACACGGCATCGGCCGCGAGGCCGAGGACATGGACCCGGCCTACGCCATAAACCAGGTGATCGACGCCACCCGCGCGGGCGGAGCCACCGGAGTCATCGGCGTCTACGGCCCCGACCCACTCGCGAAGTCGAAGGCCGAGCAAGAGGGAACGTACCCGATCGACTTCGGCAAGGCCTGGATCAAGTCGCCGCGGATCGCCGCCGGGCAGGCACCGATCATGCACTACAACCGCGAGCTGATGATGGCGATCCTGTGGGACCGCATGCCCTACCTGAGCGCCATGCTCAACACGAAGGTGATCAGCCTCGACGACGCCCCCGACGCCTACGCGACCTTCGACACGGGAGTGCCCCTCAAGTTCATCATCGACCCCCACGGCCTCATTCCCGCCTGAGGCCCGCCCTCCCCGACCCGCAGTCCTCGTTCGGGGAGGCTGCGGGCCGTGCGGGGCTGCTCAGCGACAACCAACGCTGACAAACGTCGACTGCTCCGCCGCTGGTGTCCCCGTTGATGACCCTGCGGTGACTGGCCCAACGGCCGCCCTGCTCGCGCTCAAGGCTTAAAGGAGCCCTTGGTCTGCTCCTTCGTGCCCCGCATCTTGCCTCGTGCTTCGAGAGCGGCGCCTTTCGCCGCAAGCGTTTCCTTGTGTATCGCGTGGGCTGCCGTCCGCAAGGTCTTTCCGACGATCTGTTCGGCCTTTGCCTTGGCCCGTTCTCCGGCGCTCATCTCGGTACCTCCGTGGGTCTCACTGGCCGTGTGCCCCTTGAGGCAAAGGGTGAAGCCACTCTGTGGGCCGCGTGGGTAAGGAGCGGCCAAGGTCACCACGGGCCCGAGCCCCGCACGAGGGCCATACTGACTGTGTGAGCGCAGCTCGCCCGGCCATGCTCCGCGACCGTCCGGAGCTTGACGTTCGTCGTCTGGGAAACCTCCTTGAGCATCGCGAAGGCCTGCTCGGATCGCACTCCCTCCAGAGCGATGACCACGCCGACCGCCTGATCGATGACGGCGTGCGAAATGACCGCCTGCTCCAACTGGCCGATCCGCTCCAGCAGGCCCCCGATCACCTCGGGCGGACCATCGGCGCCACGGCGAGGATGCCCTATGACGAGGTCGAGCCCGGCCTCGAACGGCGACTTCACGGAATCATCTCCCCTTCGAACGGATGTCGCCTGGGGCACCATCACGGGCAGATGGGGTGACGCCGGCTGCCTCACTCGGCCCGCGGAACCGCGTTGACCCGGCCGGCGCGGGAAAGCCGCCGTCGGGCTGCCACCAGGGCACTGTCCACATCTTGCGCGTCCATCGACACACACAGCGTGGAGGACACGTCGTGCATACGCTGCCGCGCCTCGGCCGCACCGTTCTCGGCGTGCAAGGCCGCAAGCGTCTCGTACTGATCGACGAGATTGCGCAGCAACGCGGGGTTGCTCATCAACATCATGTGCTCCCTACACGGGCCAGGACGCCGGCGGGGCACAAGGCACCTCGCGAGACCCGGCTGTGCGACGGGATGACCGGTTCCCCAAGGCCTTGCCCTGCGGAACCTGGGAGCTGGATTCACAACCCCTCGGCCGTCGGGTAGCCGAGCGAATGCCGTTCACACATGAGGAGCCCGTACCCGCGGCCCACAGGTCCCCGCAGATCTCCGAGGGAGCGACCGAGCAGAGAAGGGTCAGTCTTGCTATGCCTGCGGCCCCTCGGCATCCCTCCGGCTGGACACGACGTGCCGCGCGATCGTGGACAAGGCCAGCTCACGATCCTCGTCAACGACAAGCCAACCCTTGTCCAGGAGCGATTGCAGCAGTGGGCGGACCTCTTCGCCCAGTTCCTCCGCCAAGTCGTCATCCGTGAGGGAGAAGCCATCCTGCACACGGCTCGCCACGTGGAATACGACGGCTTCCTCCCCCGCGGTGATGTTGAAGTCCATGACGTGAAGGTATGCGAGCCCCGTGGGCGCAGCACGCCGATGGCGCCTGAAGCCGAGGTACCGCAGCGCCACGGGCCAGCTGCACCGGCCAGGCCACCGACGAGACCCCGGCCGCGGCCGGATGCGCCTGCGGCTGATCCGAACGGCCGCGTCAGCCCACTCCGTCCGTCTCAGTTTCCGTCTCATTCAGGGACGGACACCAGCGTTCAGGCGGGTCCGTCCCTCGGCTCGCGTTGAGCGTCCGGACGGACATGAACGCAGGTGAATGCCCCGAGACGGCCCCTGGTGGGCCGCCAACAGACTTGGAAAGCGTGCACCATCATGCGTTGTCAGAGGCGGGTGGGATCGTGCGCGCATGGAAACGGATGTTGAGAGTCCCGAAGCAGAGACGCCGGAAGAAGCGGTCATCGCCCACTACCGGCTCAGCGACAGCAAGTACGGCTCGCGTGCCGAGCGCAACGCGATCTACAACGCGGAGCGAGCCATGGCGGCCGCCGTTGAGAAGGCGGGAGTGGGCGAGGTCGACGGGAACGAGTTCGGCGGAGGCGAAGCCGTGCTGTACGCCTACGGGAAGGATGCGGAACCGCTCTTCAAGGTGATGGAGCCAACCCTCCGCGGTCTGCCCTTCAGGCCGGCACACGTCGTGCTGCGGCAGGGAAGCCGGGAGGCACAGTCCCGAGTGGACCTGTGAGCGGTACAGCAGCGAAGTACAGCAACCCCAACAACCGGCAGCGCCCATCCTCGTCGCTCACGACCCTCACGGCATCCTGAATGACCTTCGTTGACCCATCTCTCTAGAGCTACGGATCCGAAGGTGGCAGCAGGTAGGGACGGTCTGGCTCCCTGCCAGGCCGTCTCAGTTTCCCTCTGTTCACCCAGGTTCACCGCCGTACAGAGGGGGCCATCGGTAGCGGTCGCCCCGGCGTTCATCCGTCCATGAACGCCGGTGAACGGCCATAGCGGCATCCCTAGCGCCCGCCAACAGACTTCAAAAGCGTGCACTTACGCCGGGGGTGCCGTGCTGGTCATGTCAGCCAAACGTGTCTGTCCACGCTGTGAGCAGGACTGTGTCCAGCCGTACCGCTTCAAGGCCGATGGGACGCGCTTCCTGCTCTGTACCGAGTGCGACTCGCTGTGGTGGCCCCACGAGACGGTCGGCGTCCCCCAGGCGCACTTCCTCGATGATGTCGTCGCGGCACGCCTCGGTGTGGAGGGCAATCCGTGGGCCGATCGTGTCTGGGCTGACGTCATCGAGCTGGCACCCGGACTCCAGCACTGAGGTCCGCTGCACCACAAGGGCACCAGATCGAGCGGGGGACAGCGGGGAACCACGGTGAGTGCAGCGGTGCCAGGCGTGGGCCTCTCGCTCTCACACGATGCGGCGGAGCCAGTCCTCCACGCGCTCGCCCACCTCGCCTACCGTGGTGACTTCGCCGTGCCCCGGGCACACCACCGTCTCGGGGGGCAGGGTGACGAGGCGCTCGCGGATCGACTGGATCATCGCCTGGAAGTCGGAGTCCTCCGGCCCGATGGTTCCAGGGCCGCGTGAGAACAGCATGTCCCCGGTGAAGACGCGGCGCAGCGCCGGATCGTACAGACTTACGGATCCCGGCGTATGTCCCGGAGTATGACGTACCGTCAGGGCGGTTCCGGCGACGTCGATCACCCGGCCGTCGACGAGTTCCTCGTCGGGGACACGGCTGGGAAAGCTGCGGCGCCACAGCTCCAGGTCGTCCGGGTGCAGCATGATCGGAGCGCCGGTGCGGTCCGACAGAGCCACCGCCGCGTCGACGTGTCCGTTGTGTGCGTGGGTGCACGCGATCGCCACCACGCGGCGGTCGCCGAGCGCCGTGGCGATGACGTCCGGCTCGTGTGCGGCGTCGACCACCATCGCCTGCTCGTCGTCACCGATGATCCACACGTTGTTCTCCATCGGCGTGGTGTCGGCGTCCGACCCGGCCACGACACCGGTCGTCACCACGCACTCGACCCGCGCGGTCACGACATCACCGCCGGGAGCGCTCGGCTGCGGTCAGTCATCCGCGCTCTGGGGTCCTTCGCCTGCCGTTCCATGGAACAGCCCCTTTCCGGATGAGGCCCTCTACTCCAGTGGACCCCGCCGGGCATGCGGCAGCAACCGGCAGCTCTTCCCCTACGGGGGCGTATGCGCTGACCTGCAGGGACTCAAGGCCCGTCCGCGACACGGCGGGATCGATGCCGCCCCTGCCCAGTGGCCGAGGCGACAGGCAGGTATGGGTTTGACTGGATCTATTGGTGATCACGCCGACGGACGGCCTGACGACGACTGGGGCAGGGTCGCATGGAGTACAACACGTTCCTGGCGAAGGCAGCCGAGCGGGCGGGCGTCTCCCTCGACGTTGCGGAGACGTCCCTGGTCAGGGAACCCGCGATCGGAGAGTCTGGGGGCATGCTGCTGCCGCTGACCCATCGGAAGACCGAGTTCATCGAGGTCGTCCGCATCACCGACCCCGTCAGGCACCTCAGTTCGGAGGATCTGGCCGGCGACACTGCCGCGATCTGGGAGGGAGATCTAGCCCAGCAGGCCCTGTGCCTGATCGCCGACCTGCCAGGAAGCGAGCCGTACCGCTGCTTCCTCCCGGGATGGGGTATCCGGGCGCACAGCTCCACCGATCAGCTCTTCGAGATTGCCTTCTGCTTCCGCTGTCACGGTGCCCGTATCTGGGGGCCGGGTCTTCCTGTCGATCGACAGGGCCAGACCTTCGACGCAGAGAGCCCTGCCGCACTTGAACTGCTCCACCGATTCCGCTCCTGCCTGCCGGACTGAAGTCTCGACAGCTCGTGCACGTCACCGGCCCGACGCCCCAACTCTCTCCTGAAGTGGTCGTCCAGCTCGCTCACCGAGTCCACACCCGCTGGAACTCGTCGGCCGGGATGGCCTCCAGCGGATCCTCTTCAGGGTCGATCGCTTGGTCTGTCAGGCCGCCGTGCTCGTCCTCCAGGTGCTCCCAGCTGTACCGATGGAGCTGGCCGGCTGAAGTCAGCTCGGCTTGTTTGATGACGATCAACTCGCCGCAGTCGGGTACGGCCTCGACGTACCACAGACCGCCCTCCTCGTCGGCGTAGTGAAAGTGGCGCCGCAGGGCGGCGTTCTCATCGAGTGCTCGGAAGTACGTCACGGTGTCTGCTTTGATGCGCTCCAGTTGACGTCCTCATCTGGTACGGGTGCACACCCCGCGACTGCCAGCGCAGCCTCTTTGGGGTGCACGGCCACGGCGCCTTCCTGCTCAAGGCCCAGCTGAGCAGCGCCGTGCTGGGCCTGGCGCTGATCCAGCTGCTCCTCGCGCTGTGGATGTACGGCCAGCTGCCCGGCCTGCGCACCGCACCCGGTGCCCACCGTGCACCGCCTGATCGGTCTGGTCGCCTTCCTGCTCTTCATCCCGGTCGCCCAGGAATGCATCATCGCCTACGGCGTCAGCCTGACCGGATCCAGTGGCGCTGCACTCGCTCGCCGGCTGTTTTTCTCTACGGGGCCTTTGTCGCCAAGGTCGTCGTGGTGCGCCACCGCCGCTGGCCGGGCTGGGCCCGTTCCCGCTCGCCGGGGGCGCGCTCGTCACGATGTTCGCCCTAGCCTGGTGCTGGGCGGCGTTCTGGTACCTGGACGGGTACTGGGCGCCGGGTCTGTAGGCGGACGACGCCGGTTCGGTGCCGTCGTCGGCCACTATCGGCAATGGTCACCAACCGCCGCCTTGCGCGAAAGCCGTTCCGGTCATTCGGAGTGCTGGTTCCCCCGGTTCTTGAGGTGACCGGCGCCAGCATAATTTGCGGCCGAGGCGGCACCGGCCGCCGGCACCGGGGTGAGGTTTGCCGGCTGCGGGCCCGGCACGCAAGCACGCGCCTTATATCGACGCCGACGTGCAAAAATGGCATATATAGCACTGAAGGCAGGCGAGAGGAGTGAATCATGATCGCCAAGCTGCTCGCCAAGTTGTCGTTCACTCGCAACTACGGTGCGTACGGGGCCCACGACTGGGGTACGTCCGCCGACAAGGCGTGACCGCGCTGCCGGGCGCCCCGAGCGGGCGCCCGTCGGCTCCCGGCCGTGCTGCCGACGATATCGGCCCGGACAGGGTACGAGCGTCAGGGGCGATCTCATGGGCCGAGTGAATGAGCCGCCGCGGTTGCCCGAGGCCAACTTTGCGGCCTGGAGCCGTGACCGGCTGGCACTGGCGCGCCGTGGCGCTGACGAGTGCGGGGACGTCTGGCAGCTGGAGCCGGGTGTCTACGTAGCCGCCACGGCCGGGCCGTGTGAAGAAGTCCTACACCGTGCGCAGGACTTCCCCAAGCCGCCCTCGCCCCTCTTCCCGCCGTTGAAGCGGGCCGGCGGCGCCCCGACGTCCGAGGAGCGTGCGCACGCGCGCGCCGCACGTATGCGCGGGCTGCGTCCGCAGGCGGTTGCGGCCCGGATCGGTGAGATCGCGTCCGGGACCGTTCGGTTTGCCGACCAGTGGCCCACGGGCCGGGACGTGGAGATTCTGCCCCTGGTCCGGTCGGTCCTGGCGGAGGTCGGCGTGCGCTACCTCTTCTCCGAAGACGCTCCCGCCCTGCTGCCCTTCGCCCGGCAGCTCTTCGTGGCCCGGGAGGTGCTCGTTCGCCCCACGCGCTGGGTACGGCCGGGCTGGGTCCCCACACCGGCTCGGCGGTTCCGCACCCGGCAACAGGTCGCCTTCACCAACGCCTTGCAGCCCATCGTCCGCAGGCGCCGTTCATCGGGCCAACTCGGTAACGACGTGCTCGGACAGATGCTCCGCCCCTCCTGCCGTTACGGCCTACTGTCGGAAGGGGTCATCCTCGACACTCTGCCCGGAATCACCGTCGCCACCTTCGAGACGCCTTCCCGGGCAGTCGGATGGATCCTGCTTCACCTGGCCCGCCACCCCCGGGCCGCGGACCGCATCGCGGACGAAGCTGCCCTCCTGCCCGCAGACGCGGCCGCGACGACCAGCACCCACCTCGAGCGCCTGCAATACACTCGCGCAGTGGTACGCGAAGTGCTCCGGCTACACCCCCCGAGCTGGCTGCTGACCCGGCGCGCCCCGCGGCGGACCCAGCTCGCCGACTACACCATCGACGCCGGTTCCACCGTTCTCGTGTGCCCCTACACCGCCCACCGTGACGCACGGGAACACCCCGAGCCGGACCGGTTCCGACCCGAACGCTGGCTCGACGATCCGTGCCCTCCGGCGAAACCCGGGGTCTTCCTCGCCTTCGGCACCGGGCCCCACAGCTGCGAGGGAGCTGCCCTGGCCATGGCCATGCTCACGGCCCTGACCGCGCACACCGCCCACCGCTACCACCTGAGCGAGCCACCCGGTCCGGAACCCGGCTACCGGGTCACCACCTTCGAAGGTCTCGCCACCCCCGGCCTGCACCTGCGTGCCACCGTGCGCGGCCGGGGTAGGCCTGCCTTCGGTGACAGACCGCCTCAATGTGGGGCCCTGTAGCTCCCACTCCCTGTGGAGGTCGGGGTGAAAGCTGTCGTTGATCTTTCCCGATGTGAGGGGTATGCGCAGTGCGCGTTCCTGGCTCCGGAGGCGTTCCGGATGCACGGTGAGGAAGCGCTCATGTACCACCCGAATCCCGACGACGCCCAGCGCGACCTGGTGCTCCGCGCCGCGGCGGCCTGCCCGGTCCAGGCGATCCTGGTCGACCAGATGGAGGCCCGGCGCGCACCAGCGAAGGCGTCGCCGTCATGACCGGTGTCGACAACCTGCGTGCGTTCAAGCGCAATGGCCGCATCGTGGTTGTCGGGGCTTCGCTGGCGGGGCTGCGGGCCGCGGAGGCTCTGCGAGACGAGGGTTTCACCGGATCGTTGACCATGATCGGTGACGAGTTGGGTGAGCCATACGACCGGCCTCCCCTGTCCAAGCAAGTACTGACCGGGTGGGTACCGGCCGGGGGCACCACTTTGCCCCGCCGCCGTGGCATCGACGCGGAGTGGCTGCTGGGGGTTCCCGCCGGCCGGCTGGACCTCGCGACGAACCACGTGCGTCTCGCCGACGGACGCGAGGTTCCCTTCGACCGGGTGCTGATCTCTACCGGGGTACGGGCCCGGCCGTGGTTCGTCGAGTCCGAGGCGGCCCTGGACGGAGTGTTCGTCGTACGTACGCGAGAGCATGCCGAGAGCCTGCAGCGGGCCCTCACCGCCGGGCCCTCCCGGGTGTTGGTCATCGGTGCGGGATTCACCGGCTCCGAGATCGCCTCCGTCTGCCGCGAGCGGGACATCCCGGTGACCGTCGCCGAACTCGCGCCGGCTCCGCTGGTCGGGGCGCTCGGCGCCATGATCGGCGAGGTTGCGGCAGACATGCAGCGCGCCCATGGTGTCGATCTGCGGTGCGGTGTCAAGATCGCCCGGCTGGAGGGCGACGCGCAGGGACGGTTTTGCCGTGCTCACTTCGACGACGGCAGTACAGTCGACGCCGATGTGGCGGTGGTGGCACTCGGGAGCATCCGCAACACCGAGTGGCTACGGGAGTCGGGACTGGCGGCGGGCGCGTGGGGAATCACCTGCGACCCGGGCTTCCGCGCCCTCGACATCAACGGCCGCGTCACCGGCGACGTCTTCGCCGCGGGAGACGTGGCACGTTGCCCGAACCCCATCTACGGAAACCGGCTCATCTCACTGGAGCACTGGGCCAACGCCGTGGAGCAGGCAGAGGTCGCGGCACACAACATGGTCAGTGCCCAGGCGGACCGCTGGTCCCACGCGTCCATCCCAGTGTTCTGGTCGATCCAGTTCGGCGTCAACATCAAGTCCGTTGGCGTGCCGACCTTCGCCGACGAGATGCTTGTCACCCAGGGATCGCTGGACGACCACCGTTTCGTCACCGCATACGGCTATCGGGGCCGCGTTACGGCTGCCGTGAGCTTCAACAATGGTAGGTGGCTGGACCACTACCGACGGTTGATCGAGACGGCCGCGCCTTTCCCGCCCCCCTGCCCCACGCCAGACCAGCCGGCCGACATGAAAGCGGTTCCCGCCGACTTCCCCGGCCCCGCCCTGCTCGCGCAGGGAGCCACGGCGGTCGTGACAGGCCACCACCCGGGTGAGTGCCGCGTCACGGCCGCGCACCAGTATCGGCAGGAGGAAGGCCACACGACCACGACCCACATGCCCGACACGCTGCAACGGATCTTCGACTACTCCGCCCGGGCCGACCCCTACCCGCTGTATGCCGAGTTGCGTAAGACGCCGGTGGCTCGGCAGGAGGACGGCAGCTACGTCATCAGCACCTACCGCGAGATCACGAACATACTGAACGACCCGCATCTGAGTTCTGACCTGCGCAACCTGACGCGTCCGCCGATGCCCTCAGCCGAGGAAGGGGTCACGTCGTCGTTCATCCACATGGACTCGCCCGAGCACGATCGCCTGCGGCGTATAGCGATGCGTCACTTCGGTCCCCCGCACACCCCTGGGCTGGTGACCGGGCTTGAAGGCTTCCTGACCGCCACCGTCGGCAGCCTGATCGACCATTTGGCGGGCAAGGAGCACGTCGACGTCGTCGACGATTTCGCCTCCTCGTTCCCCGTAACCGTGACCTGTCACTTGCTCGGCGTGCCACGCGAGGACGAGCCACGGTTCCACCTCTGGGTGAACGACATCATGAACTCGATCGACTACAACCCCGAGACCGACGCGAAGGAGAAACTGGACAAGGGCGTACAGGCCCGCAAGGACTTGCGCAAGTGCCTCGGCGAGCTGGTGGAACAGAGCCACGGCCGGCCGGGAGACGGCCTGCTGTCACGGCTGGCCAACGACGACGGGCCCGACGATCGGATGGCCGACGCCGAAATCGTCGCCACCGCCAGACTGCTCCTCATTGCCGGCCATGAGACCGTCGTCAACCTCATCACCAACGGCATGCTGACGCTGCTGCGCCACCCGCAGGTGCTGCAGCGACTGCGCGACGAACCGGACCTCGTAGTGCCGCTGCTCGAGGAACTGCTGCGCTACGAGCCCCCCGTGCACATCATTCCCTGGCGGGCGGCGTACAGCGACATCACCATCGCCGACACCGTCATCCCCAAGGGCTCGCAGATCATGCTCATGCTGGCCTCAGGCAGCCGCGATCCGAAGCGCTTCCACGATCCGGACCGCTTCGACCCGGATCGGCGTGACAACCAGCACCTGGGGTTCGGCAGCGGCATCCACCTGTGCTTCGGCAGCCCGCTGGCCCGGCTGGAAACCCAGATCGCGCTGACCGAGCTGGTACTCCGGCTCGACCGCGCCAGGCTGGTCGCCGACCCACCGCCGTACCGGCCCAGCCCCGTTCTTCGGGGTCCGATCCATCTGGACATCGAGCAGGGTGACGGCTGACGCGGCAGCCGAGGGCAGTTGCAAGGTCGCGCCGCGGACGGCCCGACTGGCTCAATAGCGAACGTCGATCAAATTCGAATACCGTTCCACACACGCCCGGACGATCTGCTCACGGCCCGCTCATCGTGTGTCGCCGGTCGAACTCATCGGCGAGCACGCCCATCATGACGAGGTCGTGATGCCCGCCGGCGAAGAAAACGTGTTCCCGCAAGCGCCCCTCCTCGGTGAAGCCGAGCCGACGAAAAAGTGCCAACGACGCCTCGTTGTGGGCCAAAACCGCCGCCAGGCACTTGTGATAGCGCCGCTCGGCGAACATGAAGCGCAGCAACAGCACCACGGCTTCCGCCGCGTAGCCCTTGCGCCGGTGGCCGGCGCCGATCATGACATCACACTCGAACCAGCCCGACCAACGACCGGTGCGATGTGAGCCGACCGCGCCGACCAACTCCCCCGTGGCCGTCGTCTCGACCGCCAACCGGAAACGGTCGTCATCGCACTCGGCAACGGCCTGCTCCTGCGCCCAGGCACGATAGCTCTCGGCGGACCGCGGCAGCTCCAACCGGCCCACTCGCCGCCCGTCATCGTCCGCGAAGCGCGCGAACGCCGTCCAGTCATCGGGTCTCCTTCGTGGATACCCCGGGCCTTCAGGCCGGGGTATCCACGAAGGAGACCCGGTGAAGCAGTACATCGAGCAGCAGAACCGGCCGCTCTGACCTGGACTGAGGTGACCAGTGTGCATCCGTGCACACAGCTGAGGTCAGAGCAGGCTAAAGATTGGCTTCACCACCGGGCTGAAGCCCGGTGCACTGCGAACAGACCCGGTAGCGATACGTGAGGCTGGCTTGCGGGGGATGATCTCGATTGTGTTCGGTGAAGACGTGCCCTGCTGCGTGCGGTGGGAAATCCTGATGCACGAGCGGTTCAGCGGCGTGTGGATCTGCAAAGACTCCCGGGCGTTGACGGTGACGACGTCGTGAAGGGTTGAGACAGGTTGACTTCCTCCCCCTCGTAAACGAGGGGGATTCCTACGGCTCGCGCCGTGGGGTTTCCTGCTTCGTCGCCGACCGCCCGCCCGGAGTACTC
>NZ_JBHVUH010000027.1:0-46460 GCF_042884245.1 Streptomyces sp. NPDC058145 | reverse complement strand
GACAACGCAGCGAACTCCGCCGCTGCGCGGCTCGCGCCGAGGACGAGCCAACCCCTCCCTGAAGACAGGGGCCTGCGCTCAAGAACTCCGGTCACTGGTACCGCAAGCGCCATCCGAGCCCGTCTAAGGATTAATGGGGCTGAGCCGCTCCGGTGGCCCTCGTCTCCGCTTCGCACTCCAGTGGTCTCCATCCCCGGGTCCAAGCGGCTTTCAGAGCACCTGCGGCGGCACACACGTCCCGCCCAGGCCGCGCGGAGGCAGGGCGCCCCAGCACGCCCCGGCGACTGCCGACCCACCCGGGCAGGCCCGGTCTTCCCGCCCAGTGGGACAAGCCACCGATTCGCTGACCCGGCCCTCGGGAGGTCGCGTCCTGGCGACACCAACGGCCGTACGCCAGCGCCCAGCATCGACCACGCCCCGGCAAACGCCTCGGCCTCAGCAAGGAGGTATCCATGCCCGACACCCGAACCCGGCCGCGCTCCAAGCGCCGCCTCCCGCGCATCACCGCTCTCGCCGCGACCACCCTCGTTCTGGCCGGCGGTGCGCTGGCGACCGCGCCCGCCGCTTCCGCTGCCGACTCCAGCAGCTGCAACTCGGCCTGGTACGGGCTGAACGGGCACATCACCGCGAACGGGGTCAACCTCCGCAGCGGTCCGGGAACCGGGTACTCAGTGAAAGGGGTGTTGACCAAGGGCACCCGCACGTACATGTACTGCTACAAGTACACGCTCTCCCGCGCCCAGCCCTGGGACTACATCAAGGTCACCTCGGGAGCCAACAAGGGCGTCAAGGGCTGGGTGCGCGAAGACTTCAACAGTTGGTGACATGCCGTCACCCGCTGGCACTCGCCCTTCGAAGCGGCGGTACTCCACATGGATGCCGCCGCTTCAGCGTGCTCCCAAAGGCCCCGCCTTATGGCGCCCGCCAACATGGAGCACCCGCCTTAAGGGCGCCAAGACCGCCTTCATCGCCACCCTGACCCTGGACGGCCGTGCCATGGCCGCCCAGTTGTGCTCCCGACGCAAGGCTCCCGCATGCACCGTGCGTAGAAGCTGTGTCTGAGGCCTACATGACAATACGAACGCCCTTATGATGAGCCATCTATGCTGGTCCGCAGCATCACAGGGGGAGGGGATAGCGGATGGACTGGTTCTGGTGGGTTCTCATCGTCTTTTGGACGGGTGGCTTCGCGTGGGCAGCTGACAACGTTCGCACCGCACTGCGTAATCGGCATGAGCGTAAGTTGCAGTTGCTGGAGGCGGCGAGGCAGGAACGTTTGGCCGTCGAAGCAGCGAACAAGTCTCCGGAACCAGTGTGCGGATGCACGCACCATCTCGCCAAACACGACAAGCAGGGCCAGTGCCACGAGCGCGTCGAGGTGCCAGTGGCCTGGGATGAGAACAAGAAGCCGCTGCGTTACGAGGCTGGTCAGTGCAACTGCCAGCAGTATGTGGGACCGCAGCCTCTGTCGCAGGTGTTCGCGGAGGACCTGACAGATCTCGCCTGACCAGGATGGCGAGGCCGCTTTCCGTACATGACACTGGGGACAGTTGATCGCCAGTGGGATGGGGGACTCCCGGCGGCTCTCTTCGTTCCCTACGGTGGCCGCGTGGGCAGGGACGGTGTTCTCCGGCTGCGGCTGGTCGCCGTCGCGGACGACGACGCGGGGCTGCGGTCCGCAGCTGCCTCTTCCGGGCTGCCAGCGCGGCAGGACGGCCGCGATCCGCCAACTCGTCCTCCAGGTGCGCGACACGAGTCAGCCACGACGAACCGGCTTCTCCTACCTCCAGGCACCCGTGGACACCTCCGGTGCGTGGGAGCACCACGTCCACGGCGGCGGAGACGACGCCGGCCTCACTTTTGCCTGTCGGTTTCTCTCACTTCCCTTGAAGCAACCACTGGCCGACGAGCAAGACGCATGGCTGGGCCGCATCGACCGGCGAGGGACCACCGTTGCCGGTGACAGTCAGTAATCCACCTCCGAAATCGCACACGGCATACGCGACACCCCTACATGCGAGCCCACCAGCCCCAAGGCTGTTGATGCGCCAGCCAGGCAGCGGCCGCGCACCGCGCGTGCGATCGCTGTTGCGTCCCTTGCTGCCTGGCCCGGCACCGTTCGCATCGTTCCGAGAGGCCGCAACCGTCGATCCCCTCTGGCGTCATCCGGCCTCATCCCGCACCGAACGGAGACTGCGGTGTCCAATGCTGACCTCGCTGCGCGCATCCTGCGCGCGATCACTGACCAGCCCGCCCACTACGACCAGCGTCCTGGCTCGAAGGCGTCGAGGTCCTGCGCCCTACCGACACGCTCAGCGCCGGCGCCCTCGACTGCGGCACCACGCTGTGCGTCGCCGGCTTCGCTGCCCACCTCACCGGCTACACCCTCATCGCGGCTGGGATCCCGCTCGCTCACAAGCCCGGCCGTGCTGCTGCCCCTGTCTGTGACGTGGCCCGTGATGAACTCGGGCTGACCGACTCCGACGCAGCCTGGCTCTTTTGGGGCGCGCGGCGACCCGAACACGCCCGGGCGGCCTTGGAGCAGCTCGCCCAGGGCGCTGACACGATCGATCGGGTCGCGACCGGCGCCTATCCAGGTATGACTGCCCGCTAAAGGACCCCGCACGGTACGGCCCCACCCCGCCTGGCCTGACGGCACACGAGGTGGGGCCGTACGGCATGCACACCACCGCTCCGCCCCTTTGCATCGACGCATTCCGCGCCGGGACGGTCGAGGGGCCTTGACCCCTGATCTTGGACACACGAGACACTGGATCCTGAGGATCTGAGAACGGACATCTCGTGGTCATCTGATTCCTTTCGTGGATACCCCCACCTAAAGGCGGGGGTATCCACGAAAGGAATCAGATGAAGGCGGACAAGCTCGCATTCGGTCGGTTGAAGGTCGATGAGGCCGCCCTGGCCCGGCTGTCCTCTCCGCGCGAGCGGAGGTGAGCCGTGGCAGCAGCGTGAGGCACAGCAGCACGCGGAGTCCTCTCCGCGCGAGCGGAGGTGAGCCGATCAAGAATGGTGTGAAGGCGGCGTTGGCAGAGTCCTCTCCGCGCGAGCGGAGGTGAGCCGCCGCGGGCGGTGTCGCCGTCGAACACGGCGAAGTCCTCTCCGCGCGAGTGGAGGTGAGCCGACCGAGCAGATAGCCGGCCGTGAGCGCGGCGGCCGCAGTGATGGGTGCCTGACGTCGCCGGGTTCGGTCTGGAGCGCGTGGTCGTCCAAGACGGAGGCACGCGTCAGGCCGTCCTCGACGCCCTGGCCGAACGGCACGGGGACGTCGAGCTGACCCGTGTGCCCGCGCTGGAGTTGCTGGAGACCGTACGGACGGTGCGCGCCGCCGTGGCGGCCGCCGACCCCGAGGCGGAGTTCGTGAAGGCCACCGCCTTCCTCGACGCCGCGGTGATGCCGATGGCCGGGGGCCTGCCGGACTGGAACCCCGAGCCGCCGCCCTGGGCGGCAGGCGGAGGCCCGGCGGCCTGACGGGGGTTCCCACCTGGGGGAACCCGGAATCCCGCCCTATAGTCGCACATATGGGGGTGGCGGTAAGAACCCTGCCACCAGCCGCAATCGGGAACCTGCCCACCAGCCTGGACGGGGTCGCTACCGGGTCTATTCGCAGTGCACCGGGCTTCAGCCCGGTGGTGAACTTTACGGCTCCAACACGGCAGGCGTGTTGAGGGTGCAGGTGTAGCCCTGGCCTCTGTGTCACACCTCAGTGGCAGACTGCGGCACAACGAAGCTTCGAAAGGGCAGGGCGTTGCGGCAGGGGTCACCCGTCGAGCGTCACTGTTCGGTGGTGGCTGGTGCCACGGGGGGAGATGTGCGGCTGTGATCTTCGACAGTCTTGATGTGTCGTACGGCGAGATGTGGGGTTCCTATCGGGGAATGACCCATCCGGACCCGATGTCGCGCGCGCTCGCGGCACGCAAGCATGCTGCCGGGATGGATTACGCGGTTCTGCTGTCCGCGCGGGAGCGACCGCTGGCACTGGTCGAAAGATGGCCGCGCGGGATGTGGCGTGTGTATCTGTTCGACGACAGGTCCTGGCGCATGCAGATGATCGACCTCAAGCCGCACAGCACGGGGATGTTGTTGGCTCGCTGGAACACCCGATGGCAGTTTTCCAACGAGCAGGAGTACTCGTCCGGGAAGTGGGATGTTCAGGAGACCACGACCGTCTCGGCCGACGGGCAGGTCGAGGTGAAGTCCGAGTTCGCCGGGCCGAGGGGAGCGTCGACGGAGCCACTGCACGCTCGAACATCCGGCCCGTCGAGCGTCCCCGTGCGGCGGTTCCCGGCGCCCGTCGAAAGCTTCCTCTGCCCCGTACCGGAATTCGGCGACTGGCAGGTGTTCGCGCCGTTCCTCGCCCAGCAGGGCCACGAGCCCGCCACGACCGTCGTCCTGAACGACGTGTCGGTGGACGAAGGATCGGGACCGCTGCGCGCCACCGGAATCGAGCAACTGTTCAGTCCGGGCGCGTGCGACACTCCGGATGGGCCGGCCGTCGTCGAGCCCGTTGACGCCGGCCTGCTGCGGATCACGTCAGGGCAGCTGGCGGTCTCGGACCCCGGCTGTATCGGAGAGACCCGGACCGTCGCTGTGCCACAGGGCGAGTTCCCGGTCACGCTGTCGCTATTGCGCACGACACGCGGGGTCAATGTCGCCGCGGCCAGGGTGACGTTCCTGGACGTCCCGCCCCGCGAGTGGGAAATGGCCCTCAGCCCCGACGAGGACCTCGGGCTGCTCGGCGACGGCCAGTTCTATGGGGTTGGCGTGGATACGGGCACAGCGGCTTTCATGGATGCGACTCGGACGGTGACCGAAGACCAACTGGACGAGGACCTGTTCATCCCCCTCGACAGCCGTTTCAGCGTGGAACTGCCCAGCCCGGAGCCCGAGCCGAACCTCATCGCCTTCCGTGCCGGCCAGGGCGACGGGGCCTACCCCGTCTGGATCGGCCGCACCGATGACGGACAGGTTGGTTGCGTCGTCGTCGACTTCCAGCTCCATTCCGCCGACGAGGGAGAGTAAGAGGCTGCGCGGATAGGTGCAGTTGGGGACCCCGGCAGCAGAACGGGCACAGGTCCCGGTGATCATGGAGTTCGACGCTCTGTGATCACTGAGGAGGCCTGTGCCCGCGCTTCCATCATGGCTCACCGAACCGCTCTGGGACCAATTCGTGGGCCTGCTGCCCGAGCGGCCGGAGTTCCATCCGGACCATCCGCTCGGCTGTCACCGTCGGCGCATCAGTGACCGGATCGTCTTCGGTAAGATGCTGCAACTGCTGCGCTTCGGCTGTTCTTACGAGGCGATCGCCGACACGACCTGCTCGGCCATCACGATCCGCTGCCGCCGCGACGAGTGGATCCGACTCGGCGTGTTCGCCCGGCTCAAGCAGATCGCGCTGGACTCCTACGACCGGATCGTCGGCCTCGACCCGTGCGACCCGGGAACGATCCACGCTTCCGGCACCGTCACGTCCTCCAACTCCTCCGGTGCACCGAGCTCCAGCCAGGCTGGCGGTTCCGGCACTCAGGCCGGCGGTTCGACGATGGGTGGCGGCACGTCGGCTTCAGGGAGCGGCGCTGCGAGCACTCGTTGCACGACGTCGGAACTGCGCGGGAACGTGGGCGATAACAACCCGGGGGCGGGGCAGGAGAGCTTCCCTCTCATCGTGACCAACTTCTCCGACCACACCTGCACTCTGTACGGCTATCCGGGCGCCGCTTTCGTGGATGGCTCCGGTAAGCAGCTGGGGCCGGACCCCAAGCGCGTCTCGGAGTCCGCCGGCGCCGCAAATTCTACGAAGATCACGCTGGCGCCGGGCAAGAGTGCCTGGGGCGGACTCAGCTTCGGCAACCCCGACATCAGTGGCACGTGCGCGCGGCAAGCTGAACCGCATGGTGGACGTGCTGGACGTCACCGATTCGGTGGCCCGGCCCCGGTGATCCGCTGCCTTCCACCGGATGACCAGTGGAGCGTCGTGCGGACCCGGGCCAGGACAATCGGCAGGAGCAGGGCCGGATTGCGCGGGCGTTGTCCGTAGTGCGGGTGCAGGACGGGAGTTACTGGTGGCGGATGAGGCCGAGGTCGGCGCCTGGCTCGGCGTAGATGCGGGCCAGGCGGGACTTGACGGTTCCTTCGGTGAGGTGGAGCCGGGGGTACGCAGCCGGTTTCATCAGCCGGTCCGTGACGCTGGGGACCGGTGTGGTGCGGCCCGTGGCGGTGGCGCGGGCGGCGGCTGCCGGGTCCTCGGGGTGTCCTTGAGGAGGTAGCCGGTGGTGCCGCCCGGCGTCCGGCCTGGCCCGGCACGCACATCCTCGCTGACCACAGCGCCCCCGACGCATGCTCCGCCATTGTCTGAACCGTCTCGGCCACCTGCGGAGCCGGACAAGGCGTCGAGTGGCTTCTCGCGATCCCGGGACACACCGGTCTCGCCCAGGCCGCCACACGTCTCGGCGGCAGAAGGACCTTCCTTGCGGGCCACAGCCGGCCTCTGGATTGCGTGCAGGCAGTGGCTGTCGGCCTTGTGCCCTTCGTGGCCGGCCACCGGCCGGGCGAAGCGGCCGGCAGGTGGCCCGCCGGGGGCTGCCCGGGTGTCAGGACTCGCTGGGGCCGTCGGGCAGCATGCGTTGCAGACCGGTCGCGACAACTGACGCGACATCAAGGTCCGGATCGAGGGCCGCGTTGATGATGACGCCGTCGATCAGCGTCATCGCGAGCACGCCGAGCGCTGTAGGGTCCGCCGTCGCGGGCCCGCAGAAGCGAAGGAGCACGCAGCCGAGTTCGCGATGGGTACGGCGCAGGGCGGCGAGTCGCCGCGCGGCCAGT
This sequence comes from Streptomyces sp. NPDC058145, assembly GCF_042884245.1. Taxonomy (NCBI): domain Bacteria; kingdom Bacillati; phylum Actinomycetota; class Actinomycetes; order Kitasatosporales; family Streptomycetaceae; genus Streptomyces; species Streptomyces sp. NPDC058145. The sequence goes on along the minus strand of NZ_JBHVUH010000027.1, from coordinate 39,620 downwards.
TCCGGGTCTCGTGCTGCGACGATGGAGAACTCGGCGTTCGCGAGGAACCAGCCGCGACGCTTGCGGATGACGTCGGCGAGCCACGAGCCGATGGCCCGGCCCACCTTGTCCTGCCCTACGCTCTCCGGCTCGATGTGCCGCCACTCGTCGGGCAGGGACTCGGCCCGCTCCTCGGCCAGCACGAGGAACAGCTCCTCCTTGCTGCTGAAGTTGCCGTACACGGCGCCTTTGGTGAATCCCGCGTCTGCGGCGATGGCCTCCAGGGACGCGGCGCCGAAGCCCACGTCGCAGAACTTCTCGTACGCCGACTGCAGCAGCGCGGTCCGCGTCTCGCGGCGCCTGCGTTCCCGGCTCGATTCAGGGGCTTGACGACTCGGCGCATTCATATACTGTTCGTACCACAAATACGGTCCGTATTTGAAATACGAGTCGTACATGAGCGGTCGCGGCTGCCCGCCTTCCCCTCAATCGGAGGCTTCCGATGACAACCACCTCTTCCCCCGGCCGTACGGCCATCGCGGCGACGCTTGGCGTCGTCACCGCGGCGTTGTTCGCCTACTCGACGCTGGAGACGATGCTGTCGCCAGCCCTGCCCGCGATCCAGAAAGCGGTGGGCGCCTCGACGCCGGCGATCGCCTGGGTTTTCACCGGGTTGCTGCTGGCCGGGGCGGTCTCGACCCCGCTGGTGGGGCGCCTGGCCGACATCCGCGACAAGCGGACCGTCCTGCTGTGCGTGCTGGCGGTCGTCGCCCTCGGCACCCTGCTCGCCGCCCTCGCCACGAACGTCGCCCTGCTGACCGCCGGGCAGGTCCTGCAGGGCGTGGGGCTGAGTCTGGTCCCCCTCTCGGTGGGCATCATCCGCGATACCCAGCCCGCCCGGCGCATCGCTGCGGGCAACGGCCTGATCGTGGGGACGGCGGCGTCGAGCACCGCGGTCGGGCTCGTGATCGCGGGTCCGATCCTCGATGTCCTGCCCTACACCTGGCTGTACTGGATCCCCTTCGCCGTGATCGTCGCGGCGTTCGTGGTGGCGTGGGTCGTCGTCCCGTCCTGTCCGCCGACCCGGCGTGGCCGGATCGACTCGGCCGGGGCCGTCCTGCTCGCCTCGGGACTCGCGATGCTGCTGATCGGGATCTCGCGCTCGTCCAAGGTGGGCTGGGGATCGCCGCTGGTGCTGAGCCTGGTGGTGGCGGGTGTGGCGGTCCTGGGCGTGTTCGCCGCGGTGGAGCTGCGCACCAGCGAGCCCCTGGTGGACCTGCACCTGCTGGGCACGCGTGCGGTGCTGCTGACCTGCGCCGTGGCGTTCGTGGTCGGTTTCGGCACGTTCGCTGTCTTCGTCCTGGTGCCGATGCTGGTGGAGCTGCCGACGACGACCGGCTACGGGCTCGGCGGCTCGGCCCTGTCGACCGGGCTCTACCTCGTGCCGCTGGGCATCGTCGGTACGGCCGTCGCCCCGCTCACCGGTCGGTTCGAGCGGGCGGTCGGCACCCGGGGCGTGATGCTCACCGGCACCGCGGCGATGGTCGCCGCCGCGCTGGTGCTCCTCGCGGCTCCCGGCCGTCCGTGGCTGATCCTCCTTTCCACGGCGCTGGCGGGCCTGACCGTCGGCTTCGGGCTGACGGGCGCGATGAACATCGTGGTCGCGACTGTGCCCGAAGAGCGGACGGCCAGCGTCAGCGGACTGGCGTTCGTGGTCAAGAGTGTCGGCGGAGCTCTCGGTGCCCAGCTGGGCGCTGTCCTGCTGGCGCAGTCCACCGCTCCCGGCGCGGAGTTGCCCGCCTGGTCCGGATTCCGGTCGGCCTTCCTGCTCGCCGCCGCGGTGAGTATGGCTGCGGTGCTGCTCAGCATCGCGCTGCCCTCCCGTCTGCCCCGCGTCACACCCTCCGCCGTCACCGCGGTCGGAGAGCCGGTATGAGGACACGCCCCCACCTCACGGCCCTCGACACCGTTCTCGAACGAGCCGCCCTGGGCCACGCCGTGGCCGGAGCATCGGTGTGCCTGATCGACAGCACGACGAACTGCGCGTCGATCGGCGTGGAACGGGTGGGCACGGAGGCTCCGGTCGGCCCGCACACACTGTTCCCGCTCGGATCGGTGACCAAGATCGTCGTGGCGACCGTGGTCTGCCGACTGGTGGCGGAGGGCAGACTCGCCCTCGACGCTCCCGTGGCCGCTCTCGTACCGGAGCTGCACACGCTGGGCGCCCGCGGTGCCGCGATCACGACGCGCATGCTGCTGTCCCATACCTCGGGGCTGGCCGACGCCTGGGACGCCTCCGCCTCACTGACCGAGCTGCTGGGTACCTCCCGCGGGACTGCCGCCGCGGCCGCGCCCGGCGAGGGCTTCTCCTACAGCAACACCGGGTACGTGGTCCTGGGCCGGCTCGTCGAGAAGCTCACCGGCCTCAGCTGGGTGGGGGCCGCGCAGCGGGCGGTCCTGCGTCCGGCCGGGATCTCCTCCGCCGTCTTCACCGCACCGGCCGACGCGGCCGCCGGGCATGTCCTGGGCGATGACGGCACGCTCGTGGCCGGGGACCTCTGGCCTGCGGTCAGCCCGCTGTTCGGGCCGGCAGGCGCCACCCTGCACGCGACCGCCGCGGACACGGCACGACTCGTTCTCGCCTGCGCAACCGGCCGCACCCAGGACGGACGCAAACTGCTGCCCCGGTGGATGGTCGACGAGATGCTCCGCCTGCACGCCCCGATACCCGGCACACCGCTGCATTTCCGGGGCTGGGGACTGGGCTGGGCCCTTCCCGTCGCGGGGCCCTCCCGGTCGGTCCAGCACATCGGCGGGACCAGCGCGTTCATCCACGTCGAGGCCGACCGAGGAATCGCGCTGGCCGTGCTGACCAACTTCCCAGAGGGCTGGGCCTTCGGGGTGGACGTCCTGTGCGAGGCGCTGGGGTATCACCGGCCCGCGCTCCCACCCGGTCCGGGCCCCGGTCACACGGACCGGTACGTCGGGGAGTACGCCTCACCCGCGTTCGGCGTCACGGTGCGCGCCGCCCGGGACGGCCGGCTGCTGATCACCAGCCCCCTCACCGGCCGGGAAACCGACCTGCACCACCAACACGGCGACTGCTTCTGGGCCGATTTCGGCGCCCTGGAAACCGAGGTGAACTTCATGGACTTCGACCACGGCCGGGCCGGCCGCCTGCACACCGCGCTCCGGATGCTGCGCCGTGTCAGCTGAGCACCCCGGCACCGACGTCGTCGTGATCGGCGCGGGCATCGTCGGCGCGCTGATCGGCCGGGAGCTCGCCGGGCGGGGGCTGGGGGTCGTGCTCCTGGACCCCCAGCCCGGTCGCGGTGCCTCGATCGGCAACGCCGGCCTGCTTGTTCCCAGCTTCACCAGGCCGATGGCCGATCCCGCAACCTTGTGGGAGGGCTTCCGCGCCATGACCGGCTCGGACCCTCTGATGTCGATCGGCTCCCTGTCTCCGGCAGTCCTGACGTGGCTGGCCCGATTCGCGGCCGCGGCCCGCCCGGGCCGGGCAGGCCGCATCGCCGCGAGGCTGGTCGGCCCGGCACGCACCGCCGCGGACGCATACGCGAACCTCGCCGCGGAGACCGGCATCGACCTCGGCGTGACCGGCAGCGGCTGGCTCCAGGTGGCCCGCAGCCCGGCCGTTCTGCGACGCAAGCTGGCCCTGGCCCGCGAGCTGACGAAGAACGGCATCGACCTCGACCACGAGGTCCTCACCCAGGCCGAACTGCGGGTACGGGCCCCGGAACTCGATCCGGGCCTGGCCGGTGCGGTGTTCTTTCCCGGTGACTCCTCGCTGGATCCGGCCGCGGCGACACGCGCGGCACTGGTCGCCGCCGAGCTGCGCGGCGTCATCGTCCACAGCGCACGCGTCACCGGCCTGGTCCGCCGGCACGGCGAGGTCACCGCTGTGAGGACCGACCTCGGCGAGTTCACAGCCACCACCTACATCCTGGCCACCGGCGCCGGACGACCAGGAGGACGAGGCATTCAGCCGGGCTGGGGCTGGAGCATCGACGTGCCCGCCAAGCATCCGCTGATCAGCTCGCCGCTGATCGGGCTCGACGACCACGTTGTGTTCAACCCCCTTGCCGGCCGCATCCGGATCACCGGCGGCATGCGGATCGGCGGCACCCCGCAAGACCGCCACAACCACGCCGCCGCCACCGCGATCCGGCAGGCCGCCGAACGGCTCGCCCCCGCGCTGCACGACCTGCCCCAGGGCACCCTCACCCGCGCGGCCCGGCCCATGACCCCCGACGGCCTGCCGCAGGCGGCCAGGACCGGCCGCAACCTCGTCACGGCCACCGGGCACGGCACCCTCGGAATGACCCTCGCCCCAGCGACCGCGGCCGCAGTCGCCCAGCTGCTCGGGCACGAAGGCCGCCATCCGGAGGTCTTGCGGTGACATCGCCGACCACAGCAGGCCATCGGCTCCACACGGACGCGCTGGTTGCCGATGCCCACAACGATCTGCTCATGCTCGTCGTCCGCCGGCCACCGCAGCTGTGGGCCACCTACTTCCGCGACGTCTGGTATCCGCAACTGCGCGCAGGCGGGGTGGATCTGCAGGTCCTGCCGGTCTTCATCGACCACGAGTTCACACCCGAGGGCGCGCTGCGCGAAACCCTCCGGATGGTCGAAGCCGCACACCGCATCGCCGAAGGCAACCCGGACCTGGTCGCGCTGTGCCGCACGGGCGCCGAGATCGACACGGCCATCAGCTCCGGCCGCATCGCGCTGGTCCTGGCGCTGGAGGGATGCCCGCAGATCGACACCGACATCGAGCTCCTGCAGACCTTCGCCCGCCTCGGCGTCCGGATCGTGTCCTTCACCCATTTCGGCCGGAGCGCGCTGGCCGACGGATCCGGTGAAGACCGCACCGGCAGCCGCCTGACCCGCGCCGGCGTCGAAGCACTCGCCCTGCTGGAATCCCTCGGGGTGACGATCGACGTCTCCCACCTAGCAGCCACCGGAGTCGATCACGTGCTCGAACTGGCGACCCGGCCTGTCATCGCGACCCACTCCTGTGCCCGCAGCCTCCACGACCACCACCGCAACCTCTCCGACGACCACATACGCGGCATCGCCGCCACGGGCGGACTCATCTGCGCGAACCTCTACGCCGGGTACCTCACCACCGCAACCCCCACGCTCGACCACGTCGTCGCACACATCGAACGCCTCACCGAACTCGCCGGCCCCACCAAGGTGGGAATCGGTGCCGACTTCGTTGCCGACCTGTTCGCGGAGAAGATCCCGGCCTGCGACCGACCACTGATCATCGAGGGCACCAACACCGAAATCCTCGTCCCCGGCCTCGAAGGACCCTCGGGGCTTCCACTCGTCAGCCACGCGCTGCTCACTGCCGGACACCACGAGAACGAGGTCCGAGGAATCGCCGGCGCCAACCTGGCCCGGTTCCTCGGTGCCACGCACCACGGAACGGACAACCATGCTGCCCTACCTCGACGCTGACCTTCTGGACAGGCTGCTGCCGTTCCCGCAAGCGATCAGCGCGCTGCACAACACCCTCCAGGACGGGCCGCCCACCGTCACCGCACCACCCCGGACCACCGCCGAAGCCCCCGGCGGGCATGTCCTCATCATGCCCGCAGCGGACCGAGACCTGTTCGGCGTCAAGATCGCCGGGGTCGCGCCGGACAACCCGGCGAAAGGTCTGCCCCGGATCACCGGCACCTACCTGCTCTACGACGCTGACACCCTGCGGCCCATCCTCGCGATCGACGGCCCCGCCCTCACACTGCGACGCACGGCCGCCCTGTCCGCACTCGCGGTCGACCTCCTCGCCCCTCACGACATCTCCCGGTTGCTGATCTACGGCACCGGACCACAAGCAGCAGCACACCTCCAAGCCCTCCGCGCTGTCCGGCACTTGCCGTCCATCGCTGTCAGCGGCCGGACCCCCCAGCGGACCCGCGCGTTCGCCGACGACCACGGGATCGACGTCGCCGGATCAGACGACCTCCCCCAAGCCGACGTCGTCGCCTGCTGCACCAGCTCCACCACGCCGTTGTTCGACGGCCGGCACCTTTCGCAGCACGCGACCGTCATCGCGATGGGTTCACACACACCCGACGCCCGCGAACTCGACAGCCACACCCTCCGCGGCGCACAGGTCATCGTCGAAGACGTCCCCACCGCCACCCGCGAAGCCGCCGACATCTCCGACGCACTCACCTCCGGCGACATCACCAACCCCCTGCCCCTCCACGAGATCGTCACCGGACAAACCCCGGCACAAACCGACCGACGACGCGTCTTCAGATCCGTGGGCATGGCCTGGGAAGACCTGAGCACCGCCAAAGCAGCACTCACACAATGGAGGACCATGCCGGCGTGCACCTGAACGTTCCCACCCGTGCCCGAATGAACGCGGCCAGTTCCTGACGGCATTGAGGAGAGCTGACCGCTCTGCGGGGCTGTCCCCTCAACGACGTGACTGGGTTCTACGTTCAACGGCTGGCTATCGTCGCCAGCCGGAAACACAGACTCCGAAGCCGGAGCTGGACCATCAGATTCACTTAGCTTGATGTTTAACCTCGCACGTCACCCGACCTGCTGAGATCTCCCATTTCCGGCGGTATGTGAGACGGCCGCCCTCCACGCTTCGAGATGTCGAGTAACGCAGCGTGAAGGAGAGCGGCCGTTAAGGATGAGTCTTCCTGCCGAAGTCCCCGCCGTCGACGCGTTGGGGGTCTTGTCCCGCTTTCGAGTTGAGTTCTACGACTGCCTCTACACCCGCGCGGATGCGCTCTTCGAACTGACCGACGCGGTGCTGTGTGCGGATGGCCCGGTCAAGTCGCTGGTCGAGTTGACATTGGCGGCCGAGCACCGGCGCGGGCACGGGGCGATGTACGACGCATTGAACAGCGGCTGGCTGGAGCCTCGCCGCCAGCGCAGGCTGCTTGCCCCCACACCGCTGCCGCGTGCGGCCGACGGGCGGATCGTGCTCGCTGTCGACGTGTCGAACTGGCTGCGTCCCGACGCCTCCACCAGCCCGGACCTGCTCTTCTGTCACGTCTACGGCAGGGGCCGCAGCGCGGATCAGTTCATCCCCGGCTGGCCCTACTCCTTCGTCGCCGCGCTGGAGACGGGTCGCACGTCGTGGACCGCCGTGCTGGACGCGATTCGGCTGGGTCCGGCGGACGACGCCACCGCGGTGACCGCTACCCAGCTACGCGAGGTCGTCACCCGGCTCGTGCAGGCCGACGAACTCGACACCTACTTCGCGGTCACCCTGCTCGTCGACCTCCATCTCCCCGCCGACCATCTCCCCGCCCTGAAGGACACCATCGGGCAAGCCCTGATGGACGAGAGCGGACCGTTCTCCCACGGCTTCAACCACTTCCTGTTCGCCAAGACCGCCGACGGCACCCCCGTCGGCGCGGTCCACGTCGGCCCGGCCCGGTGGATGCTCAACCGGCGGATCCCCGCCCACACCCGGCGCGCCCTCGTCGAGCGGGTCTCCAACATCGACACCATCGCCGTCCACCCCGACCACCGCCATTAGGGCATCGGATCCACCCTCATGGCCCGCGTCGACACCGACTTCCGCAACGCCGGATACCGGGCTTTGACCCTGCGCCACGAACACGACAAGAAGCGCTTCTTCACCGCCCACGGCTACACCAGCCTTCCGCGGCTCGCCGTGGACCTTTCGCCGTTCGGGCTGTTCACCGACTACGACCCGGCCTGGAGGTACGCCGTCAAGCCGCTCGACCCCGCCGTCACCTTTGCCTCCCGGCGCGGCCTGACGACCGTCACCGGCCTCCTGGCCTGACCCCCGGCCCGCCCCTGGCACCGCCCACGGCCCCGGTCCCGGCCCCGTCCCGCGACGGGCCCGGGGCCGACGCGCACCCCCCGCTCCGCCGCCGCTTGCCGCGCTAACCGCCGAGCCCTCGACCGTGTGGCCCGCCGCGGCCCGCGCCGGCCCGCCCACCGCTCGCACGACAGGCCCCATGCCGTGACCGCTCGCGACCCGACCACCCCCGCCGGTCCGAATGCCACCGCCCCGACCACGACCGGCGCCGACGTCCTGTGGCAACACCTCACCGACGCACTGAACGCCGCCCTCACAGGCGCCGGACAGTTCCCGTACTTCCACAACCGGTACGGGCCGCGCAACGACTGGCAGCACCAGCCTCACATCACCAGCGCGCACGCCTACGCCCCCTGGGTGGTCCTAGACCTGGCCACCGGGAAGTTCACCGTGTCCAACCGGGAGCGAACCCTCGGCGGCGAGCACTCCCAGCGCCCCCGGCGTCCCCGGCGCAGCCGCCGCTGACCCCCGCCAGCGGCCACCCCGCCCCAACACCGCGAACCGCACGCCCCGCGCGGTCTGCGCCGCCGTCCCGGCAACAGCACGCCGACCCCGACCCGGAAGAAGCACCCCTTCAACTCCCCGCGCACACCACGTACGCGCTCCTCGTCCCCGGCCTGATCACCCTCCACACCACCTCCCCCACCGAGACTGCGGCCCGACAAGCACTGGCACGGGAAACGGCGCAGACACCATCGACCTCCACGACCCGCACCTGACGGTCGGCCGCCTGACCATCACCGGCCTCGACCTGATCCCGGCCGCCGCGAAACTCGACAAGATCGGCGACACCCTCGTCGACGACTCACTTCCCGACGCCGACTTCCACATCTCCGACATCGCCCGCGTCGCCGCCCGCACCCTCGGCGACAACTGGACCGCAACCGCCGGAACATACGCCGTCACCGGCTACCTGGAGAACAAGACCCGCAACACCGGCACCTACAGCCTGTCCGTGGTCGAGGGCACCCTCCAGCTCCACACGAGCAGTGGGCCGAGCCCTGCGCCGAGTTCGACGGCGACAACCTGGCTCTGCTCGGCGAATCCGTCGCGACCGCGGTCCGGGACGACCTGTGCCGCAACGAGGACTGCGGCCAGTCCACGGCCGACGGTGAAGGCTACGACGGAGAGTGCGGCAGCTGCGCCGACCGCACTGCCCGCGCCAACCGCGCCGAAGCTCAGACCGAAGGCAACTGACGCCCCCGCCCCCGCCCGTCAGGGGCGGGGGCCGCTGGCGCGTCCGCCGCGCCTTGCCGCCCTAACCCCCCAACACCTCACCGTTCATCCCGCCGCGCCCGCCCCGGCACCCGCCGCACGGGCGGCCCGCGCACCCCCGTCCATTCCCACACACGCCAGGGACCGACATGCCCAAGCACACCCCCACCACCACCGACACCCCCACCACCCCGGTCCTCATCGACAGTGCCGAGGCCGCCACGAACAACCCCGACGAGGTCAGGCGCCTCCTCACTCTCCCCGCCGACCAGCGCCCCGACTGGCTCAACACGTTCCTCGGCGACATGACCATCCCGCCCATCCCCGCCACCAGCACCAACCCCCTCGCCGACGTGATCATGGCCAACACCGCCCACGGCGAGAAGAACGCCACCCTTCACTTCCCCCTTCACCGCGTCCTCGCCGCCGCCGAACACGCCGCCTCCGCCCCCAAGCACCGGCTCAGCTACGGAGAGACCCAGGCTCAGGCCGTCCCCCGCCTGCTCTGGGGCAAGGACGGCGGCACCTACCTGATGAGCAACGGCATCGACCCCACCGGCACCCCCGACGAGACCGGCACGCACCGCCACGTCGTCTACGCCGACGGCTGGGGACCGGGCACCGACGCCCGCTCCATCCTCGGCGGTGACGACTTCAGTGAGCGCCTCGACCTCACCACCCCCACGACGACGGCACCACCACCCTGCTCAGCCTGCTCCGCGCCGCCCACGCCAACGGCGCCACCCGCTTCACCATGAACGCCGTCTTCGACGACCACCACATGACCCTCAGGTTCATCAGCGAGTACACCAGCACACACCCCACGGCCCCGCGCCCCGGACACCCCCCACGGCCCCGCGCCCCGGACACCCCCGACCGGCCCCGCACCCCGGAGACCCGTCCCCGGTGCGGGGCCGCTCTGCGTGTTTCCCGCCTGGGGCACCCGCCGTCCCAGCCCGTATCCCGCCCCCCGGCACCCCCGCACCGCACCCGCCCCACACCCCTCCCCAGCCCACCTACCGTCCCGAGCGAACCCGCGCCCAGGCCCAGACCCACAACCAGAGAAGGGGGGAGCGCTGTGAGGCACGAGACCACCATCAACGAACTCGCCCAGTTCGCCGGTCTCTTCAGCGTCGTCGACCACATCACGGTCCCCGAGACCAACCCGGACACCGACATCACCGAGGAGGTCACTCTCCCCCCACCGCTCATCCGCCGCACCCAGCGCCGCGACGACACCATCTGGTGGGTCCTCACACCGCCCGGCATCCACGAACGCATCTTCGTGGCCGACCAGGCCCCCGTCACCGTCTACTTCAAGGACGCAGGCCCCCACCGCTTCACCGGCCACCTCCCCCCGCAGGCCACACCCCAGCAGCCCGCCACCGCACCGACCGCCTGGCCCCAGCAGCCCGCCGTAGCCGCACCGACCGCCTGGCCCCAGCGGCCGGCCCCCACCGCCCCGCAACCGGCCGCCCCGCAACCAGCCGTCCCGCAGCGGCCCGCCGCTCCCTGGTCAACCCAGCAGCCCCACGGCTGAACCACCCGGCCCCAACACCCCGGCACTCCCACACCTCGCCCCCCGGCCACCGCCCCCGCGGTAGCCGGGGGGCGCTCCACACCCGCCTTGTCCTCGTTCCGTGTGCCGGCCCACCCAAACGACTACACCGGGCCCGTCCCTGCGATCAGACCGCCAGCCGCGCCGGTACGGCATCCGCCCGCCCGTAGGCGAGCACCTGAGCAAGGACCTCTCGGAAGAGGGCGACATCCTCGGCTGGTGCCTCAATGACGGCTTCCATCTCGCCATCCTCGAGACCAAGGCTCTCCAGGGATTCCGGATCCAGCACAACGCGAAGGACATTGCCCTCCAGGACGGCCTCACGTACGCACCCGTAGGCCGTCCCCTGCCCGGCCGTGACCAGACAGTGCGTATCCATCCCCAGGGCGATCTCTTGATCGTCGGGCTCCGCCTCACCCGCCATGAACAGCAAGATGAAGCCGCTGCCGTCCTCGCCCTCCGCGAGGCCCGCCTCGGTGAAGTAGCCCTCAGGATCGATCTCCGCGCCGGCGGCGCGAGCAGTGAATCGGAACGTCATGACGGGGTTGTATCAGCACGACCGGACAGAGCCCGCCCCGCGGCAGTCGGGGCCGCCTCATGCCCCCAGCACCCCCGCCGTCACCGGGACGACTCCGGCCACCCCGACCGCGCCCCGCCACCACCCGGCGCCCCCGAAGACCCCGCCGACGTACCGGGCGAGGCAACACCTGCAGGAGCAGCCGGAGCCGTCACCGGGGGAGCGGCGACCGATGCCGCGCCCGAGCCGCGCGACACCGCGCCCGCCTGCTCCCGCCCACCGTCCCGCCGCTGCTCCCCACCCAGCCCGCCCACCGTCTCCTGTGGCGACGCTTCCCCCGGGGCCGCAGCATTCCCCGGGGCGGCCGCCTTCCCCGTGTCCGACGCCGACGCCGATTCCGAGTCCTCCGCTGCCATCACCTCGCGCCCCAGCCGCCGCAGCTCCTTGACCCGCTCCACCCCCACACCCAACCGCTGCCCGCACCCGGCCACCGTCTCCCCGGCCTCACCCATCGCCAGAACCACCCGCGCCGCCTCCACCTTCGCCGCCTGGATCCGCGCCTGGCCGCGCTCCCGCACCTGACGCACTTCCTCCTCCACCTCGGCCACCACCGCCGCCTCGTCCTCCACCGCCAACTCGAAGTCGGCCACCAGCTCGTCGAACGCCGCCTCCCTGCGCAGCCGCTCGGCCTCCGCCTCCGCCGCCTCCCGCCGCCGCTCGGCCATCCGCTTCGCGGCCCGCTCCAGCGCAGCGTTCCGCCGCGCCAGCACCGCGCTGCTCTTGCCCTTGCCCTTGGTCCGGCCTGACGCCACCACAAGCCACCTCCCGGCCTTCTCGCGCCCACCCTGGTGGCGGGCCGCGCCCGGCCAGTCTCAGACGCCCGCATCCCCGCCAGCCCGGCACCAGCGCCCGCGTCCCAGGCCGTAACACGCCCGCCGCCGCGCCCGGTCCTGCTGACGGGACGACGGCGGCACCAGGTGGGGGAGAGGCCCCCGGGCAGGGACGGTCCTTGGTGAGAGGGGGTGCCGGAGGCCGGGGTGTCGGTGGGTGCTGGTGGTGTGGGCAGGCCGGGGGAGTCGGGTCGGTGGCAGGTTGGTCAGGGTGCGGGTGGGTCCGCCGGCCCGTGGCAGGTCGGTTCACGTACACCTCTGGCACTTTTGACGCCCGCCCGTGCTCGAGGGGCCTTTTCCCCTCTGGCGGGACGCGTTCGAAGGTCGTTTCTCGGGCCTTGGGAGGTTCGGGGCCTGGGGCCGGTCTGCGCCCGCGCCGCCCCTGTAGGCGGTGATCTTCTGGCCTGGTGGGGATGACAGCACACGCGTTCACCGCGGGCCGGGAGCGCTATTACCGGCTGGGTATCGCCCGTGGTGACGGTGCCCCGGGTGCTGAGCTGACGGTGTCCTCCAGCGTGCCCGGGGTGCCGCCCGGGGTGTGGCACGGGCGGGCCGCGGCTGCTTTGGGGCTGTCCGGGCTGGTGAGCGACGCGCAGATGCGGGCCCTGTTCGGGCTCGGCATGCATCCCGACGCCGTGACGATCGTCGCCCAGCACTTGAGCGAGGGCGCTTCACTCAAGCAGGCAATGAGGGCGGCCAAGCTCGGCCCGGCCGTGCCGCGCCTGACCGAAGTCTCGCCGCTCGACGCGGAGATCGAGCAGGTCCTGGAGCAGGTCGGTGAGCAGTTGTGCCGGCCGCTGACGAAGGCCGAGACGAGAGAGGTGCGGATGCGGTGCGCGGCGCGCGCCTTCGAAGCCGAATGCCACCGTGCTCCGGCTGACGGTGCCGCGCTCGGCCGGTACCTGGCCGCGCGGACCGGCCCCCAGCGCCGCGCGATCACCGGCTACGACCTCACCTTCTCCAACGAGGAGCTCTCGCTGGTGTTCGCCCTCGGCGGCTCCGACGTGCGCAGGACCGTCCTCGAGGCCTTGGCCCAGGCCCGCTCGGAAACCCTGGCCTGGATCGAGGACAACGCGCTCGCGGTGCGCACCGGCCCGGGCGGCGTGGCTCAGCAACGGGCCGAACCGGGGCTGCTGGCCACCGTCTACCTGCACTACGAATCCCGCGCGGGCGATCCGATGCTGCACGAGCACGTGGTCATCTCCCCGCGCGTGAAACGCCCCGACGGGCGCTGGCGCAACCTGGACTCCCGCCTCCTGCTGCGCGACGTCGTGGCCGTCAGCGAGCTGTTCAACCAGCGGGCCCTCGAGCTCGTCTGCTCCCGTCTTGGCGTTGCCACCGAGGAGGTCGAGGTCACCCCCGGGCAGCGGCCGGTGATGAGAATCGTCGGGATCGACCGGCGGCTGCGCGCCGTGTTCGCGCAGCGCTCCCACACGGTGCGCACCATGGCCGACACCCTCTTCGACGCCTACCGGCGCCGCCACGGCCGCCAACCCACACGGCCGGCCCGCACCCGGCTGCAGTGGCAGGCCACCGTGAAGACCCGCCCGCCCAAGCGACGAGCCCGATCCCTCGACGACCTGCTCGCCGACTGGCGGCACCGCGCGATCGCCGTCACCGACCGCACGACCGTCGACAACCTGCTCGCCACCGCCCGCGCCGCAGCCGACAACCGGCCCGCCCCAACCGCGTTCGACGTAGCCACGGCGGCCGACGAAGTCCTGGCCGCCGTGACCGAACGGCGCACGACGTTCCGCCGCCGCCACGTGCTCGCTGAGGCCCGCCGCTACCTGATGCGGACCCTGGCCGGGGCCACCACCCCGCTCCACGCGGCGGAGGAGATCACCGACAGGGTCCTCTCCCACGGTGACTGCGTGGACATCACCCCGCCCGAGATCAACCCCCCGCACCCCGAACTCACGCGCGCGGACGGCACATCCGTCTACCGGCCGATCGGCTCGCAGACCTACACCACCCACTCCCTGCTGGCCGCCGAAAACCGGGTCCTGGCCGCCGCCCGCACCAGAGTCATCCCGACCGTCGGCCGGGGCGCCTTCGCCCGCGTCGCCGCCCTGCACCGCGGCCCCATGGACGCCGGGCAGCGCGCACTGGCCTCCTTCGCATGCTCCGAGCAGCTGCTGCTCGCCGGACTCGGCCCGGCCGGCGGCGGAAAGACCACCGCGATGCGGCTGGTCGCCGCAGCCGTCGACGCAGCAGGCGGACGCCTGATCCCGCTCGCCCCGTCCTCCCGCGCGGCGAAAGTCCTCGCAGGCGACCTCCAGCTGCGCGCTCACACCCTGCACTCCTGGCTCCACCAGCGCACCCGCCTACCCGACGGGAAGCAGGGCGGTGAGGACTTCCGCCTACGGCCCGGCGACGTCGTCCTCGTCGACGAGGCAGGGATGGCGGGCACCCTCCTGCTCGACCGGGTCCTCACCGACGCGGCGGCCGCCGGGGCGGTGGTGCGCCTGCTCGGCGACCCGCACCAGCTCGCCGCCGTCGAGGCCGGGGGAGCGCTCCGGCTGATCTCCCGTGCGGGCGGGGCGGTCGAACTCGACCAGCTGCACCGCCTCCGCGTCCCCGGGGAAGCCGACGCTTCTCTCGTCCTGCGCGACGGCGACGACCACCGGGCCGCGTTCGCCTGGTACCGGGACAAGGGCCGGATCGTCGCCGGAAACCACGACGCGAAGTCCGATGCCGTCTTCACCGCCTGGGCCAGCGACCTCGAGAAGGGACTGTCCTCGTTGATGACGGCCGCCGACACAGCGACCGTGACCGCCCTCAACGCGCGCGCTCAGGCCTGGCACATCCAGGCCGGCACCGTCGACACCAGCCAGGCCGCCGCGCTGCGCGCCAGCCAGCATGCGCACGTGGGCGACGTGATCGTCACCCGTCTCAACCGGCGCCGCATGCTCGTGCGCGGCGGCCGCGACTTCGTCAAGAACGGCGATACCTGGACCGTCACCAAGATCCTGCCCGACGGCGACGCGATAGTCCGCCGCACCCGGCACTGCGGCCGCATCCGGCTGCCCGCCGACTACCTGGCCGCCCAGTGCGAGCTCGGCTACGCCTCGACCATCCACCGCGCCCAGGGCATGACGGTCGACACCTCACACGCGCTGGCCTTCGCCCGCTCCACCCGCGAGGGCGTCTACGTCCAGCTGACCCGCGGCGCCCGCACGAACCGGCTCTACGTCGCCCTCGACGACGGCGACCGCCTCGACGACGTCCTCGCATCCATCGCCGCCCGGCGCCGTGTGCAGCTGTCGGCGACCGAGTCGATCGCCGCCCTGCAGCGCGAGATCAGCGCGCCCGGGCCGCTGTCCGCCGAGTTCGTCGACGTCGCCGAACGCGCTACCACCGCCCGGCTGACCGGCCTGCTCGAGCACTGCCTCGGCCCGGACCGGGCCGCGACGTTCCTGGCCGCCGACGCCTACCCCGCCCTCATCCGCGCCCTCCACACCGCCGAACGGGCCGGGTTCGACCTGCCCCGCCTGCTGGCCCACACGGTGCCCGTGCGCGGGTTCACCGACGCCGACGATCCGGCCGCGGTGCTGTCCTGGCGGCTGCGCCAGCACCTCAAGGACGCCACCGAAACCCAACGCGACGACCGGCCGCGCCCTCTGGCCGCGCTCACGCTGACCCAGCTGCACACCCTCACCCGGCTCGCCGGCTCCCTCCGCGCCGTGGCCCGTGAAGCGCTCACAGTGGCCGACGCCGCCTTCACCCACCTGCCCGCCCCCGTCACCACCCGCGCCGGCCACACCCATCCCGCCTGGGACCAGCGGCCCCTGGGCGGCCTCTCCCGCCGCGAGCTTGCCGCCCAACTGGCCACCGTCCGCACCCAACTCCGCCACGCCCAGGCGAACAGAACCCCGCTCACCGACACCGCCCGGCACGTCATCGCCAACCTCACCCGCGAGGCCCAGCTACGCCGCGCCCTGACCTGGCGCGCCCGCCCGTGAGGACTTCCAGCGCGAGAAGGCCGCCTCCACCGCGGCCCCCGGCGCCACCTCGCTGGCCCAGGTCCGCCGCGCCCTCAATACGCGGCAGGCCGCCGTTCACCAGCGCTGGCAGTGGGCGCGTGCCGCGCTGGCCCGCGCCGACGCCGTCTCCGACAAGATCTACGCCGAACTCTGCTTCCGCGAGCGCCTGCCCGACCACCTGCCCCATCAGTCCAACCACCGCGGCGAGATACCGGGCTGGGTCGCTGACTCCCACGCCCTGACCCACCCCGACACCCCCGCCCACTGGCGCATGCACCTCGCCGAACGCCACCGCATCCTGGCCCGCTCCCTGGCCGACCGCGGCCGCACCTTGGCCACCGCCCCGCCCGCCTGGGCCCGCCCCCTCGGCCCGCCACCGCCCACCGGCACGCCCCGGCGCCGCCACGTCTGGGCCACCACGGCCGCGCTCATGGAGCTGTGGCGCACCCGCCACGCCATCACCGCTCTGCCCGGACTGGGCCCGCGCCCCGCCGACCCGGACGACGCGGCGGCCTGGGACGACCTGGACGCCCGGGTGCGCGCCCTGACCGGACGCCGCCGCCCACTGCACCTGCCGCCGCCCGACGCCCCCGCCTCCGTCATGATCGCCGCGGGCCTCGGCCACCTCGATACGCCGCCGCCCGGCGGGCCCCTGCGCGACCACCCGGCTCTGCGCGACCCCCTCGGCATCGCCCCCCTGTCCTACGGCGCACTGGACGCGCGCCTAGCGCGGCGCGACCTGGCCGCCGTCCTCGCCGGCGAGCCCCTGCCCGAAGCGTGGATGGAGGAGATCACCGCCCCCGGCGAGGACGACGAGGACGAGCAGCGGACCTACACCCGGCTGCTGACCGCCATCAGCGACTACCGGCGCCGACACCACCGCGCCGGCCCCGGCGTGCTCGGCCCGCGCCCGGCGGGCCTCGACGGAGAGGAATGGGACCAGCTCACCGACGCCATCGACCTGTACACCCACGCCCGCGTCCAGCACCGCCTGGAACAGATGCGGGCCCGAACCACCGCCGAACGCGCCACTCTGCTGCCACCCACCTCATCGCTGCGCCAGCAGCCCCCGCCCGACACGAACCGGCCCGGCCACCGGCCCCCGACCCGCTGAACAAGGTGAGCACACACCCCACATCCGGACCCGGACACATACCCAGGCTGCGGGTGAAGGGAGTAGTCAGGAGGATGAACACGCCGTTGTTGGTCTCTCGGATGGCCAGCGTGTAACGGTCGCGGTCGGAGTGGCCGGAGCCGAGCCAGGGGTAGATCGTCTTGTGCTGGGCGCCTTCTCCGGGTCAGCTCGTGAGGCGCGGCCCCTCTTATCTTGGGGGAGCGGCCTGGCAGTGCGTAGACGCCTTTCGAAGTGTGCAGGCACGTTAAGGACGGCGTCTGTGCATGAAGCACGCGCGGCTGACCGCCGCCGCCGGATGGGGCCTCCATCCAAGTGATCTGTGCGAGGAGATCGCCAAGTCGCGCAGTCTGGCAAGGCAGGGACGCATTGTGCTGGCGGGCATGAACATCGCACGGTGGCCAGGAAAGTCGCAGAAATGGGTGTGGGGCACCCTGGTGGCACTCGCCGGAATCGGCGCGGTAGGGGTGGCTCTGTGGCAAGTCCCCTGGTGGCTCGACGCGCACTACCTCCCCGACATCACCCAGCCCCAGGCCACCGCCGTCACGGGCGTGCGCACGGCACTACTGGCCATGGGCGCTGGCGGCCTGGCCGCGGTCGGCATCCTCTACACCCACCGCACCTTGCATCAAAACCGTGAAGGGCAGGTCACCGACCGGTACACCAAGGCGATCAGCCAGATCGCCTCAGATAAGCCAGTCGAGCAACTCGGGGGAATCTACGCGCTGGAGCGCATCATGCGGGACTCAGCGAAGGACCATGCCACCATCGTCGAAGTCCTCGCCGCGTTCGTGCGTGAGCACGCCACCCTAGCCATGACCGAGTCCTCCGCCCAGGGGCGATTGCGCTTTGCCCGCCAGCACCTACGGACACCAGCGTGGGCCGCCAGGGTGCTACGCGGACGTGCTGCCGAGGACAATACGGATCCACGCCTGTCGGAACCGGTCCAGGCAGCACTGACCGTACTCGCCCGACGCCCGCCCGGCCGTGACGAGCCCTTCCGACTCAACCTGGCCCGTACCGACCTGCGAGGTGCGCGTTTGAACGGTGCCCGCCTGGAGGGCGCGGACCTGGCCTCCGCCAACCTGGAGGGGGCGATCCTGGCCGGCGCCAACTTGAAGAGTGCGGCCCTAAAAGACGCCCGCCTGGAGCGTGCAGACCTGGCCCACGCCAACCTGAAGGGCGCGGCCCTGTATCGCGCCCACCTAGTGAACGCGGACCTGAACTCCGCCAACCTGGAGGGCGCGGACCTGGGCTCTGCCCACCTGGAGGGCGCGGTCCTGAATGACGCCAATTTGGAGGAGGCGATCCTCGGCGTCGCCCACCTAGAGAGCGCGATAGTGAAGGACGCCAACCTGGTGGGAGCCCTCCTGATCCGCGCCAACCTGGAGGGGACGCTACTGAATGACGCCAACCTGGAGCGTGCGGTCCTGGACCGCGCCAACCTGGAGGGGGCGTACCTGCATGGCGCCCACCTGGAGACGGCCCAAGTGACGGTCGAGCAACTGTTGTCTGCTCGGCCCGATCACAGCACGCGCCTTCCGGCTCACTTCGCCGAGGACGGCAGGGTCAAGGCCCGGATCGCCGCCGTCGAGAAGGAGGACAGGTCATAGGCATGAAAAGTCCTCGTATACCGGTGAGGCACGTGCGCTGGAGGTGCCGTGCCTAACGTGCCTTGTGCGAACTAGCCGCTTTCGCTCAGCCGGCCGTGTGCCCGAGGAATTCCTGTCACTCCTCGTCGGTCACCGCCTGGTCCTCCTCGGCGGGTCGTCGGCCGTGACGCCGGGCGATGGCCAGGGACCCCGGGCCGGAGAACTGGACGAGCCGCCGCTTGGCTGTCAGCAGCAGACTGAGGATGTCGACCTCCTCGACCGGTCCGCACGTGCCGCCGGGCAGCTGCTGCTCGATGGCGCGCTCGACCACAGCGATCAGCTGGCCGAGCCCTCTTCGCCAAGACCCGCCTGCCGGGCCCGGAACAACGAGGCGATCGTCACCGCGTCGGTGATCTGACCGGTCACAGCCATCTGCTCCGCCTCGGCGAACGCGACCACACGCGCCCGGCGGATCCCGGTGCCGTGCCCGAGCTCGCCCACTCGGTCGATGCGCGCGGCGTACAGCATCACCACCTCGGCCAGGATTGCCGGGTCCGGGTGAACCCGGCCCAGGCCGATCACGTCCGAGGCGTTCGCCCCGAGCAGGTCCTTCACCTGTCTAGCCGCGTTCTGAGCGTCGCCCACGCCCACGCCCGCGGCACCGGCACCGGCACCCCTGACGATCTCCCACTGCCAGGTGCGGGTCGCGTGCCGGAACCGGTCGACGAGCCCGACCTGGCCGTCCAGAAACGCAAGGACGGCCACCGACGGCTCCGGTCGCGCAGGGACGATCCGCAGCCGGCGGTGGTGTTGCCCGTCCGGGAGGACCACCGGGTCCTCGAGGACCATCCGCTCCTCGTCACGGTGCAGAACCTGCCCTTCGGTCATCGGCCAGCGCATGATGTCGATCGCACCGTCGCCGCGCGGGCTCGAGAACAAGGCGGGGTGGGTGTCGCGCAGATGCGCGTACGCGGACTCGGGGGTGTGGTCCATCAGGTCACCGACCTCGGCGGGCAGGATAGTAGCGAGCGTGGCCACGGCACGGCGGGCCTCACGCGGCACCTCCCCGGCCGGCGGCGGACAGACCGGCGGCGAGCTCGACGACGGCCGCGTGCGTATCGGCCTCGGAAGAGGACGGCGGCCGGCCGATGGCCGGGTCCTCAATCGGGCGGGTTCGGGGCGGTGCGGGGGCTCACGTCATCGGCTCCATACGGATCGCTCAAGCAGGTGCCACCCCATCTACGCCCGCCCAAGCCGCCGCAGACCGCCTGGGCGCCTAACACGCCGCCGGGCGGGACGATCTCCCCGAACAACCCGGCTGCGCCTCCCGTCCCACGGACTTGCCGACCAGGCGCACTACGACACCAGGCACCGGCTGGCGCCCGGCGGATGTGGCCTGCGGGGAGAGCGAGGCCACGTCGCGGAGCCGGCAGGCGGGACCGCTGCCGCTAGCAGGTGCCGTCAGCGTCGTCGGCAGGGCGGGAGCAGCGGTGCGGCCCGTCGGACCCGTGAGGCGGACCGGCGCGGGGGGATGCCGCACCAGAGGCTGCGACTGATGCCCGACACCGACCGTGGAAGGGGAAGCGGCGTTGAAGCCGCCTGCGTGCCCTGTTGGGCTGTCTCACCCAGCGGTATCCCCGTGCCGCTGCCCATCGCCCGCACGGCGTGCGCCCTGACGAGCCCGCCGTGCGGGCCCCCCCCCGCGCAACATCTCGACTCCCCATGGCAGAGGCAGGCAGGCGATGGCCCACGCGCAGGTCCGTGACGTCCCCCGCACCACCGACGCGCCGGCCCGCGCACCCCAGCCGTTCCCCCCGCCCGCACCGGCCGGCGACCCGCCGCCGCCGTCCACCCCGCCGACCTTCCTCGACGTGCTGCACCACCGATATTGCGGCCGCCTGCTGATCGCCTCGGTGACCGGGCGCCTGTCGCTGGGTATGGTGCCCGTCGGCCTGATCCTGGCGGCGCAGGCGGACGGCCACTCCCTGGCGAGCGCGAGTCTGCTGGCCGCGCTCTACGGCATCGCCCCGGCGCTCGGACTGCCGCTGCTGGGACGGCTGGCCGACCTGCGCGGCCTGCTCCTGCCCTGCTACCTGGGTGCGGCCCTGGTCGCTTCCGCGCTCGGCACTCTCGCCGTAGCGGGCACCGCCCACCTGCCGCTCGCCGCACTATGCGTCGCCCTGGCAGGAGCCGGATGCCCACCGCTGGAGGGCGCACTGCGCTCCCTGTGGCACTCCGTCCTGCCCGACGACCCACACGTACGCACCGCCTACACGCTGGACTCCTCCACCCAGCAGATCGTCTACGCAACCGGCCCCGCCCTGGCCATCGCGATCGCCACCTGGCTCTCCCCAGCCGCGGCCCTCGCCCTGGCCGCAACCGTCACCGTGGCCGGCACCTGCGCCTTCGCCACCACCCCACCGGCCTGCACCTGGCACGCCGCACCACGCCACCACGAGCGGTTCGGCGTCCTGCGCCCACCCGCCATGCGCCCCCTGCTGCTCTCCCTGATCTTCCTCGGCGCCACGGTCGGCGCCCTCGACGTCGCCGCGATCGCCGCGGCCGACCGGCAGGACGCATCCTGGCTGGCGGGCACGCTGCCCGCCGCGTTCTCCGCTGCCGGACTCCTCGGCGGCGTCCTCTTCGCCCGCTTCCAGCCCGCCACCGCCCCACGGCCGCGTCACCTGATGCTGCTGGGCGCCGCATACGCGGCCTGCTGGCTCCCCGTGCTCGCCCCGCTCCCCGCCCCCCTGGTCCTCCTCCTGACGATGCTGCCGGGCACCTTGTTCGTCCCCTTGCTCACCGTCGCCAGCCTGACCGTCACCGCGCTCACCGCGCCGGGCACGTCAACCGAGGCAGTCGGCTGGATGTCCAGCGCGATCCGCCTCGGCCTGGCCGGCGGCACAGCCCTGGCCGGCCCCCTCAACGGCCACTTCACCGTCCCGCTCATGGCCGCCGCCGGCTGCGCACTGCTGCTCTTGGCCCGCACCGCGCCCGCACCCGCGCCCGCAGCCACGCCGGCGTGAGACGAGCCGCCCCCGGCACCGCCTCGGGAGGCAGCGGAATCGGACCTGGGGCCGCAGGCGGTCAGGCCTTCCTGAAGTCGCCGCGCTCCGTCCATGCCCGCCAGTCACGGCCCTTCCGTCCCCCTTGGATCGCCCTGAAGCGCGGGGCGTTGTCATCAGGGACGTCCGCAGACGCGAAGTGGAAAGGCACGTGAAGGTGGTCGGCCAGCGCCCGGCAGACGGCAACGCCAGGAGGAGAGCCGTCACGTCGGTGGGAGACGGTCGCCAGGTGGCCCTCCCCCTCCGGGTCATCCAGGACCGCGACTAGAAGTACGAACGAGTCGTGGACGGTATCGCCGTCCCAGAACGCTTCCACGGCTGCCACACGGCCGGGGAGAGCCGCGGCGCGGCCTGCGAGTGAGGGGAGGTCCAGGGGATCGGGTGGCGTGCGCTAGGACCTCTAAAGCTTCGTGGCGGCGGGCGCTGTGTAGGCGACACCGGCCAGGGTTGCGGGCAGGGCGACGGCTTCGGTGACCGCCATGGCGACGGCGAGTCCCGTGCGCCAGTTCCTTCGTGGTCTGTCCATGTGGCTGACTCCGTTCAGCTGGGGAACTGGCCCAGCGAGTCGCCGACGTTCGCGACCATGCCGAGCGTTGTCGGGCCGAAGGAGAAGGAACCCGCGGCGGTGGCTCCCGATGAGGTGGTACGGAACACCCACACGGCACCGACGCCGTGGTTCTCCCCGAGCGCCGCCACGACGGGCTCCGCCCGGCCGTCGCTGTCACCGTCGACGAGGTGAACGCCACGGCCGAACAGGTCGACGGACTCGGCGGTGCCGGGGACATCCGCGGTGTTCTGGCTGAAGACCTTGGTGCCGGCACCGGTCGGCCCCTTCGAGCCGCCCGGGACCACGGCGAAGGTACCCGCCCAGGCCTGCTTGCCGACGGCCTCCTGCCCATTGCCTGCCAGGACGTCCCCGTACCCGTCGCCGTCGACGTCCCCGATGGAGAGCGCGGAGCCGAAACTGTCGTCTTCCTCCTGGGTGCCGGGAACACCGGGGGTGTCCTGGTCGATCACCCGGGTCGTGGTGGTGCCCGGGCCGGTTGCGGTGCCGTAGTTGATGTGGAGCGAGGTCCCCCCGACGACGAGGTCGGCTCGGCGGTCGCCGTTGAGGTCTCCGAGGCCCACCTGGGTGCCGGGCGCGAGGAGTCGTCCCTTCGCGTCCTTCAAGGTGATGGGCGGCAGCAGGCCGTCGCGGCTGCCGCGCAGGTAGTTCAGGTGGGACGGGGTGTACTCCTCGTCGTCCGGTGCGATCGCGCTGACGCCGACGACGAGGTCGGTGATCCCGTCGCCGTCCACGTCGCCGGCTGCCGCGGCGTAGAGGGGGTCGTAGCTTCCGGCGACTTTGATCCCCTGGATCGAGGCGGCGCGGCCGTCCCGTCCGAAGGGGCCGTACTCCACGCGGTCGGGCCGGACCAGGTCCTGGTGCCCGTCGCCGTTGAAGTCACCGGTGGCGGACACGCTCTCGCGGTACGCGTCACTGCCGGCAGCCCGCAGGACCGTCCCGGAGACGAAGCCGCCGGGGGCACCCCACAGCACGGTCCTGCTGCCCTCCAGATCGACGCCGTCCTGCGTCCAGTTCTCGGAATCGGCCGTGACCACCAGGTCGGTGAACCCGTCCCCGTCCAGGTCGGCTGCGTCGAGCCGGGACCCGAAGTGGTCGTTCACCTCGGGCGAACCGGGGACACCCGCGGACGCCTGCGAGTACACCTGCTTCCCACGGGTGCCGAGTCCGCTCGCGGACCCGTACAGCACGGCGACGTATCCGGCCCCGGTCTTGCCGCTCGCCGTACCGGACGAGGCGGCGACGGCCAGATCCGCGTACCCGTCCCCGTTGAAGTCCTCCCGCACCCGGATGGTCGCGGGCGCGGCATGAGCGACCGGCGCGGGAGCGACGGCGGTGGCGGACAAGAGGGCGAGGGCGACGACGAGGGTACGTCGCATTCTGGGTGCCGCAGGCTGGATCACACGAACCCCGGGAATTTGAAGGGAAGTTGACGACGGAGGGGATCAAGATCCCCCCCAGGCTGCCCAGTACGACTCGCCACGTCACCGGTTGGTTGCCCTGTTGAGTGACGGAAGTTTCCCTAGGGTTAACCTCCCCGTTTCGCTTCAAGTCGTTGAGCTGGGGTGATCGCGGAGGACTGGTGCTGTCGGCCCCTGGTCGTTGAGTGGGCATGGCTTGGGCCCGACGCTCGGGCCGGGGTCTCCAACGGGTTCCTTGGTGATGGGCGGGCAGGGACAGTGCCGCGGGCCAGGTCGCCGGTCGCGGTAGTGCGGTGAGGCGGGCGAATGCGTTGATGAGTTCGTACCGCCAGGGCCATGTCACGGCGATCCGCAGGCGAAGGCGGCGGCCGCCGCGGGTGATGCGGGCGGCTGCGTGCAGCAGCCGGTAGCGCGGCTTCTTCGGCTCAGCGGTGGCCAACTCTCCTTCCAGCAGCAGGGTCTGGGGCCAGGCGAGCAGGTCGGTGGCGACCAGGGACAGCTCCAGCCATGCTTGGTTGAGGGTGAAGTGGCGGGAGGGGGAGCGGCCGAAGCCGGTGGTCTTTCCGCAGTGGATGCGGTCCTCGACACGTGCGTGTGCGCGGTGGCGGGCCTCCAGGTGCTGCAGTGAGCCTTCGCCGTAGAGGGTGTCGGTCAGAAAGAGCTGGTGGCGCATGCCCTCGTTGAGGTCGAACACGGACAGTTGGGCGCCGGGGTGCGGACGCTAGCGGCGGACGATGATCCGGGTGCCGTCGGGGTAGCCGTCCAGGTCGACCATGCCGGTCAGCTCGGCGACCTCGGCGCCGGCGCGGAGGGTGCTGTCTTGCTCCAGTGCGGGTGGTGGTCTTCTCCGTCGGTATCGGTCAGTGGCCCGACATCGGGCGCAGGCGCACGGGGACGGAGGCGTGTCCGTTGCTGATGAGACTCGGCAGCTTCTTCAGCGCGGTTCGCTCCGTGGCGAGTTGGACGTCGGGGAAGCGTTCGAAGAGCAGGCGCAGCGCGGTGGTGACTTCGAGTCGGGCCAGCGGGGCACCGAGGCAGAAGTGAACGCCGTGTCCGAAGGCGAGGTGTTCCTTGCTGGGGCGGGTGGCGTCGAAACGGTCGGCCTCCTTGTGCCAGTCGGGGTGGCGGTTGGCGGCGGCGTAGGAGGCAAGGATCGCCTCGCCGGCCTTGATTGTCTGGCCGTCGGGGAGCGGGATGTCGGTGCGGGCGTAGCGCAGGGGAAGGTGCTTGACCGCGGGCTGGTGGCGCAGGGTCTCCTCGACGACGTCCTGCCAGGTGCAGCGGCCTTCCCGGATGTGGGCGAGCTGCTGGGGATCGGTCAGCAGGGTGGTGATGGCCTGGTCGATCACGTTGACGGTGGTCTCGTATCCGGCGCTGATCACCAACAGGAGCGTGTCGCGTAGCTCGCCGTGGCTGAGGGCGGAGCCGTCTTCCTCGTCGCGGGTGGCGATCAGCAGCGAGGCCATGTCCTCACCGGGCTCAGTGCGCTTGGTCTCGATCAGGACGTCCAGCAGGCCGTAGAGGGCGGCGGTGTTCGCGGCCTGTTCCTCGACGGAGAGATGGGTGGCGAACACGTTGTCCACCACGGTGCGGAACTCGGCGCGCTGGTCGGCGGGGACGCCCACGAGCTTGCCGATGACAGCGATCGGGAGCGGGTAGGCGAGGTGCTCGCGCAGGTCGACCGTCCCGCCGGCCGGGAGGCCGTCGAGGATGCCGTCGACGAGGGCCTCGATGTCCGCCTGGAGGGCGGCGGTACGGCGGGCGGAGAGGGCGGGGGCAACCATGCGGCGCAGGCGGCTGTGATCCTTGCCGTAGGCGGTGAACATGTTCTCCACCGCGACCCACAGGGCCAGCGGCCAGGTGGTGACGGTCTCTGCGAAGGCCGGCCAGTGGGCGCGGCCGTCCTTGGAGACGTCCTTGCTGGTCAGGAGCTGCTTGAGGAGGGCCGGGTCGGAGACGGACCAGGCACGCACGCCGAGGATGTCCACCAGCGTCGCCGGGCCGCGCTCGCGCAGGGCCTGGTGTTCGGCGTCCGAGTCGGATCCGGTCGGGTCGAGGACGAGTATCTGCTGTTCGGACACGGTGAGGTCTCTTTCAGCTCGTGACGAAGGTGACGGGCAGGGCGACCAGGCAGCGGTGGAAGATTGAGCGGGACGCCAGACGACGTCGTCCCGGTGGCCGTCGAGGTCCATCACGGGCAGAGCGTCGACGACGTGGAGGATGGCGGCTTCGGCGACGAGGTACGCGTGCGATCTGGCCGGGCAGCTGTGCGGCCGGCTCCCCAGGTGAAGTGGGCCCGATTGCCCAGCGGCCGGTGGGATCCCAGGGTGGGGTCGTTGTTGCAGGCGGCGTGACTGATGACCACCGGCTGGTCGGCCGGAAGCAGGAAGCCGCCGATGTCGACCGGCCGGGTCGGGTAGGTCATCACGAAGTTCGCCAACGGGGGGTCGCGGTGCAGGACGCTGTCCAGTGCCTCGCGGACGGAGGCATCGCCTGCGTGCAGGTCTCCGGAGAACTCGGGTTTGGTGAGGGCGCTCGCCGGCGGAGATTTCGTCGATGCTGCTTTCGGGCAGGTAGCGGCGGGGTAGGCGATGCGGGCCTCGGTGTGCTCTGTCCACTCGGCGCCGATCCGGGCCGCGGCGTCGGACTCGATCAGCTCCTGCAGCATCCGCTCGGCCACACTCCGCACGAGTTCGAGTCGGTCCGCCGAACGTAGTGACTCCAGCAGGCGGGACAAGGCCACCGCGCACCTCCTGCGTTGAACTTCCGGTTTACCATGGAGAGTTGCACGGTGGCTGCCTCATGCGCAGGGAGCGGAGACCGTCACCGGATGCACGCCCCGGGCATCCGCCCGCGCACACCCGCACGGTAATCGGCTACACCATCACGCGGGAAGCCATCTCTGAGCGTGTCGTTGCACGCGATTCGATGACGTCCAGTGCGACTACGCCCGGCTGTTCCTCGCCTCTTGGACGCCGTTTTGCCGGAGCGGCAACAGGAGTGGCGTGACCGGGCCACGATGGGTGACGTTGGGCCCGTGACCGACAACATCACAGCGGGATCGCCCGCGTCTGACGCTTCCTTGCCTGGCGACGGATACGTCGGAGACCCCGCGGTGCGGGCGGAGTGGGACAACCGATACGCCGACCGACAACAGCTGTGGAGCGGCCAGCCCAACGGTGCGCTCGTGGCCGAGGTCGCCGGGCTCACGCCCGGGCGGGTGCTCGACGTCGGCTGCGGCGAGGGCGCGGACGCCGTCTGGCTCGCGCGCGGCGGCTGGGACGTGACCGCGCTCGAGGTCTCGGGCGTGGCGCTGGAGCGGGCGGCCGGGCACGCGCGGGACGCAGGTGTCGCCGTTCGCTGGGTACACGCCGCGCTGACGGAAGCGGCGCTCCCGTCGGCCTCCTTCGACCTGGTCTCCGCGCAGTATCCAGCCCTGCTGCGCACCCCCGACGCCGCAGCCGAGCGAGTGCTGCTCACGGCCGTCGCGCCCGGCGGCGTGCTGCTGCTCGTCCACCACGCGGGGATGGACACCCAGCAGGCGCACGACGGCGGCTTCGACCCGGCTGACTACGTCTGGCCCTCGATGGTCGCCGCCCTGCTCACCGACGATTGGAAGGTGGAGGTGAACGAGCAGCGACCACGCGTGGCACCCGACGGCGGCGCCGGCGCGCACCATACCGACGACCTGGTGCTGCGTGCGCGACGGCTGCGCTGAGCCCCTCCGCCCACAGCAGGCCCGGCATCTGGGCAGACTGGATGACCGAGCCACCGAAACCGGCTGCGGCCTCTCAGAGGGTGGTATGAGAGTGCATAGGTGATTTGGCGTCATCTGAATGTGTGGCAGTGCGGTATCCCGGCCGGTCGGCGGCCATGGGCATGTTGGGCTGGTTGCTGTGAGCGAGCGCAAGTCCTACAAGACCGACCTGTCCGATGAGCAGTGGTCACTGGTCGAGCCGGTGATCACCACGTGGAAGGCCGCGCACCGCTCGGTCAGCGGTCACCAGGGCCCGTATGCGATGCGGGAGATCGTCAACGCGCTGCTCCACCAGGGCCGCACCGGCTGCCAGTGGGACCTGCTGCCGCACGACCTGCCGCCGCGCGGTGCGGTGATGTACTACTTCACCAGGTGGCGCGATGACGGCACCGACCGGACCATTCACGACCTGCTGCGCTGGCAGGTGCGGGAGAAGGCGCGGCGGAAGGCGGACCGAATCTGGTGGTGCTCGACACCCAGAGCGTGCACGCGGCGGCCGGGGTGCCCGCGCAGTCGACGGGGCGTGATGCGGCAAAAAAAGTACCGGGCCGCAAGCGCGGCCTGGCCGTTGACGTCCTGGGGCTGGTGATCGCGGTGGTCGTGGTGGCCGCGTCGGTGCACGACAACGCCGCCGGCATCGCGCTGCTGGACAAGGTCGCCGCCGACACCGACACCGTGCAGAAGGCCCTGGTCGACCAAGGCTTCAAGAACGCCGTCGTCGCGCACGGGGAGAAGGTGGGCATCGAGGTGGAGATCGTCGAGCGCAACCCGGCGCAGACCGGGTTCGTACCGATCCCCAAGCGGTGGATCGTGGAGCGCGCCTACGGGATCTTGATGCTGCACCGCAGGCTGGTGCGCGACTACGAGCACGAGCCCCGCACCTCCGAGTCGCGGGTGTACTGGGCGATGACCGCGGTGATACTGCGCCGGCTGACCGGTGCCACCGCTGCGGCCTGGCGGAGCACATGACCGGCGGGGAGCTGACGCTCGGGGCGGTGCTGGCCAGGCTGGAGGAGCGCGAGCGGGAACTCGCCGCGCAGGCCGAGGCGGCCAAGGAGCGGATCGCGGAACTCTCCGCGCAACTGGAGGAGCTTCACCAAACCGCCGAGGAGGTCCGGATCACCCGCAAAACGCTGCTGGAGCTGTCCGAGCCGACCCCGCCTGCGCCGCCGAAGCTGCGGACCATCCGGCCTACCAGCAGATCATGGCGGTGTTCACCGCGGCCTGACGGCCCGCTGCAGGCCCGGCAGGTGTGCGAGGCGATGGACCTGCCGATCGCACCCAACACCCTCAACAACACCCGCCTGAAGCTCAAGCGCCTCGCCGAGCGCGGGATCCTGGTCGAGACCGAGCAGGGCTTGTTCACCCAGCCGCGGCCGTAAGCCGCCCGGCGACGTCACGGCCAGCCCGCACACTCCTCCCGAAAGCGCGAAACGGACATCAAGTCACGTACCGCCCTCTCGGTGGGCGTTTAGGGAAAGAATGTGGTGATAAGTCGCTCCTGCAACCAACCAACAGCGGGGTGATTTGCGCCCTATTTTCGTCTTCGTGGGCTTCTGGGCGTCAGCCTGTGTGTCCGCTTGACTACTGATCGGCACTGGATTCCGTCTGCCTTAGCAATGGGGCGGAAGATTGCCATCAGTGCGGACCCTCCAGGCATCCCAGGTTGCGCGCGCTGGCGGCGAATACGGCAAAGCGGGCCGAAATGCCCATCGCGAACCAACATTAAACGCCCACTCAGAGGTCAGAGTGAGTCTGACGTCGCTCAGCCATCCCGGGTACAGGGTTTCCGGGACTTCGGATCTGCAGGGAGCAGATCCACCTCGCCGCGGGTGAGTTCCCGGTCGCCGATGATGTTGCACAGCTCGCGGTACCACCGACCTGGCGCCAGTTGGAGAGGTCCGCCGGTGCCGTCGGGGCCGACGTGGAGCACGGTGCTGCCGTCCGCCGAGGCGGCCAGGAACGAGTGCTGCCCGTCGAGTGCGCTGTCGCGCGGGCCGGTGAACGAGTAGAACGACTCGTAGCCGGGCTCGCCGATCCGGTAGACGCGTACGGTGTTGTTCGCGGCGACGAGGTAGCGGCCCTCGCCCTCAAGGAATTCGACGGCGAACGGCGTGCCCGCCGACTCGGCGAGGCTGCGCAGGGGGCCGATCTCCTTGTGCGGCGGGTCGCCACGCCGCCACAGTTCCAACACCGAGCCCCTGCGCAGGATCGCGAAGTACTCGCCCTTGGCGTCGAACTGGGTGGCGAGGATGTCGTCGCCGGTCTTCACCGTCTCGGTGACGCGCCCGGTGGTGATGTCGACGACATGGATGCCGGGCCGGTCCAGGACGATGACGGCGACGCGGTTCGCCACCGGGTAGGGGCCGATCATCACCTCCGCGTCCTTGGCTCCTCCGGCTCGGGAGCGGACCGTCGCGGCGTCGAAGCGCGCGAGTCGCCGGCCGGTGCGCGGATCCCATTGCTCGACGATGTTTCCCGAAGCCGTGATCAGTTTCCCGCCGCGGTCGAAGAAGTAGCCGAAATCGTAGTTCGGGTGCTTGCTGCTGCCCTTGTCGTCGTCGATCTCGATGTCCCCGATCGACGGGGTGGAGTCATCGAGTCGGGGAGGTTCGGCGGTGGTGACGGTGGTGGTGCGGCGCAGCGTGGTGGCGTCGCGAACGGTGACGATGTTCGCGCCCTCGCGGTCGGCGACGAGCCGTCCGGTGCGGTCGAGGGCGAGGGGTTCGGAGGCTTCGGGTACCCAGTAGGGCTTGCGGCGCGGTACATCGGCGAGCACGCGGGCGCTGTCCTCGCGTGCGTGGTGCCGTTGCATGCGCGAGCCGTCCGCCAGGACGGTGATCGTGTACTTGCCGTCGTGCGTGAGGAGTTCCTGGGCGACCTCGACGAACCAGTTTCCGGGGCGCAGTTGGACGAAACCGATCATCGACTCGTTGTGGCGGACGTAGTAGAGCCTGCCGCCGGACTCCGCGAGCCATGGGCTGCTCTTGGCGAGCGAGGAGGTCGAGTCGGGCAGGCTGTTGCGGGAGAGGACCTTGCCGTCGCGCATGTCGACGACGGTGAGGCCCTTGAGGGAGCTGAGAGCGACACGAAGGCCGGAGCTGTCGAGGGACTGCACGGAGCAGATGGTGGATGCGAAGTCCTTGTTCTTCTCCCTGTAGGCGTAGCCCTCTCGCGAGCCGTCGCGGACCCGGTGGACGGTGACCTCGGTGGTCTTGCCCCGCACGTGGCACAGGACGACTCGGGTCCGGTCGCCGGAGATGCGGATCTGGTCGGCGTCGGCGCGTACCACGAGCCAGCTCCTGCCGGTCTTGAGGTCGAGGGCGAGCAGGCTGCCCTTCTCGCCCTGCCCGAAGTCGCGGAACCGCTTGTAGACGGGGACCAGCAACGTCCGGTCGTCGGGGGCCGGCCACATCTTGAACTCGAGGCCCTTGGGCGCCGGAAGGTTCCCGGCGAGGATGCCGTGCGGGCCGTTGTCCAGGTTCCACCAGATGATGCGTTTGCGCACGTGGGCGACCATGATCGTGCCGTCGAGGGACATCGCGGGGGTTACGGTGTCGCTCCAGTTCGTGCCGATGCCGGGGGCGTCGGGGAGCCGGTGCAGCGGCCCGACGGGCTGCTTCGCGTCGGGGTGCACCTCGAACCACACGGCCTTGCCGTCGTACTGAACGTAGGCGGCGCGTCTCCCGTCGGCGGACACCATGACGTACTGGACCTTGTCGGTGGATGGCACCCGCACGGTGCGCAGCGGTCCGGTCAGGGAGTGCACGAACAGGGTGGCGCCGGAGCGCTTGGCCGCCCCGAGGACCACGTCGCCGTCACGGCTCTTGTCGAAGACGGTGTCGCCGAGCTCGCCGGAGAGCACCCGGTCGTAGTCCTTGTACTGAAGGTACTGGCGCAGCAGTTCGTTCTTGGCCTCCTGTGTGGGGGACATGTCGTACGCGGCGAGGGAGAGCAACGCGGCGCGGGCCGGGTCGGTGACAGTCGACTCCGGCGCGGCCTGGGCGAGGGCACGGGAGGCACCGAGGGCGGCGCGTTCCTGGCTGCTGCGGCGTTCGACGACATAGAGCATGCCGAGCACCAGAGCGAACGCCAGGGCCGCGGCCAGACCGGAGAACAGGGCTCGCCGCCGGCGGGCGCGGGCACGGCGGTGGGTCCGGCCGGCCCTCAGGTAGTCCCGCTCCGCCTCGCTCAGGACCGCGGCACGCTCCGGGAGCCACTGTTCGGCGCCGGCTACCGCCGCGGAGGTCGGCAGGTGTTCGGGGGCACGGTCCGCCTCCTGCCAGCGCTCCATTTCGTGCTGCACGGTCTCCCGCCAGCCGAGGAAGGACCTGTTCTCGGCCACCCACGCGGCGAGCTTGTCCCACTCGCCGATCAGCGCCTCGTGCGTGAGCTCCACGGTCTCGGTGCCTTCGGCGCTGCGGTCGGTGACGAGCAGCCGGGTGTGCGCGGCGATGCGCTGGGCGATGCGCCACTGGTCCTCGTCGAGGTCGTCGCGCCGAGCGAGGCGCCGGGTGGCCGCAGCGGCACCGAGCGGCAACCGGACGAGCTGGGTGAACAGCCGGCGGGCGGTTGCCTCGTCGTCCGGCGGCACGTGTTCGGCCCAGACCCGGTCGGCGTGGTTGCCGAGCGCGCCGGTGACACCGCCGAGTTCATCGTACGCGCGGTGGGTGAGCACGCCGTCCTCCTGCCCCTGCCAGAGCAGGTCGAGGGTGAGGGCGAGGAGCGGCAGCGCGCCTGGTTCGGTGCCAGTGTCGGCGAGGATGCGCTCGGCGAGATGGGGCTCGTAGGAGACGCCGGGGAGGCGTTCGACGGGGGTGGTGACAATGTCGCGCAGTCCGTCCTCGCCGAGCGGCCCGAGGGCGTGCAGGTGCCGACCGGTGACGGGTCCGAGGTGTGTGTGACCGAGGACGGGTTCGAGGAAGTCGGCGCGCAGGGTGGCGAGTACGCGGACGGCGGCCGGCAGGGCTTCTTCGGCGAACAGCACGTCGGCCAGTTCGCGCACGGCGTCCGGGGGCTGCGACAGCAGCTCTTCCAACTGATCGACGATCACGAGCAGTCGACTGCCACCCTGGACTTCGAGCAGGCGGTCGATCGTGTCCGCGAGGCCGCGGTGGCGCAGTTGGCCGGACAGTTCGGGCAGGCGTGCCAGTCGTCGGGTCTCGGGCAGGTCGGGTTCCAGCAGCGGCAGCAGTGCGGAGGCGAGGGCCGTGAGGGGGCTGCTCCCGGACGCGGGCCGCAGGACGACGACGCAAGCCTCACGCGCTCGCAGCCGTGGCGCCACACCGGCGAGCGCCAGCGACGACTTGCCGGAACCCGATGGGCCCACGACGGTGACCCATTGCCGGTCGTCGAGCGCCCGGGCGATGCCGTCGCTCTCGTTCCGCCTGCCGTGGAAGACCGCCGCGTCGGCCTCCTCGAAGGCGGCGAGTCCGCGGAACGGCGCGGGCGGCCGCACGAGTGGGCCCAGTTCGGGCCAGGCGGCCACCAGACCCCTGGTGGGAATCAGGTAACTGACGGGCGGCTGACCGGACTCCGCCACCGCGACCATGCCGACCACACCCGACAGACCGTCGTCCCACACCGGCCCACCGCTGAAGCCCCGCGACACCGGGTAACCGTCACCGGCGAGATCGGCCTGCATCCAGCCGTCGGCCTGCCGCCCCCTCAGCACACCCGCGTGCCACACCCCGCCGGGGCGCCCGGCCGGCAGTCCGAAGGCCCGCACCCTGTGCCCCCAAAGCCCGTCCACGGCATCGTCGGAGGAGGAGTCGGCCGACTCGTCCGCGTCGACCAACCGCACGGGTCCCGCACCGGGCAACGGAGCCGCGAACCGCAGCACGGCGACATCGGCGGTACCGGAAGCCGCACCGCCCGGCCCCCACGGCGGCACCCACAGTACGACGGTCGCGTCCGCATGCGGCACGGTGGGCACGAGAGGCAGGTCGACCGACAGGCGCGCGCCGGGTTCCGGTGGTGCGTCGGCCGACGTGCCGAGGGCGGCGGAGACCACGTGCGCGCAGGTCAGGGCGACCGTGTCGGACACCAGGAAGCCCACGCCGACGGGTTGCCGCCGTGCGTTCAGGATGCGTAGCAGCGCTCTGTCCAGGACCTTCGGGCCCATGGCCGCCGACTGCCGTTCCGGTCCCCGCGCCGACTTCATCGCGCCGCCCGGTCCGACGGACGACTCCAGGTCAGGGGCACCGTGAAGCCGGCCTGCGCGGTGGTCCGGGAGATCCCCAGGTCCGCGCCGGCGGCGAGGGCCGGGCCGCGCGGTGCGACAGCCCCGGCGCCACCGGGCGCGCACATGGGTGGTTCGACCGGATACGCCATGCGTCCCCCTCGCTCGGACCTCGTCGTCCATGCTCGCCGGTCAACACCCGGCACTACGGGCATAGTTGCCATGTCTTCGCCTCCGCCGGGAGGTTGTCGCGTTCGTCCGCCGTGAACGCGCGGTCTCCGACGATGCGGCACAACTCCCGCTTCCACAGCTCCGGGTCGAGGACGAGGGCGCTGGCGGTCTTGTCAAAGGCGGCGTGGAGCACGGTCCTGCCGTCCTCGGACACGTCCGGGAACGAGTAGTCCCCCGTCCTGAGGGTCGAATCGGCGAACAGGTACGCGTCGCCGTAGCTCCGCTCGCCGATCCGGTAGGTGCGTACGGCGTTGTCCGCGGCGATCAGGAAGCGGCCGTCGTCGAGGAAGACGGCGCGGTACGCGTCGGCGCTGCTCTCGCCGACGGTGCTCAGCGGGCCGATCACCTTGCGTCCGGGGTCGCCGCGCTGCCACACCTCGAGTCCCGTCTCACGGCGCATGACCGCGAAGTACCGTCCGTCGGGACTGAATTCGGCGGAGAGGACATCCCCCTCGGTGGGCACGCGGGCTGTGACGCGTCCGTCCGTGATGTCGACGACGCGGATGCCGCGCTGCCCCCGCACGATCACGGAGACCTGGTTCCGGTCCGGATACGGGGCGATCGTCACGAGCGCGTCCGGGTCATCGCCGGGGCGCAGCGCGCCGGCGTCGAAGCGGGCGGTCTGCCGGCCCGTTCGCGGATCCCACTGCTGGACGACGGTGCCGGAGACCGTCAGCAGGCGGCCGGTGTGGTCGAAGAAGTAGCGGAACTCGTACTGCTGGAAGTGCCAGCTGAGCGCCCCACTGACGTCCAGGTCCCGGACCCAATGGGTGCCGGGCCGGGTCTTCGGCGGCCGGACGGCGGTCACGGTGGTCACCTTCCGCAGCGTCGACGTGTCCCGGACGACCACCGTGTCGGCGGACTCGCGGTCGGCGACGAGCCTGCCGGTGCCGTCGAAGACGGGCAGGTCGGGCTGGTCGGGCACCCAGTACGGCTTCGCCCGGGACGCCTCCGCGAAGACCTGTCCTCTCCGCCCCGGGTCGGCCGGGCGCAGTTCCATGCGGGAGCCGTCCTCCAGGACGGTGATCGTCCGCTTCCCGTCGGCGGTGAGCCGCTGCTGAGCGACCTCGGGCAGTCGTCTGCCCGGTGTCAGTCCCAGGAAGGTGATCATCGACTCCTGTTGGCTCACGTAGTAGAGCCTGCCGTGCGACTCCGCAAGGAGGTCCGCGGGCATGGACTGTGCGCCGGATCGCGGCAGCGGCGACCAGGAGATCGTCTCGCTCCTGTTCAGGTCCACGACGCGCAGTCCTTCACCCCAGGGGAGCGAGACGCGCCGCCCGGTCGCGTCGACGGCGTCCACCGTACATATGTCAGTGACATACGCCTTGTCCTGCTCGCGGTAGGGGCGGCCGATCCCGGCGCCGTCGGAGGTCCGGTGACGGCTGACGACGGTGTGCTTGCCCTCCGCTCGGCACACGACCGCGGTGCGGCGGTCACCGGACACGAGGATCTCCTTGGCCTCGGAGAGGAGTTGCGTGACGCGGCCGGTGCCCATGTCCACGGACTTCAGCGCCTGCGCGCCCGACGCCGTGTAGACCTTCGTCAGCAGCGTCCGCCCGTCCGGGCCGAGCCACAGGGCGGTGTTCATGTCGTGGGGTGCGGGCACCTCACCGGCGAGGGTGCCACGGTCCAGGTTCCACCACACCAGGCGGCCTCGGACGCGCGCAGCGAGGACACGGCCGTCCGCCGACATCGCGGGGCGCACCGAGGATTCCCAGCTGACGTTGCTGCCGCCCGGCGCGTCGGGCAGCCGGTGCATCGGGCCGAGCAGGCCTGCGGCGCCGGTGTCTGCCTCGAACCACACGGCCCTGCCGTCCGCCTGGACGTAGGCGCCGCGCCTGCCGTCCGCGGACACCGCGACTCCCTGGACCTGCCCGGTTGAGGGCACCTGGGCGCTGCGCACCGGACCGGAGGTGGCGCCGACGTACAGGACGGCCCGGCCCAGTTTCGAGGTGGCCAGCACGACGTCGCCGGTCGCACTGGTGGTGACCTCCCGGACCGTGCCCAGCACACCGGACAGTACCCGGTCGTAGTCCTTGAAGCGCAGGTACTGCCGCAGGAGCGCGTTGCGGGCCTCCGGCGTCGGCGCCGTGCGGTAGGCGGCAAGTGCCTTCAGCACGCTGAGGGCGGGTTCCGTGCGTACGTCGTCCTCCGCAGCCACAGCGAGAGCGCGGGAGGCGGCTTCCGCCGCGCGTCTCCGGCTCTCCTCCCGCGTGGCGTAGAGCGACGACAGTGCCACCAGGACCAGTGCCACGACGAGACCGACGGCCGAGAGCACCGTCCGCCGCCGACGGACCCTCGCGCGGCGGTGGGCGCGGCCGGCGTCCAGGTAGCGCCGTTCGGTATCCGTCAGTTCTTCGCCGCGTTCGCTCAGCCACTGTTCGGACCGGGCGAGCTGCAGGGGCGTCGGAAGCAACTGCGAGGGACGCTCGGCGTGCTCCCAGCGGTCCATGTCCTGCTGCAGAGCGGCCCGCCACTCCAGGAAGGCACGGTCCCCGGTGGTCCAGTCGGCCAGTTTGCCCCAGTCGCTGATCAGCGCCTCGTGCGCGAGTTCCACGGTCTCGGTGCCCTCGACGTCGCGGCCGGTCACCAACAGCCTCGTCCCCGCGAGCCGTTGCGCGACCCTCCACTCCTCGGCGCGCAGTTCGGTGCGCAACGCCATCCGCCGGATGGGCGCGGGCGTGCCGACCGGGACCCGGACGAGCCGGGTGAACAGCCGCCTGGCCGCTTCTTCGTCCCCGGGCGGCACGCACGCTTCCCAGACCCGGTCGGCGTGTTCGCCCAACGCGCCGGTCACACCGCCAAGCTCCTCGTACGCCCGGTGCGTCAGCAGGCCGCCCTGCTGCCGCTGCCACAGCAGGTCGAGAGTGAGGCCAAGGAGCGGCAGCCGACCCGGCCCCGGGTCGGTGTCGGCGAGGATGCGCTCGGCGAGATGGGGTTCGTAGAACACACCCGGGACGGCCTCCACGGGCACGGTCACGATCTCGCGCAGGCATTCCGGGGCCGGCGGGGCGAGCGCGTGCAGGTGTCCGCCGATCTCCGGGCCGAACCGCGGATGGGCCAGCACCTGCTCCAGGAAGTCGGCGCGCAACGTGATCAGTACGCGGACAGTGCCGGGCAGCGAGTCGCCCGTGAGCAGGTCGGCCAGCTCGTCGACAGCGTCCGGTTCCAGGCCGAGGACCTCCTCGAATTGGTCGACCACGAGGAGCAGTCGGCTGCCGCGCCTCAGCTGGAGCAGCCGGGCCACGAGGTCCGCCGGGCCGTGGCGGCGCAGCACTTCGACGAGTTCCGTGATCCGCTGGGGGCGCTCGGCCTCGGGCAAGCCGGGCTCCAGCAGCGGCAGCACCGCCGCCGCGAAGGCAGTGAGCGGGCTACTGCCGGGAGTCGGCCTCACCACCGCCACCTGGGCGCCTTCCGCGCGCAGCCGGGGCACCACGCCGGCCAGGGCCAGCGACGATTTGCCGGATCCCGACGGCCCCACGACGGTGACCAGGCGCTCGGCGGCCAGTGCCCGCGCCACGTCGTCGCTTTCGGCCCGCCTGCCGTGGAAGATCGCCGCGTCCGTTTCCTGGAATGCCGAGAGAGCCCGGAACGGCGACGGCGGCAGCGTGACCGCGCGCAGCTCGGGCCGCGCGGCCAACAGTCCGCCGGTGGGTATCAGGTAACTGACGGGCGGTTGTCCGGACTCGGCCACCGTGACCATGCCGACGACACCTGACAGCCGATCGTCCCATACCGGGCCGCCGCTGAAGCCCCGGGACACCGGATACCCGTTGCCGGCGAGATCGGCCTGCACCCAGCCGTCGGCCTGCCGACCCCGCAACACCCCCGCGTGCCAGACCCCGCCGGGACGGCCGACGGGCAGCCCGAACGCCCGCATCGGGTGCCCCCACAACTCGTCCGCGTGCACCAAACGCACCGGTGCCGCTCCCGGAAGCGGCGTCTGCAGCCGAAGCACGGCCACGTCGGCGGGCTCGACGACATCGTCGCGCGTGGCGGGCATAGAGGACTCGGCGCGCGCGGAGGGCACCGAGGATCCCCCGTTGGGTGTCCGCGGCGGCACCCAGTGCTCGACACCGGCCGTCGTCGCAGGCGTGCCGCCGTCGGGCTGCGGAGCGGGCAGGAGGGGAAGGTCGACCTGGATCCGGGCGGAAGCGGGAGGCGCCGCGTCCCCCGTCGTGCCCAGGGCCGCATGAACCACGTGCGCGCAGGTCAGGGCGAGCGTGTCGGAGACCAGGAAGGCGACGCCGACGGGCTGCCCACGGCCGTCGAGGACACGCAGTACGGCCGCGTCCAGGGACTGCGGGCCCGTACCCACCGTACGCTCGGGCGGTAACGCGGGCACTGTCATCCCGCGGCGTCCGCTGCCGGTTCGCCGGACGACTCATTGCGCCAGGTCAGGGTGACCTTGAAGTTGGCCTGTCCGGTCGTCCGGGAGATCACCACGTCCGCCTCGGCCGACAGGGACAGGCCGAACTCGACGCCGATCTCGTCGGGTTGCCGTGCCATGTCGCGGAATCCGTCGACGAAGTTCTCCGCGACCGGCCGGATCCCGGCGAGCATGTCGTTCAGCGACCGGGTCGCCCGCGCCACGACCTGCCCGGGACGGGCGACCTGCACCAGCCCGTCCGCGACCTCGTCGATCTGGACCTTGATGATGCCGGTCGCATCCGACGGAGCGGATCCCGCCCCCTCGCCACCCGCTCCCGCGCCGCCCGCCCCGGAAACGGGCAACTCGACCAGGTACGCCATGCTTCCCCCTTCGCGACACCTGCCACGCCAGCTTCGTACACTACCGATTCGACGGCCTGTCGGGACCGGATCGTCTCGCAGCGCTGCGGATTTGACGGCACGTCAGTAGGAACTGAAATCTCACTCCCGGCAATTCGGATGAGCGCAGAACCTCACCCCGCAGGACCAGAGACCAGCACCGCGCTCCAACATCCAGCAGGCGTGCTCACGTCCAGTCGATGCCCAGTTTCCGTAGCGCGTCCAGCTGTTCTTCGGTGAGTTTGTCGCGGCGGGTCTTGGTGTTGGTGATCCATACGCCCAGTTTGACGATTACCGGCGCTGCCTCGCCCGCCATCGTGATCTCCTCCGAGTGGCCCTTGGGGATACGGTGGTGGCCTTCGCGGGCGACGTACTGTGCGAGGGCCACGAGGCCGCGTTGGAATGCCTGGTGTCTCTTGCTCGGGCTGTTCGCCGTGCGGTTGGCTGTCGGGGCGGAAGACGCGGCCTCAGTGGGCTGTACGCCCAGCGTGGACAGCCGGTCCTGCTGCTCGGGTAGAGCCGCGACCAGGTGCTCGGCTGTTTTTGCTGCTGGAGCCATCGTCCGATGTCGTCGCCGTCCATCCTGATCTTGCGTGGGTATCCCCGGCTTCAGCCGGGGAGGGGATCGCATCCTCGCACCGGAGGCGCGCAGCGCCGGAGTTCGCTCCGCCTCCGGGGTGACGGTCAGACAGGCCGCTTCTGTCCCTCGATGTACTGGCGGACGACGCTGAGCGGTGCACCGCCGCACGATGCCGCGAAGTAGGACCGGGACCAGAAGACGGAGCCCAGGCCAATGCGGTTGATGCGGCCGGTCTACTCGGCGCGCAGGTAGCGGGAGCTGACGCCTTTGAGGCTGTTGATCAGCTTGGGCAGGGCGACCTTCGGCGGGTAGTGCACGAGCAGGTGTAC